>NZ_KQ031391.1:3156823-3860439 GCF_000966285.1 Pseudofrankia sp. DC12
CACCGCCTCGACCGCCCGGCAGTGATCGAGCACGTGCAGCCACTCGCGCCGGTTCTTCGTCGACGCGTACAGCGGCAGCTCCTGGCCCTGCAACGCCCGGGTCACGAACAGCGGGATGACCTTCTCCGGGAACTGGTACGGCCCGTAGTTGTTCGAACAGTTCGTGATCGTCACCGGCACGTCATACGTGTACCCATAGGCCCGCACAGCATGATCGCCGCCCGCCTTCGCCGCGTTGTACGGAGTCCGCGGCAGATACGGCGAGTCCTCCGTGAACGCCCCCGGGTCGTCCAGGTCCAGATCGCCGTAGACCTCGCAGGTGGAGATCTGGTGGAACCGGCCCACCCCGACCGTCCGCGCCGCCTCCAGCAGGCTCTGGACACCCATCACGTTCGTCGAGAAGAAGTCACCCGGCCGCAGGATCGCCAGACTGTTGTGCGACTCCGCCGCGAAGTTCACCACCGTGTCGACCCTGTGCTCGCGCAGCAGCGACTCGACCAGCTCCCGGTCCCGGATGTCCCCGTGGACCAAGCTCACCAGACCACCCGACCCGTCCAGCACGTCGGCGAGGTTCTCCCGCAGACCCGCGTACGTCAACGAGTCCAGCCCCACCACCCGGTCACCCGGATGCGAGCTGTGCCAGTAGCGCACGAAGTTCGAACCGATGAACCCGGCGGCCCCGGTCACCAGCAGTGTCGTCGACATGACGTGAGTCGGCCTTTCGCGCTCGATGGTTGATGCCCTGTGATCTGGCTCACTTCTGGCCTCCTCACGGCCGAGGCGCCGTGGCAAGACCACGGAGCTCATCCGGGTGGGCCGTGAAGGCTGCGGCCAGCGCCTCACGCCAAGGGCGGGGCGGTGGCAGCCCGGCATCGACCCAGCGACGGGTCGACAAGACGGAATACGCCGGTCGGGGTGCTGGCCGCGGAAAAGCATCGGTCGTAGTCGGCCGCACCTTCCCCGGGTCCTCGCCCAGCTCCTGCATAATCGCGCGCGCGAAACCGCACCAGCTCACCTCACCTCCGTTGGCGTAGTGATAAATGCCCGATGGCGCATTCGACAGCGCAAGGTCTGCCAGGCCGCCCGCCAGGTCCCTCGACCAGGTCGGAGAGCCCCGCTGATCGTCTACAACTGTCAACATGTCGCGCTCCGCAGCCAGCCGCGTTATCGCTTTCACGAAGTTCTTCCCGGACGCGCCGTAGACCCAGGCCGCGCGGACGACATACGCGGATGGACACAGCGCGAGCAAAGCCTGCTCACCCGCCAGCTTGGTACGCCCGTAGGCGGACACTGGCGCCGTCCGGTCGTCGACCTCGTATGGCTGTTTCGCCGCACCGTCGAACACATAGTCGGTCGAGATGTGCACCAGTCCCGCGCCGACCTCGGAACAGGCCGCGGCCAAATGCGCTGGCCCGGCGGCATTGGCCGCGTAGGCGCCTGCCTCGTCCGCCTCCGCGCCGTCAACATCTGTCCAGGCCGCCGTGTTGATGACCGTCAGCCCACCCTCTGCCCTGGCAGCCGCCGACTGGTCACGAACCACCTCTCGGACCCGCTCCATGTCGGCGACGTCACACTCGGCCCGCGTCAGTCCTACCAAGACCGCCAGCCGCCGATCAGCAGCCAGCAATCGGCACAGGTCAGAGCCAACCTGGCCGCCCGAGCCGATCACGAGAATGCGCACGATACGATTTCCCCCGCCTCATTCAACGACTCGGCGTTGTCTCTAGAAGGCGCCCCAGATAGTCGCCATAGCCGCTCTTCGACACCCGGGGGATCAGCGCTGCAAGTTCGTTGTCGCTGATGAAGCCCTCCCGCCAGGCGACTTCCTCGACGCAGCCGATCTTAAGGCCCTGGCGTTCCTCAATCACCTGCACGAACTGGGCGGCCTGCATGAGTGAGTTGAACGTGCCTGTGTCGAGCCACGCTGTGCCCCTGTCCAGGACGTGGACACCGAGCTGGCCTCGGTCGAGATACTCCTGGTTGACCGCCGTGATCTCAACCTCGCCGCGGGCACTGGGCTTGGTATCCTTGGCGATCTGCAGGACGTCGTTGTCATAGAAGTAGAGGCCGGTCACGGCGTAGCTGGACTTCGGCTTCTCGGGCTTCTCCTCGATGGAGACAGCACGGCGGTGGTCGTCAAACTCGACCACGCCATAGCGATGCGGGTCGGAGACGTGATAGGCGAAGACGACGCCCCCGTCCGGATCGGTGTACTGCCTGAGCTGCTCACCCAGACCGACGCCGTAGAAGATGTTGTCACCGAGAATCAGACAGACCTTGTCCGCGCCCACGAAGTCCGCGCCGACGATGAAGGCATCCGCGAGGCCACGCGGCGTGCTCTGGGTCGCATACTCGAAGTGGCAGCCGAACCGGCTACCGTCACCGAGCAGCCGCTGGAACTGCGCCTCGTCCGCGGGTGTGGTGATGAGAAGAATCTCACGGATACCGGCCGCCATGAGGGTTGACAGCGGATAGTAGATCATCGGCTTGTCGTAGACGGGCATCAGCTGTTTCGAGACACCCTGGGTGATCGGATAGAGACGAGTCCCAGTGCCGCCCGCGAGGATGATGCCCTTCATGCGATGCCCCCGGTATGATCTTCATCGTCAGCGCGACCGCCAAGGGCCAGCTCCGCGAAACCCCCGCCACCGCGCTATGTAACTTACAGGCTGAGAAGTCTGGACAGACTGCGGGGTCGCAAAACCTTGCTCTAGATCTTGGCTGGCTACCTAGGAGCAGCCAGCGTTCGCCACAAGGGGCCTTACGGGCACCGAAGTTCGTAACTTGCTCGACACAGTCCTGGCCGACCGAACCAGTCGCGCGGCGCCGATCGGGGCCCAGATGCCTCTCGACACCGCGAGGCATCAGGCGATCCGCGGCGATGCTGGAGATCCTGCCGAGACAGCAGACCTACCGCTGCCATGTCCGCTATATCCGGGACATGCGGAACGAGGACCCGGACGCGACACAGAACGTGGCCCCTCGTGGCCGCTACGCGACGGCTGACCAGGGCTGATGCGGCTACGCTCCGAGACCATGCAGCTGCGCTCGCCCGCACCGACGCGGGCTCGTCGCCTCGTCGTGCTGGGCGTCGTCAGCCTGTTCGCGACCATCGCGACCTTGCTCACCGCCTGCCAGCCCCCGAATACGGCGAGCGCCGCCACCGGGACGTCGACCCGCCGGCCGCTGACCACCGACCAGCCGCTGACGATCATCGCCCTCGGCGACTCGTACTCCTCGGGCGAGGGCAACGCACCGTTCGACACCGACGCGGCGACCTGTCACCGCGGCGCCACCGCCTGGCCCAGGCTGCTCGGCCAGCAGCTGGCCGGCTCGACGGTGAAGCTCCTCGCCTGTTCCGGCGCCAGGACGTACGCGCTGACGAGCGCCTTCCACGGCCAGCCCGCCCAGATCACCGCGCTGAAGTCGCTGCTGGCCGCCGGAGTCCATCCAGACGTCGTGACGATCACGATCGGCGGCAACGACGCCGGCTTCGGGCCGGCCATCGCCAGCTGCGTCGTGTGGCGCTGCTTCTGGACCGGCCACGACAACAACAGCGTGCAGTTCGTCGAGAACCAGCTACCCGGACTGCTACAGACCGCCTACCAGGGGATAAAGGCCGCGGCCCCGAACGCCAGGATCCTCGTCGTCGGCTACCCGGACATCTTCCCGAGCCGCAGCGACAACACCTGCAGGTGGATGGACAGCACCGAACGGGTCCAGCTCGTCGGGCTCAACGACGACCTCGACCGCGTCGCCAAGCGGGCCGCGGGCAAGGCAGGCGTCGAGTACGTCTCGACGGCCAGCACGCTCAAAGGCCATCGGCTGTGCACCACCAACTCCTGGCTCTACCCGGTAGAGCTACTCGGCACCGGCGCAACGGCCAGCGCTCACCCGAACGCCCAGGGCGAGCAGGCGATCGCGGACGCCGTCTACGGCTACCTCTTCAAGGGCAAGTAGCCAGGCCCACGACGACCGGCCTTTCTCGTCCGGGCGTACCGCGTCAGTCGATCCCACCACCACCGACGGACCGGTTCGGCGGCGCTTCCCAAGCCGAGCGACGCTGGCAGCGCTGGCAGCGCTGCGTCCTCACGTGACCGGGCCACGCTTGCCGGCCGCCGCCGCCACGAGCGAGACCGGCCCGGCCAGCGCCTCGCGGATCAGCGACGCGCAGACCCGGAAGGCCTCCAGCGGCGCGCCGTAGGGGTCGCCGAGGTCGTCGTCGGTCTGCGGCCCGGCCGCCGTCCAGCCCCGCCGGGCGGCCGCTTGCTCCACCAGGGACCGCATCGCCGCCTGGGCGTCGCGCCCGTCGAGCTGCGCCGGGTCGAGCCCAGCCGTGGCCCGGTGGAACTCGCGCAGGGTGAAGGTGCGTCGCAGCGCGCGGGGGTTCTCGGTCAGGACCTCGGAGCGGTGCTCCCGGGTCGCGCACAACACCAGATCGGCCCGGTCCACCGCGCCCGCGTCGAGCTGCCGCCCGAACGAGCCGGCCGCCTTCACGCCAAGCTCGGCCAGGGCGCGGACCGCGTGCGGGTGCATGGGCTCGTCGACGAGCGCGTGGGTACCGGCGCTCGCCAGCGCGAAACCAGACGCCGCCGGGCCGAGCTGCCCGCGCAGCTCCGTCAGGCACAGCCACTCGGCCATCGGCGACCGACAGATGTTCCCCGTGCAGACAAAGAGGACGCGGAAAGGCCGGCCGAGCTCCCCAGGCCCGCGCCCTTCGCCCGCGGCACCCGTGGCCGGGCGGGGTGGCCAGGCGCCCGGAGCAGCCCCCGCCCCGGGCGAGCCGTCGTCCCGCCGCTGCACGCTGGCCCAACCCCACTCCGCACCAGTCCGCGGCACCAGAGCCCCGGCGCCAGCCGACAGCATTATCGCCGGCCGTGCGCAAGCCTGGCCAGGGCGAGGACCGTGAGGCCGGCCGCCACGCGGCCCAGCACGCCGGCGACAAGTCGAGCGACTGGCGGGGCTGGTACGACATCGCCATCCCGCTGGGGGATGATCGCTACGACGCGCATCTCGCCGAGCTGCCGACGAGGAGCTATTCATGAGCACTGTCAGCTGGGACGACGCGAAGCGGCGCGCGGAACAGACCCGCCAGGCCGCCGGTCACCACGTGCGCACGGAAGCTGAGCGCGCGGCCGGACAGCGCCGGCTCGACGACGAGATCCGCGCCTATCGACTCGCGGAGGGCGCGACCGCTCGCTGACCCAGCGGGAGGTCGCCGAGGCCTTGGGCGTCTCCGGCCCTCGGGTCTCCGACGTCGAGCGCGGAAACCTCGACGTCGTCTCTGTCGCCGTCCTGCGCGCCTACGTCGAAGCACTCGGCGGCCAGCTCAAGGTGACCGCGGAATTCGGCGACTCGGCCTACCTCGTCGCCTGACCAGCCCTTCGCGGGCCCCGCCCGCGGTCGCCATCCCCGACGATGCTGGACATCTCAGCCGAGCCGCAGCGCATTCCGCCGCCGTGTCCGCTAAGTCTGATTCGTACCACGGTCAGGTCGGAGCGGCTCACCCGCTCCAATCCCGCCGCTTTCGATTCGTTCGAATCTGAGTATGCTGGGGCAGGAGGTTGAAGACCATGGCCACTGGAGTATCCGAACGCACCATCCTTCCCCCGGACGAGTCCCTCGACGACCTGGTCGCACTCGTCAGGCAGATCAGCCGTACGGAGAACCACGCCGAACTGGTCGGATCCGGCGGATCACGCACCCCGCTTCCCGCAGCCGTCTACGACGTTCTCCAACACGTCGTCCTCGCGATGGCCCGCGGCCAGGCCGTCACCATCGCCCCTCATCACCAGCAGCTGACCACCCAGGAGGCGGCCGACATCCTCGGAGTCTCGCGCCCGACCCTGGTCAGGATGCTCGACGAGGGACGGATCCCCTACACCCAGCCCGGTCGACACCGCCGGCTCCTGCTGCACGATGTGCTGGCCTACCAGGAACTACGCCGAGCCGAGCGCGAGGCCGCCATGGACGAGCTGATCGCCATCTCCGAGGAGTTCGACGGCTACCACACGACCGAGAAGCCCTACCACCGCCCAGAAGCGCCATGACGTTCGCCGCGCTGCTAGACACGTGCGTCCTGTACCCCATGCACCTACGCGACAGCCTGCTCCGCCTCGCGATCGCCGATCTCTACCGCCCGCTGTGGTCACCGCACATCCTGCAGGAACTCCAAGGCGCGCTCGTCCGCCGAGGATCGGCGTCACCTGACCAGGCCAGCCGGATCATCGGGCTCCTGCGCGAGCACTTCCCCGAGGCGGAAGTACTCGGCTACGAGACGTTGATCCCCGCGATGGCCTGCCACGAGAAAGACCGCCACGTCCTCGCGGCCGCCGTCAAGGCGGGCGCAGGACTTCTGGTCACCGACAACATCTCCGACTTCCCGGCGGCATCGGCCCTACCCCACGGGGTCGAGGTGCTGACGGCCGACCAATTCCTCCTCGAACTTCTCGACACTTCACCACGCACGGTGATCACCGTGCTACGCAGGCAGGCCGACGGCTACAAGCGGGATCCCAAGACCCTCGACGGCCTCCTCGCCACCCTGAGCAGATCCGGCCTCGGGAGCTTCGCGAGCGAGGCCCACCGACTGATCTTCTAGGAGACAGCTGGCCGAACCGGAGCCGAGCTCAGGTGAAGATCCTTGCCGACCGCGAGCCGGCCGACAGTCCGTAGTCCGCGCATCAGGGTGTGGGCCGGCGTGCGTGGAACCCTCGACGCTCCTACCTGCTATGACCGCGCCTGGGTCTGATCGCGGCCCGGCGGTAGGGCCAGACGGGCGATGGCGATCGAGTGGCCGGACGGGCTGGCCTGGGTGGTCAGGGGTTCGTCGGTGTCTGGCATGGTCTGCGGCCTCTGATCAAAGATCACTATGTAGCCTGACGACAGGCCCAGGTGGTTCAGGTAGTCGTCGAGCTGGACGATCGCATCTTTGAGCGGGTTGGCCTGCCCGGCGCGGTGGGTCTTCACCTCGAACACCTCGCGCTGCTCGGCGCGGGTTCCGTCCCCGGCTGTGTAGCGCCAGCGGAGATAGAGGTCAGCGCGGCCGCCGCCGTTGGCGTACTCCCGGAACACGTCGCCGTCGCCATTGACGGCCCGGTCGAGCCAGGCGAACAGGAACGCGTGCGGGAGGGCCTCCGCATAGGGCCGCCCGTCGCCGAGCATCTTGCCGTGGGTACGCCAGAACGCGGCGAGACTGGTCAGCGCGCCCGGAACGTCGAACCGGCCGTCCGGGAGGACGAAGTCGCGCGCCGTGGGAAGCGCCGCCGGGCTGGGGACCACCTGCTCTGCGAGGGCTCGGGAGATCACCTCCGCGTAGATCGGGTTGGCGATCCGCGGGCCCTCCCCACCGTCTTCGGTGATCAGACCGAGGTCGCGGACGAAGGACCGGTCGTCGGAGTACTCCAGGTCGACCGGCTCCTGCGAGCCGGCGAGGACCGGCAGGAGGACCCGCTGCACCTCAGGCTCACGCAGCCGGCGCACCAGCGAGTCCAGATGACTCGGCCGGGCCTGGATGACCCGCTCCCGGGCGGTGTCGACCTGCTCGACCGTGACCGGCTCCGCCGCCGGGATCTTCATCCGGTCGACGATCTCCGCGGCCAGCGCGTTGACCAGCCAGGGCTGACCGCCAGTCAGCGCAAAGACGTGCGCGACGGCCTCGTCGGTGAAGACACGGCCGGTCTCCGCGGTGTGCTGGCCATAGAGCTCCCGCACCTCGTCAAGGGTGAAATCCCCGAGCCGCAGCGACTCGACAATGATGTTGAAAGGGCTTGGGCCGCCCGAGCGTTCCGGATTTCCACCAGAGGCGGTCCTATAGTCACGGACGTCCCGTAGGCCGCAGAGCGCGATCGAAGCCGGGAACGCCCCCGGACGATCTTCGAAGCCCTCCCGGATCTGGCTCAGCACGGCGACGAGCGTCGCACCCGTAAGCGAGTCGATCTCGTCTAGGAACAGCACGAGTGGCCGCGGGCAGAACTCGGCCCAGGCCGCGAGCGCACCGCCGAAGAGATCCCCGTCCGGGCCCTCGGGCCACACCGGCGGCCGCAGGTCCGCGGGAAGAGTGAGCCGGGCCTCTCGTCTGGCCTTCGCCAGGATGGCGCGGGTGGCGCCGCCGATGTCGTCGCCAAAAGCAGCGCCGCTCTGCAAAGAGAGCTTCACGGCCGCGTACTCCCCGCTGGCTGTCAGTCCGGCCGCGAGCGCGCGCAGGGTCGTCGTCTTCCCGGTCTGCCGCGGGGCGTGCACGAGGAAGTAGTGCTCGCGCGCCACGAGAGCCGGGACCTCGGGCAACCGCGCCGAAGCCGCGATCATGAAATGTTTCCCCGGAACGCAGGGCCCAGTGATGTTGAACCAGCGCGTCATCACTCACCCGCTTTCTCGCGCAAACGACCATGACCCGATCACCGCAACTGTACGGCGGTACACACCGGGTGATCGACGGGTCCCGCGCTACGACCCGGCCAGGCCAGGCCCGATACCCTGGGCGCGCATCCGCCCACGGCGGCCATCTCTGGCGATGCTGAAGATCTCAGCCGGGCAGCAGAGTCTTCCGTCACTGCGTCTGCTATGTCCGAAACGTACCGCGCGGATCTCCAACACGGCGCAGAACGTGGACCCTCGTGGCCGCTACGCGGCGGCCAACCACCGCCAAGACGGTTACGCTCCGAGGTCATGCAGCTGCGTGCGCCCGTTTCGGCGCGGGCCCGTCGCCTCGTCGTGGTGGGCGTCGTCAGCCTCTTCGCGACCATCGCGACCTTGCTCGCCGCCTGTCAGCCCCCAACGGTGGCGAACGCCGCCACCGGGTCATCGACCCGTCGGCCGCTGACCAACAACCAGCCGCTGACGATCGTCGCCCTCGGCGACTCGTACTCCTCCGGCGAGGGCAACGCACCCTTCGACACCGACGCCGCCACCTGTCACCGCGGCGCCAGCGCCTGGCCCAGGCTGCTCGGCCAACAGGCGGCCGGCTCGACGGTGAAGCTGCTCGCCTGCTCCGGCGCCAAGACCTACGCACTGACGAGCGCCTTCCACGGCCAGCCCGCCCAGATCACAGCCCTGAAGTCGTTGCTGGCCGCTGGGGTCCATCCAGACGTCGTGACGATCACGATCGGCGGCAACGACGCAAGCTTCGGCCCGACCATCGCCAGCTGCGTGATCTGGCGCTGCTTCTGGACGGGCCACGACAACACCAGCGTGGACTTCGTCGAGAACCAACTCCCCGGGCTTTTGCAGACCGCCTACCAGGGCATCAAGACCGCAGCCCCGAACGCCAGGATCCTCGTCGTCGGATACCCGGACATCTTCCCGAGCCGCAGCGACAACACCTGCAAATGGATGGCCAGCACCGAACGGACCCAGCTCGTCGGCCTCAACGACGACCTCGACCGAGTAGCCAAACGGGCCGCCGGGAAGGCCGGCGTCGAGTACGTCTCGACAGCCAACACCCTCAACGGCCATCGCCTGTGCACCACCGACTCCTGGCTCTACCCGGTCGAACTACTCGGCACGGGCACAACAGCCAGCGCCCACCCCAACGCCCAAGGCGAGCAGGCCATCGCCGACGCCGTCTACGGCTACCTCTTCAAGGGCAAGTAGCCAGCGGCGACCGACCGTTCGATCTCGCCATCCTCGGCCCGGCCGCGTACCGCTCAGCCGACGAGGATCACCTTTACTCCGACCGCGTCATAGGTTCCGCGCGCGCGTGCATCCCTTGTCGCGAGAGCCAGGCCGTGCTCCCTGGCGGCAAGCGCCACAAGCCCGTCGTACACGGCGCCCCCGGCGACGCCGAGCTGGCTCAAAGTCGTGTGGACCTTCTGGGCCTGCGGGCCGCTCAGCGTCAGCGGCGCGGCGAACCTGGCGTCGAGCAGGCGCGCCGCGTCCGGCCCGGACAACCGCGCGTCGCCCGGCAGTCTGGTGAGTACCGAGTAGGTCTCCGCCAAGGCATGCCCACTGAGTGTGAGCTGCTGACGGCCCCACCAGCGCACCACGTCGCCGTGATGCTGATGGGAGCGGACGAGGAGAGGGACGGCGACGCTTGTATCGACGGCGATGGTCACTTACGTCCCGCGTCGATGAGGCCGAACAGCACGTCGTCGTCGACAGGCGTGTCGCCGGCCGACACGAGCACGCCGTTCTCCTCGACGAGACGGGCGGTCCTGCCGGCCGGCAGGACCTGCACACCGGCCCCGTAAGGCGAGATGTCGACCTTCGTGCCGGGCAGCAGGCCGAGCGCGTCGCGGATGGACTTGGGCAGCACGATCCGGCCCGCCTGATCCACCACAGCTTCCATGGGAAGACGGTACCATTCCGATCCCAGTCGCGCGGACCGCTAACGGACCAGGCACGCGAGGCCCTCTGTGTGTACGGGTGTCCGCCGAGTTCGGCGACTCGGCCTACCTTGTCGCCTGACGGCCCCGCGCGGACTACCGAGCATCCTCGCGATCCCCGATGTAGGACATGATGTTCTACACTTGCCACGTGGAGAGAGTCGGCGTGCGGGAACTCAACCAGAACACCAGCCAGGTCGTCGACCGCGTCCGGCGCGGCGAGACGATCGAGATCACCGACCGGGGCCGCCCCGTCGCGCGGCTGGTGCCCGTCAGCCGTGGCACAGCCGCGCTCGACCGCCTGGTCGCCGAGGGCCGCGCGATCCCGCCCACGGCCGCTGGGCCGATACCCATGCCGCCGATCCTGGGCGATGGCTCGGCCAGCGCAGCTCTGATCGCCATGCGCGACGAGGAACGCTGGTGATCTACCTGGATTCGGCGGCCGTGGTGAAGCTTGTCGTCGCCGAACCGGAAAGCCCGGCACTCGTCGACTGGCTCAATGCCCGCGAGGACCTGCCGCGGTTTACCTCCGCACTGGCGGAGGTGGAGGTCACGCGCGCGATCAGACGAGCGGCCCCGCAGGCGGTGGGACGCGTTCCACGGGTACTGGAGCGGATGTACCGCCTGGAAATCGACGCCAACGTACGCACCGTCGCGGCCGCTTTCGACGACCCGCTCCTGCGATCTCTCGACGCGATTCACCTGGCCACCGCGCTGCGGCTGGCCGACGAGAACGACACCCCGCTGGACGCGTTCGTCACCTACGACAAGCGCCTGCTCGAAGCCGCGCGCCGAGCCGACCTCCCGACCGCGTCACCAGACCTTCACTCCGCCACAGGAAGCTGACCCCCTGCCAGCCCGACGGAGGCCCACCGACGGGCTCCAAGCCGAGATGCTCCTACGAGTGGAGATGAGGCGGTAGCGCGCGGCAAGGACGAACCTCCGTGGCTATCTGAGGGCTCGAACCTCCTGGAAGGGGGACTTGGGGTGAAGTACCACACGCTGATCGAGCTGAAGGTGGACGCACCGGTAGCCGTCCTCGACGCGCTCAGCGATCAGCTCGCGGAAGCTCTCTACGACCTGCATGACGTGATCGACCCTGACCTTGGCGCGACGTTGACCACTGGTCGTCTCGACGTGTCGATGGTCGTCGAGGCCGACACTCTTGAGGCTGCCCTGACGAAGGCCGCGACCGCCACACGCGCGGCTGTTCACGCCGTCGGCGCCGCCACCCCTGGCTGGGAAGACCTGATCCGCGAGATCGGGGCCGAAGCGAAGGCTCTCACCGACGCCTGATCGGGAGCACGGTGCGCACCAGGCGCGAAACCCTCTGGACCAGCCTGCTCCAGCCCGGAACGGAACCCGGCGACGACAAGGAGACCGACGGCCGTGCCGGCTCTGGATCACAGACGGCGATGGTCACCTGCGCCCGGCGTCGTCGACGCCGAACAGCACGTCGTCGTCGACAGGCGGGTCGCCGGCCGACACGAGCACGCCGTCCTCCTCGACGAGACGCGCGGTCCTGCCGGCCGGCAGGACACGCACGCCGGCCCCGTAAGGCGAGATGTCGACCTTCGTGCCGGGTAGCAGGCCGAGCGCGTCGCGGATGGACTTGGGCAGCACGATCCGGCCCGCCTGATCCACAACAGCTTCCATGGGAAGACGGTACGAGGTTCCTCGCTGTGACCTGGGTCCCGTTGCCTGTCCGGCCTCGTTGCGATGCCGGTTCGCGTAGACCGTGCGTGACATCGTGAGGCGTGTCCCGAACTCTGGTCCGGCTCCCGCGGCAGTTCCGTTCGGTCCCACCCGCGCCGGCCGGCCCCACCATCGTCGACGGACCGGATCGACGCGGCTTCCCGAGCCGAGCGCTCCGACGCACGGCAGCGGCCCTGGCAGTCCTCTTTCTACTGTTCATCGGCGCGACGCTGGCGATCATCGTCTTCCCACCGACCGACCGGCCAGCGCCCGCGAATGCGATCTTGATGCTGGGCGGGGACGGCCACCGACGCGACCGCGCACTGGAGCTGGCCCGCGCGGGCTACGCGCCCGTGCTGGTGCTTTCCACGCCGAACACGCGGGACTGCCCAACCGTCCCGAACGTCAAGGTGATCTGTTTCCGACCGGACCCGTTCACGACCCAGGGCGAGGCCCGAGAGGCCGGCCGGCTCGCGGCACGGTACGGCTGGACCCGCATGATCTTCGTAACGGACCGCTCGCAGAACGTCCGAGCCAGGCTGCGCATCGACCGCTGCTACCCCGGCAAGAAGATCATGGTCAGCGTCGACCCGCCCCTCCACGACTGGCCCCGCCTCATCGCCTACCAGTGGAGCGCGATGGTCAAGGCCTTGGTCTGGCAACGAGGCTGCTGACCCGGATGCAGCTGAGCCGCCAGCGTCGCGACGCTGCTCTCGTCCCGACCAACCTGTACAAACTCCTCGATCGCGGGAAGATCGCCTGCCACCGCGTCGGCCGCGACACCGCATCCGTCTACGCGACCTCGCTAACGTCGATCGGCAGCAGATCGTCGGATCACCTACCTGACTGACGCGTTCAGGGGCGCGGCGGTCACCGGCAGGACGTCCTACCTGCGCCGGGCGCTGGCACCCGCGGCCGGAAGGCTCGATGGCGGTCGAGCAAGCTCCCACGTCGTTATCCACAGGCCGCAAGATCGCCCGCCGATGTCAGCCACCGCTCGGCTACGCTGCGCAGAAAGATCGGCTTGTCACCGATGGGGGGCGCCATGCGCGAGGACGAGGGCCGCTACAGACCCGTGTCCCGGCCGTACGTTCGGCGCTTCGAGTACCGCTACACCGAACACGTCTTCGACAAGATGCAGCTCGTCGACATCTCCCTGAGCGAGTTCGAACGCCTGCTCGGCGGTGGGGAGGTCATCGAGGAGGCAGCCGGCGGCCCGTTCGTCGTCAAGGAGCTGGTCTTGCTGATCGAATGGCTCCGCCCGCTCCACGTAGTCGTCGCTCTTGACGAGCGGCGGCGGCGGGAGACACTGGTGACCGTGTACGAACCCTATCCGACCGAGTGGTCGGAGGACTTCCGGAGGAGGCGGTAGTGCGTTGTGATTCGTGCGGAAACGGCGAGATCCGTCTCGGGCGGAAGCCGAAGGTGGTGCAACGGAGCGGCCGAGTGGCTGTGGTGACGGACATCCCGGTCGAGGAGTGCGCGTCGTGCGGGATGTCGTGGCTGGATGGTCCGGTGGCCCGGCGGGTTGACGACCTGTTCCGCGACATGCTGGCGACCGACGCCGTGGCGATCCGTCCCTACAGCGACGCCAAGGCGGTCGCCTGACCGGTCGCCACGGAGCTGCCAGTGACACACAGGTTGGAAGGCGCGATGGCGACGACGAAGGTGGGGATCCGTGAGTTCCGGGCCGGCCTTGCGGACTACATCGCCCGCGTTCAACCGGTCGCCGTCACCCGGCACGGCCAGACGGTAGGGTTCTTCATCCCAACGAGGACCGACCTGGCCGCGGAGATCGCCGCGCTGAGGTCGGCAGCGGCTCAACTCGACGAGGTGCTGGCCCTGGACGACGCTGAGATCGACGAACTCGTCGAGGACTACAAGGAAGCCCGACGCGGGTAGCTACCAATGGCCGTCGTACCGGCCTCCGTCGGGTGGAACCCCGCCAGGTGGTTGCCGAAAACGACGGCTACAGCTGAGTGATGTCGATCTCGACCGGGAAGGGAGCGGGAGCCTTGACTACGCCCGTGAAGACGCCGGCGTCCCGATAGGTCCTGGTCGCCGGGTCGAGAACGTAGGTGTACACGAGCGGAACCCCTCCGGCAGGCTGCTCGACGCGCCAGTAGTATGTGATGCCCGCTCGGGCGTACTCCCCGGCCTTGACGAACCTGTCCGTCGACTCAGAACCCGGCGAGACGATCTCGGCAACAAGCAGCACATGCTCGGGCCGGGCCGGCATCACGTCGAGCGTGTCGGCGCGGTAGACGACGACGTCAGGCCGGCGGTTGGTCAACGGCACGTCCTGGAGCCGGAGATCGAAGTCGCTGTCGGCGTTCCAGTCCAACCCTCCGGCCGCGTCCAGCGCGTTCGTGATGATCCTGACCAGCCGGTTATGCCGCCTGGTGGCGCTCGGGCTCACGACGACCATCCCGTCCACGATCTCGACGCCCGCGCACTGCTCCTCGGACCAGGAGCCGTACTGCTCCGCCGTGACCTGCTGGTGCATCCAGGCGGGAGCGATCATCTCCGCGGTGATGGCGCACCTCCTCAGCCGACACGACCAGCCAGTACTACAGGTCAGCGTAGCGCCGTCGTCCGGCTCGTCCCGGCTCGCTGGCAGGACGAGCGAGATACGCCCGCGCCCGAGACGGCGGCGGCCCCACTGACCGCGGCGCGCGTACAGAGAGGCATGCGACCTCGGCCGCCATCCGAGACGTCGATGGCCGACTACCCGCCCTGACCGGCCGGTGGTAGGTCATTCGCCGTTTCGGGCGGTCTTCCACGTCGTCTCGAGCCAGTCCAGGTCCGCCTGGTCGCGGGAGCGGGCCTTGGCGGCGGCGGTGAACAGCTCGGCGGTCTTGTCCAGGACGAGGGTGTAGGGGCGGCCCTGCCGCCTCGTGAGGTGGCTGACCGGCAGCTCGGCGGCGTCGATCCGGCCGTGGACGTGCTGGCGGCGGTCCTTGGCGAGCGGCCACTCGAGCGTGCGCCGGTCGCGGGCGGCCAGGAACTGGCGCAGCGTGGTGCACAGCTCGCAGGCACAGCCCCCGGCCGCCAGCTCGATCGACCAGTCGTCGGACGCCCGCTGGGGCCGCGCGAGCCGGGACCGCAGCCAGGCCGCGCAGTCGGCGGCCAGCGCGCCGAAGACCGCCGCCGCGCTCCCGGCCCGCCCCGCACTGGCGCGCAGCGCGGGCACCGCGAGCGCGGTGGCCCCGTCGCCCCCTCGGCGCAGACAGTCACGCATTGCCTCCCGGGTGCTCGCCACCCCGACGGCGGCGCTCGCCGCCAGGACGGCGGCGACGGGCCCGGCCAGCTCTTCGAGTGCCTGCTCACGGGCGGACGGCGACGACGACCGGAACGCTGTGCCGACCGTCCCGGTGACCCACTGCTCGGCAAGGCCGAGAAGTGACCTCGCGGCCGCCTGGCAGCTGGGGCCGGGCGCCGCGTGCAGCCCCGAGCACAGGCCCACGAGCTGCTCGGTCAGCCACGTGCGCCGTTCACCTCTGCCGGAGTACGACCAGGCCGGCTTCTGCTGACCGGACCAAAGCCGCAGCAGTGCCGTGGCCCACGGTTCGCCAAAGCGGGTGACGAGCCGTCCGAGCCCCTCGACGTGGTCGGCGGTCAGGTATTCGAGCTGGAACGGCCGCAGCAGCATTGTCGCCGCCGCCTCGTCCGCCAGGGCGTCCGCCGTCCGCAGCGCCGGGCCGAGGAGGCCGCGGACCAGTCGGCCGGCCCCGGGAGAGGCCACCGCCAGCGCGCCGTCCCAGAACGGCTCGAGCGTTGCCGCCGCGTTCCGCGCACCGGCATGGTCACCGGCGGAGGCCATCGCGGCGAGCTGTTCGAGCGCCCACGCGGGCGAGGATCTCGCCCGGTTCGCGAACGCCTGCTCCCGGGGCCAGACGACGACCGCGGCCCGGTGGTACCAGCGGTCCAGGGTGTTGCCCCAGTTGCCCATGTAGCCCTCGTACTCCGAGGCATGCGGCTCGAAGTCCTCGGCGCTGGCGGAGTCGCACACCTCGGCGTCGTCGACGTCGAGCAAGATCTGCTCGCCGCGCCCACCGTCGGGGCCGGTCCAGTAGGTGAGCGTGACCGTCTCGTCGATCAGCTCCTGGATGTCGTAGTCGCCGTCCTCCGCGTCGTCGCCGTCCTCCGCGTCCTCGCCGTCGTCCCAGTACCGGTCCTGGTACTCGAGGTCGTCGGCCTCGTAGGCGCTGTGGGTCGTCTTCACGTCGGCGAGCGCGAGCACGGCCTCGCAGCCGGCCCGCTCCACCGCGGCCCGCAGCATCGCCACCCGGCGGACGTCGGCACCCTTGAGCGCGGACCAGCCCAGCGACCGGGGCGTGTACTCGTGGTCGAGCAGGTAGACCAGCCGGCCCGGCGGATCCGCGACCCGGCCTCCGTAGGTGGGCGTCGGCGTCGTGAAGTGCTCGCGCAGCAGCGTCCCGAGGCCTCGGACGGTCGCCTCGTCTCCCTGCGGGGCGCTCTCGTCGCGCCGGGCCAGCAGGTTGTAGGTCAGGGCGACCCGGTAGCCCGTGCGCACCTCGGTCACCTCGTGCCGGCAGTCGGCGTAGAAGGCGACGATCGACAGGTCGGTCTCCGAGCCGGGGAAGCGCTGTTCCTCACCGCCGTGGCGCACCACCAGCTCGCCGCCGCTGTGGACCGACGGCAGCGTCACCACGACCGTGCCGACCATCAGGTCGTTCTTCTCGCTGTCCTGGTGCGGCAGGAAGAACTGGTCCGCCTCGTAGACCAGCAGAGAGTGCGGCTCGGCGGACAGCTCGGCATCGTCCGGGATGCCCATCTCGACCTGGGCGCGCTTGAGGAGGAGGGCCATCACCTCGTCGTCCCAGACGGCCCGCGCGAGGTGCTTCGGGACCTCCCACGTGTGCCGCACCGCCGGGTCGGTCAGCGTCTCCTCGCCACGGCCGAACCGGGCGGGCTGAGCGATCCCGATGAGCTGGCGGGCCACGGCGGCGCTGATGGGCAGCGGGATCGGCCCGACGCCCTCGACCTCCAGGGCCAGATCGCCTGTCCGGGTCGTCGACGCCGACCAGAAATCGGCCCGCGCCTCAGCGCGCAACGCCTCGGCCAGCGCGGCGCGCGCCGACGTCGTCCCCATCCACGGCCTCCACACGTGTCCCCACACAGACAGAAGATCCAGGCGGAACCATAGAGGAGCCGGGAGGAGCCGCCGCAAGGGACCGCCCCTCCTGTGGCGTCACATACCTCGCTACCCCCTCCCTTCTGTGGTGGCATTGACTCCCAGACCCCCCGTCTCTGTGGTGCCTTGGCTGAGATCAGCCCAGGCGAGACGACGAGCTCGCCGCATCCTCGCTGACGCGAACCCGTGGTGGGCGAGCGCGGCGGCCGGCACGGATCCGACGGCGTGGACCCGTGCCAACCGCACCCTGCGCGATCGGGCCAGCCAGGGGCCCGAGAAGACCACGGCCCCACTGGTCACGGCGCAGGTATCGAAGCTGGTTTGAGGCCTGCCTTGGCCGGCGTGTCAGGCGCCGAGTGGCTCACTGATAGTGGTAGCGGCAGGCGATGACGGTGATCTGGCCGGGCTCAACCGCGTAAACCAGTCGATGTTCGTCATCGATCCGGCGTGAGCGCAGCCCGGCCAGGTTGTTGCGCAACAGCTCAGGCTTGCCGATCCCCGGCCCCTCGGGATCCCGTTTGATGTCCGCGATCAACACGTTGATCCGCTTAAGTGTCTTCCGGTCCTGGCCCTGCCAGTAGAGGTAGTCATCCCAGGCGTGGTCGGTCCAGATCAGCTTCACTCGTCGGGATCCAGCAACCGTTCGACCGCATCGCCCGAGCGCCACTGCTCCACGCTCTCCATCAGCCGCCTGGCATTGGCCGGGGTGCGCAGCAGGTAGTTGGTCTCGACGATCGAGTCCCAGTCCTCCTTGCTCACGAGCACCGCGTTCCCACGCTTCGAGACGATCTCGACAGGCGTGTGATCGGCATTGACCTGCTCGATCAGCGGGAACAGAGTCTTCCGCGCCTCGCTGGCGCTGATCGCCGCCGCCATGGCGTCCTCCGATCCAGAGCTTGCCGAATGTTGTACCAGATACGGTACAAGAACTCGGCGGCTACGTCGATGACGGCGACCCTGCCGGCCCAGCTCCTGGGGCGCCAAGCGACGCTCCAGCCGGAGGGCCGGCGGCCTGATCGGACGTGCATACTACAGCACTGGTTACTTCGACACTGGTGGGTCATGCAGTACCATGTACCGACTTCGAGTTCCGCCTCGTCGCGGCACGAGGGGTGCGACGGCACGAGGGGTGCGACGGCACGAGGGGTGCGACGGCACGAAGGGTGCGACGGCACGAAGGGTGCGCCATGATGAAGGGAGCTGACGTGGGCGAGTTGGCAACCGGAGTCGTGGAGGAGGCATCCGTGGCTACCCATGGGAAGCCTGTCATGCCTTCAGCCGAGGAAGCCGCCGCGCTCGTCCTGCTGGCCGACGTCTTGGCGAATGGCGACGGCTCGGAGAGCCGAGGGCCGCTGCCGTACCGCCTGGTCGGCGGACAGCACGAGGCGGAATTGCCCGAGTCGGTTGTCGAGGTTCTGCGACAGGTGGCGGCGGCAATGGCGGCGGGACGAGCGGTGTCCGTCGTCATCCTGGACAGCGAGCTCACGGTCCGCGAGGCCGCCGAGTTGCTGGGCGTCCCACGCGCCGAAATGGTCAGGCTTCTGGACATCGGTGAGATTCCGTTCACCCGGCCGCGGTCGAGCCGCCGGGTTCGACTGGACGGCCTGCTGGCCTACAAGGAACGGCTCGGGCGCCGCCGACGGGAACTGCTCGACGAGATGACCGCCGATGCCATGACCGAAGGCACCTACGGCATGTCATCTGAGAACTGGGCGAACGGCGCGGCATGAGAGCCGGCGGAACAGCGCTCGAACGGCCGCGAACCGCGCATTCCTGGCTGTGACCGTCGCCGTCCTGGGCGCGGGTACCGAAGCCAGCTTGAGACTTGCCTTGTGGCGGCGCCACCACAAGGTTCCGCCGCCAGGCGGTATGAAGGGCCGCGACCGCCACGATCAGGCACCCGGTCCGTGGGCCGCGCGGCGGAATGTCGGGTTGTCGGGGTAGTCGCGCGCGGCGGCCCGAAAGATCTTCCGCCTGCCGGCAGTCGCACGGCCGTTGCGGAGCTCCGCGCCGACCTCGCTCCACCAGTCCCGCGCGTTCACGCCAGCGCCGAAGACGGGCAGCAGGTCGGCCCGGATGCCAGCCCGCCTCAGCAGTGCCCCGACCGCCGACGCGGACTGGTACGCGCCGGCGAGCGCCGCTATCTCGTCGTCGGACAGTCCCACCGGCTCGCCGTTCGGGCCTGGCGGATCCTCCGACGCAGGCCGGCCGGCGTCCGGCGCGGCACCTCCGTCTGCCGGCAAGTGATCACCCGCCCGCGCGTAGTCGCCGACGGCGACATTCTTCACCCCGCGGATGTTGCCAAACGAGTATTTCGACACGTCAGACACCGTTCAGCTCCCTGCTGTCCCGTCCTTCGGCTTGTCCGGGCCCGCGGGCCCGCTGGGCCGCCGCCCGCCCGGCGGGCTGGTGCCACCGCCGGCGCCCGGCGGCCGCTCCCGCCCGTCCCCGGCCCGGCTGTTCGTGCCGATCGCGACGTTGTCGCCGACGACGTCGCCGAACAGGTAGCTGGTGATGTTGTTGACGATGGTCCGCCGGCGGTCGGTCAGGTCGGAGGTGTCGACGCCCCGGGCGTCGAAGAACTCCTCCAAGGCGGCGAGCAGCCGGTCCTGGAGGCGGGCGACCTGGCCTTGCTCGTCGATGTGTGAGTTGTAGTACCGGTGCTCGTCGCGGGCGACAGCCTCCCGCAGCGAGTACGCGAGCCCGTAGTCGAAGCGGCGCAGCCGGCGAAGCGCGCGGGCGTCGCGCGCGGGCGTCGCGCGCGGACCGCCGCCGGTGGCCGAGCTCCTCGGCGAGCCCGGCCCCGCATTTGCGGGGGCTGGCGAACAGGGCGCCCAGGGTCTGCCGAGCGGCCGAGCGCAGAATGTCCCAGGCCCTCTCGCGGGGGCCGACCAGGCCGGAGACGTCACCGAGCCAGGACTCGTCGACCGGTAGCAGGCCGTGCGCGGAGACCTCGACCATCAACAAGTTCGCGCTGAGCTCCGCCCGGACGAACATGGTGACCACCAGCTCGCCGTCCCAGCCGGTCAGCTGGAGGCAGAGGTACGCGCGCCTTTTGGGGTGCGGGCTGTGCAGCTCCTCGAGCAGCCGGTCGTGGGGCAGCTCGGTGACCGGCGGCCGCGCCCGGTCGGGGACCAGATCGCGGAATCCGCCGACGGCCATGCCATCGACGTAGAGCCGGTGGCCGCACCAGAGACCCGAGATCTTTACGCTGGCGGCCGACGTCCGCAGGAAACGGTGCAGCGCGGCGACGTCGATAGGCTCGGGAGTCGCCCGGTCGCCGTCGCCGCTGTCCTTGCCGCGGGTGACGTCGACGACGATGGGAAAGCCGCCGAGCCGGTCTCCCGAGCCGACGAACGGGTCCTTCTTGCGCATTTTTCCATAAATGACGACATTCGCGGACTCAGTGCGGCGGGCGCGGTCCAGAATCCACCTCGGCAGCGGCCGGGCCAGATCGAACGGGCTGTTCGCCCGGTTGAGCAGGGCCGCCGCCTTCGCCACGCCGATCGCCAGGTCGGCGACGACGGTGAGCCAGGCGACGACGAGGCCGCCGGCGAGCACCAGCAGGTCCGCCCAGGGCAGCGACGCGCCGCCCCGGACGAGCAGGACCGAGCCGGCCGCCACGACGGCGACCAGTACGGCCAGCGCCAGCGCGCCCTGCTCCGAGCTGACCTGCCGCCACAGCAGCCCGAGCACCCGCCGGACGGTGACCGGTTCGTCGCCCCGCCACTGCCGCAGCGCCGACCGCCCGCCGACCGCCCGCCGACCGCCGCGCCGACGACGAGGACGGCGATAAGGAGTGCGACGTGGTCGCCGAACCGCAATCCCATATCAACCAGCACGGCGGCGGGAGTTCCGACGAGCAGGAGCAGCAGGACGCCGTCCCGGGTACGGCGCCGTCGGCGGGAGTCCAACGCGTGCTGCAGTACCGCGGGAAGGTTCACCGAGTAGCACGGCGCCCAGGCCCGGTGCCGTTCCCGAATGGTCCTCGAGAGCACCAGGTCGGTCAGCGGGTTCGAGAGGTGGACCGCGGCGCACAGGGAACGGGTCGGCGGGCTGTCGATCGCGTCGCCGTAGTCGTCGGCCGGAAACACGCCGGTGGCAGTCGGCGGATCGGCCTCCGGTTCGAGGAATGGCGGGTCGACGGTGGCCGGGCCGGCGGCACGGCGAGATGGGCTCCAGAGCGCCATGGTTACCCCCGCATCCAGGTCGCGCAGGCCCAGAGGCCGGCCTGACGATGGAAGACCCGGCGGTGGCGCTTCTACGAGTGCCGACAGCGGTGCCGGGTGGGGGCCGGTTCACGAACCTGGCCAAAGTGTAGGGCTCCATGTGCGACTGGATCCCATTCTTTTCCTATATTCAGTTGGACAGGTATTGATACTCCCGAGCGCTACCGTAGCCCGTTCCGGGCGACGGCGACGGACCGAGGGCCTGGCAGGCTGGTCGACGACCTAGGCATCCGTGTGGAGGACATCCCGCCAGTCAGCCGGACGCCGCCTGGCCGCTGGGTGCAGGCCCGGCCCCGCACCCTGCGGGCATCGCGTCGTTGATGTAGTTGCTGGAGACCTGGAAGTCGGCGAAGTCGGCGTACTGGTCGGTGGGGCTTGCCCAGGTGGTGTCGGCGCCGCCGAAGAAGGTCGAGAAGAACAGGCCGTCGATCTGGAGGGACGCGCTGTCGCGGAACAGCAGGTTGTCGACCCGCAGGGCCTGCCGGCCGTCCATCCAGACCGTGATCGACCCGTCGGCCTTGCCCGGAGTGTTCAGACGGACCCGCTGCTGCATCGTCACCCACTGGCCCGGTGGAAAGCTCCAGCTTCCGGTGCCGATGTTGGTGCCGTGCACCTGCGAGGACGGTAGATAGGCGTATACCTCGCCGGCGCCCCCGGCCCGCCACATGTACCGGGTGGACAGGCCGTTGGAGCCGTCGGGGATGTTGCCGCCCGCCACGTGGTCGCCGCCGAACAGGCCGGGCAGTTTCCCGCCCTTGTTGAACTGGAAGCCCAGCGGGAATCGAATCCGGTAGCTGAGATGCAGGACGTCGGTCGGGCCGGATTTCAGCAGCAGGTAGACCTGCGCCCCACCGGTCGGCGCGTCCTCGTTGCGGACCGAGAGCTGGCTGGCCGAGCCCGCCGGGTAGCGGACCCGCAGGTACGTCGGCACGCACCGGTCGCCGCTGGCGACCAGGCGCACCTTGTCGAGGTTGAACGAGCCGCGGGACCGCATGACCAGGTCGTCCCCGAAGAACCGGGCCAGCGGCTCGGCCGGCGAGCCCGGCGAGCCCGGTGAGCCTGGCGAGGCTGGCTCGTCGGCGACGGCCGGCCCGGACCGCGACGCCGTCGGCGCGGATGTGGGCGCCGTGCTGGATGGACCGCCCTGGGGCCGGCCACCGGAACAGGCGGCCAGCCCGGCGAGGGCGGGCAGCACGACGAGAGTCACCCCGCGGAGCAGCCGCGACCGCCGGGCACTGGACCCGGGTCCCGCCAGCCGGGTCGGCTCGGTCATCGCAGGACGGCCCGCAGGGCTGGGCCGAGAAACGGCGCCAGCAGCGTCGCATACGTACCGGTGACATGGCTGTTGTCGGCGTAGACGACGGCATTGCCGATGACCGGTGGACACAGGTCGCGGACGCACAGCCAGGGCAGCGGGTCGATCAGCGTCGCGCCGCCGGCCAGCGCGCCGCGGTTCTCGACCTCACGCTGCGGCTCGGCGATCTTCGACTTCTGGATGGTCACCATGCAGGACGCGACGTTCGTCGGGTGGCTGGCCAGGCAGTCCGGTACCTCGAAGCCGGGGAACGGGGTGTCGGCCAGGAACGCGACCTTCGCGCCGGTCGCCCGCAGCGTGCGCACCAGGTCGGTCGTCGCGCCCGGCCCGGCGGGAATCGCCTGGACTCTCGCCTCCGAGCCGATCACGACCAGGCTCGGGTGCAGCGCCGCGATCCGGGCGAACACGGCGTCCCGCCAGGCATAGCACTCGGTGTATACCCGCTTGAGCTCGTCCAGGTAGAAGTTCGGGTAGTAGGGCGCTGGGCACCCACCTTTGGTGTACGGGACGAGTCGCCAGTGGGATTCCTTCGCGATCGCGTCCAGGGTGTTGAACCACTGGTTGGCGTGCGAGTCGCCGAACAGCACGACCGTCGACGACCCGGTCGGGTCACCGGCCACGCAGTCGACCGGCGTGCTGGACCTGATCGGCGTCCGGCACCTGTTCCCGCCGAGGTCGCCGGCCGCCTTCGCGAGCGACGGCGTCAGGCTCGCCGGCAGGTCCCGCAGCTGGGCCGACTGGGTGATCAGCGGCGTCAACGAGCTCGTGCCGACGCCCACGAACCGGGGCTGCGTCGTGATCCCGGCGGCCGTGGGCGCCGTGGGCGGAGCGCCGGCCGCGTCCAGCGCGCGCAGCGGTCCGCTGGCACCGCCGCCGGGCACCGTGTCGACGGCGGTCACCAGCAGCGCGAGCCCGGCGGCCGCGACAGCCAGCGCACCTCCGAGGCCGAGGCCCAGCGCCGGCCGGCGGACCAGCAGCGGCCTGGTCCTGACCGGGTTCTCCACCAGAAGGTAGGTGAGCCAGGCGAGCACCAGGGACACCCCGAGCGCCGCCAGCTTCTGGACGGTGGTGAACGGGTGGCCGGCGGCTTCCGGCCAGATCCGCAGCACCGGCCAGTGCCACAGGTACCACGAGTAGCTGAGCCGGCCGATCATCCGCAGCGGCGCACGGCCCAGCAGCAGTTCGGCCCCCTTCCGAGGCGCCGCGCAGCCACCCGCCACCACCAGCGCGGCCGCCCCGACGGGAAGCACCGCGGCCAGGCCTGGGTAGGCCGTGTCGTCGCCGTAGGTGAAGGCGGCGACGGCGACGCCGGCCAGGCCCAGCCAGGTGAGCTGGCTGGACAACGCCCGGCCCATCCGCTCGAAGGCCGGCGCCCAGACCGCGACCAGCGCGCCGAGGCCCAGCTCCCAGGCGCGGGTGTGACCGCCGAAGTAGGCCCACGGAGCGGACCGGGCCGTCACCACCACGCTGAGCAGCAGCGATCCGGCGACGATCGCGAGCAGCACGAGCGCCACCGGGCCGCCACTGGGAGCGGGGCGGTCCGCCGGGCCGGCGCCGGCCTGGTGCGCTCCCGCCCGGTTCCGGCGGGCACCGAGCGCCGTGGCACCCGGAGTGACCAGCGTGAGCAGCAACGGCCAGACGAGGTAGAACTGCTCCTCCACCGCGAGCGACCAGTAGTGCTGCAGCGGTGACAGCGGGTCAGCGGACTGGAAGTAGTCGGTGCCGCTGTTGGCGAGCCGGAGGTTCACCGCCGAGAACGCGGCGTAGACGGCGTCCCAGGCGACGTCCCGGACGCGCAGCGGCGAGAGCCAGGCCCAGGACGCGAGGACCGTCGCCACGATCACCACCGCGGCCGCGGGCAGGATTCGCCGGGCCCGGCGCGCGTAGAAGCGGCGGAACGAGATCCGGCCCCGGGCCGCCCGCTCGCGCAGCAGCTGCTGGGTGATAAGGAATCCGGAGATCACGAAGAAGACGTCGACGCCGACGAAGCCACCGGGGACGCCGAGATCCGAGTGCCCCAGGACCACGAGCAGCACGGCGACGGCGCGCAGGCCCTCGATGTCCGGCCGGAACTCGCGGGACCGCCGGTTGGCGCCAGCCGCGGCACCGGTACCCGCCTGCGACGTGCCGCGTTCGCCGGCCGGCCCGACGGCGGCCGGCCCGACGGCGGGCGGCCCGACGGCGGGCGGACGCTCTGGGACCGGACTGGCGGCGGACCCGCCGCCAGCGGCGTCCGAGGCCGGTGGGCTGTCGGGGCTCCGGCCAGCCTGCCGCTCCGTCGCGTCCGGGCAGCGCGCGGACGGGACGGACGGAGCGAACAGGCGGATCTCCGGAGGCCTAGACACCGATGGTCGCCGCCGAGGAGTGTCGCCCGCGGCCGGCGGCGCGTCCCCGCCGCCGGCGCAGCCTGCGGGTGAGGCCGATCAGCACGGCGATCGTCACCGGCACCGGCGACCAGATCACGGCGAGCCGCCGGGGCAGCCAGGTGTCTCCGTTGCCGCTGACCTTGTTGCCCGCCAGCGAGATCCCCTGCGACGCGAGCTGGTTGCCAGAGATCTCGTTCCCGCGAAGGGTCACGCCCTCGTCGCCGCCGTCGCCGCGGACCATGACGCCGATCCGGTTGTGGGTGACGGTGTTGTCCGCCAGCAGGTTGTTCGGCGACGAGGCGAGTACCAGCCCGTCACCCCGGTTCCCGGTGACGGAGTTGCCGACGATGCGGTTACCGGTGCTCTCGGCGTCCATCATGATGCCGTTCAGGTAGTTGTCCCGCGCGACGTTGTCCTCGACCACGCTGTCGGTGACGTTGTCCGAGAAGATGATCCCGTGGCGGCCGTTGTGCTCGCTCAGGTTCTGCCGGACCACGATCCGGGTCGAGCTCGAGTGCGGGTCCACGCCGTAGAGCGCGTTGTCGTGCAGCCAGTTGTTGGCGATCGTCACGTCGTGCGCGGCATCGGTGTAGGTCGCGATGAACGTGTGGTCGACCTCGCTGTTGGTGATGCTTCCGCTGGCACCGTCGGTCCAGGAGACGCCATAGGAGCTGTTCCAGTCCCGACCGAGGGTGCTGAGGTGACTGTGGGAGATGATCAGCTGAGACCGGCTGGCCGCGACGATGAAGGGCTGCCGCTGGTCGACCGCCCGCTGCTCGGGGTCCGGGTTCGGTGCGCTGGGCCGGATGCTGACCCCGTCGATGGCGAGCGTTCCGCTCTCCGCACCCAGCAGGACGCCGCGCCGGGACTCCAGCACCAGGCTCGTGACGGGCGCGTCGATCGTGAACGACGTCTGGCCGACGACGACCAGCGCGGCGTGCAGCACCGCGTGGCCCTTCCCGTCGTACTCCAGCCAGTCCGGGTCGTTGACGACCGACGCCAGCTGGGGCAGGGCGGTGACCGAGTCCCGCAGCGGGAAGCTGTGCCGGACCTGGCCGCCGACCAGCAGGTCGACGCCGGCCGGGCTGATCGAGATCGCCCGGATCGACGGGTCCGGCCTGCTGCTCCGGGTGTCGATGGTGTTCGGCTGCAGGCCGCCCTCGACGTTGCTGATCGGGTCGTAGGACGGCGTGTAGGCGTGCCGGTGGAAGAACTCGGACGTCGACGCGAGGCCCTGGTAGTGACGCCCGACCGTCACGGTCAGCACGCCCGCGGCGACCAAAGTCATGACCGTCACCAGCAGGTAGACGCCGCGGCCACGGGTGCCGGCGGCCGTGGCCCTGGCGGCGCGCGCGGCGGCCCGGCGGGCTCCGCCGGACCTCGCCGCCCCACCACCGACCTCGTCGGCGGTGCCCGACCGCTGGACCGGGACGCGGACCGTCTCGGTCTGGTCCGTGCCCTCGTGGGCTCGCCTGGACGGGCCGGTCATCAGGCGGCCCCGCGGACGAGCGGACGGCTGGACTCGCGCTGCCCGCTGGTCGCCGCGGTCTTGGCGATCACCTCGAAGCTGCGCGGGTTGCCCAGGTAGAGCGTGACGATCAGCGCGACGATCGTGAACGTCGCCGTGACCGGGGAGAGCACCACCGCGGCGGCCGTCTGCGCCACCCGGTTCCACCAGAACTGCGCGGTGGTCTGCTCCGCCGTCCGCAGGCCGGCGTTCACCCAGCCGGACAGCGCGAAGTTCACCAGCCAGATCACGAGCGAGCACCAGAACAGCGAGTGCGCCCAGCCGGGCAGGTCGATCGTGTGGGTGAGGATCAGCGCCACGGACGTACCGGAGGCGAAGAAGGTGAACAGGCTGAGGAAATAGCGGATCGCGATCCGGGTCGCGGCGCCGCGCGGGAGCACGTCCCGGTTGACGATCGCGTGGATGTTGCCCCACATCCACCGGCGGCGCTGCTTGAAGTAGGCCTGCCAGGTCCACGGGGAGGTGAGCTGGATGTACTCGTGGAAGAAGCCCCAGCGCAGCCCCTTCGCCGCCGCGTTGCAGCCGAAGGTCAGGTCCTCCGAGGCGAAGATCCGCCAGTTCCAGGTGACGGTCTCCTCGGTGTAGCCGGTGATCGTCAGGCCTTCGCCGTGCACGAACAGCGGCTTGCCGAAGATGCCCTGGAACGACGAGCAGTACGTCATGCAGTTGTGGAACCGCAGGTCGTCGACGTGGCTGAGCAGGAAGTGGCGCAGCGGGCGGACGCCATAGCCGATCCGCGGGGCGGTCACGCCCTGGCAGATGTCGTAGTCGCCAGCGTAGGCGGTCTCCAGGTACTCCCAGGTCGGCGACGTGTCGTCGTCCAGAAATGTGATCTTCGTGTCGCCCTGGTTGAAGCCGAGCTGCTGGCGGACCAGCCGGCTGTACTCGAGCGCCCGGGCCTTGTACTGGGCAACGCACTCGAACTCCACGGGCACCGTGACGACGCGGTCGGCGTCCGGGTACACGTCGTCGTTGCCCGGCTCGTTCACCACCCAGAGCTGGTAGTTCATCGTCATCGGGTAGTCGCGGATCTCCCGGATGATCTCGTTCACCCGGTCCTGCTCGCGGCCCACGGTCGTGATCTGGATGATGTAGCGGCTGAACAGGCCGGGGTTCTCCTTGTAGGCGGAGTGGAACCACCACTCCCCGACCGCGAGGATGAACACCTCGATCAGCGGGCGCAGGAAGGCGACCAGGCCGAGCCACGGAAGCCAGTGCTTCACCGGCCACCTCCCGAACCAGCCGGGCCGGCTGTCGGGCCAGTTGCCGGGCGGCCTGTCGGGCCGCCCGTCGGCCGGGTTGTCGGGCCGCCCGTCGGGCGGGTTGTCGGGCCGCCCGTCGGGCGGGTTGTCGGGCCGGCTGTCTGGCGGGTTGTCGGGCCGGCTGTCTGGCGGTAGTCGGCGGGGGTCATCGCGCCGGGCTTTCCGCTGCCCTGGCGGAGAGCCGGCCGCCGGTCGACTGCTCGGGAATCTCGATCCGCGGCGGCCCGCCCGTCACCGCGCCAGCCGCGGCCGGCCCGGGGCCGGCCGACGGGCTCCCGACGAACCGGTCGTTCACCTCGATCACCGCGCGCAGCAGCGGCATCTCGATGTCGAGAGTGTCGGCGAAGCCGAGGAACGCCATGGTGTCCTTCGGCAGGCACGCCCCACCGTAGGGCGCGCCACCGCGGATCCCGTAGGCGGGGTTGAACGACGCCTCCGCCGAGCGGGCCACCGTGTCGGCGATCTCGGCCAGGTCGAGGCCGGCCCGTTGCGCGACGGTGTGCATCTCGTTCCAGAACGAGATCTTGGTTGCGTTGAAGATGTTGTGCGCGCACTTGATGAACTCCGCGGTCATCGGCTCGGCGAAGACCCGCAGCTCGCCGCCGAACGGGGCGAACAGCTCGGCCAGCCGCTCGCGGACCCGCCTGTTGCGTGCACCGACGACGGTCATCCGGGGCCAGCGGAAATCCGCGGCGGCGGAGGCCGCGCGCAGGAACTCCGGGCTGCTCGCCAGCAGGAAGCCCTCGTCCTGGCGCAGCCCGGACTCCCGTTCCAGGACCGGGCCGACGAGACCCTCTGTGGTCCCCGGTGTCACCGTCGAACGGACAACGACCGTGTGCACCGCAGCGGCCTCGCGCAGCGCCCTGCCGACGGCGCGGGTGCCTTCCAGGAACGCGGTGAGGTCGTAGCGTGTGCCGTCGTTCGGCGTCGGCAGCGTCAGAAAGATGTAACCCGCTTCCTCGGCGGCGAGGCCGAGCCGGGCGCGAGCGTCCAGGCCCCAGGCGGTGAGGTCCTCGACGCGTTGGGGCGAGACGTCGACAAAGGTGACGCGGTGGCCGGCCTCGACGAAACCACGGCCGGTGGCCGTGCCGACGACACCGGACCCGATGACAAATATTCTCACTGGTTCACTCCTCGGACGCGCTGGTCCCGCGGCGCGCCGGTCGTCATGGGTGGCGCCAGGCCGGGCTGTTGCTGCTGCTCGGGCGACGGCCAGCGGAGTTGGACTGGCAGCCGAAGAACCGCGACCCGTCGCGTGCCCGGTCGCCGGTATTTCCCGGTTTGGCGCGCGCGGGCCACTCACTCGGATACGCCGCGCAGTCACGAGATTACCTGGCTCGGCGCGGGATGGCCGGGATTCCGCTGGTAACAAGTCCGTGAATCAGGAGGCCAAAATCACTGCATTATCGTGATCGGCTGCCGAAAGGGCCATAAGGAGAAGATGGAACGCGGCGGAGAAATGGAGGCCAAGTCGTCCGCTATTCAGCTTCACGGGTGAAAACGTCCCGGCGCTGGCGCGTGGCGCGCTCGGGGTCGCGCTCGGGGTCGCGCTCGGGATGGCGACGCTCACCGCCTGCCTCCCGGCGTCGTTCCCGCCGCCGAGCCACCAGGGCACGGTCACCCGCCCGGTCACGCCCGCCGCCGGCCCGCTACCGGCCCGCTACCGGCAGCCTTGGCGCCGGGAACCGTCGGTGCCATGGCCGCCGTCTCGTCGGCCCGGCAGGTGCCGCAGGTCCTGGACCCTCTCGGAGTGGTGCCGGCGCAGGTCCTGGACCCTCTCGGAGTGGTGCCGGCGCAGGTCCTGGACCCTCTCGGAGTGGAAGCGGACCGGGGCCGCTCGCGTCACCGGCCCGCAGGCCCGCCCGGACGCCCCGGACGCCCCGGACGCCCCGGACGCCCCGGACGCCCCGGACGCCCCGGACGCCCCGGACGTCGAGGACACACGGCCGGAACCAGCCGTCCGGTCAGGGGGCCGGCTCCGGCTCCGCCGGCTCGGCGCCCTTCGTCCCGCGCATGGAGGGGAAGAGGACGACGTCGCGCAGCGTCGGGGCGTCGGTGAGCAGCGCGACGAACCGGTCGATACCCAGGCCCAGGCCGGACATCGGCGGCATACCGTACTCCATCGCCTCGATGAAGTCCTCTTCGAGCATCATCGTCTCGTCGTCGCCGGCGGCCCGCAGCTCGGCCTGCTCCTCCAGCCGCGCCCGCTGGTCAACCGGGTCGACCAGCTCGGAGTACGCCTTGACGATCTCCCAGCCGTTCACGACGACCTGGAAGATGTCCAGCCGGGTCGGGTCGTCGTCGCTGCGCCGGGCCAGCGGCACCAGCTCCACCGGGTGGCCGACGAGGAAGCACGGCTGGACCAGCTCGGGCCGCACCGTCTTCTTGTAGAGAAGGTCGACGAGCGCCGCGTAGGAGGCCGCCTTGCTGACATCCAGGCCAAAGCCGGCGCACTTCGTCTTCAACGTCTCGAAGTCGCGCACGACCCGCAAATCGATCCCGGTGCGGCTTTCGACGGCATCCCGGTAGTCGATGACCGGCCAGTCGGCACCGAAGTCGAGCTCGGTGCCCTCGTAGGTCGCCGTCCTGGAACCGATCACGTCATCGAGGACGGCTAGGATCAGCTCACGGACAAAGCGCATGTTGTCGTGGTAGTCCCAGTACGCCGCGTACCATTCGACCATCGTGAACTCCTGCAGGTGCGAGGGGTCGATGCCCTCGTTGCGGAAGTTTCGGCCGATCTCGTAGACCCGGTCGAACGAGCCGGCGACGACCCGCTTGAGGTAGGTCTCCACCGCGATGCGCAGGTAGAAGTCCTCGCCGAGCGCGTTGTGCCGGGTGATGAACGGACGCGCCGCGGCACCGGAGGCCGCGTCGGTGAGGATCGGCGTCTCGACCTCGAGGAAGTCGGCGTCGTCGAGGAAGCTCCGAATACGGCTGATGACCCGGGACCTGATGCGGAACCGTTCCCGGGACTCCGGGTTGGCCAGCAGGTCCAGGTAGCGGCGCCGGTAGCGGGTCTCGACGTCGGCGACGCCGTGCCACTTGTCCGGCAGCGCGCGCACCGTCCTGTTGAGCAGCATGAAGTCGGTGGCGCCTACGGTCCGCTCGCCCTTACGGGTGGTGTAGACGGTGCCGGTGACGCCGACGAAGTCGCCGACCTTCACCGAGCTGTGCCACTCCTTGTAGGTCTCCTCGCCCAGCTCGTTGCGGTTCAGCGAGATCTGCACCCGGCCGGCCCGGTCCTGGATGGTCCCGAAGACGAGGCCACCCATCCGGCGCCACAGCATGAGACGCCCTGCGACGCGGGCGGGCGTGCCGTCCGGCGCCGTCTGGACGTCCGCCGACGTCAGGTCCGTCTGGTACCCGGACCTGGGCAGCCGTGCCGCCCCGTCGACCGTCGGCTCGTCGGCTGTCATCGAACCCGCACCTTCTTCACACCGCGCGACCGTCACCCACCGCGCGACCGTCGGAGGCCGGCCGTCGCCGCGCTGGCACTGACGGGCAGCCCCTGGGTCGCCGCCTGGCGACTCCCGGGCGCACCGATGCGCCGCGAGGCGATACCCAGCGTACCGATCTGCGGTCCAGACCCCGTGCGCCGTCAGGCGGCGCCGCGGTGCCGCGGTATTGCGGTACCGCGGCATTGCGGTACCGAAAACGGCCGGTGCCGGGAACGGTGGCCGCGCGGCCGGGCCGCCGCCGCCGGTCACCGGGCGGGGCCGGACCCAGGCGGCCGCGTGAGAGGCCGGCGGGCCGGGTACGGACTCCCAGGTGGACCTGCACCTTTCCGCTCTCGGCGGAACGCCGTGCCGGAATCATGACCGCTCGGCCACCGTTGGCGTAGGCGTCGAGGAAGACGTCTGGACCCATCGGGGCACGACGGCGCTGTCGGCCCCGTCCGCGACGAGGTGGCCGGGTTCTGACGGATAGGTTTCTGTTCGATGCGTGAGGACATGCCTCGGCGGAGCTAGCATGCGGATACCGGCTGTCGTGTGGTCGGTCGCAGCTCGAAGGAGCGCACATGTTCGAGAGATTCACCGACCGGGCACGTCGGGTCGTCGTCCTGGCTCAAGAAGAGGCCAGGATGCTCAACCACAACTACATCGGCACCGAGCACATCCTCCTCGGCCTGATCCACGAGGGTGAGGGTGTCGCGGCGAAGGCGCTGGAGTCGCTGGGGATCTCGCTCGAGGGTGTGCGGTCGCAGGTTGAAGAGATCATCGGTCAGGGCCAGCAGGCCCCGAGCGGGCACATCCCCTTCACCCCGCGCGCGAAGAAGGTCCTCGAGCTGTCCCTGCGCGAGGCGCTGCAGCTCGGTCACAACTACATCGGCACCGAGCACATCCTCCTCGGCCTGATCCGCGAGGGTGAGGGTGTCGCCGCCCAGGTGCTGGTGAAGCTCGGCGCCGACCTCAACCGGGTCCGCCAGCAGGTCATCCAGCTGCTGTCCGGCTACCAGGGCAAGGGCGACCCGGCGACCGCCGGCGCGCCGTCCGAGGGCACGCCGTCGACGTCGCTGGTGCTCGACCAGTTCGGCCGCAACCTGACCGCGGCCGCCCGCGAGTCCAAGCTCGACCCGGTCATCGGGCGCGAGAAGGAAATCGAGCGGGTCATGCAGGTGCTGTCGCGGCGGACCAAGAACAACCCGGTCTTGATCGGCGAGCCCGGCGTCGGCAAGACCGCGGTCGTCGAGGGCCTGGCGCAGGCGATCGTCAAGGGCGAGGTGCCCGAGACACTCAAGGACAAGCAGCTGTACACCCTCGACCTCGGCGCGCTGGTCGCCGGTTCCCGCTACCGCGGTGACTTCGAGGAGCGGCTGAAGAAGGTCCTCAAGGAGATCCGCACCCGCGGCGACATCATCCTGTTCATCGACGAGCTGCACACGCTCGTCGGGGCGGGTGCCGCCGAGGGCGCGATCGATGCCGCGTCGATCCTCAAGCCGATGCTGGCTCGTGGCGAGCTGCAGACCATCGGCGCGACCACGCTCGACGAGTACCGCAAGCACCTGGAGAAGGACGCGGCGCTGGAGCGCCGGTTCCAGCCGATCCAGGTCGCGGAGCCGTCGGTGGCGCACACCATCGAGATCCTCAAGGGCCTGCGCGACCGGTACGAGGCGCACCACCGCGTCTCGATCACCGACGCCGCCCTCGTCGCCGCCGCGTCGCTGGCCGACCGGTACATCTCGGACCGCTTCCTGCCGGACAAGGCGATCGACCTGATCGACGAGGCCGGCTCCCGGATGCGCATCCGCCGGATGACCGCGCCGCCGGACCTGCGCGAGTTCGACGAGCGCATCGCGAACGTCCGCCGGGACAAGGAGTCCGCGATCGACGCGCAGGACTTCGAGAAGGCGGCGTCGCTGCGCGACAAGGAGAAGAACCTGATCGCGGACAAGGGCAAGCGCGAGAAGGAGTGGAAGGCCGGCGACATGGACGTCGTCGCCGAGGTCGGCGACGAGGAGATCGCCGAGGTGCTCGCCATCTGGACGGGCATCCCGGTCTTCAAGCTGACCGAGGAGGAGACGGCCCGCCTCCTGCGCATGGAGGACGAGCTGCACCGGCGCGTCATCGGCCAGCAGCAGGCCATCAAGGCCGTCTCCCAGGCGATCCGGCGTACCCGGGCCGGCCTGAAGGACCCGAAGCGCCCCGGCGGCTCGTTCATCTTCGCCGGCCCGTCCGGTGTCGGTAAGACCGAGCTTTCCAAGACGCTGGCCGAGTTCCTGTTCGGCGACGAGGACGCGCTCATCCAGCTCGACATGTCCGAGTACATGGAGAAGCACACCGTCTCGCGGCTGGTGGGCTCCCCGCCCGGCTATGTCGGCTACGAGGAGGGCGGCCAGCTCACCGAGCGGGTGCGCCGCAAGCCGTTCTCGGTGGTCCTGTTCGACGAGGTCGAGAAGGCCCACCCGGACGTCTTCAACACGCTCCTGCAGATCCTGGAGGACGGCCGCCTGACCGACTCCCAGGGCCGGCTGGTCGACTTCAAGAACACCGTCCTGATCATGACGTCGAACCTGGGCACCCGCGACATCTCCAAGGGCCCGGGCATCGGCTTCGCGACCGGCCAGGGCGCGGTCGACTACGAGCGGATGAAGGCCAAGGTCCAGGACGAGCTCAAGCAGCACTTCCGGCCCGAGTTCCTCAACCGCATCGACGACATCATCGTCTTCCACCAGCTGTCCCAGGACGAGATCATCCAGATCGTCGACCTGATGCTGGCCCGGGTCGACTCGCAGCTGAAGAACAAGGACATGGCGCTGGAGCTCACGCCGGCCGCCAAGCAGCTGCTCGCCGTCCGCGGCTACGACCCCGTGCTGGGCGCCCGGCCGCTGCGCCGGACGATCCAGCGGGAGATCGAGGACGTCCTGTCCGAGAAGATCCTGTACGGCACACTGAAGCCGGGCGAGATCGTGATCGGTGACGTCGAGGGTGACCCCACCGCCGAGGACGCGAAGTTCGTCTTCCGCGGCGAGACGAAGCCGAGCTCGGTCCCGGACACCCCGCCCATCGACCTGGCCAAGTCCGGCGAGTAAGGCCGGGCGCGCAGCGCCCTGGCCGGGTAGGTGTGCAGGAGACAGCTCGGCATAAACTGAACAGCAAGGTTGGGAGGGCGGTCACGGCTTCGTGGCCGCCCTTCCGCATGTCAGCACCACGCGACACGGACACGAACGGGGGGCGAACGGCCATGGCACGACATCCGTCGGCAGGTAGTGGAGTTCATCTGACGTTCGGCGCGGACCCCGCCACGTCGATGGTCGTCTCCTGGCTGGGCGACGATGAGCCATCCGCGGGGAGTTCCACGGCCGGCTCGGCCGGTCCGCTGGCCGCGCTGCGCCAGGGGCTGCGTCCGCAGCCAAGGCGGCCGGAGGTGCGGTTCGCGCCGGCCGAGCCGGACGGCGCCGCGGCAGGCCCGGTCCCCGGCGACGACGCGGCCGAGCGGGCGGCGGCGACGACCAGCACGTTCCGGGACGCGGCCCGGCGCCGCCACCACGTCCACCACGCCCGGCTGACCGGGCTCCGGCCGGGGACCCGCTACCGGTACACGATCGAGCCGGCACCCATGGGCGAACCCGCCACCGGCGAGTTCCGCACCCCCGCGGCGCCCGGCGCGGACGAGGCCTTCACCTTCACCTGCTTCGGTGACCATGGCACCGACCAGCCGGACGACCCGTACGGCACCGCCGCGTCCAGGGCCGTCGTCGGCGCGCTCGACCGCCTGGAACCGCTGTTCAACCTGGCGCTCGGTGACCTCACCTACGCGAGCCTGCGCAAGGACCCGGCCCGGGCCTGGGCCGACTGGTTCCGGATGATCTCGCCGTCGGCCCGGTGCCGGCCGTGGATGCCGGTCGCGGGCAACCACGAGAGCGAACGCGGGATGGGCCGGTTCGGCCTGACGCCGTACCAGGCGTACTTCCTGTCACCGCCCAACGGCGCCGGCCCCGACTATGAGGGGCTCTGGTACGCCTTCACGGTCGGCCGGGCCCGGTTCGTCATGGTGTTCGGCGAGGACGTCTGCTACCAGGACCACGGCGAGGTGTACCTGCGCGGCTTCAGCGAGGGCCGGCAGACGGCCTGGCTGGAGCGCACGCTTCGCGAGGCCCGCGCCGACGACACGATCGACTGGGTCGTCGTCGGCATCCACCAGGTCGCCATGTCCACCGCCGCGCACCACAACGGCGGCGATCTCGGGCTGCGCGCGGAGTGGCTGCCGCTGTTCGACCGCTACGACGTCGACCTGGTGCTCTGTGGCCACGAGCATCACTACGAGCGAACCCATCCGGTCCGCGGGTTCGTGCCCGGTTCGGCCGAGCTGACGCCGCGGCCGGCGGTGACGGCGCAGCACGCCGTCGCCAGCGCCGCGCCGCTGGCGGCCACCGGGCCGCTCGTCGGCTCACTCGGCCCGGGACCGGCCGGCGCCGAGCTTGAGCACGTCGACGCGACCGCCGGGACGGTGCACCTCACGATCGGCACGGGCGGCTCGTCGACACCAAGCGCCGAGGCGCTGTTCGACCCGCCCGCCGGCCGGGTGGTCGTCGAGGCGGAGAAGCGCGGCGGCGGCCGGCGGCGCACCATCTACCGGCTGGAGGAGGCGCCGTGGCTCGCGGCCCGCTCCACCAAGCACCCGTACGCGTTCGCCGCCCTGCGCGTCGACCCGGGAGAGCCCGGCGGCACCACGACCATCCGCGTCACGGTCCACGACTCCCTCGCGCCCGACGAGCCGCCGTTCGACGAGGTGATCCTCACCCGCCCCCGCCGCGACGCCACCTGACGTCAGGGGCAGGCGGCGTTGACCGGCGACCCGGACGGTCGGGCCTGACGGTCAGCGGTCGGCGTCCTCACCGGCCTCCGCGCCGGGACGACCGCGGGTGGCGATCTGGTGGGCCGCGCGGTAGAGCCGCCACGGGGTGCGGGTCCGGCGTCGCAGCTGCATCACCGGGCTGTCCTGGCCTGCGATGATCAGCCGGTGCAGGTCGGCCGGCCTGGTGTCGCCGGTGACGATGAGCCGGCGCACCGCGAACGGGTCGCCCGCTCGGGGGTGCAGCCCGTAGCCGACCTCGCAGGCATTGGCGAAGCCCGCCTCCGCGACCGCCGACCGGACCGTCCGGGTGTGGTAGCCGAACGGGTAGCAGAAACTGCGGACCGGACGGGCCAGCCGGTCCGACAGAAGCCGGCGGCTGCGCACGATGTCCGAGCGCATGAGGTGCGCGGGCATCAGGTCCAGCTCGGCGTGCGCGTGCCCGTGCGACCCGATCTCGATGCCCGCCGCCGCGACCTCGGCGATCTGCGGCCAGTCCATGATCCGCAGCTCGGCCTCGCGGTAGCCGGCCATCCAGCCGGCCTTGCGCGCGACATGCGCGGTCGGCACGTACAGCGTGGCCCCGCAGCCGGCCGCCACCAGCTGCTCCGTCGCGCCGAGGAAGTCGACGAAACCGTCATCGAACGTGACGGCGACCGTCCGGTCGTCCGGCTCGTCCAACGCCGCCGACAGCCCGACCAGCCGGTAGCCGGCGTCCACCAGCGTGCCGAGCTGGTCGGCGAACAGCCCCGGGTCGACCTGCCAACGCCGAAACGCGCTGCTCGCCCCCCGCCCGACGCTGTGGTACATCAGCACGGGGAGACGACCACGGTCAGACCACGCCGACGAGTCCTGGCCACCGGCCGAACCCGAAGCCGACCACCCGGCCGCCCGGCCGTTCACGCGCATCGCCTCCAGCTCACCACGCCACGGCGGCCGGGCCGCCATGAGACGTATCGGTCACGGCCGGGCCGGTTGCGGAGACTCCGGCGCCGGCACCGCGGCCCCGTCGCGCCGGGCGGACAGGAGCGCCGCTCCCACGAAGCTGACCACGGTCGTCGCCGAGCCCAGGAGCAGCAGCAGCACGCGCCCGGCGGCGGCGGGCTGGCCCCGCACCGCCGCGCGCAGGCCGCTGAACACACCAGCCGGCAGGATCCGCAGGAGAAAGTCCTGCTCAGGGCCCAGTGACGACCTCCGGCGCAGCGGACGCGCGCGCCCCGAGCCACGGGTGATCACCCTGAGCAGCGCCTTCGACCGTCCTTCCTCCCAGCAACGACGCAGCACATAACGCGGCGAGCTGCGCTGACGCGGCACCCGATGGTGGATGACGGCCGCCGGCTCATACAGGAACTGACCACCTTCGTGCAGCCGCTGCGCGCGGATGCAGAACTCGGTCTCCTCGCATCCCGCGGCGCCCTTCGCCTTGCGGCCCAGCCGGTCGTCGAAACCGCCAACCTCGTCGAAGAGACGCCGCCGGAAGAGCGCACAGCCGCCGAACACGTTCCGGACCGGCTGGCAGGACGCGGGCAGGCCCTGATGACTGCACCCGACCGTCCACAGCAGCTCGTCCGGAAACCACCCCGGCTGCGCGGATTCCCACGCCGGCAGCGTCCGGCCACCGACCCCGAGCACGTCCGGTGAGCTCGCCGCCGCCGCCACCAGCGACTCAAGCCACGCCGGCTCCGCCGTCGCGTCATCGTCGAGGAACGCGACATAGTCCGTCGTCACGGCCCGCAGCCCGGTGTTGCGAGCGTTGGACAGGCCGGTCCGGCCGCCCGTCGACAAAACCTGCTCGTCACCACCACGATCGTGCAGCTTCTTCAACAGCTCGTCGTCACCGTCGACGACCACGATCACCTGATCGGGCACGCGGGTCTGTGCGCGCAGCGACTCGAGCGCCGCCGCCAACAGCGCGTACCGCACCACCAGATGACTGCAGACGACGACACTCACCGTGCTCACGGGGCCTCCCCCGCGAGCCCGGCGCGGCGCGCCGCCACCGGCTCCAGCCAGGTCCGACCTGATTCCGCACATGCAGTCATGGCGCTGCCTACGCCCCCGTCGTGAATCCCCCGTACCAGACCCGTCCCACCGTGGCCCCGCGGACGCCCAGGACGGGCATCTAGCGCCTACGGCTGCGTACCTGGCATTCCCGAGAACGACCCTAGCAGCCGATCGACCCCGGTCAGGACAGGCTTCGCTAACGCTGGGCCGGCTCCTGGACCAGGTCGGCGACGACGACAGTGGTGTCGTCGCGGGCGCCGGCGAGCAGTGCGGCCTCGACGAGCGCGTCGGCGGCCCGCTCCGGGGGATCGTTCGCGAGCTGGTGCAACAGGCCGTAGAGCTGCTCGGGCTTCATGACCTTGGTCATGCCGTCGCTGGAGAGCACCACCCGGTCGCCGGCCTGGACCGCGACCTGGAAGAGGTCCATCTCGACCTCGTCGGCCAGGCCGATCGCGTTCAGCAACGGGCCACCGGTGATGGCGTGCGGGGTGGTGAGCTGGCGTGGCTCACCCCGGCCCGGCTGCAGCCAGACGGTGCTGTCGCCCACATGGGCCACGGTGATGGCCCGGCCGGTCTGCTCCTCACGGCCGAGCACGACGACGTCGAGCGTGCACGCCATGCCCCGCCAGCTCGGCTCGGACCTCGGCCGCTCCCGGACCATCTTGTTCGCCCGCACGACCGCGGCACGCAGGCCCTCGCGCGGATCGGCGGCGTACTGCGGCCGGAAACCGGCGACCGTGGTCACGGCCAGGGTCGAGGCGATCTGCCCGGCGGCCTCACCACCAACCCCGTCGGCGACCGCGAGCAGGCCGTCCACGACGACGAAGGCGTCCTCGTTCGGGCCGCCGCGCTTGCCTCTGCGGGTCCGACCGGCAGCCGCCAGCCGCAGCGGCGGCGCGGAGAAGTGCTCGGGCTCCTCGGCCACGTAGGGGCCGGCCGTCGCCGCCACGGTCGCTGGTTCCGCCGGCGGGCTCGGCGCGGCGACGGGCGCCGCGGGAACGGGCTCGGCCGGCGGCGCGGCATCCAGCCAGCTGGCCGGGGCAGCGGCGGGCTGGCTGTCACGGGCCGCGGGCAGGTTCCAGGCGTCGTCCTCGGCCGCGGTCGTGGCGTCCGGGGCGCCGGCCGGCGCCGGGCCCGGGTCGGCCGAGCGGGGGTGCGGTGCGCCACTGGGTGGCGGGGCCCAACCGGTCGCATCCGGGTCGCGGTCGTCGGCCGGCCAGCCGCCGTCCGTCGGAACCTGCGTCGTCACGTCATCTCTCCAGGCTTGACCGAGGGCAGGGTCGACGCGGCGGGCGTCGACGTCGGGGGCAGGCGCGGCCGGTCGCTGGCCGAGTCCGGGCACGAGGTCGGCAGGGTCCGTGTACTCGACGTCCGGCGGGCCGAAGGGGCTTCCGCCGCCGCGCCGGGCCGGCCGGCCCGTGTCCGGCGGGCTCCCGTCGTCCTGCCCGCGGCGGCGGGAACGCGACCCGCCCTGGGTAGGAGGTGGCTGCGCGCCGGGGCCGTACGTCGTTCGGCTGGAGCGGCTGGACAGCACGACGAAGACCGTGGCGCCCACGACCAGGACGACGATCAGCATGATCGGTAGCAGTGAGCTTTTCATGGCCTCCGTACCCCACCGCCGCGACGCGATCAGACCGACTTGGGAACCTTGCGTAGGCGGCACTGATCGTGCCGGCCATGCTGCCAGATCACCGACCTGTCCGGTCGCCGGCACCTGCCCCCGCCAGTCCGAACAGCCCCGGCCATCCATATCTCGATGTCCGTCCAAACAACGACATCAGCCCCGGGGCGGATGGCGAATTGTCGGAACGCCGACACAGCGGACCCCCGACACCCGCGCCCAGCCACAGGACGGACCTCCCGTCTGGCCAGATCATCCCGCGAGACTGTCGCGGGACGGGCCTGAAAGGCTATCTTCCACCCGAATCCCGCCGTCCTAGGCACAACCCGCGGGTTCGCGGCCGGTGGGCGATCGATCCCCACCGAGAGCCCGGTCGGCGTCGTCAGGAAGCCGGCCGCAGTGAGGTCAGTGGACGCGTTGATCGGTGGGACAGTCGAGCTCGCTGGCGTGTGTGAGGCCGTCGACCGACAGGTGAGTGCCGAGCCGGACCGGGCCGGCCTCGCTCGCGAGGATCCCCGTCCAGTTACCGGCGGCCTTGAAGACGCAGGCGTTTCCCTCGGTGATCGACCAGAACGACGTGAAGTGCACCAGCACCGTGGCCAGGCCCGGCTTGGTGAAGTCGACCGCCAACGAGCTGACTCCCAGCTCGGTGAGCTTCGCCGGCCCCTGCACCAGGCCGGTCGCGTCGGTGACGATCCAGATCTTCCAGTTGGCGTTCTGCCAGCCGAGCTGCAGGTACGGCAGGCCGGACCGCAGCAGCGCGGCCTCCGCCTGCGCCGACGGGTCCAGCGGGACGTCCGGCAGCGCGATGTAGGTGACCCCACGGGCCAGCAGCCAGTCGTGGTAGGTCTTCGCGGTCAGCGTCCCGTCGTAGAACAGGGAGTTGTACTTGCTGTCCAGCTGACGCAGCCAGCCGCGCGCCATGGGCACCTTCGGTGCGACGTAGCGGGCCTCCCAGTGCGCCTGGGTGAACGGCACCTCCACCCGGCCGACCGGCACCGGGCCGCCGCGGTCCAGGTAGTTCAACATCCCGCTGTAGTAACTGGACGAGGCGGACGGGTCGCCCTGGGTGGCAAGCGCGCCCTGGACCGGGCCGATCGACCAGCCGATCAGCGGCACGGCCACGATCAGCAGGACCTTCGGCCGTCTGGCCAGCAGCACGGCGGCCATCGGCCCGGCCAGCAGCGTCGCCGGCCGGGTGATGTTCCCGCCGACCGTCGTCGGCAGCACGAAGAAGACCGTCGCGGACAGGGCCCAGAGCAGCAGGCCACGGCGCACCGCCCGCTCCCGGCGCGGCACCACGAGCAGGCCGCCGACGATCAGTGTCAGCAGCGACAGGTAGGTCAGCGCGGGAAAGGGCTGGGTGCCCTCCTCGGGGAAGACCAGTGAGACCACGATCCCGCAGATCGCGCCGGCCATCGGCAGGATCCGCCGCCACGACAGGCTGCCGATGAGGGCGACCCCGACCAGCAGCACGAAGGCGCCCGCCAGTGGCGACGCGAGCGACGAGCAGACCGCGCCCGCCAGGGCGGCCCACCAGCGGCGTTCCCGCACACCGACCAGCGCCAGCGCGCCGAACGCCAGCCCGAGCGCGAACGGCCCGCGACCGACGATGAGGTCGGCGACCGTGACGACGGCGAACCAGAGCACGGGAAGGTCATGGCCGCGGCGGGCCCGCGGCCCGCGCAGCAGCCGCGCCACCAGCACCGTCGAGGCGACGCAGGACAGCGCGGCCAGCAGCTGCGCGCCGAACAACGCCCCAAGCGGTGGGAACAGGACGCTGTAGCCCGGGATGGTGTGCCCGCCGTACCACTGGTCGTCCCACAGCCGGGCGCCGCCGTGCTCGAAGAGCCAGACGCGGTATTCCTGGGCCGGGGTGTCGGGACCGGTCAGGCCGAGGCTCAGCGAGAGCGCGCACAGCGCCGCGGTCAGCAGCCACGGCCGCGCCCGGATCAGCTGGCCCTCCCGGAGCGCCACCAGCCGGACGACCCGCCGGGCGCCGCGCAGCCTGGCCAGCGGCCCCCGATCATCACCTGGTTCGACGGATTCGCCGGCCCGCGTAGGGTCCTGGAGGGCATGGCCGGCTCCGGCCGGCGGGCCGGGGATGTCCCGCCGGGTCGGAGGGCCGGCCACGAGGTCGTTTCCAGGCACGCTGGCCGGGCGCGGCGGTTCGATGGTCGAGGGACCAGGCGCGGCCGACGGCGCCGTGTCGACGAACGAGGAGGACGACGGGAGTGACCGACCCGGCTCATCGCCCAGAGCGGGACGGCTCGGCGCCGGGACCACCTCCGTGGCCGGATCCACCGGTTCCGCCGGAGCCCCGGGATCCGGCAGCCCAGGCGGCGGATCGCCCGGTCGCGGCTCAGCCGGAGTGGGAGCGGCCCCCGGGAGCGGGCCGGTCGGCGATCCGGGCACGGCCCGAGGTCCTGCCACCCGGTACGACCTCCCAGCCAGCTTCGACACGTCACCCAGCCCGGGGCGCCGGCCGTTCGGGCGCGGACGAACCTCGCGCGGCCAGCGCTCTGCCGGGTGTCTCGCGGTGGACCCATCGGGCCGGCTCAGCGACGGTGTGGCTGGTCGCGGCGGGCCTGACCGCCGCCGTCGCCGCTGTCACCGCCGAAGGCCGGCTCGGTCCCCGTGATCCGCGCGCAACCGATCCGACATCCTGGTGGGGCATTCTCCCACCAGTCCCACCCACCAGCATCACACGGGGCACGCTCGCCGGTATCAGCGCGCTGTCCGTTGTCGGCCTGTGCCTGTGCTGGGCCGGCCTGGTCCGGCTGGCCCTGACCGACCGGCTGAAGCCCCGCGCGGCGCTGGCCGCGACGGCCGCCTGGGCCGCTCCGTTCGCGCTCGGGCCGCCGCTGTTCAGCCGGGACGCGTACGCCTACGCCGCCCAGGGTGAGCTGGCCAGGCGCGGCATCGACCCGGCCACCCACGGCGTGGCGGCCCTGGCCGGCGACCCGCGCGGGGCCGCGTTCATGGCCGCGGTCGACCCGCGCTGGCGCGATACCCACACCCCGTACGGCGGCGGGGCGGTGGCCGTCGAGCGCCTCGCCGCGACGGTCGCCCGGCTGTTCGGCACCGGCCCGACCGTCGCGCTGGTGACGTTGCGGATCGTCGCGGTCCTCGCTGTGGTGGCCCTGGTCGCCTGCACCTACCGCCTCGCGGCCGGCGGACCCGCCACCGCGGCCGGCGGACCCGCCACCGCGGCCGGCGAGACGCCGCCGGGCGGGGGAGCCACCGCGGGCCGGGCCGAGGACCGGGCCGTCGCCGTCGCGGTCGCGCTCGTCGGCGCCAACCCGGTGACCGTGATCCACCTGATCGGCGGTATGCACCTCGACGCTCTGGTAGCCGGGGCCCTGGCCGGAGCGCTGCTCCTGGAGCGGCACCGGTTCGCGGCGCGACGGCCCGATCTGCCCGGTCCGGGTACCGGCCGCGGGACCGGTCCGGGCGCCTGGTGGGGCGGTGTCTCCTTCGCCGGGCTCGGGGCGGTCGCGCTGGCCTGCTTCGCCGGCACCGTCAAGGCGACCGCTTTCCTGGGGCTGGCCTGGCTGCTCGTCGCCCATGCCCGTGACGCCAGGGCCGCTGGTGCCCCAAGTGTCAGGGCCGCTGGTGCCCCAAGTGTCAGGGCCGCCGGTGCCCCAAGTATCAGGGCCGCCGGTGCCCCCGATGTCAGGGCCGCTGGTGCCCCAAGTGTCAGGGCCGCCGGTGCCCCAAGTGTCAGGGCCGCCGGTGCCCCCGATGTCAGGGGCGCCGGCCGTGCGGCGATGGCCGGCGTCCTCGTCGTCGATCTCGCCGTGGCCCTTGCCGTGCTCGGGCTGAGCATGCTCGGCAGCGGCTTCGGCCTGACCTGGCTGCACGCGCTGAGCACCTCCGGGGCGCTGACCACCGGGGTCGCGCCGGCGTCGGTGCTGGCCTGCATCATCGCGGCGCTCGGGCGGCTCGGCGGGGTGCACGCGTCGACCGGGAGCGGGTCGGTCCTGCTGACCGGCGCGCGTGCCGCCGCCCTGGCCGTCGCCGGGCTGGTCTGCGCTCGCCTGCTGTGGCTGGCCTGGCGCCGTCCAGCCCGCACCGCGCCGCCCGCCGCCGGCACCGCGGGGCCGGCCGAAAACGGCTGCTACGACGGGCTTCTGGTGCTCGGGGCCGGCGGGCTGGCGGTGGCGCTCGGCAGTCCCGTGCTCTACCCGTGGTATCTCGCGCCGACGTTGCCGATGCTGGGCATCCTCGCCGCGCGCTGGCAGCTGGAACATCTCGCCGCGGGCTCGCCGGCCGCCGCGGTCAACCCGCGCCGCCGCTGCCGCACGGTGGTCGGGGTGACCGCGGCCGGCTCGATCTGGCTTTGCGGCGCGACGCTTTCCCCGCTCGCGCAGACCTGGCGGCTGCTGGCTCCGGACGGGCCGGCTGGGGCGCTGCCGCTGGTGGTCACGGCCGTCGTCGGCGCCGCCCTGCTGATCACCGCGGCGACCTTCGCCACCCGTACCGTCAGCCCGGCGGGTCGCTCGCGGCGGCCGGGTCGGTCCGCGCCCGGCCCGCGGGACGACGACCGGCAGGCCGCCACGCGATGACGCGGACGGCCCGCCAGCAGGCCGCCAGCAGCAGGATGTTGCGCGCGACCAGCACGAGACTGGTCACCGGCCGGCCCTCGATGATGTCGTTGTACCGCCACGGGTAGATCACCTGGCTGATCGCGGCCACCACGAGAAGCATGGCCAGCGCGGCCCGCCGGTCCGCTCCGCGCCTGGCCTCGGCCGGGTCGGCGACGAGATCGCCGTCGGGCGGCTCGGTGGCGCCGAGGGCCACGACCGCCGCGGCCACCGCCAGCACCCAGACCAGGTACTGCGGGCTGAGCACTCGCGAGGTGACCAGCACGACCAGCAACAGCGCCAGCAGCCGGTCTCCCGTGGTCAGCGCCAGGCCTCGGGCTGGCGCCGGGCCCGGGCGGGTGAGCCACCACCGCGACGCCACGACGGCGACGACCGCGATCTCCACGAGCGAGCAGGCGGTCGCGACGGTGCGCGCCGCCGGGTCGCCGAACTGGAGCGACCCGTACTCGTAGTGCGCGGTCTCGCCGACGCCGAACATCCTGATGACCACGAAGACCGTCGCCGGCACGGCCTCCAGCTGCAGCCCCCTGGCCCGCTGCGCGCCGAGGAACCCGAGCAGGTCCCCGCCGGCGCCGGCGGCTACCAGCAGCAGCCCGGTCACGAGCGCCGCCGCGGCGGCGCCCACGGCGGCCCGGACCAGCGGCCGGCTCCACAGCCGTCGCCACGGCGACGCCCCGACCGGCGCCTCACCGGCGAGCGCCGACCGGCCGAGCGCGATCAGCAGGAAAGCCGGCCAGGCCTTGACCAGCACCCCGACGGCCGCGGCGAAGCCCGCCGCGCCAAACCGCGGACCCGCCACCCCGGCGGCCCGGCGGCCAGCGGCCCGGCGGCCAGCGGGCACGATCAGGAGCAGGCCGGCCACGGCGCAGGCCGCCGGAACCAGGTCGAAGCGGGCCAGCGTGACCGGCCCGAGCAGCGTGGTTCCCACCAGCCACACCCGCGCGCCCGGCCCCGGCGGCTCTCGGTGGCCCGGTGCCGGCTTCTCGGCCGGATCGCCTGATGTCCGCGAGTTCGCCGGTCCGGCGGGGAGGCTGCCCGCCGCGGGCCCGCGGGCCCGGCCGAGCGCCGCGGTGACGGCGGCGTCGACGGCGAGCATGAACAGCGGGAAACCGGCCCGGTACGGCAGCCGCACGAGCACCTGGGCCAGGGCCGGTATCGCGAACACCAGGATGGCGCCCGGTGGGTACTGCCATTTCTGGTCGCCGACCGGCAGGCCGTGGCCGTGCAGGAACGCCGTCCCCCAGCCGGCGTAGAGCCGGACGTCGCCGAGCACACCCTGCTGGGCGCCGAGCGGATGGCCGGCCCACACCAGCGCGAGCAGCAGCAGCCGAGTGGCCGCCCAGAACCCCCAGAGCCGGCCGACCGGCCACGGCGCCCGCCAGGGAGCCGCGATCCGGCCGAGCCAGCCCCGCCCTGGCCGCCCGGCCGCCCGGGAACGCTCCCCGGCCAGGCCGGCCCGGTGGGTGCCCGTGGCCTGTCCGTGGTCCAGTGCGGACCCGTCGTCGTCGCCAGCCGCGGCGACGTGTTCCGCCGCGCCGGGCGCGGGATCCAGCCCAATCGCGGGGGCGGCGAGCATCCTCGTCGTCGTTCGAAGACGCAGGGCCAAGTCTCTTACGGTCCGCGCGTTGTCTCGGCGAGGCGATTCGGACCGCATAACGCGGACCGTACCGGCCGACCACGTCGGGCCGCGTGGAGGGGACCGGTCACTGCGGGTACCGTGCGTCACCTAGTGCATCAACGGCGATGCGCTCGCGGGACGGGACGTCGCCCGGCGGGTGGACCGCCCGGCCCCAGGTGGCCCTGCTCCGGCAGGCGCCAGCACCCCGCCGGGTGGCCCTCGCGACGGGCCCGCGGACCCGACGCCCGTGGGCCACATAGGAGGGCCAGTGAGCCTCGGGTCATCACCCTGGGACACCGCGTGCGTCCAGCTGGCGGACGCGGCTCGTCACCTCGGTCTCGACGACGGAATGCACGACCTGCTGCGCATGCCGCGGCGGTCGGTAACCGTGAGCGTCCCGCTGCGGCGCGACGACGGGCAGCTGCTGGTGCTGACCGGGTACCGCGTGCAGCACAACCTGGCGCGTGGGCCGGCCAAGGGCGGCATCCGCTTCCACCCGTCCACCGACCTCGACGAGGTCAAGGCGCTCGCGATGTGGATGACCTGGAAGTGCGCGCTGATGGGCATCCCGTACGGCGGCGCCAAGGGCGGCATCGCCGTGGAGCCGCGGATGCTCTCCGACCATGAACGTGAGCGGATGACCCGGCGCTACGCCGCCGAGCTGGTCCCGCTGATCGGCCCGGAGAAGGACATCCCGGCGCCGGACGTCGGCACCGACGAGCAGACCATGGCCTGGATCATGGACACCTACTCGGCCCACACCGGCCACACCACCCACGGCGTCGTCACCGGCAAGCCGCTGTCGGTCGGCGGGTCGGCCGGCCGGGCCGGCGCGACGAGCCGGGGCGTCCAGCTGGCGATGTTCGCGGCGCTGCGTGAGCGCGGCATCGATCCGGGCAGCGTCACCGTCGCCATCCAGGGTTTCGGCAAGGTCGGGGCGCTCGCCGCGCAGTACCTGCACGACGCCGGCTGCCGGGTGGTCGCCGTGTCGGACGTGAAGGGCGGCGTCTACAGCCCGCGAGGGCTGAATCCCACCGCGCTGATCCGCCATCTCGCCCGGGGTGCCGACACCGTCGTCGGATTCCCGGGCACCGACACCGTGAGCAACAGCGAGCTGCTGGAGCTGGACGTGGACGTGCTGGTCCCGGCCGCGCTCGAGGGCGTGATCACGGCGGAGAACGCCGACGGGATCCGGGCCAGGATGATCGTCGAAGGCGCCAACGGCCCGGTGACGGCCGAGGCGGACCCGATCCTCGCCGCGAAGGGGGTCGTCATCGTTCCCGACATCCTCGCCAACGGCGGCGGAGTCGCGGTCTCCTATTTCGAATGGGTGCAGGACCTGCAGGCCTATTTCTGGACCGAGGACCAGGTGAACGAGCGGCTGGCCGAGCTGATGGAACGGGCCTACGGGCAGGTCTCCCAGCTCTCCGCCGAACGTGGGCTGACGCTGCGGGAGGCGGCGCACGTCATCGGGGTCGGCCGGGTCGCCGAGGCGCACCGGACCAGAGGCCTGTTCCCGTGACGGCCGGCTGTCGGGTTCGGCGGCTCACCGCGTGACCGGCTGAGAAACAGGCCGCCCCAGAAATACCGGTCGTCAACGCCGCCGGCGCCGAGCTCTGGTGCCGGCGGCGTTCGCATGCGCGATTCCGCCCGCGACCGCGGCGTCGGCCGCCTCGGCGGCGACCCGCAGCAGCGCCGCCTCGCCGTCGGCCGGCGCGGTCCGGTTGCGCCGACGGTGCCCGCAGCTCTCACAGGCGTGCGTGAGGACCATGTCGTGAGCGCGGGCCTCGACCGCGACCGGGCGCATCAGCCCCCCGCAGCCGGCCGCCCGATCACCCGGCGCAACGTCCACATGCCGTGACCACAGGCAATGGGGGCAGTGGTTCGTGTACCCGTCGCCGCGTACCGCCGCGCCGCAGACGAGGCAGGTGAAGTCCTCGGGCGTGCGGGTGAACTGGCGGGTCACCAGGCCAAGGTAACGCCCCGGACGATCCACGGAAGATCTTTTGGAGATCCGGCGACGCCAGCCGGAACCAGCCCGAGCGCGGTGCGCGCCGCCGGGTGTCGGTCCCCACGTTGAGCCAGACCGGGTGGCTGCGGTTCTGAGCCCTATCCCAGCCACCAGGTATGACCCGATGCTGCTCCGCGCGGTGGACGAGTCCGAAGCCGCGTCCGGGCCGGTCGGCGGGTGACGCCATCGCTTTCCGCCGGGCCGCGTCCTGGGTGGCCCAGGCACCCGCACCCGCACCTGCACCCGCACCCGCCCCGGCCGGCCGAATCCCGGCCGGCTGGGCGGTTCGGGCCCAGGGCCCACGGGTGGGGGCGGTCTGGAGTGTCGGACCCGCGGGGTGAAATAGTGGACGTCCAAGCACATAGCCGTGGTTCGCGGATATCGGTCGGCTGGCCCCCCGCCCGTCGGTGCCGGTCGTCGCCGGGCCAGCCGAGGGGGTGACTCCGTGGACGACACGCAGTCGCGCGACCCGGCGGTCCCACGGACAGCGGAGCCGGCGGAAGCCGACGGGCTGTCGGACCGCGACGCCCGGGTGCTGCGGTTCGAGCGACGGACCTGGCGGTACCCGGCGGCCAAGGACGAGGCCATCCGCGCCGAGTTCGGGCTCTCGCCGCCGCGCTACTACCAGCTGCTGAACGCGTTGATCGAGACGCCGGCCGCGCTGGCCGCCGAGCCGGTGCTGGTCGGCCGGCTCTCGCGGCTGCGCGCCGCACGCAGGCAGGGCTGGTCCCCGGCCGCGAGCGTCTCGGCCCGTGGCGGGCGCGCCCGGCCCGGCCTGGCGCCGGACGCGGATCGGGCCACCTCCACGATCACCGCTGTCGCCGTCACCACCCCGACGCCGCCCGCGGCGGACGGGCAGGCCGCTGATGCCGTCGAGCCCTACCCGACCGACCCTGCGGACCCGGCATGAGCGGACCCGGCATGAGCGGACCCGGCACCACGACCACCACCCGCTCCGGCCCCGCCACCCCGACGCCGCGGCGGCCGGCCCGCGCCGGTCGGCTGCGCGCGGCGGGAGCCGGCCTGATCGCCGTGCTCGCCGTCGCCGCCGGCATCCTGCTGGTCAACCTGCTGCACGACCCGAAGTCAGGCCAGCACCCCATCGCGAGCCGCGCGTCGACCCCCACGCCGGTCACCACCCAGGCTCCGCGCGCCACGACGAGCAACCATCCCAGCGGCGCGGCCTCGTCGGCCAGGCCCAGCTCGCCCGCGTCATCGCCGCGTACGCCGAACCCCCCGCCAGCGGCCGGCGCCGGCGCGGTGGCCCCGGTCGTCATCCTCAACGACTCCAAGATCGATGGCCTTGCCGACGCCGCCAGCGCGCCGGTCAGGGCCGCGGGCTTCACGGTCGACCGGGTCGGCGGCTACGTCAGCACCTACAACGTGCCGGTGACGACCGTCTTCTACGAGGACAATCTGAAGCCCGCCGCGGAGAACCTCCAACACCGGGTTCCCGGCATCGTCAAGATCGAGCCGATCGCCGGCACCGACATCAGGCTCTATGAGCCGGGCAAGCTGATCATGGTCGTCACCCGCGACTTCCCCACCCCGACGCCCGCTCCCTGAGATTCCTCCGCGCGGCTCCGCCAGCGAATCCAGACCGGCCGGTCTGACACTCACCGTCAGCGGAACACCACGCGACGCGGTCCGGTGGGCGCCGGATCCGGGGCCACCGGCACACTGGACCCATGGACGCCTGCCTGTCGGCCATCGCGGCCGCGTCGTGACAGCCAGCCCTGCCCCCGCCTCGGGTCCTTCATCCGCCTTCTCGCGAACCTCGCCAACCGGCTCCGCTGACGCTGTCGACAGCCCGGCGACGACGGGTCCGGCGACGGCCGCCGGTTTCGCCGACCGGGCCGGCATCCCGGGCGGCGCCGCGCTCGCGGCCCTGATCACCGCGCCTGAGAACGCGCTCGTCGCGCTCGACTACGACGGCACGCTCGCCCCGATCATGCCCAGGCCGATGGACGCCGCCCCTGCGCCCGGAGCCGTCGACGCGCTGCGCGCGCTGGCCAGCCGGGTCGGCACACTCGCGATCATCACCGGGCGCCCGGTGGACGCGCTGCTGGAGCTGACCGGCCTGCCCGCCGACGCGGGCACCGAGGCGCTGGCGAACCTGACGATCCTCGGCCAGTATGGGCTGCAGCGCTGGGAGGGCGCGACCGGGGACACGGTCAGTCCGGAACCGCTGCCCGGCGTCGCGGCGGTACGCGCCCGGCTGCCCGAGGTGCTGCGCGACGCTCCGCCCGGGGTCACCGTCGAGGACAAGGTGCAGGCGCTGGTCATCCACGTCCGCCGCGCCGTTGATCCCGACGCGGCGCTCGGCGCGCTCGCCCCCGCCCTGCGCCGGCTCGCCGAGGAGCACGGCCTCGAGGCGGCTCCTGGCAAGAAGGTCCTGGAGCTGCGGCCGCCGCATCACGACAAGGGCCGGGCCCTGCGGGAGCTCGTTGACGAGCGCTCGGCCCGGTCGGTGCTGATGGCCGGCGACGACCTCGGCGACCTGCCCGCCTTCGACGCCGTCGAGGCGCTGCGTTCGACCGGGATCGCCGGTCTCACCGTCTGCAGCGACGGCCCCGAGGTGCCGCCCGCCCTGCGGGAGCGAGCCGACCTCGTCGTCGACGGCCCCGCCGGGATTGTCGCCCTGCTCCAGGTCCTCGCGGCCCGCATCGGCGCCTGACCAACCCGCCCACGGGCCGGCCAGGCCAAGGACGGTCAGGCGGGCAGGACGGCCAGGCCAAGGACGGCCAGGCCAAGGACGGTCAGGCGCGGAGGACGGTCAGGCGCGGAGGACGGTCAGGCGCGGAGGACGGCGCCGGCCGGTGGGGCTGGCAGCGCCGCGAGCTGCTGGCGAAACCAGTCGCCGGGTGGGAGGCGGGCGGCCAGCTCGGCGATCCGGCCGGCGCGGCGGCGGCGTTCGGCCGGTGGCATCCGCAGCGCGGCGTCCATCGCCTCGGCGGTCTCCGTGACGTCGTACGGATTGACGACCAGCGCTTCGGTGCCCAGCTCGGCGTAGGCGCCGGCCTCCCGGGACAGGATCAGGGCCACGTCCCGGTCGGAGACCGTCGGGCCCTCCTTGGCGATCAGGTTCATGCCGTCGCGGATCGGGTTGACCACCAGCACGTCGGCCAGCGTCAGCGCGGCCAGCGAGCGCGGGTAGTCGTCCGTCACCTCCAGCCGCAGCGGCAGCCACCCGTCGGTCGCGAACTCGTCCTTGATCTCGGTGGCGATCCGCTGCACCGCGGCGGTGTACTCGCGATACTCGGGCAGGTCGTGCCGGGACGGGTAGGCGCAGACCAGGTGCATGACCCGGCCGCGCCAGTCCGGATGGTTTCGCAACAGCTCGCGGTATGCGTCCAGGCCACGGACGATGTTCTTCGACAGCTCGGTCCGGTCGACGCGGACGATCAGGCGCCGGTCGCCGACCTCCTCGCGCAGCTCGGCCGCGCGGGCGGCCACGTCCTGCGCCGCGGCCCGCGCGCGCAGCGCCGGGGCGTCGACCCCGAGCGGGTGGACGCCGATCCTGACCCGGTGGCCGGGCTGCTCGTCCACCGACGGCAGCGCGTCGACGTGCGGGTCCGGCGGCGACGGCCGGCCGGCCGCCACCGCGGGCGGGGCCATAGGTTCAGAAACGGCCGCGAGATCAAGACCGCCGTCCAGCACGCAGGTCTCCACGCCGTCGATCTCGACCTCGTCGCCGAGCAGGACGCGAGCGCAGTCGCGGAACGCGGTCGCCCAGCGAACGGTGAGGAAGCCGAGCCGGTCGGCGCCGAGCATGCCGCCGATCACGGCCCGGGACACCCGGTCGGGCAGGATCCGGAAGTAGTCCGGCGGCGCCCACGGGGTGTGGGTGAAGTGCGAGATCCGCAGGTCGGGGCGCAGCTTGCGCAGCAGGCCTGGGACGAGCGTCAGGTGGTAGTCCTGGATCAGGACGGCGGCGCCGGGAGCCGCGTCGAGGGCCAGCGCGTCGGCGAACATCGCGTTGTAGGCCTCATAGGCCTCCCAGTCACGCCAGAACGCGGCACCGAAGCTCGGCTCGCTGGCCGGGGCGAACAGCAGGTGCAGGACGAACCACAGCGTGCGGTTCGCGACCCCGTTGTAGGCGCGGTCGAAGACGACCCGGTCGACGTCGAGCATCCGGATCGCGGCGCCACCGGTGTCGAAGCCGGCCCGGTCGAGCCGGCCGTCCGGCGCCACCCGAACCGCCCGGCGGTCGGCGTCGGACAGCGCCGCGCACACCCAGACGATGCCGGACGGCGGATCCTCGGGGTCGGTCTCGCTGCCCTCGGCGGCGTCGCCCTGGCCGGCCGCGGTCGCCGCCGCTTCCCGGATCACCTCCTGCATCCCGCTCACCAGGCCACCGCTGCCCCGCCGGGCCAGCAGCGCGCCGGAATCGGAGAGGGAGAACGCGACCGGGCCCCGGTTCGAGGCGACCAGCACCCGCGCGGTGCCGGCGGCCGCCGGATCAGGCCCCGCCACCACGGCACGGGTCAGGTTTGGCACACAGGGCAGAGTAGACCTCAAGACCGGGTCAGATGACCAGGTCGGCGCCGATCGGTCGCGCGAAATCTCCAGGCGCGCGCCACCTGGTTGCGGCCCGTCAGACACCGCGCGGCAACATCGACAACGGTCGACGCCACGGGCCGCCGACGGCCCGTCAGGAGGTGGCCGCCAGCGGCGCCCGGCCGGCGACGGCGGCGCGCACGGCGCTGGCCCAGCCAAGGGTGACCGCCTCCTTCTCGACGACGACGTTGTCGTAGGCGGTCAGCAGGGTGGGGATGTCCGGGTGCCGCAGGGCGTTGGCGACCAGGTGCATCCGCCCGACGTACCGGGCCATCGTCAGGTCGCTCGCGGAGTCGCCGATCGCGATCGCGTCCGCCGGGTCGATGCCGCGCCGCCTGAGGTCCCAGGCAACCGCCTCACCCTTGCCGACCCCCTCGGGCACCAGGTGGTAGACGTGCGGGTTCACGCCCAGGTCCGGCATGTGCTGGGGGGCGATCAGCCCGTTGTCACGCATCGAGAGCCAGTCGAAGCCGTTATCGCGCAGCCAGGCATCGACGGTCGGAACGTCGATCTTGCCGCGCAGCATCACGTCGAGCTCGCGGCCTGTGTGCCACGGAGTGTGCAACTCCAGCCGGCCCGGATTGGCGGCGATCAGCTTGTGGAGCAGCTCCTCGGGCACCTGGGCGTAGCCGGCCGGCATCGCGCCGCGCAGGATCTCGCTCTGCCAGCCGTGGTCCCAGCCGACAATCGCGCCGAGCTCGCCGATGAAGCCGTCGGCTCCGAAGATCGCCGCCGCCTCGACCAGCTGCGGCCTGGTCCGGCCGCTGACCAGCACGAGCGTCAGACCGGCGGCATGCAGGCCGACGAGCGCCTGCGCCGCCTCGAGGGTGTGCGACCCGTCCTCGGCGACGAAGAACGAGCCCTTCGGGCCGACCATGGTTCCGTCGAGATCGGTGTAGACGACACGGATGCTCACGCGCGCGGCTCCTCCCGGCGGCCGGGTTCCACGCGATCAGCTCATCCGTCGCGCGGTTCCCGGCCTGGTCCCTGCAACCTTCCGGCAGCCCTAAGTCTTTCTCCCGCCCGGCCTCGGGAGCTGGGGACCCTCCCGGCCGGGTCGGAGGTCTCCCCCGCGGGGCTCCCGGTCGGTCGACGCCCGGCCCGCCCCGCCGTCGTCAGCATGAACGGCCGCGACCGGGACGTGCGATGGGACGCAATCCGCATCACACCCCTGCGCCCAAAAGGACGATGCGCTGAAGGGTGGCGGCGGTCTACAGTACGGACACACAACTGAACATGGCTCATCCAGAGGGGCAGAGGGAACGGCCCAATGAAGCCCCGGCAACCGAGCGGACGAGCCTGCTCGCTGATCCCTCCGGGATCAGCTTCGCCTTTGCCGCGATGCCTGCCCGGGGGGCGACCCCCGGACCCCCGGTGTCGCGCTTCGCGCGACCTAGGTGCTTCTGACCACCCGGTCAGGTGCTCTGACCGAGCACGTCAGGTGCTTCTGACCACTCGGTCAGGCGGTCATCTCCTAGGCGCGGCCCACCCGTGGGCGCGGTCTACGGCAGTGCTCCCCGCGGCAGGTGCCAATTCCGACCCGAGGTGCCATCGTCGGCCCCGGGAAAGATGAGGAGATCCGCGATGACTCTCGCGCCGGAGCGCGCTGCCCAGACGGGCTCGACCACCGATGACGTGAACCCCGCCGTCTCGCTTTCCTGTCGCCACTGCGGCGCGATCTACCCGCTTGGCCCGCAGCACGTCTGTTTTGAGTGCTTCGCACCGCTGGAGATCGCCTATGACGAGGACCGGCTGCGCCGGGTAACTCGCGCATCCATCGAGGCCGGGCCGAAGAACCTGTGGCGCTACGTCGGCCTGCTGCCCGCCGGCCACGACCCGGCCCGCCGGGTATCCCTCGGTGCCGGCTTCACCCCGCTGCGGCCGGCGCCACGGCTGGCCGCCGAGCTGGGAATGAAGACCCTCTGGGTCAAGGATGACAGCGCGAACCCCACCCATTCGTTCAAGGACAGGGTCGTCTCGGTCGCGCTCTCCGCCGCCCGTGACCTGGGCTTCACCACCGTCGCCTGCGCGTCCACCGGCAACCTGGCGCATTCGGTCGCCGCGCACGCCGCCCACGCGGGCCTGCGCTCCATCGTCCTGGTCCCGCACGACCTGGAGGACGGCAAGACCGTCTCCACCGCCGTCTACGGCGGCACCCTGGTCGCGATCAAGGGCAACTACGACGACGTCAACAAGCTGTGCAGCCAGCTCGCCGACGAGTACGAGTGGGCGTTCGTCAACGTCAACGTCCGCCCGTTCTACGCGGAGGGCTCCAAGACGCTCGGCTACGAGGTCGCCGAGCAGCTCGGCTGGCGGCTGCCGGCGCAGGTGGTCATCCCGATCGCGTCCGGCTCGCTGCTGACCAAGGTCGACAAGGCGTTCCGCGAGCTGGGCAAGCTCGGCCTGGTCGAGCCGACGCCGTACAAGGTCTTCGGCGCCCAGGCCGCCGGCTGCAACCCGGTCGCGGCGGCGTTCGAGCGCGGCGTCGACACGGTCTCCCCCGTCCGCCCGTCGACGATCGCCAAGTCGCTCTCGATCGGCAACCCGGCCGACGGCCCGTACGCCCTCGACGTCGCCCGCCGCACCGGCGGCGCGATCACGGACGTCACCGACGACGAGATCATCGAGGGCATGCGCCTGCTCGCCCGCACCGAGGGCATCTTCGGCGAGACCGCCGGCGGCGTGACCGTGGCGAACCTGCGCCGCCAGCTGCGCGAGGGCCTCCTCGACCCCGACGCCGAGACCGTCATCTACAACACCGGCGACGGTCTGAAGACCCTCGACCCCCTCGTCGGCATCGCCCTCCCCACCGCGACGATCCCCCCGACCCTGAGCGCCTTCGAGGCCGCGGGCCTGGGCGACGACTGAGACCCCACCTTCTGGCCTCGTGCGGTCACGATGCGACACCACCCACGAGGCCGGAAGGACGGTCGACTCTGGTCAGCCCCAAACAGGGCCGATCGTGGTTGGACCTGCTTTGAACGTCTGATCGCCGCAGGCTGGCCGCCAGACGCACCCGCAACCGGCTCGATTTCGCGCGTCCTGGTCACCGCCGTCGAGCACCGGTCGTCGGCGCTGTAGACGTGCCACACCGCGTTCGGCAACTCGAGCGCGCCTGTCGACCCCAGCCCCTGCACTGCGGGCGTGGCGACGGCTGGCTACTCAACCGTCGAACTTGGGAGGCCGGTCACAAAAGACAGGGCGTTGTGTCTCTGACGTGCCATTCCCGGTTGTGCGGAGCGCAACGGTCCATAACAATGCAGTTCCTATCGTGCTGCGCCGGGGGGAGCAGACGACGATGTTCATGGCTCTGTCGTGGCCGGACAGCCAAGTTCGTAGGTCGCCGATCCCGTGCCGCCCTGCCCAGCCAACCCCACGCCGGATCAGGTATTCAACAACCCAGCATGTGTCTCGATGTACTCGGCGCGGGCCGACGACCTACAGCGCATCCTGCGGTTCTGGCTGCTGGCGGTCGAGATCGCGCCAGTCGTCGTCAAGTTCGTCAACTCGCTACTGCCCCGCCGGGCCTATGCGGAGCAGATGTTCGCTCGCGACGAGGAAGCGCGGCGCAGGGCCCGCGCCGACGTCGCCCGCATCCGGTCGGACGCAGATGCGGACGTCGCGATCGCGCGCCGCGCAAGTCAGCTGAGAGTCGAGGTTGAAGGGGCGACCGCCGAGTTGGGCATCCGGGAAGCTGCCCGGCAGGCGCGGCGGTTCCGGCTGCCCTGGATCCGGGATCAGTTCGAGCGAGCGGTCGGCGCCACGCGGAGCCGACGCGCCGTGCACGTCATCGATCTCGACGAGTCAGGCGTGCTCCCGGAGGCTCCCCCGAGCCCACCGGTCCCTGGTCCGAGGGCGGCGCCTGGTCTGCGCGTGATCAACAACGAGGACTTCCTCTGACGCTGCGACGGCGCCAGCGCAACCGACGCGGGCGCACCTGATCCCGGCGCCGTCACGCGGCTTGAGCCTGATTGCGGACAGGACTGGAACGGGTCAGTTGTATGGCTGGCAGCGTCGGATCACGACCTAGGATGATTCTGCCTCAACTTCGCGCCACTTTCGAGTATCATGCAGAGCATGACCGTGCTGCCGTTCACCGAGGCGCGCAACCGACTTTCTGATCTGATCGACGAGGTAGCCAAGACGCACGACCGGGTGGAGATCACCCGGCACGGCCGCGCAGTAGCCGTGCTGATCTCCCCGGACGACCTTGCAGCCATCGAGGAGACGCTCGACGTCCTCGCCAGCCGCGAGACCATGCGGCAACTGGAGGAGTCGCGCGCCGCGGTCGAGGCCGGCGACGTACTGGACGCCGACGAGCTCGCGGCGCTGATGGCGAAGCGCGCCCGTGGGGACGGCGGGCGCCAGGCATGAGGCCGGGCGGCGAGCCCTACGAGCTGAGGATCGCCGGTCCGGCGGCTCGTGCGCTCGCCAGCCGCCTCCCGGAGAAGATCGCGTCGGCCGTCCACGAGTTCATCACGACAGCGCTGCTGGAGAATCCGCGCCGACTGGGCAAACCGCTCCTACTGCCGCCCTACGAGGGGACCTGGTCCGCCCGCCGTGGCACCTACCGGGTGCTGTACGAGATCGACGACGAGAACAGAACCGTGCTGGTCACCGCCATCGAGCACCGATCCGACGCCTATAGATCACGCTGACCATCCGCCGGGCTCGGGCCGCCACAGTCAGCACGGAACCGGGGCGGACGAAGCAAGGGGGACGCCGAGCTGGTTGGTGCCGGCGGCCCGCCGGCAGGCGTCCTGCGGAGGCTGCGCCCGGCAGGGCATCGAGGACCGTCGAGCGCTCGGCGTTGGCCGGATGGCCAGGCGACAAACGCGCAGGCAACGGGTGGTCTCGACGGGCCGACCGGTCGACGACAACGTTGCTGATACGCGGAGCGAGCTTGCACTCACCGATGTCGAGTGCTAAACAGGGACTGGCACTCAGGTAGGGTGAGTGCCAGCAGGGCTGAACGACGAGGCCGTCGCCATCAGTCATTCGGGTCAGTACCTGGTGTTGCATGCCAGGTACTCGGTCCGTGGAGCGTCCGCCACCGGGCGGGCGCCGAGGCGCGTGGTGTCGAGCCGTCCGTCGCGGGCGTCGTTGTGGCCAGGCCATCACACTGCCATATCCCTGTGGGAGGACTCCGACACCATGCCGAAGATCATTGCCTTCGATGAGGAGGCGCGGCGCGGCCTGGAGCGCGGCATGAACCAGCTGGCCGACGCCGTCAAGGTCACGCTTGGTCCGAAGGGCCGCAACGTCGTTCTGGAGAAGAAGTGGGGCGTACCCACGATCACCAACGACGGTGTCTCCATCGCCAAGGAGATCGAGCTCGAGGACCCGTTCGAGAAGATCGGCGCCGAGCTCGTCAAGGAAGTCGCGAAGAAGACCAACGACGTCGCTGGTGACGGCACCACCACCGCGACGATCCTGGCCCAGGCTCTGGTCCGCGAGGGGCTGCGCAACGTCGCCGCCGGCGCGAACCCGCTCGGCCTGAAGAAGGGCATCGAGATCGCGGTCGAGAGCGTCTCCGAGGAGCTCTCGAAGCAGGCCAAGGAAGTCGAGACCAAGGAGCAGATCGCCTCCACGGCGTCCATCTCCGCGGGCGACCCGGCCATCGGCGCGCTGATCGCCGAGGCGCTCGACAAGGTCGGCAAGGAAGGCGTCGTCACCGTCGAGGAGAGCAACACCTTCGGCCTGGAGCTCGAGCTCACCGAGGGCATGCGCTTCGACAAGGGCTACATCTCGCCGTACTTCGTCACGGACGCCGACCGTCAGGAGGCCGTCCTCGACGACCCGTACATCCTGATCGTCAACTCCAAGATCTCGGCGGTCAAGGACGTTCTCCCGCTGCTGGAGAAGGTCATGCAGGCCAGCAAGCCGCTGGTCATCATCGCCGAGGACGTGGAGGGCGAAGCCCTCGCGACCCTGGTCGTCAACAAGATCCGCGGCACCTTCAAGTCCGTCGCCGTGAAGGCCCCGGGCTTCGGTGACCGTCGCAAGGCCATGCTGGGCGACATCGCGATCCTGACCGGTGGCCAGGTCATCTCCGAGGACGTCGGCCTCAAGCTCGAGTCGACCTCGGTGGACCTGCTGGGCAAGGCGCGCAAGGTCGTCGTCACCAAGGACGAGACCACCATCGTCGAGGGCTCCGGCGACCCGGACCAGATCGCCGGCCGCGTCTCGCAGATCCGCAACGAGATCGAGAAGTCCGACTCGGACTACGACCGCGAGAAGCTCCAGGAGCGCCTCGCCAAGCTCGCCGGCGGCGTCGCCGTCGTCAAGGTGGGCGCGGCGACCGAGGTCGAGCTCAAGGAGAAGAAGCACCGCATCGAGGACGCCGTCTCCAACGCGAAGGCGGCCGTCGAAGAGGGCATCGTCGCCGGTGGTGGCGTCGCCCTGCTCCAGGCCTCGGTCAGCGCGTTCGACAAGCTCGACCTGACCGGCGACGAGGCCACCGGGGCGAACATCGTCCGGCTCGCGCTCGAGGCGCCGATCAAGCAGATCGCCTTCAACAGCGGTCTCGAGGGCGGCGTCGTGGTCGACAAGGTGCGCAACCTGCCGATCGGCCACGGTCTGAACGCGGCCACCGGCGAGTACGTCGACATGCTGGCCACCGGCATCATCGACCCGGCGAAGGTCACCCGCTCGGCGCTGCAGAACGCCGCGTCGATCGCCGGCCTCTTCCTCACCACCGAGGCCGTCATCGCCGACAAGCCCGAGAAGAACCCGGCCCCGGCCATGCCGGGCGGCGGGGACATGGACTTCTGACAGGGGCTCACCCTGCTCAGTGGCCTTCGGCCACTTTCGCCGCGGCCTGTCAGAAGATGTCTGCTCCGGGGGGCGCCCCCCGGAGACCCCGGATGTCGCGCTTCGCGCGACCAAGGGGTCGCCGCCTGGCTAGGGTTCGAGATCACGATCGTTGAGGTCGGGACCACGGGCCTGAGCGCTGGGATCGGCTGGGTGGGCATCGGAGTGGGCTGGGCGTAGGAGTTCGTTGCACGTCAGGAGGGGCGGTCCCGATTGGGGCCGCCCCTTCCTGCTGTGCGGCCGTCGTGAGAGCCGGCCCTCGGTGCGGCCCGGCGGTCGAAGCGCCACAGTCCATACCGACGCAGCCGGGACTGGGCCAACGGAGTTGGTACCTGATGTGATGGCTGGGCCGTATTGCGTAGGTGGCATGGCCTTGGCGCGTGGCCAGTGGAAGGGTAGGCGTATGTCGCAGAATTCCCCCGTGCCGGGCTGGTACCCGGACCCGTCCGGGGCGCCGGGGCTCCGGTGGTGGGACGGCGTTCAGTGGACCGGGCACACCCAGGCCGCGCCGGGTCAGCCGCCGGCGCCCTCGCTGCCGCAGCAGCCGACGCCGCAACAGCCCGCGGCGCCGGTGTATCAGAAGCCACCCCAGCCGCAGGGTGCCTTCCAGCCGGCGGGCGCCCCGCCCCAGCAGCAGCCGGGCGGCTTCCCGTCCGCGCCGGGGCAGCCGGCGCCGGGCTGGCAGCAGGGGCCGCCAGCGCAGCCCGGCGCGCAGGGCTGGGGAACCGCGCAGGGCGGCTTCCAGCCAGTACCGGTGCACACCGGGTTCACCCCGGACAAGATCCAGGAGCAGGTCCAGCAGCGGGCCGGCGTCGCGCCGAGCGGCCCGGGCGGTGGCACCATCTTCACCGAGCCCGTGCTGGTGGTGAACCAGAAGACCCAGTTCATCGAGGTCACGAACCAGTACGCGATCTTCGACCAGGGTGGCCGGCAGATCGGCTCGGTGGTCGAGGTCGGGCAGAGCACGGCGAAGAAGGTCGCGCGGGTGCTCACCTCGCTGGACCAGTACATGACGCACAAGCTGGAGGTCCGCGACCAGGCGGGCAACGTCATGCTGGTGCTGACCAGGCCGGCGAAGCTGGTCAAGTCGAAGGTCATCGTCACCCGGCCGGACGGGTCGGAGATCGGCCAGATCGTCCAGCAGAACGCGCTCGGGAAGATCCGGTTCGGCCTGATGGTGGGCGGCCAGCAGATCGGACTGATCAAGGCCGAGAACTGGCGGGCCTGGAACTTCTCGATCGTCGACCACGCCGAGGTCGAGGTCGCCAGGATCACCAAGACCTGGGAGGGCCTGCTCAAGACGATGTTCACGACGGCGGACAACTACGTCGTCCAGCTGCACTTCCAGCTGCCGGACCCGCTGCTCAGCCTGGTCATCGCCTCGGCGCTGACCGTCGACACCGCGCTGAAGCAGGACTCCCGCGGCTGGAACTGAGCCGGCGCGGCGGCAGGCCGCCCTCGTCCCGGCCCGCGTGACCGGGACTCGTCAGATCCGGGACCAGGAATCCCGACAACGGCCGCCGCGGCGCAGTTCGTCAGACAAGTTCTTAGACACAACGCTGGGTGGCGGGCAGGATGGCCGGGTGACTCCGACATCAGGACCTCCGGAGGCGCGAAAGAAGAACCCTTTCGCGCCTCCTCCGGCCGGGGCGGTCACGCAGGCCCCGCGCCGATGGCTCCCGACGGTGGCGCTGCCCGCGCCGCCGGTGACGGTGGCCGCGCTGGACGCGATCGACGCGGACGACGGCCGGGTGGAGCTGCTCGACGGGCTGTGCGTACTACGCCCGTGGCCCACGCCGCTGCGCACCCGGGTGACGCAGCGACTGGCCGAGCTGCTCGCCGTGGCCGCGCCGTCCGGTGCGCACGTCTATCCGCATGGCCTGCGCGTCGAGGTTTCCGCCCGGACGTTGCTGATCCCGGATCTGGTGGTCGGCCCCGCGCCCACCCCGACCAGGCCCTCCGCGGACACCGACCCGAGTGGAACGCCGCCGCTGGCCGGCACGGTGCCGTCCCGGATCACCGAGCCACCGTTCCTGGTCATCGAGGTGGCCGACGAGCACACCCGCCGGTACAACCGCACGCTGAAGCTCGATCTCTACCGCGACCGCGGGATTCCGTCCTGCTGGCTGGTCGATCCGGACCCGGCGGGGCGCACCGTGACCATCGAGATCTATGACCTCGTCGACGGTGCCTACCCGCGGGCCGGCCGGGCCAGCGACGAGACCCCGCTCAGCGTCACCCGCCCGTTCCCGGTCACGTTCATCCCGGCCGATCTCGTCGACCCCGGCGACTAGGCAGGCGCCGATACAGGGCGAGCGCTACCGCGGCGGCCGCTGGATCGGCGTGAGGCGCATGGTCGTCTCGATGTCCGCCTCGATCGCCGCCGGGCGGCGCAGCCCGGGCGGCGTGTGGACCCGCTCGGCGTCCTCCTCGCGGCGTTCCGCGACGAGGACGCCGAGCGCGACCACGGTCTGCGCGACCGACCAGGCGATGCCGACGCCGACCAGGCCCCACCAGCGCCCGAGGACCAGGGCGCCGATCGGGACCATCAACGCGATGGCGCCGTGAATCCCGATCAGCGGGGCCAGCCGGCGCCGGGCCAGCGCGGCGCACAGTGCGAGGCTGTTCACCGCCCGGCCCAGGGAGCCGAGCAGGAGCAGCTGGAGAACGGTCGTCGAGCCGTGCCGGTAGGCGCCGCCGAAGATCGTGGTGATGATGGGAGCCACCAGGATCCCGACGACCACCAGGGCACCCATGCCGGCCAGGGTGCGCTTGCGCAGGGTCCGGTGGATCGGTCGCACGTCGGCGCCGGGCTGCGCGCCCTCGACGGTCATCGAGAACCCGAGAATCATCGGGAACTGGTCGAGCGCCTGGATGAGCATCCAGGCGATGCCGAACTCGGCGCCTTTCTCCGTGCCGAGGCCGGCGACGATGAACACCGGCAGCAGGGTCACCGCCAGCTGCTCGAAGATGAGCGCCAGCGTGGTACCGGCCAGGAAACGCCGGTAGCCCTGCAGCTGCGGCGCCTGTGTCAGGACGGCTGGCTCGGCGCCCGGCTCCCGCTTGTTCAGCAGCTTGCCGAACACGATTGAGGAGACGACGACCGTCGCGATGGCCGCCGGGACCACCCAGGCGGTCAGCAGCATCAGCGCGGTCGTGCCGGTGCCCATCGCGACCAGCACCACGAACTTGGTCAGGCTGTAGGTGGTGTTCTCCAGCGGCAGCCAGATCGCCTTGCGCAGCGAGGTGACCACCAGGTCCTGCAGGGAGAAGATCGCCCAGACCGTGACCGAGGCGGTGAAGCCGATCGCCGCGCCGACCGGCGCCAGAATGTGGAACGAATGATCGAGGCGCGGCGCCGCGACGGCGAAGGCCCCGCCGAGCACGACGCTGATGAGCACGGCCATGCCATACGAGCGCAGGACCAGAGCCCGCTGGTGCTCGCCCGCGCCCGGGAGGTAGGCGGAGAGGGCTCCTCCGAGGCTCATCTGGCTCAGCGTGGCGAGCGCCATCAATGCCGAGACGAGGGCCGTCCCGACACCGACCGCGGCCGTGCTCGACTCACGGGCGGCGATGACCCAGAAACCCGCTCCCAACAGCGCCGACAGCACGCTGTTGACGACACCGGCGAGACCGTTGCGGTAGAGCATGCTCATCTTGCGACGCGGCTGCTCCGCTCCGACAACCGCCGCCGTCTCGTCCGTGACGCTGGTCATCGCTGCGCTCCTCGTGCGGACGCCCGTGCGCTTCGTCGCCGTGCCTGTAGGTACAGCCCAGGCCCGGCGAGCATCCCGGCCATTTCTCTGGCCCGCAACCGACGCATGACCTCGGGCTTCGGCGCCGCGGGAATCTCCTTGGTACGGCTGCCCAGCTGCCTGGCGTGCCGCACGCCGCCGGGGATGCCGGCGACGACGCGCCGGCGGGTGGCCGGGTCCACCAGGTACTTCACGATGTACGCGGTGAGCCCGGAGCCGTAGCCGAACATCTGCCGGCTCAGCTCGGCCAGGTCGGAGCGATGGCTGTGCCAGACGAGTGCGGCCGGCTCGTAGGCGAGGGCGTGGCCGTCGAGCAGGATCCGGACGAAGATGTCCAGGTCCTCACCGCCCCGGGTCCTGGTGCCGGCGCCGAGCGCGGTGTCGAAGCCGCCGAGCGCCCGTACGGTCTCGGTCCGCAGCGCCAGGTTGGCACCGGTCCCGAAGACGCCCGCCGTGAACGGATGCAGCGGGCCGGGCGCGTTCGCCGGGTCCATGTCGTAGACGCGGGGCGTGCAGCTGGTCGACCAGGAGACCTTGGCATCGAAGTACTGCTCGATGTCGGTCGCCAGGTCGGCCGAGCCGACCAGTCCCGTGACGCAGGCGACGTCGTCCCGCCGGGCGAAGCCGCGGGCGAGCCCCAACAGCCAGTCGGCGTCGACCCGCACGTCGTCGTCGGTGTAGGCGATGATCTCGCCGCCGGCCTCCGCGAGGCCCTTGTTGCGCGCGCTGGACAGGCCGGGCACCGGCTCCACCACGTACCGGAAGCGGTCGTCGGTGCCGACCGCGGCGTCGAATGCCGCCTTGGTGCCGTCGTCGGTCGGCGCGTTGTCCACGACCACGACCTCGAAGTTGTCGTACCGCAGGGTGCGTAGCCCGTCGAGGCAGGCGGTCAGCAGCCGTGGCCGGTTGCGGGTGCAGACGACGATGGTGATCCGCGGGGTCGCCCCGGGCAGCCGCCGGCACGGGCGGCTCGGGGCGCCCGACCGGACGGCCTTGACGACGACGCCGGGATCGGGACCGGCCGGCAGCGTCACCCCGTCGTCGGCCAGGTGCTGGCGGATTCGCCCTCCGAGGGTCTCCACCGCGAGGGACACGGCCGTCTGGACGTCGACGCCGGCGGGCCCGTCGGCGTCCGCCGCGAGGGGCAGCTCGACGTAGCCGATCGGTTCACCGTGGACCCGGACCAGCAGCCGGGCCCGGCCGTAGTCACCGTCGTGCTCCCCGGCTGGCAGCCGGACCATCGGCCCGGCCAGCTCCAGCTCGCCGCAGACCAGCCCAGTCGGGCCGTCGGAACTCGGCGTTGCCCCGTCATCCGCCGCGGTCGGGTCGGCCGGCGCGGCAGCGGCAGCGGCAGCGGCAGACGAGCTCAGGGCGACGACCGTCGTGGCTGGCCGGCTGCCACCCAGCCCCGCCGAACGCCGACGGGATCTGGCGTAGAGCGCGGGGCCCGCGGCGTAGCCGGCGAGCTCCCAGGCGAGCAGCCGGCGCTGGAGCGCGTCGTCGCTGCCGGCGGCGCCCTGGCTGTCCGTGCTGATCTTGCGCATTTCCCACAGCCCACGCGGGACCCGGGCCATCAGGCCGCGCGCCGTGGTCAGATCGGTGAGGTGCTTGGTCAGGTAGGCCGCCATCCCGCTGCCGTACGCGTACATCTGGCGGTTCAGCTCGTCCACGCTGCTGCGGTGGGTATGCCAGACGAGCGAGGCCGGCTCGTAGTAGATGGCATAGCCCGCGAGAAGCACGCGCAGGAAGATGTCGAGGTCCTCGCCGCCCGCCGCCGCCGTTCCCGCGCCCAGCGCGGTGTCGAACTCGCCGACGGTGGCCAGCGTCTCCCGGCGGAACGCGATGTTGGCGCCGGCGCCGAAGATGCCGGCCGAGTAGGGGTACACGGGGCTCGGGACCCGGTGCTCCACGAGGTCGTAACGGCGGGCGGCGCAGCTCGCGGACCAGTTGAGCCGCGAGTCGAAGTAGCGTTCCGCCACCTCGGTCAGCGACGCGGTCGCCACCAGTCCGGTCACGCAGCCGATGTCGTCGCCCTGCGCGAAGCCACGCAGGATGCCCGCGATCCACCCCTCGTCGACGGTGACGTCGTCATCGGTGAAGGCGATGATCTCGCCGCGCGCCTCGGCGACGCCCCTGTTCCGCGCCCACGACAGCCCCGGCCGCTCCTCCCGCACGTAACGGAAGTGGGCCAGGTCCCCGACGGCGGAGGCGAAAGCGAGCTTGGTCGCCTCGTCGGACGGTGCGTTGTCGACGATGACGATCTCGATGTTCGGGTGCCGCAGGCGCCGAAGCCGATCCAGGCAGGCGAGCAACGTCTGCGGACGGTCGCGGGTGCAGACGACGACGGTCGCGACCGGCTGGACCGGCGCGGCCGCCGCCGAGCGCCGGCGCGGCGCGCGCGGGGTCGCGAGCGAGCAGCGCGCCGTAGCGGCGGGCGCGGGCACCAGCTCGGTCTCCGGCAGCCCTTCGGCCGCGAGGTGCCGCCGGATGCTCGGGCCGAACTGGTCCACGGCCTGCCGCAACGCGGCGTCGGCGTCGAGCCGGCCCTCGGCGAGCGGAAGCTGGACGTAGCCGACCGGGTCGCCGTGGAGCCGGACCAGGACGCGGGCGTCCTCGCAGAGCCTGCCGTCCGCGGTGCGTGGCAGCGCCGGCAGGCTGGGTGCGGAGAGCTCGACCTCGCCGCACCAGGTGGACTCCGGCCGGACCGTGTCGGCCGCGCCGCCGGGTACGGCCTCCGCCTGCTCGGAACCATCCAACGTCGGTCTGGTCATGCGCTTCTCTCTACGTGATGACCGGCGCGCCGAGTGAGCGAGCCCACGGCTCTGGTCCTGCTGAATGGCACCACCAACGTGCGATCTCGTCGCATCACGGCGTTGCTTGGCGGCGCAGGGCGACTTGCGTCGATCAACAGTCCCCCCTGGTAACTGTTGTCATGTTACAGCGAGTTACAATGCGCAAGAACGTAGACCGTCCATGAAGTGCTGCGCGGGCGCAGGTACCGTGCGGCCCGCTGACGCCTCGAGGACCTTTGTCCAAGGGCCAGCACTACGGAGACTCAGACGCTGGGATTTTACTACCGGCGACGGCGCGGCCGGCCGCGCATCCGGTGAAAGGACGACGAGCGACATAGAAATTACCGGGCCGTAACCACACCCGGTGACCCTCGGGCGCCGTCTGTGACGGACAGTGAGGCGCAGGGCCAGGGTAAGGCCGGCGCGACGTCGCACATCAACCAGCGCGGGGCGGGCAGGACACGATCATCTCCGGCCAGGGCGCGAGGGGTCACGCTAGTTGTGACCTGTGACCTGGACGTAGTCGATGACCATCTTCTGCGGAAACCGGGTGCCGGCGGGCGGTGATCCCGGCCAGTTACCGCCGACCGCGAGGTTGAAGATCAGATAAAAGGGGTGATCAAACGCCCACGTCTGGCCCGGGGGCATGTCGTCGACACTCACCGAACCATAGACTGTTCCGTCGACGGAGAACTGAAGAATTCCCGGGTACCAGTCCATCGAGTACGTATGAAAACCAGCCACCGTCGCCGCCGGCAGCCGGTGGATTCCCGCCACGCGGGCGTAGGCCGCGTCACCCTGCGCCGGGCCGTGGACCGAGGCGTAAATCGATCCGTTCGGCGCCGGCAGCTCAAGAATGTCGATCTCGCCACTGACGGGCCACCCGACGCTGTCGACATTGCTGCCCACCGCCCAGAAGGCGGGCAGCAGCCCACCGCCGGTCGGCAGCACGAGCCTGGTCTCGACATGCCCGTACTGGAGGTCGAGGGAATTCTTGGTGGTCAGCCGGCCCGAGGTGTAATGGCCGGTTTTCCCATCCGCGTCGCGGATGTCTTCCCGCCTGGCCGTGATGACCAGGTTTCCGGCGCCGTCGAGCGCCACGTTCTTGTTGCTGGACGTGTAGACCCCCAGCTCATTGTTGCCCCAGCCGCCGCCACCGGTCTCGAACGTCCACCGGGAATCCACCGTGGCGCCGGCCGGGCCGGCGAAGTCGTCGGTGAAGGTGCCGCGAATCGTCGCGGCACTGTCAAGGGTCACGCTGACCGCGCTCACGCTCACCTCGCCGCGGCGCGGGCGAAAGCCCAGGTCGACGACCTCACCGGTGACCGTCACAGGCACGAGAACGGCCAGGGCATGGCCAGCACCCACCCGCGCCGCGACGTCGAGCGCCGAGACCACGGTCTGGCCGCCGACGGTGACGTCGAACATGTTCTGTCCGACCCCGGCGTCCCTGGGCGCCAACAGATGGAGCACCACGGCGTACGTGCCCGGCTTGACCACCGGAAGCTCATAGCCGCTGCCGTCGACGCGCGCCTTGCGGTACAGGGCGGGATTGCCCGTGCCGGCGGCGCCCGAACCGGCAGTGGCGACCTGGCCGCCGCGGGCCACGGAAACATCCGGCTGCCAGAAGGTGCCTCGACTGTCCGTAATCCCGACGGAGCCGGCGACCCACCTTTCGGACGGGCCACTCGGCCGGGGCGTCGACGGCCCGGAATGTGAGAGCCCGCAGCCGGCCAGCACCCCGGCCGCCGCGAGTGCCAGAGCGACGGCCCGGATATGCGCTCCGCCAGCGGCGCGCCGGCCGCCAGCGCGTCCAGGAGAGCGAGCCCGGCCCACCGCCAGACGAAGATTGTCCCGTTCGCCAGCCCGTCTGTGTGGATGTTTCAAAATCCGCTCAATCACGACATCCCCCCGGGGTGCTATTCTACCCGGAGGGCCGCGAGACGTGAACCATCCAGAGAACTATTCAGTTCTTTACCATGAGATCCTACGGCCAGATCTTTGCCAGCCCGCCGCGCACCGGAAACGTCACTGTAATGAATTCTTCTCATGATCTTGAATCGCGACGTGGGCGCGCCAGATGTTTTTGACTCCCCGAGACGCAAGCAGCGGACGGCGCTCAGCGAACCCGGGGTGCCGGCGTCGGCCCCAACCCCCGCCAGTGCCCGGGAGCGTGTGAGCGTTGCCCGTCCATTTGCCGATGGTTCGATCGATGGCACGAGATTGCAGTGCGCCTGACCGTCCGTTGTTACCGCAGGGCTCGACACACCGGTTACGCGCCAGATCAACAACGAGTGGACCCTCTGGAGCGGTGAACACCGGTCCTCGTAATATGGCCAGGCATGGGCGGAATATGTGCCGCGTGTGCAGCTGTCCCGTACCTGGTGGTCGGCGTCACGCAGAAAAGCCAACAGGTGTGGGCCGGAGGGCGGACGGGCGGCGGAACCCACGCCGGCCGTCCCTAAATATCTCTACCTCGGGAGGGACTCTCCCCCGCCATGACCACGACTACAGGCAGACACTCGAGCCGGCGACCAACGTCGCATGACCTTCCGACGTCATCCGCATCCCGTCCACCCGGTCGCCGACCAGTCCGCCGAAGAATGTTCACTTCGGTCGGCGTTCTGGCTGTAGTCGCGCTGGGGGTGGGCATCGGGCTGAGCCGAACCGGTGACCTCTCGGCGAGTCCCATGCCGGCGTACGCCTCTCTTGTGGGCGACTTCACCTGCATCACCTCGACCGACGGCTCGTGCGCCGTGACCCCGGGCCTGAATGCGACACCAGACCAGCTCACCGTCGAAGCATGGGCGCAGGACGGCGGGTCCGATTCCAAGGTGCCCATCGTCGCGACGAACGTGGGTGACTACGGGTTCGTCCTGCACGCCAACGATCCCGACGGCGCACCGGTCGCTCGACGCAGAATTCACGGCTCCTACGTGGCTTGGTTCCACTGCGCCTCGAACGCGGGGCCGCCGTGCAGGCACCAGCACGGCGGGGGCCAGACGGTCGCGGGGACCGCTACCGCGCTACCCACCGAACCGGCGACGACGCCAGACGACTCGACCACCTCCCCGGTGCCCGGGCCTACCAGCACCGTGCTGCCCAGCTCGGTCGCGACGTCGCCGGCGGGCCTTCCGCAGCCTGGCCAGTCCACTCCGGCCGTGGTTCGCACCGCCCCGGGCGTCACGGCCGCGCCGGCCACCACCGCTCCGGCGCCCGCGAACGGCGCGGCGCTCCAGTGGGCGGACGAGTTCAATGGGGCGGCCGGCACCGGGGTGAACAAGGCGGACTGGACCGCGGTCAGCGGTTCGCACCACGGCGAGCTGGAGTGCTACACCCCGAAGAGCAGCAACGTGGCGATGGATGGCCAGGGGGATCTGGTCCTCACCTCGCGGCGTGAGGCCGGGTGCGACGGGATGCCCTACACCTCCGGGCGGCTGGAAGGCGTGAACAAGCGCACTTTCAAGTACGGATATTTCGAGGTCCGGGCGAAGATGCCGACGGCACCCGGCGCATTCCCCGCATTCTGGACACTTGGTGCGAACTATCCGTCCGTCGGCTGGCCGCGCAGTGGTGAAATCGACATCGTCGAGGTCACCTCGAACGTGCCGGCCTCCGTGCACACCAACATCCACGGGGTGGACACGGCCGGAAAGTCCTGGCAGTCCGGGTGGGGCGGGGCCGGGACGTACGCCTCGTCGAGCAACGTGGGCGATGCCTTCCACACCTACGGCCTCAACTGGACGAGCAGCGCGCTGCAGTACTACTTCGACGGCAAGCTGATCCACACCATCAGCCGCAGCTCGGTGCCTGTCTGGCTCTGGGACCAGGAGAACTACCTGCTGCTCAACCTGGCGATCACGAGCACCAGCGGTCCGGACGTCCAGACCATGGACGTCGACTACGTCCGGGTCTACTCGGCCAAGCCGTAGCCGGGCGCGTTTCCTGGTCCCGGCGCAGGGACCAGGGCCGCGGACCCCTCCGTGGGCGGCCATCCGCGCGACGCGGGTGGCCGCCCACGGTCATTTCGGTTCTCGGGTGCGCCACGCCTCCGATCGATCGCCGATCCGGCCGCGTCGCCTGATCGAGACAACACAGGGCAGGTCTTCCGGCACCCGTGGCCGAACATGACGACGGACGAAGCCGCTGCCCCTCCGGGGGCGTTACCAATGCCACTTTCACGAACAGGAAGCCAATCCCACCGGCCAAGCGCTCAACAGCGCACCAATACCTTGGCCGGCCAGTAGACCGCGTGATTACGCCGGAAGACCCACCTCTGCCGGGCCGCCTGATTTTCTCGGCAGGCCCACAGAGGGCCCACACGGGCGTGATAAAGTCTGCGCGATGTAGGGGGCATCGATTCGCACTGCACTAGGTGGGATCTGTACTAGCTGGGATCTGCACTAGGTGGAATCCGCACTAGCTGGGATCCGTGCTTGCCGAGGTCCGCGCTTGGTGGCGTCTGCGTCCGCCGCGGCCAAGTTTACGGGGACAGTGGCCGGATGTGTCGCGGCTGTAACAAGGACTGGCTGGATCCGGTGCCAGGCCAGCGCCGTGTGACGCCTTCACATTGGTAAGCAATGCCGATCTATGGCGCTTACTGAATGACGCTGAACGCGACGCAGCGGCGTGGCCCGCTGTGAGGTCGCCTACCAGCGGCTTCCACTGTGGCGACCGCTAGCCGGGCCGGATGCGCGGAGCGATCCGCACCTTGCGGCGGAGTGAGCGAAGGGCTACACAGGGTCTGGTTGTGGAGGGGACACAACGGCCCGCCGAGCCCGCTCAGCCGGACGGCGCACGCCCCCTACCTCGACAGCTGAGAGGGCAGGGCAGAGTGGTCAATATGGGGTCCCCGGAAGTCGACGCACGCGGTGACGATTCCGCCCAGCGCACTGGTACGGAGCGCCGGGCTGACGGCACCGCGTCGCCGGACGCGCCGCCGGCACCGGGCCCGGGCGACGCCCCGGGCGACGACGTCTCGGCACCGCCCCTGCCAGCCCTGGACGCCGAGTCAACCGTGCGCGTCGAGATCCCCCCGGCACTTCTTGATCGCGACAAGCGCCCGCCGGCCCCGAAGTCACCGGCCTCGGCCGAGCAGACCACCCGCGTCAGGCGTCCGGCCGCGGGTCCCGGTCGGACGGGGTCCGACCAGCGGAAGGTGGCGGCCGAGGCGTCAGCGGCGGTGGTCGAGGACCCCCCGAAAGAGCCCCACCCGGAACAGCCCGCGTCAACCAGCGGCCGGCGGCCGGCGGAGGCCGTGGCGGATGAGCAGTCCGTACCCAGCCGGGCGACGCCACCGGCCCCGGGCGTCGAGAAGGCCAAGGAGGCGCCCCGGTCGACCGGCGGCGCGCACCCGGCGATCGCCGTCGAACCGAAGCCAACGACACCGGCCGACCCGAAGACGACGGCCTCGGCCGGCCCGAAGACGACGGCACCCGCCGGCACAAAGCCCGCCGCCTCCGCCGGCCCGAGGCCCACAGCGCCCACTGACCCGAGGCCCACAGCACGCATCACCCCGAGGCCCGCGGCGCCTGGCGCGACGAAGCCGCCGACGCCCGTCGGGGCGCCCGCGGCGCCGCCCGACGCGGGAACCTCCGCGACCACCGGGTCTCATCTGCTGCCCGAATACCTGACCGGTCTTCGACCGCTACTCAAGTCGCCTCTCGCCGACCCGGAACCGGCCCAACCTGCCGGCCGGCGCCAGCGGATCGTCGACGCTCTCGTCAAGGTGCTGTGGGCGTCCGGCCACGAGCCAGCGGACCGGGAGAACGCCTCGGCGACGGTCAACGTGCGTCTCGTGCTGTCCGGCGTGACGCTGCTGTCGTTCGTGCTCGGGGTTCTGGCGGTCGCGGCCGGCCTTACGCCGGTGCGGGTCGCGGCGATGCTCGTGTTCTGCTTCGTCGGCATTGGCACGGCGCCCTGGGCGCTCGACACGAGAATGCGGCTGCCCACCCGCCTGGCGATGATGACGCTGGTCAGCTTCTCCGTGCTGACCTTCGTCGGGACGCTCATGCTGGCGGCCCAACGCTGGCATCCAGCGCTCGCCTTCACGCTGGTGTCGCTCGTCTGCGTCCCGCTCCACTGGATTGGCTTCCGCCGGGCCTTCGTCGAGCGACGCGGCGCGCGGCTGGTCGCTGATCTCACCCCGGTCCCGATGGGGGCGTGGAACGGCGTCGTGGCCTCACTCGGCCTCCGCCAGTTCCCGGCCCTTTACTGCGCCGGCCCGGGTGCGGTGCTCTGCCTGATGGCCGCGCTGGGCCACCGCCACATCGTCAATCCCGGTGTGTACGGATTTCTGACTCACGTCGGGCCAGTCTGGTATCTCGGGCTGGCCCTCATCGTCATTGGCATCGTCATCGCGCCGCGGGGCGACGAGCGTGCCCTGGCCGTCACGGTTCTGCTGCTCCTCTTCGTGATTTCGTTCACGCCGGCGCTGATGTACGACGCTCCGCGGCAGCCGTCGGCGACCAAGCATGTCGACCTCGTGCAACAGATCCGGCACGTGCACCACCTCGACGCACTGGTGCTGGTCTACAACGGCTGGGCCGGCTTCTTCGCGGCCATGGCCTGGCTGTGTGACATCGCGGGCATCCGCGAGCCGATGGGGCTGGCGACGTTCTGGACGCCGCTGGTGGGCGTCTTCAAGGTCTTCGCGCTGCGTTACTTCGCCGGCAAGGTGCTGCCGACGGCCTACCAGAGCTGGATCGCGGTCATCCTGGGTGTCCTGGCCGACACCATCGGCGCGGACTATTTCTCGCCGCAGTCCGTCGGCTACGTGATCGGCCTCATAGCCTTTGGCCTCGCGCTCTCGAAACGGCGATCCACAAACCGGACCGTCCTGTTGGTGAGCGCCGGCCTGCTCATCTCGGTCACCCACCAGCTCAGCCCGTACATCGTCGGCGGGGCTATGGTGATCCTCGTCGTCTTCCGCCAGGTCCGCCCGTGGTGGACACCGTTGACGGTGCTGGGCCCGGCCATAGCGTGGGCGCTCCTGCACTGGAACGAGGTCAGCGGATTCATCAACCTGCACGACATCGGGGCCTCGCAGAACTTCCAGCCGCCCAAGACCGACGGCGCGGTCGGGCTGGTCCGCCAGCCGATCGTCGGCGAGACCGTCCACGCGCTGATGCTGGGCCTCGCGCTCATGGGGCTGATCGGCGGGATCGCGGTGCTGCGCAACAGGCGCGCCGGCGCTGTCTGGGCGCAGGCGTGCTGCCCGGTGGTAGGCCTGGCGGTGGTCGCGGTCAATCCGTACGGCAACGAAGGCATCTTCAGGGCGATCCTGTTCGCGCTGCCCTGGCTGTCGGTCCTCGCCGCGCGGATGTTCACGAGCAGGCGAGTTCTGCTGCCCCGCCTCCCGCTGCTCGCGGTGACGGCGACAATGACCACCACGTTCCTGGTCGGGGCGTACGGGCTCGACGACATCAACGTCGTCCGGTGGTCGGACCTCAACACCCTCAGGTACTTCCAGACGGTGGGGTACAGCACCTCGCCAGCGAACGCCTACTACGTGCTGCAGCTGGGGGCTGGCGACCTGCCCGCCTCGATTCCCACGAGAACGAACTCCCACCGGCCACTCAAGATCGACGACCTGCAGTACGCGCAGGCCGCCAACGTCGCGCTGCCGCCGTCGACCCGGATGCGGATTCTCACCGCGCGCCTGATCGACTACTCGCAGGAGCCCGCCTCCCAGGCTCGTCTGTACGCGATCTGGTCGCCGGTCTCCTCGGAGTACGGCTACGACTACGGCGTCGAGACGCCCACCGAGTTCGCCGCTCTGCGCGACGCGTTCGCGGCCGCGCCGTACTGGTCCATCGCGAGAGACGAGGACGGCACCGTGCTGTTCAAGTTCGAGCCGTCTCGCTACCAGACCCCGACGCCGTAAACCCGCGGGTGCCACTCGTCAGGAGTGGCACCCGCGGCTCTCGGCGAGCCGCGGCCAGGAAGACCAACGGCGCCCGGCAGAGCGGAGCCACTCCGGCGAGACCGGAACGCCCGCGTCGCCGGGCGCCGCGTGTGTCAGCTTCGGCTCGGGACCTGACGTCGGGCGTCCAGGGCGCGCGTCGGCTCGGTCGCGAGGATTTCCAACGCTCCCTGCACGACCGCCGGGTCGAAGGTGGTGGCGTTGAAGGTCGCCGTGACGTCGACGCCGCCGTGGATCTCCGAGATGAAGATCGAGATCCCGTCCGGATCTCCCGGGGTGCTGCCGATCAGGTAGCGGCGGTCGGCCGGGCTGCCCGTCCACGGCAGCTTCTCGAATGCCTTCAGCCGGCCACAGTGGATGAGCGACAGCGCCGGGCGCGCGGTGGCCTCGGCGAGCGTCGGCGGTTGGGCGGTGCGCTTGAAGCGCCGCTTCGCGGTCGAGGCGACCAGTGCCATCGTGGCCAGCGGCCGAGCGACCGACATGACCTCGTCGATGACCGCGTTCAGCTGCGCCGGGTCGCAGCCGTCGGCCGGGCAGACGTAGATCGAGGGCGCGAAGTTGCCGTACAGGACGGCGCCCTGGGGAAGGAACTTGCGCATGTCGACGCTGATGTTGACCCCCGGGCGCACCGGCGGCAGGCCGGACGTCTCGAGGGCGGCCCGGGCCGCGGCGAACAGCACCATCGTCCTGGTGATGCCCTTGGCGTTCGCCAGCCGCCAGGCCCGGATCTCGGCGAGGACGTCCTTGCCGAACCGGACGCTGACCACGCCGAACTCCTGGTGCCAGGGCACCAGCGGACCGGGCTGCGCGGTCTCGGCGGGGGGAGCGGGGGCCGGAAGCCGCAGGGTCTCGAGCACCCGCTTCGGCTTCCGGCGGAAGTAGTTGTCCAGGGCACGTACCAGCGGGAACCGAATCGACGGTTTCGCGATCGCCACAGGCTGCTCGCCGGTGATCGCACACCTGATGAGTTCCGGCCAGATCTCGTTGATGCTCAGGCCGTCAATACAAGCGTGGTCGACCAGCAGCGCGCAGAAATCCGTGCCGACCGCGATCTGAAAGGGAAGCTCCGTGACCGGCCAGTTGTAGAGCCGCGCGACGATCGTCTCCGGCGTCACGGCTGGGGCGTCGGCCGTGGTGGGCACGGCGCTCAGGTCGGTCATGTCGATGACCATGCTGTCGCAGTGTCGGCCCAGGTCGGCGGCAGGAACCGTCACCCAGCGCGGCGCCACCCGGTCGACCCGCCAGAGGATCCGATGCCCCGGACAGAGCCCGGCCAGCCGGCCCAACGCGCCCCGGACCTGATCCGGCGACGGGGCCTCAATCGGGCCCAGGTAGGCGACGGTCCGCATGTGGAGGCAGATCAGATCGCGGCCGGATATCGGAATACGCCGCGCCTCGCCAGGCCGGGCGATCAGTTTGCCCTTCGCCGTTGACACTGGTCCCCCTCGCCTTTCGCCAGTATGCCGGCCTCATGATAGGCGGCGGCAGTTTCGCCTGGTCGTCGCCTTACGGCCGGGTCACGAGCTCACGGAGGGCGACGGCGCCCAGGCGGCCTGGCCGGCCCGGCCACGGGCCTTCAGATGGTCGGCCAGCCGGATCGCCAGGGCGACGATCGTCAGCGTCGGGTTGACGTGGCCGGCGGTCGGGAACGTGGAGCTGCCCGCCACGAACAGGCCCTCGGTGTCGTGGACCTGGCAGTTGCGGTCGACGACTCCCGCGCGCGGACTGTCGGCCATCCTGGTCGTCCCGATCGGGTGAGCCCTGTCGATGATGTTCTCCGGCCAGGCCTCGCCACCCTTGAGCCAGTCAGCCGGTTCCGGACTGGCATACCCGAGGCGCCCGAGCTCCTCCGCCAGCAGCCCGGCCAGCCGGCCGGCCGAGATCCGCTCGCGCTCGCTGACCCGCCAGTCGACGCGGGAGATCGGAACGCCGAGCCCGTCCATCCGGTCCGACAGGGTGACGCGGCTGGCTGGATCCGGCTCCTGCTCGACCAGGCAGTAGACGTCGACCCGGCTGGCCTGGAAGATCGGCGGGCGATGCCGCCGGGTCATCCGATAGGCACCCGCGGCAACCGTCGGCGCGTTGCGCAGCAACGTGAGCGCGTCCCGCCCGGGCGTGGGGTCGGGTACCTCGTCCTCGCGGCGCCAGAAGCTGGCCAGCGCCACCTCGTCCTGCGCCGGCTCGCCGCCGCCGCGCAGCCGGGACGCCAGCCGCTGGCCGGCGTGCCAGGGGTCGCCCGTCGCCGGGTACTCCTCGAGGAAGGCCGCGCAGTTGAGCAGCTCCTCGTCGCGCTGGGCCCGCGGGCTCAGCCCGACGCCGTGGATGTAGACCTGGCGCCCGTCCGGCCCGTCCAGCCAGTAACGCCCGAACCGGTCGCGCAACCGCCGGGCCGAGCCCGGCTCGACCGACGCGATGACCGAGCCCGGATGGTCCATCAGGAACCGGCCGACCAGGTCGTTGCGGTTTCCGACCCCATGCGGGACGACGCGGTTCGAGGCGAGCATCAGCCGGGCGTTCTCGATCGCCCCGCCCGCGAGCACCACCACGGCCGCGCGAATCCTGGCCTGGCGCCCGGAGGTGGACGCCACCTCGACGCCGCGCACGACCGCGCCGGTGTCGTCGGTGTCGACGTGGGTGACGGTCGCGTGCAGCAGGACGTTGACGTTGCCGGAGCCCACGGGCCGTCCCGGCTCGTCCACCTCGGCGTCGTTCCCGGCCGCCCGGGGCAGCACGTCGACGCCGAACCTGGTCGGACCCGCGGGATCGGTGGCTCCTCGGCTGAACTGCCAGAACCGCGGGACGAGTCGTGACTCGGGCAACGGCGGCCCAGCCGGGCGCCGGCCGAGCAGGGCCCAGAGCCGGTCGTCGTAGAGGTTCGGGCCGAGCCCGAGGTAGGTCCGGGCCCGGTCGAGGAAGGGCCGCAGCTCGTCCCCGGTCAGTGGCCAGCCCGAGTGCGCCACCCAGGGCCGGTCGACGTAGTCGATCTCGTCGAGCTCCGCGCAGCGCCCGGTCCAGATGCGCGAGGTGCCGCCCAGCGCGCGGGTCCGCATCAGGTCCTGGTCAGCGACGCGCGACGCGCCGACGTTCTCGACCTCGTTGAGCGCCGCGACGGCGGCCTCGGGCTCCCGGCCACCGCTCTCGACCACGAGCACCCGCAGCGCGCTGCCTGCGAGCTCCGCGGCGAGCGTCGCGCCGGCGGGACCGCTTCCCACGATGCACACCTCGGTGGTGAGCTCCGTGTCTGGCGGCAACTTGTCGAGATCGAACACGGTCACGGCAGCCCCCCAACGCCCCGTGGCTCGACAGCCCGTGAGCTGGCGCGCGACCGGAGGAAAGACAAGACGCCGCCGAGCGGACGTCAGCCGTGACGCACCTCTCGGCAGGCGATGCCACCTCAAAGTACAGGCACGGCCCGTGGCGTTCGTCGCCGAGGCGGTCACCCACCGCCCTGGCGACGGCGATCAACTATGACCGGCCTCACCCAGACCTCACCCCGAACATCATCGCCGACCGCGTTGGGTCGGCCACGGTGGCCGCCACCCAATCCACGGCGCACCTGAACGACCGCCATGCACGGCCGGCTTGCATTCGTATTATTCGATGTTGTGAATTTGGCGTCGTTCCTTGGCTGCCAGCGGGTGGCCTTGACCATTCGCCAGCCCAGGGCGCTGTCCGGCGGCGGACGGGGACGGGTATCCTCCTGGTTAGGCCTGTCTGGGCGGCGCCAGGTCGTGGGGGATACCAAGCCCGCCAATTCTGTTTGCGACACAGGCACCATGTGCGGCGCTCGCCCACCTCGCCCGGCCATGTTGGTGCCGAGCGGTTCCGCCAAATGTGCATCGGGTGATAGGGGGGGCACCTTGGCTTTCGACGAGAAGGCGCCCGGCGACGCCATCGGCGCCGCCGGGAACGAATACGAATCCGCGCGATCGTCGGCGACACGATTGCCAAGCAGCGCCGAACTGGTCACCGCCTCAGTCGTAATTTGCGCGTACACGCTGCGCCGGTGGGATGACCTGACGGCGGCGGTCACGTCGGTACGTGCCCAGACTGTTCCAGCCGGCGACATCATCGTGGTGATCGACCACAACGAGGAGTTGCTCGAGCTCGCCCTGAGCAGCTTCTCCGACGCGGTCGTGGTGCCGAACGCCGGCAAGCCCGGTCTCTCGGGAGCCCGGAACACGGGTGTGGAACGGGCCAGGGGTGACGTGGTCGTCTTCCTGGACGACGACGCCTGGGCCCAGCCGGACTGGCTGGAGCGCATGCTCGCCCACTACACGGATCCGGCCGTGCAGGGCGTCGGAGGCGCCGCCCTGCCGCGCTGGCCCGAGCAGGGCGCTGGCCCGTGGCGCGGCGCCCACGCGGGCCGGCCAGCCTGGTTCCCGCCCGAGTTCGACTGGATCATCGGGTGCAGCTACATCGGCCTGCCCACGTCCGTCGCGCCGGTGCGAAACCCGATCGGCGCCGGGATGTCCTTCCGGCGGTCGGCCTTTGCCAGGGTCGGCGGATTCAGCGACGGACTCGGCCGCGTCGGGTCGATTCCGCTCGGCTGCGAGGAGACCGAGTTCGGCATCCGGCTGCGCCGGGACGTGGCCGAGGCCGTCATCCTCTACGAGCCCGCCGCTGTCGTCCTGCACGGCGTCACGCCGGACCGGACGACCTGGCGGTACTACCGGCGCCGGTGCTTCTCCGAGGGCATCTCCAAGGCCGTCGTCGCCCGCCGGGTAGGCCAGGAGTCGGCGCTCGAGGCGGAGAAGGCCTACGTGCGACATGTCCTACCGCGCGCCGTGCGGCGCGATCTGCGCAGCCCACGGACGTGGGGGCGCGCCGCGATGGTGCTGGTGGGCGTGACGTTCACCGTCGCCGGCTATGGCCGGGGCGCGATCGCGCGTGCCACTCCGTGACCGGTCGGGTGAGGATCCGTCCCCACCCGACCGAACAACCGCGGCCGGCGGGAGGGCGCGAAGAATGGCGGTCGTGACGAAGGTGCTGGTCGTCCTCGCCTGGGTGGCCGCGGCTGGCCTCGCTGTCGCCGTACTGGGCCGGTTGACGCACCTGGACGACGTGCTCTGGCCCTACGTTCTGGTGAACGCGCTCACTCCGGTCCTGTTTCTGCCCGCGTATCCCGCGTTCGCGGTCGGCGTCGCCACGCATCGTTACGCGCTGGCGGTGGTGGCCCTCGTCGCGGTGGTCGCCCATCTCGTCTGGCTGTGGCCTGAGGTCCGGCCGGGCGGCGCGAGCGCCGCGCCGGCCGGCGCGGCCCACTTCCGGCTGCTGACCGCGAACCTGGAGCTGGACAACGGCCGGGCCGGCACGCTCGGCCGCCAGATCCGCGCCGACTCCCCGGACGTGGTGGTCGTCGAAGAGCTGTCCAACGTGACCTACTACGGCCTGATGAAGTCAGGGGCACTCGCCGGCTACCACTACAGTGCATCCCGGCCACAGTTCGGGGCGTTCGGAGCGGGCGTCTGGTCCCGGTACCCGTTGTCGGACGTCGCGGCACCGCTCGTCGGCGGCCTGGACTCGCTGCGCGTGACGGTCACGCTGCCGGCGGGGCAGCGCTTCCGGTTGTTCGCCGTGCACACGCTGTCGCCGCGGAACTCCCACAACGTCGACGTGTGGCGGACCCAGCTGGCTGACCTGCGCCGAGAGGTGCAGGCCACGACGCTCCCGGTCGTCCTGGCCGGGGACTTCAACGCCACCCGGGACATGCGCCCGTTCCGCCGTGTCCTCGCCGCGGGGTTGACCGACGCTCACGACTCCGTGCACGCCGGCTGGTCGCCGACCTGGAACGACCGCCTTCCGCTCGTGCCAGCGCTGTGGCGGCTCGACCATGTACTCACCTCGCCGCAGTTCACCGCGACCGGGCTCCGGGTGGGGAAGAGCTACGGAAGCGACCACCTACCGGTCGTGGCGGACCTCGCGCTGCGGCCCTCGTCATGAGGATCTGGCGGCCCGGCTCAGCGCACCGGGACAACTCAGCGCACCGGGACAGCTCAGCGCACCGGTGGCGCCTCTCCCGCCGGACCCGGCTCGTCGCCGCGATCGTCCCGGTGCTGATCGTCGTCGGGGGCCTGTCCGGCTGGTTCGCCGCCGAGCGGACGGCCGCGGCCCGCGCGAATCGCAAGGCGGTGCTGTGCGAGGTCGCCGACGTCGTCGTGGCGACGCCGAGGTACCCGGAGCTTGAGCAGTTCCTCGCGGTCGAGTGGCGTTTCCTGACGAGCACCACGGCCGGCACCCACGACGCGGCGTTCGTCCGGCTGGTCGCTGGCCTGCCGGCCAGGCCGGATCCGGCCGCCATGAAACCCGTCGCGGCCTACTGCCACACGCGCGGCCTGGGGATCGTCGCGCCCTGACCCACGGATGGCGTCAGGGACGAGCCCGGTCACGAGCTCGCCCCTGACGCGGGGTGCGTGCTTGTCGCCGCCCGCTCAGGGCAGCCGAACCACCTGGGCCGCGTAGACGAGCCCCGCGCCGAACCCGACCAGCAGCGCCAGGCCGCCGCTCGGGGCCTGCTGGCGGGCGAGCAGATCCTCCATCGCCAACGGGATGGAGGCTCCCGAGGTGTTCCCCGTGGTCGCGATGTCCCGGGCCACGACCACACTCTTCGGCAGTCTGAGCACCCGGCACATCGTGTCGATGATCCGGATGTTGGCCTGGTGCGGGATGAACGCCGCCAGGTCGCTGGCCTCGATCCCGGCCGCCGCGAGCGCCCGCTGGGCCACCGGCGCCATCTGCCAGCTCGCCCACCGGAACACCTGCGGCCCGTCCATACGCATCACCGGCCAGGGCAGCTCAGGGCTCTCCCGCCACCGCAGGTAGGACGAGTCGTGCCCGATGACATCCCGCTTGCTGACGTCCGATCCCCACACGACCGGGCCGATGCCGGCGGTGCCCGACGGCCCGACGACCACCGCACCCGCGCCGTCACCGAACAGGAAGGCCGTACCGCGGTCGTGCGGATCGATGATGTCTGTCATCCGTTCCGCGCCGATGACGACCACGTAGCGAGCGCTGCCCGCGCGGATCATGTCGTTCGCCATCGCGAGGGCGTAGCTGAACCCGGCGCACGCGGCCGACACGTCGAAGGCCGCGACACCCTCAGCGCCGAGGCGGGCGGCGACATCGGTCGCCAGCGACGGCGACTGGACGACATTCGACATCGTCGCCACGAGAACGCAGCTCAGATCCGCCGCCGAGATACCGGCGTGCGCCATCGCCTTGCCGGCGGCGCCCGCCGCCATGCCGCCCAGCGGCTCGTCCGCCCCGGCGAACCGACGGCTCCTGATACCCGAACGGGAGACGATCCATTCGTCCGACGAGTCGATCGCCAGGCTGATCTCCGCGTTCGAGACGACCCTGGGCGGACGGTAGGCGCCCACCCCCAGAATGCGCGCGCCCGCGGGCCCCGCCGGTGACCGCAGCTCGACGGTCATCGGAGCCCGTTCCCTACGCGCGCCACGTGGATCGGCCGGCCCGGCTGGCCCACGTGGATCGGCCGGCCCCGCCGGCACGCGGCCGGCGATGCCATCCGACACAGAGTCCACTTCATCCGTGCCCCCCTCTGAAGAAATGCGGTGGAGCGCCGGGGTCAGGCCATCCCAACGGACTTGGATTCCCCGTCGGCGCGCTCGCGCTGCCGGATAATACCCGCGGCCGGATCCCGCTCCAGCGGGCCGATGGGTGTTACGCCGGCCGGCAGTGTTTGGGTGGGCAGTTCCGGCTCGATCTCCAGCGGCGCACGCGGCCGCCGCCGCTCCGAGACGATCGTCCGGAGGACCCGAAGGCCGTCCGAGATCGCATTGAGATTGCTCACCCCGTGGATCCGGGAGTACTCGAAGCTGGGAACCTCGATCACACGCAGTCCGGCCTGCGCTACACGCAGGTTAATCATTGTTTCAATCTCGAAACCGTCGCCCCAGCGTCGCTCGGCGGCGTCCCCCCCGCCGGCCGGCATTCCCGCGTCCAACGCGAGCGCCGGCAGGCAGGCGCGCCAGAACGCGTTGTAGCCGTAGCACAGGTCGGAGTACCGGCAGCGAAAGAGCGAGTTAACGAGGAAGGAAAGGAAACGGTTTCCGAGGCGGCGGATGCGGGTGATGTCCTCGCTGCCGCCTCCCGGCATGAACCGCGAGCCCTTGGCGAAGTGCGCACCGGCCTTCAGGACCTTGGTGAATGCCTCGATCTCCTTGGCGTCAGCCGAGCCGTCGGCGTCGAGCATGACGATGATGTCCCCGGTGGCCGCGGCGAACCCACAGGCCAGCGCGTTGCCCTTGCCCTTGCGGGTCTGGTGGACGACGACGACGTCGGCCCGCAGCGAGCGGGCGGCGTCGATCGTGCCGTCGGTCGAGCGGCCGTCCACCAGCACAATCTCGGCGTCACCGGGTAGTTTCTCGAAGACGTGTGGCAGGTTCTTCGCCTCGTTGAGCGTCGGGATGACGATGCTGATCGTCGGCTCGCGACGGATGAATTTGGGCGCAGCGCCAGACATTGGTCTCCCCCCAAGACCAAGGACCCGCCCACGGTCACCATCTCTCGTGGCAGGTCGAGAGACGGCGCCGCGGCGTCGGGTAAGTTTGTTTGCTCGGGCTAAAGCTTCGAATGCTTCGTCGCTCGCCGGGTCTCCGGCCATCCCCCTGACGGCAGAGATCTATGAATTCCAGCGATCAAGCCGGATAACTCGCTCCCGCGAGGTCCCCGATGGCCTGAAGTGTACCATCCGCCCCACACGGGCCGGCCGGCTTTTTCCACTAATTGGCGGTCAGGAGTGCGCTACGTCATACCGGGCATCCGGCTGTCGCCCAGGCGACAGTGCCACCGCGGCGGCCGGGGGCCAGGACGAGCGGCCGAACTGGCTGAAGAACCGCTGGGAGAACATGGTACTAATCAGTAGCACAACCGGCCCCGCTCGTATTGTCTTCGCGGCCAAGAGACCACGAAAGAGGGGAACGGGCCTCCGGAATGCGCCGTTGTCGCCAGGAGATGGCGCTTGTTCCCAGGAACTGGTTCTCAACCCGTTCTGTCGCCATGCGGGTGGTTCGTGCGCCTGACGGCGGGTTCGCGCCCGGTCCAGCTCAGGCGATATCGACGGCGTCCACGATGGTGTACGCGTAGCCCTGCTCGGCGAGGAAGCGCTGGCGGTGGGCGGCGTACTCCTGGTCGAGGGTGTCTCGGGAGACAACCGTGTAGAAGTGCGCCGAGCGACCGTCGGCCTTGGGCCGCAGCACCCGGCCAAGCCGCTGCGCCTCCTCCTGGCGGGAGCCGAACGTGCCGCTGACCTGGATCGCGACGCCGGCCTCCGGCAGGTCGATCGAGACGTTGGCGACCTTCGAGACCACCAGCGTCCTGATCTCGCCGGTCCGGAACGCCTCGAAGAGCCGCTCTCGCTCCTTGTTTCTCGTACTGCCCTGGATCACCGGAGCGTCCAGGCTCCGCCCGAGCGCGTCGAGCTGATCGAGATAGGCGCCAATGACGAGCACCCGGTCATCGGCGTGCCTCCGGACCAGCCTTTCGACGACGCCGTGTTTGGACAAAGCGGTCGCACACATCCGATATCGCTCGTCGGCCTCGGCCACGGCGTAGGACATCCGCTCGTCCTCGGTGAGCGTCACCCGCACCTCGGTGCACTCCGCCGGCGCGATCCAGCCCTGCGCCTCGATCTCGCGCCAGGGGGCGTCGTACCGCTTCGGGCCGATCAGCGAGAACACGTCGCCCTCACGGCCATCCTCGCGGACCAGCGTCGCCGTCAGCCCGAGCCGGCGCCGCGACTGGATGTCGGCCGTCATCCGGAACACAGGCGCGGGGAGCAGATGAACCTCGTCATAGACGATGAGACCCCAGTCGCGGGCGTCGAAGAGATCCAGGTGCAGGTACTCACCGCCGCGCCGGGCGGTCATCACCTGGTACGTGGCGATCGTGACCGGGCGGATCTCCTTGCGCTCGCCGGAGTACTCGCCGATCTCGTCCTCGGTCAGCGACGTGCGGCGCAGCAGCTCGGTGCGCCACTGCCGGCCGGCGACGGTGTTGGTCACGAGGATGAGGGTCGTGCTCGACGCCTGAGCCATCGCGGCCGCGCCGACGATCGTCTTGCCGGCGCCGCTGGGCAGCACGACCACGCCCGAGCCGCCCTCCCAGAAGCCGGCGACCGCGCCCTTCTGGTAGTCGCGCAGCTCCCAGCCGTCCTCGCGCAGCTCGATCGGGTGCGCCTCGCCATCGACGTAGCCGGCCATGTCCTCGGCCGGCCAGCCGAGCTTGAGCAACGCCTGCTTGAGCCGGCCCCGCTCGGACGGGTGGACGGCGATCGTGTCGTCGTCGATCCGGTTGCCGAGCATCGGCGCGATCCGCTTGGCCCGGGACACCTCGACCAGCACGGCCCGGTCGATCGCCCGCAGCACCAGCCCGTACGCCGGGTCGTTCTCCAGCCGCAGCCGGCCATAGCGGTCCATCGTGTCGGCGACGTCCACCAGCAGCGCGTTCGGCACCGCATAGCGGGAGTGCGTGACGAGGGCGTCGACGACCTGCTCGGCGTCATGCCCGGCGGCGCGCGCGTTCCACAGCGCCAGCGGGGTGATCCGGTAGGTGTGCACGTGCTCGGGTGAGCGCTCAAGCTCGGCGAAGGGGGCGATCGCCGCCCGTGCGGCCTTCGCCCGTGGGTGGTCGACCTCTAGCAGCAGCGTCTTGTCCGACTGGACGATCAGTGGCCCGTCAGCCACGGGCCACCGCTGCTCGCTCGGCATCGCACATGACTCGACGGTACCCGCCGGCCGGAGGCGACCGGACGGACGCCCGCGGCGACGCTGGCCCGTCCCGTTACGTTGTCACCACCACGGAAGAGAGGACCCGCCTCGGGTGACCAGGCCGTACGTACTGCTGAGCTGCGCGACCTCGATCGACGGATACCTCGACGACACGAGCGACGCGCGGCTACGCCTGTCGAACGAGGCGGACTTCGACCGGGTGGACGAGGTTCGCGCCGGATGCGACGCGATCCTGGTCGGCGCCGGGACGATCCGTGCGGACAACCCGAAGCTGTTGATCCGGTCCCCGGCGCGGCAACGGGCACGGACAAGTCGTGGCCTGCCCGCGAACCCCCTGAAGGTGACGCTCACCGCCACCGGCGACCTCGACCCCTCGGCCCGGTTCTTCACCGCCGGCGAGGCCCCGAAGGTCGTCTACACGGCCACCAGCGCGGTGGCGAAGGCCCGCGGGCGCCTCGGCGCGGGGGCCGAGGTCGTCGACGCGCGCGGCCCCGTGGAGCTGACCGCCGTGCTGGCCGACCTCGCGGCCCGGGGCGTGGCCCGGCTGATGGTCGAGGGCGGCGGTGCCGTGCACACCCAGTTCCTGACCGGGGACCTCGCCGACGAGCTTCAGCTCGTGATCGCGCCGTTCTTCGTCGGCGACCCCCGCGCCCCCCGCTTCGTCGGTCCCGGCACGTTCCCGCACGACCCGGCCCACCCCGCCCGCCTGGCCGAGACCACCCAGCTCAACGACGTCGTCCTCCTGCGTTACGCGCTCTCGCCCCGCTACCCGGGCCTCTGAACGCGGCTCAACCAAGATCCCGACTCTGGATCGGCGCCCACCGCCGCACTTCTCCCACCTCCGATCCACGCAAGGGAGGGCGCCCCAGCGCCCGATCAGGCGGAGCGGCCGGAGGCGCGAAGCGCCGTCTCCGGCCGCTCGCCCTACGCGCTCTCCCCCCGGTACCCCGGTCCCTGAGTTCAAACGCCGGCGAACGGATCGACGACGTCCGCCACCGCGGTGACGCGATGCAGCACGAAGCGGCGCGGGGCGGCGGCGGTCTCGTCCCAGGCGGTCAGCCAGCCGCCATCGAGGGCGGTCGGGCGCACGATCCGGTCGCTGGGCGTGCCCTGCTGGTCGACGTAACCGATCAGCACCCGGCGCCGCTCGCGCACCGCGGCCTGAAGCCGGACCAGGATCAGCGGCGCCGAGCGCACCAGGCCCTCGACCTCGCTGTTCCCGAAGGTCGTCGCGGCGCCGCCGGCCAGCCGCAGCGCCCGGGCGTTCTCGTCGCCACGCCGGACGAGCTTGACCGCGTCCCGCAGCTGGCCGCGGCGCACCGCGGCCGGGTCGGCCGCCGCCGAGCGGGCCCGTGCCGGGGTCCGGTGTGTCTCCGGCCGGCTGACGACGACCCGGCCGTCCGGGCCCTCCGCGGCCGGGGCGAACCCGGCCACGCGCAGCCCGTCGAGCAGCTCGACCACCGGCAGCCGGGAGATCACGACCGTCGGCGCGATCCGGCGCAGCCCAAGCGTCTGGGTGCGCCGGGAGGCGACCACCTCCGACAGCAGCGCCGGGTCGTCGCAGCGCAGGTAGGACTCGGCCGGGCCAGAACGAAGCCGGCCGTGCCGGCGCGCGGTGTCGTCGACCAGGTAGGTCAGCGCCTGCGGCACGCCACCCCGGCTGAGCCTGGTCAGCAGGCCGTGGATGTCGGCCGGCGAGGAGCCGGCGTCCAGCGCCCGGCGCAGCGACTCCTCGGAGAACCGGTAGACGGTGGCGGCCCCGGTCGACTCGATGTCGGCGAGCCGGGCGAGCTCAGCCGCGACCTCGGCGACCAGCGGGCCCGGGGCGACGGCGGTCAGGTCAGCCTGCAGCAGCAGCTCGTCGACCGGCTCGGGCAGCAGCGGGGCGAGCGCGTCGGCCAGCGCATCGGCGAACGAGCCGGGCTTCGCGGCCAGCCCGGGGCCGAACGGCGTCGTCCCCACGGCCCCGGCGCCCTCGGCGAGCAGTGTGGAGAGCAGCCGGCCGGTCGTCGCCGCCGCTCCCCGGCCGGTGAGCCCGAGCAGTTCCGCCTCCTCGATGGTGGCGTCGACGAGGCGCTCCTGCAGCGCGCCGCCACGGCGCGGCGCCCGCCAGCTCAGCAGCGCCCGCACGGACTGCGCCGTCGGCGCGACCCCGTCCGGGGCCGCCGCGAGCGCGGCCAGGACCTCGGCCCGCGTCGCCGGCGCGGCGGACCGGCGGACGTCGACGGACAGCGCCGAGACCTGTCGTCCCCGCTCGTCCCGGTCGCCGACCAGCGACGCGACCGAGGCCGACCGGACCCAGCCTTCGACCAGCAGTGCCCACCGCAGCGCGGTCGAGTCGACGCTCCAGCGGTCGAAGGTGGTCGTCGGCACGATCCGCACGTCGACGCCGGCCGTCGTGTCGACCAGCCCGGCGGCGCCGGCCAGCTCGACGACGAACGCCGCCTCCGGCTCGGGGATCTCCAGCAGCCGGGCGACAGCGCGCAGGTCGCGCACGCTGAGCCCGCCGGTGCGCAGCGGCACGATCGGGCTGACGCCCCAGGCCTGCAGCAAGGTGGCGACGTGCCGGACGACCGTCTCGGCGGCCAGCGCCGCGGCCGGGTCGACCGAGGCCGGCGCGACCTGCCGGCCGGTCAGCTCCGGCGGCGCCGGGTGCAGGATGCCGGTTGGCCGGTCGCCGCGCAGCGCCAGACCGACCTCCCGTGGCATCTCGACCTCGTCCGCGTCGACGCCGACGAGCAGACCACGGGCGAGCAGCTCCTCGACCGGGGTGCGCGCGGCCGCGACGGCCAGCAGGCGGCCCGCCTCCGCGGTGGCACCCCGGGCCGGGCCCTCGGCCAGCCGCGCCAGGATCCGGCCGGCCGCCGGGGAGCACTCGGCCGCGAGCCCGCGCACCACCGCGGGATCACCGAGCCGCTCGGCCACCTCCGCGACCAGCGTCTCCTTGGTCACCGCGGCCCCGCGTTCCTGGCCCGGAGCCCCGAGCCGCGCGGTCCGGCCGCCCAGCGCGACCCGCCCGGCCCGGGCCACGCCCAGCGCGGTGGCCAGCCGGGCCAGCTGCGGCACCCGGTAGGCGGCCAAGCAGTCCCGCGCCGCCCGGCCGAGGCCCAGCGCGCGGTCGCCGAGCAGGTCGGCCGCGGTCCCGACCAGCCTCAGCTCGTCGCCGTCGCCCCAGACCAGTCCGCGGGCCCGCAACGCCCGCACGGCGGCGCGGACGTCGAGGCCGCCGCAGAGCTCGGCCAGCCGGCCGACGGTCACCGGGCCCGGCAGCAGCGTGAGCACCGCGCCGGCTTCGAGGGCGAACGTGTCGAGGCTGTCGAGGGCACGCAGGACGCTGACCCTGATCTCCAGCCGGGCCGCGAGGATGTCGAAGTCGGGGGGCGGCGGTGTGGCGAGGTCGGGGCGCAGCTCGAACAGCCTGGTCAGCTCGTCGTCAGACCGGGCGCGCAGCCACGCCGGCAGCGTGGCCGGCTCCCCGTCGGGCTCCAGTGCCGGCGATGACACTCTCCGACGGTAGCCCAGCTTCCTGAGCGACCGTCCGCGCCGCCCGCCATCACCGAGCCCGCCGGCGCCTCCCCGGGCCTCACGGCCCTGTCCACACGGGAGCAAGCCGGACAGACCCGGCGCTCTACGCCAGCCTGGCGCCGTCCTGACCGGGCCCGGGTCGGGGCGGACGGATCAGCGCCGTACCCGGCAGACCCGTTCGAGGAGCAGCGCGGCGACGATCAGGGCCACGGCTGAGCCAAGGCCGAGACCGGCGGTGATGAGGTCGGCGCCCGCGGTGCCGTAGGTGTCCAGATGGGCCGCGGTATAGGCGAGCAGGGCGGCCCAGCCACCGGCCATCACGGCCGCGGTGAGCGAGCTGGCCTTGGCCAGCACGGCCAGCCGGGCCACCGTCAGCGGCATGATCGGTTTGGTGCCCGGCCGGCCGGCGAGGCGGCGGCGGGTGATGCTCGCCGTCTGCAGCTCCAGGACGGCGATCACGAACACGGAAAGCGGGCCGGTACGTGGCAGCTGCGGCAGTGTCCGGTACGACCAGACGAGCAGCAGGTACGCGAGCACCCCGGCGACCAGGACGGCGCCGGCCAGCTCACGAGCCCGGGTCGGCGTCATCCGAGCCCGGGGGCCACGCCGAGATCGGTCGCCGCCCCGGCCCGGCGCAGCCCGGCGGTCTCGCCGGCCGCGGCGAGCCCGGCCACCAGGTCGGCGACGCGGCCGTGCTCGGGGATGGTCGCGTCCGGGTCGACGTCCAGCCACGGGACGCAGACGAAGGCCCTCAGGTGCGCCCGCGGATGCGGGACGATGATCTCCGGGTCGTCGCTGGTCACGTCTCCGCAGGCGATCACGTCCACGTCCAGGGTGCGCGGTCCCCAGCGGATGGTGCGGACCCGCTCGGCCGCCTGCTCGGCCTCCCGGGCGGCGGCCAGCAGCGCGCGGACGGGCGCCGGGCGGGTGAGTAGTACCGCGTTGAGGTAGTCGTCCTGCGGCGGCCCGCCGACCGGCACCGTCTCGTAGACCGGCGACACGGCGAGCACACCCAGCCGGTCGTCCAGCAGCGCGACGGCCGCGCGCAGCGTCGCGGCCCGGTCGCCGAGATTCGACCCGAGCGCCAGCACGGCGTGGGCCGGGAGTGGGCCAGGACCCGCCGAGGCCGAGTGCGGTTCCGGAGCTCCCGGACCTGGCTGCGCCGGCTGGCCCGTCACACCTGTTCCCGGACGATCGTGACGGCGACGTCCGCGAAGGGCAGCGGGATCGGCGCGGCCGGCTTGTGCACCGTCACCTCGGCCCGCGCGACCCGCCGGTCGGCCAGGCAGACGTCGGCGAGCCGGGCGACCAGCGTCTCCAGCAGGTCCACCGGCTCGCCGGCGACGACGGCCGCGAGCGCCTCGGCGAGCTCGCCGTAGTGGACGGTCTGAGTGACGTCGTCGGCCGCCGCGGCGGGCGCGGTGTCAAGCCACAGGGCCGCGTCGACCACGAACTCCTGGCCCAGCTCACGCTCGGCCGCCAGCACGCCGTGCCGCCCGCGTACCCGCAGCCCACGCAACGTGATCCGGTCCCGGATCTCCCCGGCCGGCGCCGCTGTCGCGACCCGCTCGGCCACCCGCTCGAACCCCATCTGCCCCTCGCCGATTCGTCGCCGTCCGCGCGCCCCTGCGGACGCGGCCCAGCTGGTGTGAGCGCGCCCCCACGGGTCCGCATTCCCTGCAGCATGCCCGAGTCGGTCCGCCCGGGTGCCGCGCGCGACCGGCTGTGTCGCCGTGCCAGGCCCGCCGCCCGGGATCAGGCGTTCTCCCGGGGCCAGGCGCGGGCCCTATGCCAGGCACCGACCACCCGGACGGCGTCGACCGCCGGCCGCACCGCATGCACCCGGACCGCCCAGACCCTCTGGGCGGCGAGCAGCGTGGTGGTCGCCTGGGTCGCGTCCTCGCGCTGCTCGACCGGCCGCGGCGTGCCGTCCGGCGCGGCCAGCAGCGCGCCCAGGAAGGACTTGCGGGAGGTGCCGACCAGCAGCGGCCGGCCCAGCTGGGCGAACGCGTCCAGCTGGGCCAGCAGGGACCAGTTGTGCTCGAACTTCTTGGCGAAGCCGATCCCGGGGTCGAGGATCACCCGGTCCAGCCGGACCCCGGCGGCGGAGACGGCCGCGAGCCGCTCGCGCAGCTCGGCGACGACGTCGGCGACGACGTCGCCGTAGTGCGCCCGCTTGGCCATGTCGAGGCTCTCGCCGCGCGCATGCATGAGGACGTAGTAGGCGTCCCGCTCGGCGCACAGCGCGAGCAGGTCCGGGTCCGCGGCCGCGGAGACGTCGTTGACGAGCACCGCGCCGGCGTCCAGCGCCGCCGCGGCCACGGCGGCCCTGGTGGTGTCGACGCTCACCGTCACGCCGGCGGCGACCAGCTCCTCGATGACCGGCACGACCCGGCGGCGCTCCTCGGCGGTGTCGACCCGGGCCGCACCAGGACGGGTCGACTCACCACCGACGTCGACGATGTCGGCGCCGTCCGCGACCATCCGCAGCCCGGCCCGCACCGCGTCGGACGGCACGGCGTAGGTGCCACCGTCGGAGAACGAGTCGGGCGTGACGTTGACGATGCCCATCACCCTGGTCGGCCCGGGCGTGAGCAGCCGCGCCATCGCGTCCACCGTGGGCGTCTCGGCAGGGTCAACCGGCCGAAGGCGGCCGCCACCCGGGTCGGCGCGCTCGCTGGTCATGACGCGCCCATGAGCCGGCCCGTGGTGGTGGCACCAGCCAACCTGCGGCGATAGGCGTAGCGGTACACCGGCAGGAAGCCGAGGGCGGCGTAGATCCGACGGGCGGCTATGCTCTGCTCCTCCACCTGCAGGAGCGCGCGCCGGGCGCCGACGCTGGTAGCCCAGCTGGACAGCGCCGCGACCACCGTGGTGGCAGCGCCCTGGCCGCGGGCCGCCGGCAGCGTCGCCATGCTGTAGATCCCGAGCCACTGGCCGTCGAGAACCCCCCGGCCCGCGCCGACCGGCACGCCGTCGAGCGTCGCCGTGACGTAGATCGCGGGGGTCTCGGTCCTGCGCAGGACCGCGACGCTCGCCGCCCGGTGCGCGCCGAACATCGACATGCCACCGGCGGCGCAGACATCCAGCCAGCTGTCGCCCGGGCTCTCGGCGAGCGCGACCCGGACCGGGCCCCGCCCGCGGCCGCCCGGGGGCGCCGACCGCTCGGCCAGGCCCGCGGCGGCGGCGGCGATCCCGGCGAGGCCCGCGACGCAGACGTCGGTCGGTCCCTGCTCGGGCTCGTAGCCGGCCGCGTCGAGCGCCTGCCGCAGCTCGCCGGGGCGGGACGCGGGGGTCAGCTGGACGAACGCGGGCCGGCCAACGTGGGCGTAGAACCGGTCGACCTGAGCCAGGGCGGCCGGCAGGTCCGCGACGTCGTCGTGCGGCCAGACCGAGTTGCCGCGCCGGGTGGCGCCCGCCGAGTCGCGCAGCACCCAGCCATCGACCCGCTCGGTCCGCAGCGCCGACCAGCCGCGGAAGGCCAGCTCCTCCAGCTCGCGGGTCAGCGCGATCGGGTCGGTGTACCCGCTGATCCGGGCGACCGCCGGGTCGACGGACTGGTCGGCGAACCGGCACGGGCCAACCAGTGGGTCGGTCGGGGGCTCGCCGCTCATCCGGCCCGGCCAGCGTCGGCGCCGGGCAGCCGCGACGGGACACGGCCCGGCCCGTCGAACGCGAGACCGTGGCCGGCCGGGCGCGCCGGCCGGCCGGCGCGGGAACCGCGGATCGACAACGGCGAACGAGCTCCCGAGCGGCACGACATGCCCCGAGGCTACCGACCAGCCACCACCCGGGACGGTGCCTTTCCCGCCACGAAACCGGCCGTCACGACCGGCACTGACCGGCACTGACCGGCCAGTCGGTCCGAGCCGGGCGCGCGGGCGCGACCGCGGGCCGGCGGCCGTCCGCGGTCTCGCCAGCTCGGCAACTGTCCGTAGTGGTCTTCACCTCGAACGAGCCAATAAGCCACATGTGGTCTTCTCACCCACGCTCACACCCCGTCTACCCCCAAATCGGGACCATGCAGGACAAGTCCGGTACTGACAACACGCAGGGGCTCACAGCAGGTGCTCGTACGATGCCCGGCATTCGGGAGCGCACCGGCCGTCGCCCCGGCGAACGTGACCTTCCGTGATCTTTGGTCACGACCGCTGGCCGGAAGGCCGCCTGGCCGGCCATAGCAACACCGGCGGCGCGACAGTTTGGGCTGGTTCGGCCCGAGCAGACCGACGCGTGGTCCCGCCGTACCCCTCAGCCACTTCTGTGAACCACCTGGGAGACAGACCCCTAGCCTTCAATACCAGGGCCTAAAGTCCCAAAAAGGGCCCGACTTGCGTACATCGAGCAGTCCAGATACCGATCGGCCGCTCCGATCCCGGTTACGGCCATTCACAGGAGGGACACCCGGATGCCGCCAGCCACGGGTGGACTACCCCAGGAGCCGTCGGACGACTCCGACGACGCCTGGCGAGCGCCTGCCGACGACAGCGCCGCCCACCAACCGGACGACCGAGCGAGCGCGGCGAGGTCCAGCGACGGCGCGACACGCCCGGCGCCGGACGCCGACGGCCGCGGGCTGGTCATCCCGGCCGCCAGACACTCCCCGGACGACCACCCCGCCGACTACCCGCGCCTGACCGGCCGCCACGAGCGCGCCCACGCCGCCCGCGGACCTGGCGACCGCGCGACCGGCGACCGCTCACCCACCGATCAGGCTCCAGGCGGGAGCCCAGCAGCTACCCGGCCAGCCAGCGCGCTGACGGCCGCGGCCACCCTGTTCCCCACACCGTCCGCCGTCGCGCAGTTCGGCCGCGGGCCGGGCGACCGCGCCCTGGGCCTCCCCGCCAAGCCCCGCCCGGCCGACGCCGGGCGGCCCGCCCGGGCAGCCGAGGCCGCCTTCGCCGACGGCGAGACCGGTGCCCGCACGGGCACGGGCGAGCCGGCCGACAGGGAGACCACAACCAGGACCACGCCGGACCCGCCCGCCGCATTCGCAGGCGCGGACGATCCAGACAACGGGTCATCGGACCGCCGCCAGTTCCACCGGATCGCCGGGGCGGCCATCGGTGCTCTGCTCATTGAGGGACAGATCCTGGAGGTGTCCGGCATGCTCGCGGCGAGCCCCGTACAGCTGGCGCTCGACCGGGCCGAGCACATCCTCAGCCAGGCGCTCGGCGCCCACGAGATCATCCCGCCGGCCCACATCCTCGCCCAGACCGCCCGGCTGCACCGGGGCCTCGAGCGGCTGGCGCGCCGCCGGATGCCCGACAGCCAGTGGCGGCGGCTGCGGCTGCTCGCCGGTCGGGTCGCCGTGCTGCGGGCGGACGCGGCCTTCAAGCAGGGCAACGTGACGGCCGCCCGGGTGCTCACCGCGCAGGGGTACGCCGCGGGGCTCACGGCCGGCGACGGCCCGCTGTGCGGCTCGGCCCGCGAGGTCGGTGCCGTCACCGAGTTCTACGACGGTCGCCCGGACGAGGCGCTGCGGCTGGCCCGGGACGGCCAGCGCCACGTCGGCGCCGGGCCGGTACGGGCCCGGCTGGTCTGTCAGGAAGCCCGCGCGCTCGCCGCGCTGGGCGACGTGCTCGGCGCCGCGAAGGCGCTCGACCACGCGTACGACCTCGCCGACCAGATCTCGCCGGACCGCTGGGGCCGGCCCGGGCCCAGCTTCGACGAGTTCAACCCGGTGGAGGTCGCCTACAACGCGACCACCGCGCTGTGCCTGCTCGGCCGGCCCCGGACCGCCGAGCAGCACGCCGAGCTCGCGCTGCCGAAGCTCGACGCGATGGACGCCCCCGGCTTCCGCTCGGTGATCAGGCTGGACCTGTCGCTGGCGCTGGCCAGGGCCGGCCGGCTCGAGCTGGAGCGGGTCTGCCACCTGGCCAGCGAGGCGATCCAGATCTCCTGGGGCCGCACGGTGTCCTCGGTGTCCTCTCGGGCCGACCAGCTGCTGGAGGCGACCCGGATGCACGGCGAGGTGCCCGAGGTTCGGGATCTCGCCGCGCTGGTGCGCGAATGGCAGCGCTCCGCAGCCGCGCAGCGGCCGGCCGGTGGCCTCGCGACGACGCCGCTGGCGACCGGGCAGCTCGCGGGCGCGGCACTCGTCACGGCCACCGGGGTGACCCTCGTCAAGGGCGCCGGCCGGACGACGAAGGCCGCCACGAACATGATCGTGAGTGGAAGCACCGAACCGGGCCTGACCCACCCGGAAGCGAGCGACTGACGTCCGGTCGTCCGCGCGACGAGCCGGACGACCAACGGGACCGGGCCACCCCGCCCAGCGCGGGGCGGTCCGCGGGGGAGGGCGGTGGCCGGTTCACGGCCGCCGCGTCCCGTCGGGCCCTCGCCGCGATCTGCGCGGCCGCGGGCCTGGACGACACCGGCGCGATCGCGCTGAAGCTCACGGTCAACTCCGTCTACCGGCTGCCGCGCGCGGGCGCGGTGGTCCGCCTCGCAACGTCGGGCACGATGGCCTTCCGGGCCCCTAAGGTCGTCCAGGTCGCCCGCTGGCTCGCCGCCGAGGGAGTGCCCGCGGTCCGGCTGCTGCCCGGGGTACCGGCTCCGATCCGGGCCGGCGAGGCGCTCGCGACCGCATGGGTCGACGTCGGTCCTGACACCGAGCCGCCACCGGACACCGCGGACCTCGGCGCCATGCTGCGCCGCCTGCACGCGCTCGAACCACCGCGACCAGCCCTGCCCCGCTGGGACCCACTTGACGACGTCCGGCGCCGGATGTCCGACGCGGAGGCGCTGGCCCCCGACGACCGCGTCTTCCTCGAAGAGCTCATCGACCAGGTCGCGGCCGGCCTCCGCACGATCCGGTACCGGCTGGGCACGACGGTGATCCACGGCGACGCCCACCTCGGGAACCTGATCAGAGGCTCGTCCGGCCAGGTGGTCGTCTGCGACTTCGACTCGGTCTGCCTCGGGCCCGCGGAATGGGATCTGATGCCGGTCGCGGTCGGTCTCCTGCGGTTCGGACATCCGCCCGAGCGGCAGAACCTGCTCGCCGCGGCCTACGGCGTCGATGTGACCGAGTGGGACGGGTTCGAGGTGTTGCGGGCTGTCCGGGAGCTCAAGCTCGTCACAAGCGTGCTGCCGATCCTGGCGAGCAGCCCCACCGTCGCGGCGCAGTTCCGCGTCCGGCTCGACAGCCTGCGCCGCGGCGACCGGGCCGCCCGCTGGTCGCTCTATCGCTGACGCTGCGCCGCCGCGGCCTTGGCGGACCGACTCCGGGTCGCACTGGACCAGTCACGCTTTCCGTCCCGGACGTCGGCCCGGCAGACTTGCCCTGTGGACACCGACCAGTTGCGCGCGCTGTTGACCGACGTCGCCGCCGGCCGGGTGGACACGGACACGGCGCTGGCCCGCCTCGCCGCGGGGCCGCTCGGCGACGGCGCTGGCTTCGTCGATCTCGGCTACGCCCGGGTCGACACCCATCGCGGCGTGCGCACGGGTGATCCGGAGGTCGTCTTCGGGGCCGGCAAGACCGCGGCCGAGACAGTGGGCATCGTGTCCGCGCTGCGAGCCGCGAGCACCGGTGACGGCCGACCCACCCTGGTCACCCGGGCGAACCGCGAGACGGTCGACGCGCTGATCGCCCGCTGGCCGGACGCGCACGTCACCGGCCGCTGGTCCCCCGCCAGCCCGGGGGGAAACCAGCGGCCAGCCGGCGACACCGGACGGCTCGCGACCGTCGCCGTCGGTACGCTGCCGCCCGCCCGCGGCCAGGTCGTCGTCGTCTGCGCCGGCACCTCGGACACGCCCGTGGCCGACGAGGCGGCTCTGACCGTCGCCGCGAGCGGAGCGGGGGTCGAGGTGCTGCGCGACGTCGGCGTCGCCGGGCTGCACCGGCTGCTGGCCGTGCGCGACGTGCTCGCCGCGGCCGACTGCCTGGTCGTCGTCGCCGGGATGGAGGGCGCGCTGCCGAGCGTCATCGGCGGGCTGGTCGGAGTCCCACTGGTAGCCGTGCCGACCAGCGTCGGCTACGGGGCCGCGTTCGGCGGGCTCGCCGCGCTGCTCGGCATGCTGACCGCCTGCGCGCCGGGCATCGCGGTCTGCAACATCGACAACGGTTTCGGCGCCGGTCTCTTCGCGGCCCGGGTGGCCCGTGCCGCCGCGGGCGCCGGCCCTGAGGGCAGCACGGCCGCGGGCATCGGAACCGCCGCGCCGGCGGCCGGCATGCGCGCGACGGCGGCCAGCTCGGCCGGGTACCGATGAGCGGGCCGGAACCGCCCGCCGCCCGGCGGGTCGGCTGGCTCGACCTGTCCTGCGGGGCGAGCGGCGACATGCTGCTGGGCGCGCTCGTCGACGCGGGCGTTCCGCTGGCCGTGCCGGCCGCCGCGATCGACGGGCTCGGGCTGCCGATCCGGCTCGAGGCCCGCCAGGTGCACCGGTCCGGCCTCGCCGCGACGAAGGTCGACGTCGTCGCTCCCGACACCGGCCACACGCGGACCTGGGCCGATATCCGGGTGCTGCTTGCCCGGGCGCCGCTGGCGGACGCGACCCGCGACCTGGCGATCGCCACGTTCGCCGCGCTGGCCACGGCGGAGGGGCTGGTTCACGGGATCGACCCGGCCGAGGTGCACTTCCACGAGGTCGGCGCGCTCGACGCGATCGCCGACATCGTCGGCGTCAGCGCCGGGTTCGCCCAGCTGGGGCTCGACGGGCTGGTCGCCACCCCGATCGCGCTCGGCGGCGGCCGGGCCCGGACGGCGCACGGCGTGCTGCCGATCCCCGGACCGGCCGTGCTCGAGCTGCTGCGCGCCGCGGGCGCCCCGGCCGTCGGCGGCCCGGTCCCGGTCGAGCTGTGCACCCCGACCGGCGCCGCCCTCGTCGTCACGGTGGCCACCCACTTCGGCGACCTCCCGGCCCTGCGGGTGACCGCGGTCGGCTGCGGCGCAGGCACCAGGGACCTGCCCGGCCGTCCCAACCTCGTCCGCCTCGTGGTCGGCGACGCCCTCGACCCGACCGTGGCCGCGCCGGGCGCCCACCGGCATCAGGCTCACGACCACCTCGGCCACGACCATGCCGACGACGAACACCCGGGACTCCACAGCCGGCATGCGCACGACGCGGGCAGCCGGGCCGGCCGTCGCGGCCCCCCGACAGGTGAACCGCCCGCCGAGGGCGTCGCCCCGAGCGCCCAGAGCGAAGGCGGGCTCGCCGACGGGGTCGCAGTCACCGCGGAGCTGGTCCTGGAGGCGAACGTCGACGACCTCGACCCGCGGGTCTGGCCGTCGGTGCTCGCGGCGCTGCTCACCGCCGGCGCGGCCGACGCCTGGCTGACCCCGATCCTGATGAAGAAGGGCCGTCCGGCCCACACACTGCGCGCCCTGGTCGCGCCCGCGAGCCTCCCCGCGGTGCGGGCCGCGATCTTCCAGCACACCTCGACGCTGGGCCTGCGGGAGATCCAGGTGCGCAAGCACGCGCTGGCACGGTCGATGCGCGCCGTCGAGGTGGCCGGCCACCCGGTCCGGGTCAAGGTCTCCCCCGGCCCTGGTCCGGTCGGCGACCTTGGCGAGCACCCCCCCGGTCCGGTTCCCGTCGCCCAGCCCGAGTGGGAGGACGTCGCGCTCGCGGCGGAGAAGCTCGGCTGGCCAGCCCGGGCGGTGCTCGCCGCGGCCTGCGCCCTCGCGTACGAAGGCCGCTGGTCGGACGTCACACCCGGGTCGGAGAACGACCGGGACGGGACCGAACCCGCCGGTCCCGGCGTCAGCGGCCACGGGACGGACCCCGGCCTCGCCACCCGACAATCATGATCATGATGGCTGGCGCGATGACGCCCTGGAGGGTGTGCACGGTCACCCTGGTGAGCCTGAGGACGACCGCCGAGTGCCCACTGTCCGGCGGCGTGGGACTATGGGGTGGGTACTTATAGTGATCTTTGGCCATTTCCGTGCCATGAGCTAGTCCCGCTGGGTCGTACCGGGGGCACCAGTTCGCGGTGTGTCCATCCCCCGATGGGAGGGGTATCTGTGGACAAGGCGGGTAGTAGGCCGGATCGTGAGAGTTCTGCCCACGGCCGGGCAGCCCGGACGGAAGCATGAGGGACGACGCGGACATCGACGCTGGCAACGGGTATCCGCCCTCGCGGTACACCAGTCCGCCGCGCGTCGATGTCGCCAGAGCGCCGGCCGGCGCCGGCCGACTTGGCCCGACCGCACTGCCCTTCGCCGACGGCTATCTCGGCCGGGCCGCGGCTGGCGAGCCGATGACCGGCCCTGACGAAGGCCCTGGCTACGGCTCCTCGTACGCCGGGCCGCCCGGCGCCAGCCGACCGGCCGGCGTCGGCGGTCCACCGCGGCCACCGGTCCCACCCCCGCCGCCACCGATCCCACCGCCCGGTGGTGAGAACCCGCGCCCCGGCGGGCCGCCCCGGCAGGCCCCGGCCGGTCTCGCCGAGCCGGCCGGCCCCCCTGGCCGCCGCCCGGCCCCCGCCGGCACCGACTGGCGGGCGGCCCCACCCGCCTTCGGTGCACCAGGCGGCGACAGCCACCCACCTGTTCACCCGTTCGGGGCCCAGGCCCCGAACGGCGCCGCCAACCCGAACGGGCACCCCGGACGCAACGGCTACGGCGGTCCCAACGGCAACGGCGGTCCCAACGGCAACGGCGGTTCGAACAGCTACGGCGGCCCGAACGACAGCTACGGAAGCCCGAACAGCCGCGATCCGCTCGGCCACTCGAGCTCAAACGGCTACGCCAGCCCAAACGGCTACACGAGCCCGAACGGCCAAGCGAGTCCGAACGGCTATGCCCGTCCGAACGGCTACGCGAGACCAAACGGCCAGGGCGGCCCCAACGGCTACGACGGTCCGAACAGCCACGACCCGCTCGGCCACGCCGGCCCGAACGGCTATGCCGCCGCCAACGGCCAGGGCGGCCCGAACGGCTATGCCGGCCCGAACGGCCGGGCCGCCGCCAACGCCCAGGGTGGCTCGAACGGTCACGCCGGCCCGAACGGCCGTGGTGCCCCGGGCCAGCCAGGAGGGCCCCGCGTCGGCGGCGCCCCCGAGGCCGGCCGCCGGCCTGGCGCACCAAGCCCTGATGGCCGTGGAGCTGACATCAGCCCGGGACGCGGAGCCGCTGGCCGCGGTGGTCCCGGACCCCTGGGCCGTCCCTACAGCCCGGGCTGGCGGCCGGCGGCCACGGACATCGACGTTTCCGGCCCTCGCCCGGCGATGCCTAGGCCCGCCTCGCCGCAGCCCCCGACCGGCCGGCCGGCCCAGCCGTCCGAGCCAACCGGCTTTCGCACGCAGGGCCCGGTCCGAGACGCCTTCGACACCGGCTTCTCCGTCGACTCGCCCGCGGCCCGGCCGGCTGGCGGGATGCCGAACGGCTGGTCGGTCGGAGCTCCAGAGCACCCGGCCACCCGACTCGCCGCGCTGACGTCAGCCCCGGCTGCTCCCAGCACACCGCTCCCGGGCGCCGGCGGCCCGCCACCCGGCCCGCCGGGGGGCTTCGGCATCGGCCAGCCGCAAGACCATCGGCACAACGGCTACCCGGGCGGACACGCCGCCGGCCCGACCCGCCCAGCCAGCTGGGACCCGCTGGCACCGGGCGGCGCGCTCCCACCCGCCGAGCCCGCGTCGGCCCGCCTCCCGATGGACCCGTTCGCGGGGCGGGCCGCGACGCCACCGCCTCCCAACGGCCAGCCCCCCTCCGGGCCGGGCGGGCACCAAGGCGCCGACCCGTTCGGGCGGTACGGCCGGGCCGGTTCCGACCCGTTCGGCCCGGCCGGCGGCAATCACCCCGGGGTGCGATCCTCGAGCGGCCCCGCCGACCTGGCGCACGCCACCCCCGGCCCGAACGACCCGTTCGGCGTGACCGGCTACGGCGCGGCCCCCGCCGACGGGGTGGCGGACCCGTGGTCGACGCCCAACGGCACCTGGTCCACTCCGCCAGCCCCGGCGCCGGCCCCACCGTCCTGGTTGGGTAGCGGCCTGTCGGTCGAGAACCCGAACGCACCGACGCCCCCGCCGGCCGGCGCCACCGGGCACCGCGGCGCGCCGGGTGTACCGCCGGCGGTGGTCGCCGGGCCCGGCCACGGCCCGGGCCTGACCGGCGGATATCCCGGCGCGGCCGGGCTGTTGCCACCGAGTGGCCCACCGCCCGGCGCCCAGGCGGCCCAGGGCTCGGGCCGCAACGGCGGAGCCGGCCACAGCGGCGTGGCTCCAGGCTCCCAGACCCGAGGCTGGGACGAGCCTCGTGCCGGGCAGCCCGCCGGCGCCCACCGGCCAGGCGACCCGTTCGTCCTCGGCGGCCAGGCGCAGCCGAGGCACGCCGCCGCAAGCATCAACGTCGACGGCGGTCCGGCCGCCGGCCGCGGTCCCGGCGGCGCGAACGTCACCGCCGGGGCCGCCAACGGCTACCTGGTCAACGGCCGCGCTCCCGGCATCGGCCACGTCCCGGGCGCTGCCGGCCAAGGAAACGGCAACCCGTCGCGCAACGGGCCCTCGTTCCCGCAGCGCGCCGGTCCAGGCGGCGCACCGGTCAACGGCTCCTCACTCGGGGCTGGCATCGCGGTCGGTGGCGGCCCCGCCCGGCCGGGCGGGGCGTGGATCGTCGAGGGCTCAACCGAGCAGCGCTCCCCGAGCGGCCAGGCGGGGCCGTCCGGCCAGCACCTTCCTGCGGGCCAGCAGCAGGCCGGGCAGCCACACCCGGGCATGGACCCACGCGGTGGGAGCCATCCGGCTGGCGCCCAGCCACCGGCACAGCCTGGTCCTCCCACCCAGGCGTTTGACCCCCTGTTCGGCGATCTCCCGGTCGGCTCGCCCGCCGCGCCGAACGGCGTGTTCACCGGTCAGCGTCCGCCCGCCGCGCCCGCTGGCCCGTCCGGAGGCTTCCGCGGCGGTCCCGGCGGCCCGGCCGCGGGGCCCAACGGCCCATGGCCCGCCGCTCCGGGTAGCGCGGGCGCGGGCTATCCGGCGCGCCCGCCGATGCCACCGCCGGGCGCCCCAGTGCTCTCCGACGCGCCCACCCCGTTCGCGCCGCTGCACGACCGCGCGCCCGGCTTCCAGCCGTCGACCCAGTTCCCCGCGCCCGCGCCAGACCCATTGCCGGTTCCGCCGAGCGCGACGGCCCAGCGGCCGATGGCGCCGGGCGACGGCCGGGCGCCGATGCCACCGCGGCCGCCGGCCACGCCACCGGGTTTCGCCGACCCGCGCCGCGCGGCGCACGCCTACCTCCCGACCAGCCCGGATCCGGGCGGCCGCTCCGAGGCCGCGCGCGGCCAGGCACCGGCGACCCGGCCACGGCCGGCGAGCGCCGACTTCGACCCGTTCGACGTGTCCTCGGCGCCGTCCGCGATCCCGTCGGGCCCGCCGCCCCCACCCCGGCGGCGCAACACGTCGTCCGACCCTGGCCGCACCGGTCTCGACATCAGCGGGCCGGGGCTGGCCGCCGGCCGCTCGAATGGTCGGCACGCGACCGGCCACCCGAACGCGGCCCTCTACAGCGACGCCCTGCTGGGCCCGGCCCAGGAGACCGCCGCCCGAGGCTGGCGCAAGGTCGTCTATCAGGTGTCGGGCGGAGCGGTGAATCCCGGCCCGTCTCCCGACGAGGCCCGGCACAATCGGCTGCTCGGGCACATCCGGACACCGCTGACCGACTGCCACCGGATCGCGGTGATGTCACTCAAGGGCGGCGTCGGCAAGACCACGACCACGATCGGCCTCGGCTCCACCCTCGCGGACCTTCGTGACGACCGGGTGGTCGCGATCGACGCCAACCCGGACCGCGGCACCCTGGGCACCAAGGCCCAGCAGCCGTCGCCGTTCACCGTCCGGGACCTGCTGGAGGACTCGCACCGGCTGAGCCGCTACGTCGACGTCCGCAACTACATGGCCCGGTCGGATTCACGGCTCGATGTGCTCGCCTCCGCGGACGACCCGGAGATCTCCGAGGCGTTCGCCGACTCCGACTACCACGCCGTCGACGACCTGCTGCAGCGGTACTACTCGATCCTGCTGACCGACTGCGGCACCGGCATGCTGCACAGCGCGATGGGTGGCGTCCTGGCGCTGGCGGACACGCTCGTGATCGTGACGAGCTCCAGCGCGGACGGCGGCACCAGCGCCAGCGCCACGCTCGACTGGCTGGACGCGCACGGGTACGCCGCCCAGGTCCGCGACGCGGTCGCGGTGATCTCGATGTTCCCGCAGAACGGGGACGGCGTCGACGTCGACGCTCTGGAGGCGCACTTCGCGGCCCGTACCCGGCGGGTCGTGCGGGTTCCGTGGGACCCGCACCTGGCGACGGGCGGCCGGATCAGCCTGGACGCGTTGAAGCGCGAGACCCGCCGCGCCTACCAGGAGCTGGCCGCCGCGGTCGCCGAACGGTTCGCCCCGCCCGAGTTCGACGACCTGTCCTACCCCGGCGTCAACCCCTACCGGGACGACCGCCTCTTCTCCTGAGGCGATCGGGCAGAGACGGCGCTTCGCGCCTCTGCCCGCTCCGCCTGGTTCGGGCGCTGAGCGCCCTCCCCCAACCTGGACCAGACACGGCGCGGAACTACGAGGCAAACGCATCTCCAGGGCCGGGAACTGCGCTACGTCCCCTCAAAGCAACGGAGCGAGACGGCGCTTCGCGGCCGTCCGGTCTAGCGGGAGAGGGCCGCGACGATTCTGGTGACGCCGGGGCGGCCGAGCTGACGGGCGACCGTCGAGCGGCCGTCGATGATCCGGGTGAACAGGCTGAATCCACCGGGGAGGGCGGACATGAGCCCGTGCATCACCTCGGGCCGGCGGCCGTAGAGCTTGAGCAGGGTCCGCCCGGCTGTCATCTCGGTGCCGAAGACCGCCTCGACTCGCGCCGGGTAGGCGTCGAGCGCGCCCAGGTCACCGCCGGCCGCGGCCGCGGCGGCCGCACCCGCCAGCCGCCCGGAGCGCAGCGCGAACGAGATGCCCTCTCGGGTCCACGGGTCGAGCAGGCCGGCGGCGTCGCCGGCGACCAGCACCCGGCCGCGGCGGACCGGCGAGCCGTCGGCCCGCACTCGGGTCAGATGCCCCGAGTCGTGCAGCCGCGGCAGGCCGGCCAGGCCAAGCTGGGTGACGAACCGCTCGTAGTACGCGCGCATCGCCGGCCCGTCGTCGCGGGCTCCGATCACCCCGACCGTCAGCACGTCGCCCTTGGGGAAGATCCAGCCGTACGAGCCGGGCACCGGGCCCCAGTCCAGCAGCATCCGGCGTTCCCAGCGGGCCGCGATCTCGGCGGGCGCCTTGAGCTCCGCCTCCAGGCCGACGTCGACCTGGTCGCAGCGCACTCCCACGTAGCTGGCGGCCCGCGACGACGTCCCGTCCGCGCCCACCACTGCCGACGCGCGCAGGTCCGGCCCACCGCGGATCTCCACGACCGCGCCGTCCGGGCCGTCGTCGCGGACGGCGGTGACGACCGTCGACGTGCGGACCTCGGCACCGGCGGCCCTGGCCGCGTCGACCAGGGCCGCGTCAAGCTCGGGGCGCATGACCATCGCGAGGATCGGCGAACCGTCCCGGCGCCGCCGGGTCACCCGGTAGCGGCCGTCGAGCGTGATGGTCAGGGCGTCGACCTCGACCCGGGCCAGCTGGGCCAGGTCCAGCCCGGCCGCGCTGATGTGGTCGCGTGAGATCCCGACCAGCCCACCGCCGCAGGTCTTGTAACGCGGCAGCTCCGCCCGCTCCAGCAGGCAGACCCGAGCGCCGGCCGCGGCGGCGGCCCGGGCCGCCGCCCCGCCGGCCGGCCCCGCCCCGATCACGACGACGTCGAAGTCCCGCGCGGAGGTGTCGGTCACGGCCCGTCCGTCAGCGCAGCGTCAGGGTGCGGCCGACGACGCCGGCGCGGATGCGGCGCTCCTCGCTGGTGAGCGGGCGGCGCTCGGCGAGCACCTCGTCCATCGCCTTGCGCAGCGCCGCGGCCGGCGCCTCACAGCTGTCGGCGTCCGCGTCGGGCGCCAGGTCCCAGACCGGGACGACCAGCCCGTCGGCCCGGAAGGAGCCGACGAACCGCGACCCCTCGCCGGCGCTGAGCGCGTCGGCGGCGGCAAGACGGGCGAGCGCGTCGAGCAGCTGCTCCTCGGAACGGGAGCGGGCGACGTCCGGGTCGCTGACCCCCGCGACCTCCAGGAACGGCAGCACCCAGCGCAGATGGCGCTTGTCGCCCGGCTGGGTCCAGTAGGCGGCCTCGACGGAGCTCAGCCGCGCGGTCGGCACGACGGTCGCGTTCGCCCGCTCCAGGCTCGACGCCACCTCACCGGACAGGGCGGCCCCGTCCTCGGACGGCGGCAGCCACCAGTCGAACCCGGCGTGCACGGTGATCGTCAGCGGCGCCGGGTCGAGCACGTCGACCAGCCTGGGCAGGCCGGTGAGCCCCTCGGGCAGGCGCTCCACGGCGGTCAGCGCGGAGACCGGCCCGGTGGCGACGACCGTGCCAGGCTCGGCGGCGAGCGCGGCCAGCAGCGCGCCGGCGATGTCCGCGGACGGGTCGAGGCCGGGCACGAGGGTCTGGGTGGCGACGAGGATCTCGCCGGTGTCCCGGACCAGGGCCGGCGCCGCCTGCGGCAGCATGGTGCCGAGCGTGATCTTCCGGTCGGCGTGCTCCGGGTTCTTGGCCAGGTGGTCGGGGTGCAGGGTCAGCGGCGCCGTGGCGCTGGGGATCAGCTCGCGCAGCGCGACCAGGTCGGCCTCGTCCACCCGGCCCGCGAACGGCCGCAGCACCGGAGCCGGGCGCGTCTTGGCGCCGTGGCAGGCCTTGTACCGGCGGCCCGAGCCACACGGGCACTGCTCCCGGGGTCCCACCTGGGGCACGTCGGCCAGGTGGGCGCCGGCGGCCGGAGCCCCGGTGGCGGCGGGTCGAGGACGCGCTGTGGTGGTTCGGCGAGCGATGGCGGGCTCCCGAGGTCAAGGGCGACAGCCGGTCCGGCCGCCGTCCGGTGCGGACGTCATCCGGTAAGGCTAGGGCACGACCGCCCCCAGGACGCGACACGGCGCCCACCGTTTCGCACCGGTCCGCGCGTCCCCCGGCGACGCCCGTGACCGGGCAGTTCGCGGCGGGCGGCGTCAGCCCGCCGGTGTCGGCGCGCCGCACCCGGGCCGGCGAGCCGGCCGACGGAGGGATGGCACTGCCGGGAAACAACGAAAAGCCCATTTTGGCTACGGGCTTTCACTGCAACATCCTCGTCAGGCGCGCGGCGAGTGTCGTGGCCATCAGACATATGGGATGGCGTGGTGATCCGTCCGACCATCAAGGACACCGTCAACGCCGTGTCCGCGAAGCTGACCACGGCGATCCTCGCCGATCTCGACGCGAAGGTCGGGACCGGTGACCCGGACTCGGTCGCCAAGCAGTGGCTGGCCAGCGTGGGTCTCGCCTGACTAGTCGCCCGGGCGGCTCGGGGTGTTCCGGGGCGGGGGCACCTCGGGGAACCGTCGCTCGGAGCCGAGCGGGAGCGTCGTGTCCGGGTCCTCGGCCTGGGCGGCCCGGCGGGCGCGTCCCCACGGGCGCCTGCGGGCGGGTCGCGTGGTCGCCTCGTCGGCCTGCCCGGATGGCTGCGCCCACGGGCTCACCGGCTGGCCGGGGGCCGGTTCGCCGGCAGCCGGGTAACCGCTGGTCCCCGCATACGCGCCTGTTCCGGGGTACCCGCCGAAATCCGGGTACTCGCCGGTGCCCGGGTACCGCAGGGTCGGCGGCGGGGCCCCAGGTGGGCTGACGCTCGGGTAGCCGGGCACCGCGGGACCAGCTGGCGGCTCCGTGACGGCCCACCAAGGGCGCGTCGTGTCGTCCGGGAACTGACCGGCGCCGGGTGGGAACGAGCCATCCGGTGCCGGCATCATCGCCGGAAGGACCGTCGTGCCGTCCGGTTGCGCCCAGGTAGCGGTCAGACGTGCGGGCCATCCAGTCGGGTCGCTGCCCGACCGGCGCAGCCGCTCGGCGCGGTCCGCGGCACCGCGGGAGCGGCGGATCTCGCGGGCCTGGGGGAACAGCGCCGCCGCGGGGACCAGCCCGGCGATCAGGAAACCGAGCTGACCGGGCATCTCGATCAGCCCGAGCGCTCCCCCAGCCACCCAGCCCAGCTGCAACGCGGTCTCCGAGCGGGCGAACGCCGAGTTACGCACGTCGTCGGCCGTGTCGCGCTGGATGATCGCGTCGAGCGCGAGCTTGGCCATCGACGCCGCCAGCATCGCCAGCAGGGCCGCGAACAGCGCCGGGAACTTCGCGTAGTCGACGGCGGCCAGCAGGCAGCCGACGGTCGTGAGGAGTAGCGCGAGCGTCAGGATGCGCTCCGGTCGGCGCCGGCCGAGCCGCCCGCCGATCACCACGCCCAGGCCGCTGCCGACCGCCGCCGAGGCGGCCAGCGCGCCCAGCCACAGGTTCGTCCCGCCCTCGGTACGCAGCAGGAAGGCCAGGAAGAACGTGAGAAACCCCACGATGGCCCGCAGCACCAGAGTCGAGCGCAGGGCCACCGGTGACGCGCCGAGCACCGCCCGGACCAGCGCGTGCCAGCGGGCGTGCTTACCCGCGAGCCGCCCGCCCCGGCGCCCCGGCTCGACGGCGCCCTGCACGACCGTGCCCTGGACCGGCTGGGCCGATGGCCCCACGGCGCCAGGGTGGACGAACGCGGCGCGCGGCCCGGTCGCGCCGGCCACAATGTCGCGCAGCCCGAGCTCACCTTCGTTCGAGTCGACCCGCTTCGGCAGGTTGATCGCGGACAGCACGCCGGCCAGATAGAGCAGCGCGCACAGCCGCAGCACCCACGGGTAACCGACGTAGGGAATGTGTGCGATCCCCAGACCGATGGGCGCCGCGGCGGAACTGGCGACGATGTTGACCATCGACATCCGCGAGTTGACCTTGACCAGCGTCAGCTCGGGCGGCGCCACCCGCGGGATCACGGCGCTGCGCGCGATTCCGAACGCCCGGGACAGCATGAGCAGACCCAGCGCCAGCGGGTAGACCTGCAGGCCGGAGAGCTGGGCCGCGAGCTGCCAGGCCAGCAGGCAGCGCCCCAGGCACAGTGCCGCCAACGCCGTGCGGCGGCCGTAGGACAGCCGGTCGAGCAGCGGCCCGATCACGGGGGCGAGCAGCACGAACGGGACCATCGTGATGAGCAGGTAGAGCGCGACCTTGGACCGGGCCTGGCCAGTCGGCACGGAGAAGAACAACGAGCCGGCCAGGGCGACGGTCACCAGCGCGTCGCCGGCGGCGTTGATCACCGACAGGTCGAGCAGCGCGGCGAGCCCCGAACGGTCGGCGCCATCACGCCGCGTAGTCGCTCGGATTCGACCTACTCCCGTTCCCAGGCTGGCCCGGGCCTTGCCCACGACCCCGGTTGGACGGTCCGTAGCCGCGCCAGGCTCCGTCACGGCCGCGGCGCGGCGCATCGACCGACCGAACCCGCGAGTACCCACCCTGCCGAGTGTGCCCGCCCAACAGCCCCGCGGCCACGACCACGCCGGGCGTACCTGTCGAGCCTGGGCGAGAATGGTGCCGTGGACGATGCAACGGGCGCTGACGACGCAGTGAGCGCTACTCCGGCCGAGCCGGCCGAGACCCAGGACGTGGCGGCGGCCACCGAGCCCGCCCCGCCCATCAAGGCACCGGCGGAGCCGCCTGCCGACCTGACAGCAGCCGCCCCGACTCCAGGTGAACCGCCGGAGCCGGCGATTCCGGCCGCCATCGTCGAGCCACCAGCCGACGAGGTGCCCCCGGCCGCCGACGACGAGCCAGCAGCCGCCGACGTGACGCCAGCTGCCCCGACGGCGCCCGAAGCGTCCGCATCTGAACCATCTCTCGACGTGGCGGCCGGCGTCGAGCCCCCCGCCGAGCCGCAGGCCACGGCCGAGCCGGCCGCCGTGGCCGCGCCTGACACTGTGGCCGAGCCTGACACTGTGGCCGAACCGGCCGCCATGGCCGAACCGGCCGCCATGGCCGAACCGGCCGCCATGGCCGAACCAGAGGCGGCGGCCGAACCAGACGCGGCGGCCGGCCCCGAGACGCCCACCCTCGCCGAGGGCGGCGCCGCGTCCGCCACGACGGCCGAACTCGGTCCGCCCGTCGAGCCGCAGGCCGTGGTCGAGCCTGACACGGCAGGCGAGCCGGAGCCGGCACGCGAGCCCGAGACGCCCGCCATTGCCGAGGGCGAAGCGCCCGACGGGGACGAGGCGGCAGACCGTCCAGAGCTTGGGGTCGCCGAGGCCGACGACGACGACGAGGACGACGACGACCCGGCCGCCGCGCGCGGGACGCGGGCGCGGGCCAACGAGCCGGACCCGGTCTGTGCCGCCGCCGTCGGCCTGGCCCGCGCGGCCGCTGTCGAGGAGGCCGGGTCTCAGGAGGCCGTCGGCGAGCACCTGGGCGTCGAGGCCGAGGGCGAGCGGCTGGTGCTGCACCGGTTCGCCTCACTGGACCTGGCGTACCGCGGCTGGGTGTGGACGGTCGTCACCACCCGTGCCCCTCGAGTGCGCAGGGTCACCGTCGACGACGTCGTGCTGACGCCCGGCGACGACGCGCTGCTCGCGCCAGTGTGGGTGCCGTGGTCGCAGCGGCTGCGCCCGGGGGACGTCGGCGTCGGCGACCTGCTGCCGACCGCCGTCGACGACCCGCGGCTGGCACTGCGCCAGGCCGACGTGGAGGAGTTCGTCGACACCGACGCGTTCCTGGAGCTGGGGCTGGGCCGGCCACGGGTGCTGTCCGCCCTGGGCCGGGAGGAGGCCTCCACTCGCTGGTACGCCGGCGAGCCCGGCCCCGACGCGCACGTGGCGAAGGTCGCTCCGGCGAGCTGCCTGACCTGCGGGTTCCATGTCCGGCTGGCCGGCACGCTCGGCCGGCTGTTCGGGGTGTGTGCCAACGAGCTGGCGCCTGACGACGCGCGGGTGACCTCGATCGACCACGGCTGCGGCGCCCACTCGGAGGCCCTGGTGGCGCCGTCGGCGCACCCGGAGTCGGTCCCGTTCGACGAGGATCCGTCGGATCTCGTGCCGACCGACGTCGAGCTGGTCGGCGCGGCGGCGAGCCCCGGCTCGCCGGAGCCCGCACACGCCGGTCACCCATCCGTGGGCCGCCCGGAGCCGTACGGCCACGCCTAGACCGCAGGGTGACCGGACCAGCCGTCAATCGTCACCGCCCGCCGGGGGCACCACGCTCGGTCGACGCCGATGCTAAGGTCCGTCAACAAAGTCCGGTTTGCCCTCCCCGGGAACCTCGTGCTGTCACCGCGCCGTCCGACACGGTGGTCCTTCCCGGAGGGTCTTCTGTTCCCCGACGATGGCGCACGGAGATCCACACCGACCATGCCTCAGACACGCCGATGAGCCGCACCCTGATCGTCACTGCCGTCCAGGCGGAGGCGGACGCGGTGTGCGCGGGCCTGATGGGTAGCTGGTCTCGCTCCCGCGGACCTTCCACCGAGGTGCCGAGCGCACCTGTCTCCCCCGACTGGGACCGCCAGCTGCTGACCACCTCGACGCTCGGCCCGTACGTCGGCCGTCGCCGCGGCCCGGTGACGGTGCTGGCGGCCGGCACCGGCGGCCCCGCGGCCGCGGCCGGCGCCGCCGTGGCGCTCGCGGTCGCCGCGGCGGCCGGCGACCCGTTCACCCTGGTGCTGTCGATGGGCGTCGCCGGCGGGTTCCGTGGCTGGGCCGAGATCGGCGACCTGGCCGTCGCGACCCAGCTGGTGGCCGCCGACCTGGGCGCCGAGTCCGGCCTGGAGGACCTGCGCGAGCCGGCCGGCAAGGTGCACGAGATGGATCGCAGCCTCGGCTTCCACAGCACCGGAGCGCCACCGCTGCCGCGCGCGACGAGCTCGTCCGCGGACGGGAAGTTCCTCACCCTCGACGACCTGGACCTCGGTTCGTCGACGATCGTGCCCGAGCCCGGCCTGGTCGACCGGCTGGCGACCGTCGTCTGCATCACCGGTCGCCGGATCGTCACCGGCCCGGTGCTCTCCGTCGCCACCGGCACCGGTACCGAGCTGCGCGCGGCGACGCTGACCGCCCGGCTCGACCCGGTCGCCGAGGGCATGGAGGGCTACGCGGTCGGCACCGCGGCCGCGGCCTTCGGCGTCCCGGCCGGTGAGATCCGCGCGATCAGCAACCAGGTTGGCCGGCGGGACCGCGGCAGCTGGAACCTGCCGGCGGCGCTGGCGAGCCTGCGCACGGCCGCCGGAGCACTGGTAGCCCATCCGGACGGGCTGCTGGCGGTGGCGGACGCAGCACGCCCACCGATCGGGCGCTGAGAGCCCTCCAGTCGCCCGCCCGATGCGAGGGCGACGGACAATGAGGGCGTGACGACGTCTCAGGTGACTGCGCTGGGCCAGGCGGAGCACGCGGAGCGGGCGGGCCTGACGCTGGCGATCTCGCCCTGCCCGAACGACACGTTCGCCTTCCACGCGCTCGCGCACGGCCTGGTGCCCGGGGCGCCGCCGGTGTCGGTCACCTTCGCCGACATCGACGTGCTGAACGCCCGCGCGGCCGACGGCCTGGACGACCTGGTGAAGGTCTCGTACGCCGCGCTGCCGTGGCTGCTCGACAGGTACCGGCTGCTGCCGGCCGGCGGGGCACTGGGACGTGGCTGCGGTCCCCTGGTGCTGATGTCCGCCGGAAATCCGGCCACCACGGGCGCTTCAGGGGACGCGGCGGTGCTGCGCGGGGCGCGGGTGGCGATCCCGGGCACCCGGACCACGGCCTACCTGCTGTTCCGCCTGTGGGCGGCGGGCATCGACGTGGCGACGATCGACGTGCTGCCGTTCGAGAAGATCATGCCGGCGGTCCAGGCCGGCCGTTACGACGCCGGGCTCGTGATCCACGAGTCCCGGTTCACCTACCCGTCCTACGGGCTGGTGGCGGTCGCGGACCTGGGTGACTGGTGGGAGGGCGCTACCGGCCTGCCGATCCCGCTCGGGGCGATCCTGGCCCGCCGGGACCTGCCCGAGGAGACGGGCGACCTGGCCGCGGCCGTGCGGGCCAGCGTCGCGGTCGCGTTCGCCGACCCGGCGGCCTCCGCGAGCTGGGTGCTCGCACACTCCCAGGAGCTGGCGCCCGAGGTCGTCCAGGCGCACATCAACCTGTACGTCAACGACTTCAGCCTCGACCTCGGTGACGAGGGCTATGCCGCCGCCGAGGAGCTCCTCGGCCGGGCGGCCGCCGAGAACCTGGTCCCCGCGCTCCCCGCCCCCCTCCGCGAGCCCTAGCCACCCCAAGGCAACCAGCGCACGCGACCGGACCGCACAACGCAACCAGGAACCCAGCCCACAGCCCCGCTCAACCCCAGATCTCCACGCCACCACACAGCAAACGCTGGGAGGGCGCACAGCGCCCGACAGGCGGAGCGTCCCGCGGGCGCTCAGCGCCCAGACAAGCACACGCGACCAGACCCGCACAACGCAACCAGGAACCCAGCCCACAGCCCCGCTCAACCCCAGATCTCCACGCCACCACACAGCAAACGCTGGGAGGGCGCACAGCGCCCGACAGGCGGAGCGTCCCGCGGGCGCTCAGCGCCCGTTCGGGACGATCCGCCCTATGCCTCAAGCTCGCTGGCGACGGCGTGGACGACCTTCGCCACGCGCTGGGCGATGCGGCGGTCCGGGTAGCGGCCGCGCCGGAGCTCACGCTGGACGTCGTCCAACACCTTGATCATGTCCTCGACCATGGCGTGCAACTCGTCGGGGCTGCGCCGCGCGGCCTCCTTGGCTGCCTTCGCCATGGAGGGCGGCGCGGCGAGGAGCCGGACGGAGAGCGCCTGGTCGCCCTTGCGACCCGCGGCGATGCCGAACTCGACCTTGTCGCCCGCGCGCAGCTTCTCGACACCGGCCGGCAGCGCGGCCTTGCGGACGAAGACATCCCCACCGTCGTCGCGGGAGAGGAAGCCGAAACCCCTGTCCACGTCATACCACTTGACCTTGCCGGTGGGCACGGGCGACCTCGTTCTTCGCGCGACGGGAGCTACAACGCTTTCTCCCCACCGTCGGGCGGCCGTCGGTCCGGCTCCCCGTCGTTCGCTCGGCCGCCAACCGGTGGGATCCCTGGCGGCAAAGAAGGCGCGACCATGCCTGCCTGGCCGCGCCCTCACGCCGGTCGCGCCGGCCCGCGGTGAGCGGGCCGAGAGACCGGCAAACGACGGTGCTCAGGCTATCCGGCCGGCGCCCGACAGGCGCGAGATTTCCGCCGCCGCAGGCGGACGACACACCCCGGGCCGGAGCGGCGCGCGCCGCGGCCCGCCGTTCACGCAGGCCAGGGCTCAGAGCAGCTCGTTCATGGACCCCGACCGGAATCCGCGCGGATCCACCTCGACGACGCCGAACCCGGTGACCACCGCGGTCAGGTCGGGCCGCGCGGCGAGCGTCGGCACCAGCTCGGCGTCCACCTCGATCGAGGCCCGGTCACCCAGGTCACGCACCCGCAGGTCACGGCAGGGAAGCTCGGCGTCGGCCAGGGCCAGCCGCAGTGCCTGCTCGGCACGCTCGACCCGGGCGAGCCGGCTGGGCGTCACCTCGATCCCGTAGGCGATCCGGCTGGCGAGGCAGGCCGCGGCCGGCTTGTCAGCCGTGACCAGGCCAAGCCGGCGGGAGGCGGCCCGGACCTGCCGTTTGGTCAGCCCGGCATCGAGAAGCGGGGTGGCGGCCCCCCGCTCGGCCGCGGCCCGGATACCAGGGCGGAACCCGGCGACGGCGTCGTCAGCGTTCGTCCCGGTGACGACGTGGGCCAGGCCCAGCTCAGCTGCCAGCGGGCCGAGCGTCTCGGTCAGCTCGGCCTTGCAGAAATAGCAGCGATCCGCGCCGTTGGCGATGTAGCCGGGCCGGGACTGCTCAGCGGTGCTGGGCAGCAGGTGCCGCACCCCGAGCGCCGCGGCGAACGCGCGGGCGGCCTCGAGCTCGGCGGCCGGCAGGGATGGGGAGACGGCGGTCGCGGCGGTGACCGCGCCGGGCCCGAGCGTCCGGACCGCCCAGGCGAGCAGGAAGGCCGAGTCGGCCCCGCCGGAGAAGGCCACCAACACCGAGCCCAGGTCCGTCAGCCGGGCACTCAGCGCCGCCAGCCGCTCGTCGAGAACCGCGTCGGCGAGCCAGTCGGGGAACTCCTCGAGCCCGCCCAGCACGACGTCCGCGCCGGCGGCCGACAGCGCCCCCGCGTCGTGGGACCCGGTGGTCAGCCCGACGGACAGCGCCCCGCCGGCCCGCGCGCCGATCACGTCGCCCTCGTGGTCACCTACGTAGATGTGCACGCCGTGCTCGCGGATCGCGTCCCCCTTCGCCGCGGCCCAGAGCCAGCCGACGATGACGTCCGGCTCGATGCCGATCGCCGCCAGGCTGGCGCGTGCGAGCCATTCGGCCTTGGCCGTCACCACGACCACCCGGCCGCCTTCCCGCCGGACCGCCTCGACGGCGCGTGCCGCCCCTGGCATCGCCTCCGACACCGGCACGGCGTGGTCGACGTACAGCTCGCGGTAGAGCGTGGCGGCGGCGGCGACCTCGTCGGCCGGGAACCAGTTCGCGAGCTCGTGCTCCAGCGGCGGGCCCAGCCGGCTCGCGGCCAGCTCGCCGTCGATCGGGACGCCGGTACGGGCCGCGATCTCCGCGTAGATCGCGACGATGCCCCGCCGCGCATCCAGCAGCGTGAGATCCAGGTCAAAGCCGACGACAAGCGGAGCAGAACTCACCCGAGCTGACACGTCCCGAGCGTAACGACCGGGTTTCCGCCCTGGCCAACAGACGGCGCCAGGGCGGTCGTCGTCACGGCGGGCGGGCCGGCGTCAACGCTCGATCGGGATCTGGGCCCCCTGGCCGAGCAGGCCGTCGTGCAGCTCCAGGCGGGTCGGGGCGGTGTCGACCGGGATGTCGAAGATCAGCGTTCCACTCACCTGGGCGTCCGGCTCGATCTTGTTCCACAACGAGTCGAACGGGTAGTAGAGCCGGGACTCGAAGGACGAGTAGGCCTGGTGGCGGCCACCGTCCTGGTCGTACATGAACTGCTGGTTGGCGACCAGCGTGCGCGACGAGTTCCCGATGTTCCGAACGTTGATCTTGACGAGGCAGTACTGGCCGTCCGGCTTGCGCGGGATGATGCCGATCTTCTGGACGCCGCAGCGCAGACTCTGGACCTGGAACTGGAGCGAGCCGTCGGTGTAGACGTGGCTGTTCGGCCCGGTCGCCGTCGGTGTCGGCGTCCTCGACGGCGGGAGAGCGCTGCCCGGCTCGGACGAGTCGCCCGGATTGAGCGCGATCAGGGTGATCGCCAGCGCGCCCAGGATGACCAGCGCGACCGTCAGCCAGAGCCCGAGCCTGCTGCCGCCGCGCCGGCGGCCACTGGCGCGGACCGGCATCCCGGGCCGAGCGGGGCCCTGGTAGCCGGCGGCGCCCCGGCGCCCGCCGGCCGCAGGGGAGGACGGCCGCCGCGGCGCCACGATGCCGCCGGGCCGCTGGTCATAGTGCCCCGGCGCCTGCCGCGGGTCATGGCCGGGGCCACCGAACCGCGCCGCGCCCTCGACCTGCTCCGTCGCGTCGCCGTAGCCGGGTGGAGCGACCCGCGTCCGCGGCAGCGCGCCGGACGGATCCGGGCCGGTCAACGCGACCACGGCGGGGCTCGCCATCACCTCGGCCCGGTCAGCGGCGAGCCCGAGCAGCTCCTCACCCGGCGGCACGACCGGCCCACCGCTGGGACCGCGCTCGATCAGAGCCAGCAGCAGGTCGCGCGCCGTCGGGCGGGCCGCGGGATCCTTGGCCAGCGCGGCCTCGATCAGGTCCCGCATCGGCGGAGCCAGGCCGGTCAGGTCCGGTGCGGCGGAAACGGTCCGGTAGGCCAGGTCGATGTCCTTGCCCTCGCCGAACGGGTGCTGCCCGGTCCCGGCGTAGGCCATCAGGATGCCCCAGGTGAAGATGTCCGCCGCCGGGCCGATCGGCTGGCCGTTGATCTGCTCGGGCGCCATCCAGCCGGCCGAGCCGAACCCCCACGACGTGGGCTTGGCCGTCGAGCCGTGGGCCACCGCCTGGGCGATCCCGAAATCGATCACCCGCGGCCCGGACAGCGACAGCAGCACATTGCTCGGCTTGAGGTCGCGATGCACCAGCCCGGCGCGATGGATCGCCGTCAGCGCGGTCGCCACGCCGACCGCGAGCCCGGTGAGGGTCGACGGCGTGAGCGGACCGCCCCTGGCGATCGCCTGGTCGAGGCGCAGGCCGTCGATGAACTCGGTCACCAGGTAGGGCGCCGGCGCATCCGGGTCGGCATCGAGCACCTCGGCCGTGCAGAACGGCGCCACCCGGCGGGCGGCGGCCACCTCCTGGCGGAACCGGCGGCGGAACTCCTCGTCCGCGGCCAGGTCCGGACGGATGATCTTCACGGCCACCAGCCGGCCGCGCTCGCCCCGGCCCAGGTAGACCGTGCCCATGCCCCCGGTGCCCAGCCGGCTCAGCAACGGGTAAGGCCCGACCCGGCGCGGGTCATGCGCCGCGAGCGGGTCACCCGACAGCCCGGAGGCCGGGCGCCGCTCCGCGCCCGCCACGTCCTCCGTCACCCGCGCCCCCTGCTCCCCCGTCCGATGCCCCGGCCACTCGTCCACCATCGTCGTGTCAGGACCCGCTGCTCGCCGCGGCCCCACTGACCGGTGCCACCGTCAAGCTGTCCCGGCCCTGGCGGCTGCCGTGGCGCCGAGTTCCTCGCATGACCGCCAGCGACGGCCCGAAGCCCGCCAAGCCGCAGTCTCCCCCAACACCGGGGCGCCGCGCTGCCCGCTCGCGGCCCGCCTGGACCGCTCCTTTCACCGCATACCGACATGTATCCCACACACTGGCTCTGCATACGGGTTGCTCGTCCCCTCTGTCGGCCATCGGACCACCGGTGCCGACGGGCACGGCCCGCGATCCCGATCGTCAGGCCGCGGCCGACGACGCCGCGTCGCCCGGTTCGTCGGGCGGCACGGGCGGCAGGAACGAGACCCGGCGCCCGCAGGCATCGCAGACCGCCTCCTGCGCACCCGGCTCCTCGTCGGACTCGGCGAAATGTGTGAGCGGCACCGTGCCGGTACACCAGGGGCAGCTGATCCACGGCCCGTCGACGGTGCCGCCATTTGTCATGGATCCACGATGACATGCCGGCTTCCCCGGTCGGGGATGGCCACGGCGTCCCGGACCGGCAACACTGAGGGCATGCCGGAGCTGCCCGAGATGGAGGCGCTCGCCAGCGTCCTGCGCGACCGCGCGGTCGGCAAGGTCGTCACGAGGGCCGAGCCTGTCGCGATCAACGCGCTGCGCACCGTCTCCCCGAGCCCGGTCGACCTGGTCGGCGCGGCCCTGGTCGACGCGACCAGGCACGGCAAGTTCCTCGATCTCATCTTCGCCGGTGCCGGCGGCGAGCGGCTCGACCTCATCGCGCACCTGTCCAGGGCCGGCTGGCTGCGCTGGAAGGACCGCCAGCCGACGACGCCTGGCCGCGGCGGGCGCGGCGGGCTCGCCTGGCGGCTGGTGTTCGACGACGGGTCCGGCTTCGACCTCACCGAGGCCGGTACGCAGAAGCGCCTCGCCGTCTACCTGGTCCGCGACCCGGCCGAGGTGCCTGGTGTGGCCCGGCTCGGCATCGACCCGCTGGACCCCGCGTTCACCGTCGAGGCGCTGGCCGCGCTGCTCTCCACCGCCGGGCGCAGCCAGATCAAGGGCGTGCTGACCGACCAGTCGGTCCTCGCCGGAGTGGGCAACGCCTACTCGGACGAGGTGCTGTGGGCGGCCCGGCTGTCCCCGTTCGCCCCATCCAGCGCCCTGTCGGGCGATCAGGTCGCCGCCCTGCACGACGCCCTGGTGGGGACGCTGCGATCGGCCGTCGAGGCGGCCGGCGGGCTGGGCGCCGCCGACCTGAAGGCGGAGAAGAAGGCCAACCTGGCCGTGCACGCGCGGACCGGCGAGGCCTGCCCGCGCTGCGGCGACACCGTCCGCCAGGTCTCGTTCGCGGACCGCAGCCTGCAGTACTGCCCTACCTGCCAGACCGGGGGCCGGATACTCGCTGACCGCCGCCTGTCCCGCCTGCTGAAGTAGGATGCGGGCCGGTTGGCACGGCCGCGGGGGTCAGAGGATGAACGGGGCGCCCGCGCTGTCGGCGGTCATCGGGCGGCCACCGGCGGCCCAGGCCATCATGCCCCCGGCCAGGTTGTACGCGTCCCAGCCGCCCTTGGTCAGGTAGCCGGTGACCATCCCCGACCGGTTCCCGGACCGGCAGACCGCGATGATGCGGGCCGACCGCGGGACCTCGTCGAGGCGGCTGACGAGGTCGCCCATCGGGATGTGGGTGGCGCCTTCGATGTGGCCGGCAGCCCACTCGTCCGGCTCCCGCACGTCGAGCAGGAACAGCTTGTCGTCGCGCGTAGGTTCGGCGGGGATGTCCGCCACCGTTACGGTCGGCACCTGATCGGGACCCATGCCTGTCATCGTGCCACCTCTGCGGTCCGCCGCACCTCCCGGCACCTCCCGGCACCTCCCGGCACCGAGCCCCCACGGCCTACCGCGGCGGCCGGCCGCGTCAGCCGGGCTCGCTCGCGGTGCTGGCCAGGGCGCGCAGCGTCATCGGCGGCCCGTCGAGCGCGGTGTTGTGCTCGCTGGGACGCAGCGAGTCCAGCAGCAGGTCGATGTATCGTCGCCAGGTCCGCCCGGCGGGTGCCTCGGTGAGCTCCAGCACCACCCGCACCGCGCGCAGCAGCACGATCAGGTCGGCCAGTACCGCGTCCGCGCGGATCAGCCCGGCCTCCTGCGCGTCGTTGAACATCATCCCCAGCAACGGGACGACGTCGTCGAACACGAGCGCGCTGGTCCGGCCCGTCCACAGCCTCCGGGAGACGAAGGCCCAGCGGCAGGCGTCATCCGCGATCGACGTCATCAGGAACTCGCGCAGTGCGCGCCCAGGCGGCGCGGTCTCGCGGGCGGTCACCGCGAGCTCGCGGACGCGTCCGACCGCCGCGGCCAGTGTCTCCTCGACGAGCGCGTCCTTGTTCGGGAAACGGCGGTAGAGCGTCCCCATACCGACGCCGGCGCGCCGGGCGATCTCGTCGACGCCAACGGCGAGGCCGTGCTCGACGAACAGCTCCCTGGCCGCGCACAGGATGCGTTCGCGATTGCGTTCCGCGTCGCGGCGCAACGACCGCGGTACCGATGCAGCGACGCCAACGACGTGTGGGCCCCCCAAACTCATGCGGCAACTGTAAAGGCCTCGTATATGCGCAACCATCCGTTCTGAGCCCATCACCTCTGAGCGCCATCGGCGCGCCATTCGCTCGGCTGTCGTTGCGAGTCAACGCCGTAGTCCGGGACTCTCGGCCGGCCAAAACCCGATATGCCCCCATGTGTGGCACGATCGGGCGCCGGGCCGCCAGCACCGAGCGACAAACCTGCTCGGATGGGCCCGGACTCCGGCAGACTCGCCGCTAACGAACGGACGTGGGACAGGTGGGGGACATGGGCACGTGGGTCGCGGGGCGGCTTGCCGCTGTCGTGGCGGCGGCAGCGACGGTCGCGGTGCTGGCGACCGGGTGCAACGCGGTTTCGACGGCGCTCAACGACGCCTCGACCGCCAGCCCGGGGAACGTCCAGCCCAGCGGGTTCGCCGCCAACGGTTCGGATGTCGGCGCCGACGGCTCGGCGCTCGCCGCCCTGGGCACGCTGAAGATCGCGCCGCTTGCCACGTCGCCGAAGTATGACCGCGACGCCTTCGGCACAGCCTGGAAGGACGTCGACCACAACGGCTGCGACACCCGTAACGACGTCCTGCACCGGGACCTGCATTCGGTGACGGTGCGTACGACCGACAACTGCATCGTGCTCACCGGCGAGCTGAACGACCCGTACACGAACAGGATCATCCGGTTCAACCGGGGCAAGGACTCCGCCGCGGTGCAGATCGACCACGTCGTGCCGCTGGGTGACGCCTGGCGAACCGGCGCCTACGCCCTCCCCGAGTCCGAGCGTGAGGCGATAGCCAACGACCCGGAGAACCTGCTCGCCGTCGATGGGCCGACAAACGTCAAGAAGAGCGACAGCGACGCCAGCGAGTGGCTTCCGCCGGTCACGGGCTATCGCTGCAAGTACGTCGCGCGGCAGATCGGTATCAAGGCGCGCTATCACCTCTGGGTGACCCAGGCCGAGGCCGATGCCATGCGCACCGTGCTCTCCTCCTGCGCGTCGCAGCCTGAGCTCGGCGGCTGACCTCCCGCTCAAGCATTGGATGAACGCTGATGGCGCGCGATCGCGCGCCATCAGCGACACCTGATCGCGTTGCGGCCCGCTGGGGTTGTCACCAAGGCCAGCCGACAGCCACCCGCGGGCCAGACGGCGATCGGCTACCGGTCGGGTCGGCCACGGCCCGCGCCCACCGGGGCCTGAATCGGGCCCGGACCCTGAACGGAGGCGACCGGGACGCATTCTCCGGCTGCCGAAGTCAGAGAGAAACAGCACCGCCGACGACGACGGTAATCTCCCGACCCAAAAAGAAGGCCGGGGCTCAGTCCTGCCTGAGCTCCCGGCGCGTACTACCTGTGAGTGGGCGAGGGGGGAGTTGAACCCCCACGTCCTTTCGGACACACGGACCTGAACCGTGCGCGTCTGCCATTCCGCCACTCGCCCGAGTGGTCTTGCCTACTGCGTTACGCTTTTCCACCGACCGCTGTCGCCATCACCCAGCACCCGAACTGCCAACCTGACTTTACCAGCACCTCGTGTTGACTCTACGATCGCCAGCCTTGCGACGCCAACTATACGGAGCCGACCACACAGAGTCAGCCATACAACGGCCTCCTGAACCAGACAACCTCGTGAACCAAACTACGGCTCCAAGGCAGCGGCTCCAAAGCTATGGCCCCGTGAACCAGCATCGCAGGGCCTTTGTCTCGCGCGGAGCCACGGTACCACGTCCGCATGGGTAGATGGCTCCGGGGTAGGTCGAACCTGACGGGTACTGGGACGACGGCCGCGCCGGGACCACGGGTGATGCGCGCGACCGGAAGGTTGCGCGAGCGGGATGTCCGTGAGGCGACGGGCCTGGTCAGCCCGGTGGTCGGGGGCGCCGAGGGCCGGCGGCATACGATCTCACGTACCGGGAGGAGGGAGGTCGGGCATGGGTGTGCTGCAGCGATTCGAACGCCGCCTGGGCGGCCTCGTCGAAGGCGCGTTCGCGAAGGTCTTCAAGGGTGGCGTCGAGCCGGTGGAGATCGCGGGCGCGCTGGCCCGGGAGGCCGACGACAGGCGCGCCATCAGCTCCAACCGCGTGCTGGTGCCGAACGAGTTCGCCGTGGAACTGGCCAGTCCGGACTACAACCGGCTCTCGCCCTACAGCCGGGCGCTGTGTGACGAGTTGGCCGAGATGGTCCGCGAACATGCGGCCGAGCAGCGGTACACGTTCGTCGGGCCGGTGAGCATCCGGCTGACCGAGGCGGCCGACCTGGACGTCGGCGTGTTCCGGATTCGCAGCAGCGTGGCGTCGGCCGAAGGGATGGTCGCGACGCCGCCCCGGCGGGGGCCACGAGCCGCGCCCGGAGCGCCCCGCCTGCTGATCACGAACAAGGAGGCACCCCCCGGCCGGGAGCGCGAGTACGAGCTGACCGCCGAGTCGACGCTGATCGGCCGCAGCGTGGAATGCGACATCCGGCTGACCGACACCGGGGTCTCCCGCCGCCACGGGGAGATCCGCCGGATGTCGGATGGCAACTGGCTCTATGTGGACGCCGGCTCGACGAACGGCAGCATCGTGAACGGCCGGCCGGCGACGCAGGTCAAGCTCGTCAACGGGGACCTGATCGAGCTGGGCGCCGCCCTGGTCACCTTCCAGCGCGACGACGGCCGCGGCGGTCGGGACAGCCGCGAGCCGGGTCGGATGGCCGCCGAGGCACCGGAGCCCTTCGGCCGTCAGCACGACCGTGAGCTAGGCGGCGGTCCGGACGCCTACCAGGGCGGCCGTCCCGACCCACGCGACCGCCAGGGCCCGCGGGACCGGCCAGATCCGCGGGACCGGCCAGGCCCGCGCGGCGAGCCCTACCGCGACCGGCTGGACGGACCGGCCCGGCCGGTGGGCAACCGTTCCGACGAGCCGTTCAACGACCGCTCCGGCGCCCGCGGCGAGCCCTACCGCGACCGGCCACCAGCCCCGGGCCGGCCCGACCGCCCCGGCGCCCGCCCGGACGAGCCCTTCGACGACCGGTCGAGCCCGCGCGGCGAGCCCTACCGAGACCGCTCCGGTGCCCGGGGCGAGCCGTACCGCGACGGCACGGGTGGCCGGCCGGCTCGCCCTGGCCCGGACTCGCCCCGCCCGGAGCCACAGCGCGAGGACCGCCCACGCCCCGGCCTGCGGCGCAAGGACTCGCCACGCCCTGTCCCGCCGCGGCCCGACGCGCAGCGCCAGGACTCGCCACGGCCCGGGCCGCCGCGCGAGAACCTCCAGCCCGAGGGCCCACACCGACAGGGCCCCCGGCGCCCGGAACCGGCGGACGACCGGTCCGGCCCCCGCGCCGAGCGCCCGCGTGACGATGCCTACCGCGGCGCGTCGAGCGCACGGAACGTGCCGTACCGGGACGGCCCAGCCCGCGGCGGCCGGGATGCCCGAGATGCCCGGCCCCGTCAGGATGGTGACAGCGATGAGTACCCTGGCCAAGGTCGTGGCTATGGTCGCCGTGGCGACGGGAGTGGGCCGCACCCGGCCGGAGCCCGCCGCGCCAGCGGCCGCGACAACGCCGGTGGTCGCGATGGCCGCCCGCCGGAAGAGATCTACGATGCCGAGAAAGTCCTGCCCGGCCGGGCGCCCGATCGTCCTCGGCCCGACGAGCCTCGCCGCCGGCCGGGCCCACCCCCGCCGAGCGACCGGAGCTGGTAAAGCCTGATGGACCCGTCCCAGCCGAACGAGCTCGTCCTGTTGCTGGTGAAAATCGGCTACCTGGCGTTGCTTTGGACGTTCGTGCTGCTGGCCGTCCGCGCGATCCGCACGGATCTGCTCGAACCAGCGCGGCGCCGGGTGGCGCGGCGGGGTACACCGGTCCGGGCGGGCGGCGACGCCGTCGCGCGGCCGCGTGGTCATCAGCATCCGGCTCAACCACCGGCGGGTGTTCCGGCTCCGGCACCACCGAACGCACCCAATGCATACCCGCCAAGCAAGGTCGTGGTCACAAAGGGTCCGCTAGCGGGCACTGTCATCCCACTAACCGGCGAACCGATCACCATCGGACGGGCTCCAGACTCGACGTTGGTTCTTGACGATGACTTCGCGTCCGGCCGGCATGCGAGACTCGTCCCTCACGACGGGCGCTGGTTCGTCGAAGATCTCAACTCGACCAACGGAACCTTTCTCGAACACACGAAAGTGACCACGCCCATGCCGGTATCCCTCGGCGCGCCGGTCAGGATCGGCAAGACGGTCCTGGAGCTCCGCCGGTGAGCCTGCGGCTTCACTACGCCATCCGCTCGGACGTCGGCCATGTCCGAGAAGGAAACGAGGACTCGGCGTATGCCGGTCCCTATCTACTTGCCGTCGCCGACGGCATGGGCGGTCACGCGGCAGGTGAGGTGGCGAGTTCGACGGTCATCGCCGCGTTGGCCGACCTGGACACCGAGATCGACGCGGACGAACTGGTGGAGGCGCTCGTCTCCGCCATGCACGACGCGAACGCGAACCTGCGCGCGATGTCCGCCCGGGACGGGTCACTCGACGGGATGGGCACCACGGTCACCGCCGTACTGGCCTCCGGTGACCAGTTTGGCGTGCTCCACGTCGGCGACTCCCGTTGCTACCTGCTGCGCGACGAGGTGCTGAGCCAGATCACGCACGATCACACCCTGGTGCAGGACCTGGTCGACCAGGGACGGATCACGCCCGAGCAGGCGAACTCGCACCCGCAGCGTTCGTTGCTGATGCGCGCCCTCGACGGCCGTGAGGTCGACCCTGACCTCTCGCTCCGCCAGGCCAGGCTCGGCGACCGCTACCTCCTGTGCAGCGACGGCCTCTCCGGCGTCGTCAGCGGGGAGACGATCCTCGAGGCCCTGCTGGGAACGAGCCCGCAGGACGCCGTCGACCGACTGGTCGAGCTGGCGCTCAAGGGCGGTGGCCCGGACAACATCACGGTCGTCGTCGCGGACGTCGTCGACGACGAGGACCCGGCGCAGGCCGCGATGGTGGCCGGTGCCGCTGCCGAGAAGGACAGCGTTCCCGGTGCCACCCCGGCCCGGGTCGGTCCCAACCCGCGTAACCCGGACAGTGACTCGGCCGCCGCCCGAGCCGCCCGGATCGGGCGGGTGTCCCGGAGCGGCCTGTCACCCGAGGACTTCGCCGACGGCGCGGCCCCCGGCCGGGGCCGCCGCCGGCTCGTCTTCGTCGGGGCGTCGGTCGCGGTGCTGCTCGTGCTCATCGCCGTCGCCGGCTGGGCGTGGGTGAAGAGCCAGTACTACGTGGGTGTCCACGACAACCAGGTCGCGATCTTCCAGGGGGTGCAGAGCCTCGACGCGCTGTCGAGCGTGCATGCCACCTTCATGCCGATCTCCGAGGTCGCCGAGCCGGACCGCAGTGCGGTCCGGGCCGGTCTGCACGCCGAAGACCTCACCGACGCTCAGAAGAAGGTGAGCAGCCTGCGGACCGTGCCGGCCAGCGGGTCCACCTCGAAGCCGACCACGCCTCCAACCGCGACGCCGACCAACGTCACCACGCTGCCCGGCACGGTGGCCTCGATCGCCGCCTGTGCGACGTCGGACCCAGCGGCAGCCGTCTCCTGCGTGGGCCTAGCGTCGCCGACCCCATGAGCCTGCCGCCGCTGCGCCGGCCACGCCCCGCGGACCTCACGGCCACCTTCGCCGGATTCCCACTGCCACCAGGGCTCGAGCTACCGCCGTACCGTCGGCGTGAGCTGGGCCTGCTGGTGTTCGCGGGAATCCTGGCGACCGGTGCGTTCGCGGCGCTGATGCTGGCACACAACGGCACGCTGACCTTCCAGGTCGCCACCTACGGCCTTGGCTTCTTCGCGCTGTGGGGTCTGGCGCATCTGGCCGTCCGCTGGTTCGCCCCGGCGGCCGACCCGCTGCTGTTGCCGCTGGTCGCGGCCCTCAACGGCATCGGCCTCGTGATGATCTACCGGATCGACCTGGCGAGGGCGGACGCGCAGCGCAGCGCGCACAAGACGGTCACCGCCGGCGCGGCGCAGACCCAGCTGGTCTGGACCCTTCTGGCGATCATCGTGTTCGTGCTGGTGCTCGCGGTCGTCCGCGACCACACGACGCTCACCCGCTACACGTACACGGCGGGCCTCGCCGGCATACTCTTCCTGATCCTGCCGGCGGTCCCCGGCATCGGCGCGTCGATCAACGGGGCCCGGCTGTGGCTGCGGGTCGGCCCGTTCTCGTTCCAGCCCAGCGAGGTCTCGAAGATCCTTCTCATGATCTTCTTCGCCGGCTACCTCAGCCGGATGCGCGACGTCATCTCCCTCGCCTCGCCGACCTTCCTGGGCATGAAACTGCCGCGGCCACGGGACCTGGGCCCGGTGCTGGTCGCCTGGGCGGCGAGCCTCGGCGTCCTCGTCATCGAGAACGACCTGGGCTCGTCGCTGCTGCTGTTCGCGATCTTCCTGGTGATCCTCTACACGGCCACCGAGCAGGTCTCGTGGGTCGCGATCGGCCTGCTGCTGTTCTGCGGTGGCGCACTCCTCGCCGACCACCTGTTCTCCCACGTCCAGGTCCGGGTCGACGGCTGGCTGCACGCGTTCAGCGGCGCCAACCCCAGCGGCAAGTCCTACCAGCTCGTGCAGGGCCTGTACGGCTTCGCGGCCGGCGGGATCACCGGCACCGGCCTGGGCCAGGGCAACCCGCGCAAGGTGCCGTTCTCGAACACCGACTTCATCATGGCCAGCCTCGGTGAGGAGCTCGGCCTGACCGGCGTCATGGCGATCCTGGTCATGTACGCGCTGATCGTCATGCGAGGGCTGCGGGCCGCGATCGGCGCCCGCGACCCGTTCGGCAAGCTGCTGGCGACCGGACTGTCGGCCTCGCTGGCCTTCCAGGTCTTCGTGCAGGTGGGCGGCGTGATGCGGCTGATTCCGCTGACCGGCATCACCTTGCCGTTCGTCTCGTACGGCGGCTCCTCCATCGTCGCCAACGCGGCGATCATCGCGCTGCTGTTGCGGATCAGCGACAGCACCACCCGCAGCCCGCGGGAGGAGGCCGCGCCGGCACCCCTGTACGACCCGGATGCCCTGGCTGGGGCCCGGACGCAGGTCGTGGTGAAGAGCTCGTGAACCGGCCGATCCGCAAGGTCACGGCCGTGTGCGCCGTCCTGTTCGCGGCGCTGCTGGTCAACGCGAACTGGGTGCAGGTCGGCGAGCAGCACTCGCTCAAGCAGGAGCCGACGAACACCCGGGAGATCGCGGCCCGGCTGGACCGGCAGCGCGGCGGCCTGCTCGCCGGCCCGGCGGACGACCGGGTGACGATGGCCAGCTCGACGCCGGTCGACGACGAGTTCAAGTACCTGCGCCAGTACTCGGATGGCCGGCTGTATGAGCCGATCACCGGCTATTTCACGCTCTACAGCGCCACCGGGCTGGAACACACCGAGAACCTGTTCCTCAACGGCGACGACGACCGGCTGCTCGCGAGCCGGGTCAGCGCGCTGCTGTCCGGCTCAGGCCGCAAGGGCGGCTATGTGCTGACCACGATCGACCCGAAGATCCAGCAGGCCGCCGCGCAGGCGCTGGGCGGGCGCAAGGGCGCGGTCGTCGCGATGGACCCGCGCACCGGCGCGATCCTCGCGATGGTGACCGCCCCGACGTACGACCCGAACGATCTCGCCGGCCACAACCCGGACCAGGTCCAGAAGAACTACGACGTCCTGAACGCGGACCCGAACCAGCCGCTGCTGAACCGAGCCACGCAGCAGACCTATCCACCCGGCTCGACCTTCAAGCTGATCACCGCGGCGGCTGCGCTTTCCACCGGGCAGTACAACATCAGCTCGGTGCTTCCGGCGCCGGACCGGCTCAAGCTTCCACAGACCAACACCGAACTGCCGAACTTCGGTGGTGAACGCTGCGGGAACGGACAGACCGACACGATGATCCACGCCCTGACGATCTCCTGCAACACCGCGTTCGCCTCGCTCGGCATGCAGGTCGGCGGGGACAGGCTGCGCGCACAGGCGCAGGCATTCGGGTTCAACACGACGATCGACGGCTTCGAACTGCCGGAGGCGAAGAGCGTCTTTCCCGCGTCTCTGGACCAGGCACAGACCGCGCAGTCGGCGATCGGCCAGTTCGACGACCGGGTCACGCCGCTGCAGATGGCACAGGTGGTGTCGGCGATCGCCAACCACGGGCGGATGATGAAGCCGTACCTCGTTGACGAGCTCGAAGGGCCCGACCTCAAGCAGATCTCCAAGACCCAGCCGAAGGAGCTAGGCCAGCCCATCTCCGCGTCCGTAGCCAGTGACCTGACCACCATGATGGAGTCCGTGGTCACATCGGGCACCGGTACCAAGGCGCGGATCAGCGGCGTGTCGGTGGCAGGCAAGACAGGCACCGCCGAACATGGGACGAACGAGCCGCCGCACGCCTGGTTCGTCGGGTTCGCCCCAGCCGATAACCCAAGCATCGCCGTCGCGGTCGTGGTCGAGGATGGCGGCGGAGAGTCCGGGACCGGCGGCTCCGTCGCGGCCCCGATCGCGCAGAAGGTCATGCAGACCGCATTGGACATCCAAGGATGAACAACCCGTCCGGGCAGCCCGCCCACCATCCGGCTCAGCCGTTCGCCGGCGCCGTGCCGGCCAACACCGTTCTCGACAACCGCTACCGCCTCGACGGCCGGATCGCCACCGGCGGCATGGGCGAGGTCTGGCGCGGCGTCGACCAGACGCTGGGCCGACCGGTCGCCGTCAAGCTGCTGCGCCCGGAGTACGCCAGCGACGAGTCGTTCCTGGTCCGCTTCCGCGGCGAGGCCCGGCACGCCGCCCGCCTCTCGCACCCCGGCATCGCCTCGGTCTACGACTACGGCGAGGTCGCGACCGTCGACGACCACCCGACCGCCTACCTGGTGATGGAGCTCGTCGAGGGCGAGCCGCTGTCCGCGGTGCTGCACCGGGAGAAGCGGCTGTCACCGGAGCGGATGCTCGACGTCCTCGGCCAGGCGGCGGACGCGCTGCAGGCCGCGCACGCACTGAACATCGTGCACCGCGACATCAAGCCGGGCAACCTGCTGATCCGCAACGACGGCGTCGTCAAGGTCACCGACTTCGGCATCGCGCGGGCTGTCGACGCCGCGCCGCTGACGGCCACCGGAATCATGATGGGCACGGCCTACTACGTGTCACCGGAGCAGGCCTCGGGCCGCCCGGTCACCCCGGCGAGCGACGTGTACTCGCTCGGCGTCGTCGCCTACGAGTGCCTGGCCGGCCGCCGGCCGTTCGACGACCGCAACCCCATCGTCGTCGTCATGGCGCACCAGCAGGACAACCCGCCGCCGCTGCCTGGCGACGTGCCCCACCAGGTGCGCCAGCTCGTCGAGCAGGCGATGACGAAGAACCCGAACCGGCGGCCTTCGTCGGCCGGCGGGTTCGCCCGCAGCGCCGCGGCCATCCAGCGGGAGATGTTCGCGCCGGAGCCGCGCTGGGCCGCGGGCGCCGGCGGCGTCAGCCCCGACATGACCGCGCGCCACCCCGGCCCGGCCGGCCCGCCGCCGCGCGGGCGCACCCGCGCGGCGTCCTGGCTCGCCGACGGCCCGGCCGGCGCTCCCGCCGCCGGCGGCACGAGTGCGCCCGGCGGCGCCGCCGCGCGCGGCGGCTACCCCGGCGGAGCGGGAGCCCCGGCCGCGCCGGGCGCCAACTATCCCGGTCAGCCCGGTGGCCGCGGCGGGCCGGCGACCAGCTACCAGCAGGGCGCGCCGGGCTACCCGCCGGCCCAGCCCGGCGGCACCGGGTACCAGTCGCCAGCCGGCCAGACCGGCTACCAGCAGGGCGGCGGCTTCGCCAACCGCGCCGACGGCGCCACCGGCTACCAGCCCGGCGCGACCGGGTACCAGCAGGGAGCGAACAGCTACCAGCCCGGCGCCACCAGCTACCAGCCCGGCGCGACCGGGTACCAGCAGGGAGCGAACAGCTACCAGCCCGGCGCCACCAGCTACCAGCCCGGCGCCACCGGGTACCAGCAGGGAGCGAACAGCTACCAGCCCGGCGCCACCAGCTACCAGCCCGGCGCCACCGGGTACGAGCCCGAGCAGGCTGGCTACCAACCGGCGCCCACGGCCTACCAGCCGGCACCGACCGCCTACCAGCCGGCCGCCGGCGGCTGGGCCGATGACGACCAGGGCGACGAGACCAGCCTGGCCGCGGCGCACCCCGCGCCGGCCGGTGACCTGGACGAGCCGGCCGGCTGGCAGCCGGGCAACCGCGCGGCCCGACGGGCCGGATCCGCCCGCGCGGGCGCGGCCGGCGGCCGCAGACGGCGACTCAGTCTGCCTGTCCTGCTGGTGCTGCTGGTCCTCACCGTGATCGTCTGCGCCCTGATCACCCGTTCGCTCGCCGGCTCCGGTGGCTCGAACCACGCCGCGGCCTCCGTCACACAGGCGGTGACGACCGGTACCCGCGGTGGTGGGATCGTGGTCGGGGAGGCGAACGCGGGTGACTGACGTGACGGACTTGTACGGGACGGAGCCACGTCTCGTCGGCGACCGGTACGAGCTGGGCGCCGGCATCGGCTACGGCGGCATGGCCGAGGTGTACCGCGGCAAGGACATCCGGCTGGGCCGGGACGTGGCCATCAAGGTGCTGCGCTCGGACCTCGCCCGCGACCCGAACTTCCTCAAGCGTTTCCAGCGTGAGGCCCAGTCGGCCGCGGGCCTCAACCATCCCGCGATCGTGTCGGTCTACGACACCGGCGAAGACGTCATCAACGGCTCCCGGCTGCCGTACATCGTGATGGAGTTCGTCGAGGGCCGCACCCTGCGCGAGATGCTGCAGCGCGAGGGCCCGTTCCCGGAGCGCCGGGCGATGGAGATCACCTCCGACATCTGCGCGGCGCTGGACTACAGCCACCGGCTGGGCATCATCCACCGGGACGTCAAGCCGGCGAACGTGATGCTGTCCCCGGACGGCTCGGTCAAGGTGATGGACTTCGGCATCGCCAAGGCCAACAACGCGACCTCGTCGACGATGACCGCCACGCAGGCCGTCATCGGCACTGCCCAGTACCTGTCGCCCGAGCAGGCGCAGGGCAAGAAGGTCGACGCGCGCAGCGACGTCTACTCGACCGGGGTGCTGTTCTACGAGCTGCTCACGGGTGAGCCGCCGTTCCGGGGCGACAACCCGGTGGCCGTCGCCTACCAGCACGTCCGGGAGATCCCCGACCCGCCGTCGCGGCACAACACCGCGCTGTCAGCCGCCGCGGACGCGGTCACGCTGCACGCGCTGGAGAAGGAGCCCGACGACCGGTACGGGAGCGCCGGGGAGATGCGCGACGACCTGGAGCGTGCGCTCGCCGGCCGTAGGGTCGTCGCGCAGCAGTCCGGCCGCCCGACCGGCGGCGCCGCGGCCGCGGCGACACAGATCGCCCGCGGCGGCTACCGCGACGACCCCCGAACCAGCGGCTACGACACCTACGACCGCTACGGCGACACCGGCTACCAAGACTCGGGCTACGAGGCCGGGGCCTACCGGCAGAGCGGTGAGACCCGCACCCGTGGCGGCTACGCCCCCGTGGGCGGCTACACCGACCAGTTCGAGCGCTTCCCCCCGGACGACGACCGGTACGGCGGCTCCGGCGGCCCGACGCCGCCGCCCCAGCGCGGCTCGAACGCGTGGAAATGGGTGCTGGCCGGCCTCGCGGTCGTGCTCACGTTCGTCGTCGTCTCCCTGGTCGCGACGTCGCTGCTGGCCAACAAGGGCGGTGGCTCCGGTGGCGGCTCGTCGACCGAGACGACGATCCCCACGGGTCTGAAAGGCCAGCCCCTTACCGCCGTCAAGAACCAGCTGACCGACCTCGGCTTCACCAATATCACCAGCAAATCGCAGACGGTGACCGACGGGACCGCGCCGGACACGGTCATCAACATCGCGCCGACTGAGGGCACCAAGGTCCCGTTGTCGACGGCCATCACCCTGACGGTCGCGGCGGCGCCGGACCAGAGGCCCGTCCCGGACGTCGTCGGCGAGACGGAGTCGGCGGCCTCGGACGCGCTCACGCAGGCCGGGTTCCAGGTACAGAGCCAGCCCTACAGTGACAGCAACAACCCGCCGAAGCAGAAGCCGGGCCGGGTGGAGAAGACCGACCCTGCGGCTGGTCAGCCGTGGGGCGTGGGCACCACGGTCACGATCTACGTGGTCAGCTCGCAGGTGAACGTCGGCAGCTACATCGGCCAGTCGGTCGCGTCGGCCCAGGCCGCCCTGACGCAGCTGGGGCTGAACAACACGGTCCAGCAGCAGCCGAGTGACCAGCCGCCGGGCACCGTCATCGACCAGAACCCGAAGAACGCCACCGTGAACCGTGGAGACACGATCACCCTGACCGTCGCCGCGCAGGCCACCAGCAGCCCGAGCAGCACGCCGTCCACCGGTGCGACCCCGACGCTGCCCGGCCTGCCGACCTCGGGCACCACCGGCGGCCCCGGCCACGGCGGGACCCCGACCCCCAGCGCCAGCGCCAGCGGGTGACCCACTCAGCAAGCGGGAGCAGGATGCGCATCCTCGTCGTCGACAACTACGACTCGTTCGTGTTCAACCTGGTCCAGTACCTGGGCCAGCTGGACGCGGAGTGCGTCGTGCGGCGCAACGACGAGGTCGACCCCGACCGGGTCGGCGAGCTCGGGGTCGACGGCGTCCTGCTCTCCCCCGGTCCCGGGACGCCTGAGGCGGCCGGCGTGACCATCCCGATGGTGACGGCGGCGTCGGCCGCCGGGCTGCCCGTCTTCGGGGTGTGCCTCGGCCACCAGGCGATCGGCGTCGCCTTCGGCGCGACCGTCGACCGGGCCCCCGAGCTGCTGCACGGCAAGACGTCGGTCGTGCAGCACAGCGGCGCGGGCGTGCTCGCCGACCTGCCGAACCCGTTCGTCGCGACGCGGTACCACTCACTCGCGGTCGACGCCGCGACGCTGCCGCCGGAGATCGAGGTCACCGCGCGCACCGACAGCGGCGTGGTGATGGCGATGCGGCACCGCACGCTGCCGATCGAAGGGGTGCAGTTCCATCCTGAGTCGGTCCTCACCCAGGGGGGGCACCTGATGCTCGCCCGCTGGCTGGAGACCTGCGGCGACGGTGGCGTCAGCCGTGCCCTGGCGCCAGCCCTGTCCGACGAGGTCGAGACCCTGCGTCTGGCGGCCTTCGCCTGACCCGGCGGCCGGCTCACCCGGTGAGCCGGCCTCCCGGGGCGTCAGCCGGTCAGCGGCGTCGCGTAGACCGCCGTCGGTGGTTCCGTCGCGGCCGGGAAGGTGACGTTCGCGTTCGTCTCCACGTGATAGCCGAGGTCGTAGGCGTCGACGTACTCCCGGTAGAGGACGACGCCGGGGTCGGCGTCGAGGGCTGCCGTCAGCCGCGCCGGATCGCCGAGGGCCGCGACGACGAACGGCGGGGAGTAGACGTTCCCCTCCAGCAGCAGCGTGTTCCCGACGCAGCGGACCGCGGTCAGCGCGGTCACCCGTCGGCCCATCAACGTCATCGCCCGCGCCCCGCCGGCCCACAGGGCGTTCACCACGGCCTGGACGTCCTGCTGGTGAACGACCAGGTCGTCGGCGACGGGAGCGCGGACCCCGGACGGCCACGGGCCTGCGCGCCGGTCCCGCGGGGTGTCGTCCAGCGACACGATGATCGCGGTTCCATGCACGGGGGTGAGGCCCGCCTGTGCGAGCAGGGCCGTCTCACCCGCGCAGCCGGGCGGCACCGCCGCCGCGTCGGCGCCCACGCCGGCACAGCCAGCCGGCGGCCCCTGCGATGACAGGGCCGGTTCCGGCGCCGCCAGGGGGGCGGGCGCCGCGAGGTCGGCCCGCGCCTGAACGAGTCGGTCGCGAGACCTGTCCACCTCGGCCTGGTCGGCCGCCACCACGTCCGCGAGCGCGTGCCGCTCGCCGGCCAGGGCGCTCCCACTCGGCGGCTGTGCGCCGCCGGCAGGCCCCCGGGCAAGGACGAGCAGCAGGCCGGCGAGAGCCGCCACGAGCGCGACAGCGAGGCGCCGGGCCTGGCCGGCTCGCCGCTTCCCGCCGCTGTGCACAGGGAAACCTTGGTGGCTGGCGGACGGTCTTGTCGACCCTGGGTCTTCGGTGTGTCCTGTCGAAGCCCGATTCACAGCCGCGCCGATGGGGATCGCGCGCCCACCACGGCGCGGACCCGTAATAGCCTGCACGCAATGTTTGTCTAGCCCCGACGAGGAGACCGTCCCGTGCCCGAATCGCGACGGCGCAAGCCGAAGAAGGCCACTGCGGCCCGCCCCGCCTCGACGGTGACCGCGAAGCGGCGGTCACCGTCGCCCCGGTGGTTCGGCGGGATGATCATGGCGTTCTTCCTGATCGGAATCGCCTACCTGCTGACGTACTACTTCTCCAACGGCGGCGTCTTCGGGATGGAGGCGCTCGGCGGCTGGAACATCCTCATCGGCTTTGGTTTTGTGGTGATTGGCCTGGGCGTGGCGACCCAGTGGCACTGACGGGCCCCGGCGCGGGACCACTCGGAACGCCGGACGACCGGTTCGGCAGGTCAGCGGCCCGGCGCGGCAAGTTGCACGGCTGAGATTTATCCACAACCGTTGTCCACATATGTGGACAGCCCCGGCCAGTCCTCTACGCTCCCCCAATGGCCAGGCCGGTCGCCGCACGGATGGCGGCGACCGTCTGGTCGGGGTCCTCGACGCCGACGATGAGGCGTTCGAACTCGCAGCCAGCCGTGAGCAGCACGACGACGGCCGGCCGGCGCCGGTAGATGGCCACGAAGTCCTTGCCGCCGCGGTGGCGCCAGGTACCCAGCGCGATCACCCCGGGCACACCGGTTCCGGGCGCGCGGATGCCCCGCAGCTCGCCGAACGGGTGCGGCGAGACCAGGACATCGGCCACCTCGGCCAGCGCGGCCGACACGTCCCCTCGCAGGGCCGCGAGACGTTCGGCCTGACTGAGCACGACCTCGACTCGTCCGCCCCCGACCACCAGCTTCGCCACACCCCAACATTAGGACCTCAGGATCCCGCGGGCGCGTTCGGTCAGGTGGAGGGCGAGGGGCGGGCGTAGGCCGCCGCGTCCTCGGCTCGGATCACGAACATCACGGCGGTGATCAGCGCCAGGTGGGTGAAAGCCTGCGGGAAGTTGCCCAGGTGCCGCCCGGTTGGCGGGTCGACCTCCTCGGCGAACAGGTCCAACGGGCTCGCCATCGACAGCAGCCGCTCGCACAGCTGCCGGGCCCGGTGCAGCTCCCCGATCTCGACCAGCGCCGACACCAGCCAGAACGAGCAGATCAGGAAGGCGCCCTCCTCGCCGCCGATACCGTCGTCCGTCTCCTCGGTCCGGTAGCGCAGCACCAGCCCGTCGACGGTCAGCTCGTCGGCGATCGCCAGCACGGTCGCCTTCACCCGGTCGTCCGACGCGGGCAGGAACCCGAGCACCGGAAGCAGCAACGCCGACGCGTCCAGCGAGGCCGAGCCGTAGTACTGGGTGAACACGCCGCGCTGGTCGACGCCGTGGGCGCAGACGTCGGCGTGGATCTCCTCCGCGACCGTCTTCCAGCGCGCGGCGGTCTTCAGGTCGCCGCGCATCTGCGCGAGCCGCCGGCCCCGGTCGAGCGCCACCCAGCACATCATCTTCGACGTGGTGAAATGCCGCGGCTCGCCGCGCACCTCCCAGATGCCCTGGTCGGCGTCGCGCCAATGCGTCGCGGCCGACTCGGCGAGCCGGACCAGCACCGGCCACAGCCGTTCGGACAAGTAGTCGCGTGATTTCGTGAGCAGGTAGACCGAGTCGAGCACGGTGCCCCATATGTCGTGCTGGCACTGCTTGTAGGCGTCGTTGCCGATCCGTACCGGGGTTGCCCCGTCGTAGCCGGACAGATGGCCCAGTACCTGCTCCTGGAGGTCCGACTCGCCACCGACCCGGTACATCACCTGGATGTCTTCGGCTTCTTCACAGACATCGGCGATAAACGAGAAGAAGTCGTTGGCCTCGTAGTCCAGCCCCAGTGTGTAGAGCCCCCAGAGCGCGAAGGTCGAGTCCCGGATCCAGCTGAACCGGTAGTCCCAGTTGCGCTGGCCCTGCGGGGTCTCCGGCAGTGAGGTGGTCGCGGCGGCGAGCAGGGCGCCGGTGGGAGCGTAGGTGAGGCCCTTGAGCGCGAGGGCGCTGCGCTGCAGCTGCCGGCGCCAGGGATGGTCGGGGAACACGCCGCGCGACAGCCACTGCCGCCAGAACTCCGTCGTCGAGTCGACCGCGGCCATCGCCTGCGCGTACGTCGTGGGCAGCATTGGTTCGTGCGCCCGCCAGGTAAGGGCGACGAACGCGGTGTCGCCCTCCTTGAGGGTGGTCCGCACCAGCGCGCGCCGGCCGTCGAAGCCGAGGCGCAGGTCGGTGCGCAGCCGCAGGGTGACATCGGTGTCGGCGTTCCGGATGATCCCGGACGAGTAGCCGCCGCCCTCGTACTCCCACGACTCGGGCTTGCGGCCGTAGTCGAAGTTCGGCTCGCACACGAGGCTGAGGTCGACGGTGCCGTGCTCGCAGCGGGCCGTGCGCAGCAGGACGTGCTCGGCGTCCCAGTCCATCGGCGTGCGCCGGTGCGTCTTGGACCGGGCAGCGGTGCGGTGCCAGCGGCCGACGACGAGGCAGTCGGTGACGATCAGCCAGCCGTTCGGCGTCTGCCAGGTGGTCTCCACGATGTTGGTTCCTGGCAGGTAACGGCGTCCAGCAGGAATCATGATGCGCTCGGGACCGAACCGAAAGCCGCCGGCGGACCGGTCTAGGATCGAGCCGAACACGCTGGGCGCATCCGGGCGAGGTACGCACATCCATTCGACGTTCCCGCTCGGCGCGACCAGGCAGGTGGTCTCGCAGTCCGAGAGGAACGCGTACTCGGCGATCGGCGGGAAAGGGCTGCCACCGAGCCGACGTGTCGGTGAGTGTGCCACCGCTGCCCCCGTTTCGCCCCGCTGCCGGGTACCTGAACAGACGTTGTCCCGAATTGCCCCCGGTACCGATGAGCGGAGCCCGTACATCCGTCACACTCATTGTATCGGAAGCAGAAATGGATAGTAATCATCTTGACTGGCAGTCGGAGGCACCGGCCGAGCGGGCGATTCCGGGCGGCAACCGGATAAAGGCTCACCTCAGAAGAATGCAAGCACTGATACGGCGGGCTGAAGCACGATAATCTGATCTCGCGACGCCACACGGCAGGGGGACCGCATGCTTGGCAACAACGGTTGTGCAGACCGCTCGACGAGGTCGGTGCGAGCGAGGCCGGGGCCTGGTCGGCCCCCGCGCGCGGACGACGGCCCGGTGCACTGACGCGCCGAGGCCAGGCGGCGACGCCACCCGGCGCACCCCAGGCGCGCGCGGCCACCGCACCCACCGTGGGCAACAGCTGACCAGCTGCTCCGGCGACGTTCGGAGTCCTGTGCCCCGGACGCCGCTGGCGCAGATACCGCCAGCTCCATCGCTCCAGCGACCGCAAGGTTCGCGCCGCGCCCGCGGCCCGTGCCGCACGAGAGCGCCGCGTACCGACGGCTGGGCCGGACCCGACCGCGGTGCCCACAGCCTCGCGCAGGCGAGCCGACGCCGCCCAGCAGAACCGAAAGGCAACGAAATGACCTCCACCGGACCGATGCTCGCCGGAAGGCACGGCGGCAGCATGCAGGCTCCCGCGGCGCCCGGGCCGCCACATTCCGCCGGGCGGGCCAGGACCAGCGGCGACGGGCCGCCGACCAGCGTCCCGTCGTCCCGGTCCGGCCAGCCGAATGGACCGCACAGACCCGGCGCGGGGGCCAGACACGCGGGGGCCAGACACGCGGAGTCCCGCGGGTCCGCCAGCTCGTTCAGCATCGCCAACCTGGCCGCCGTCGGCAGCCAGTTCGGGTCCAACGGCCCGTTCGCCCCGGTCGGACCGGTCCACCCGGTCGACCTGGGCGGTCCTGGCGGCAGCCTCGCCGCCCCGATTCCGCCCGGCGGGTTCCGGCCCGCGGGTGGCCTGAACGAGCGCCCGTCGCCCGCTGGGGTGTACGACGCCCTGCTCGGCGGAACCGCGCACCGGCGGGTCGACCGCAGGTCCGCGCTCGCCATCCTGCTGACCTGGCCGGACGCGCCGACCGCCGCCCGGGCGACGAAGGACTTCCTGGTCAGGGCGGTCAGGTTCGCCGCCCGCAACGGGGTGAACCAGTTCCTCGCGCTGGGCAGCGGGGCGGGAACCGTCGACCCGGTGCACGAGATCGCGTGCGCCGTCGCCCCGGAGAGCCAGACCGTGTACGTCGAGCCGGACCCGCTGGTGATCGCCCGGTCACTTCCGGACATCCGGGCGCGCCAGGCCGCACTGGTGCAGGCGGACGTCTCGAGGCCGGCCGAGGTGCTGCGGCACCCGGGCGTGGCCGCCCGCCTCGACGTCACCCAGCCGATCGCCGTCGTGATGGTGCCCGGGCTGCCCGGGATCGCCGACCATGAGGATCCGCGCGAGGTGCTGCGCGGCTACCGGGAGGCCACGGCGCGCGGCAGCCTGCTGGTCTTCAGCCAGCTGTGCGACGAGGGCAGCGCGCGCGGGCTGCGGGCGTTGTTCGAGCGGGCCGGCCAGCCGGGCTGTCCTCGCCCGCACGAGCAGACCGTCGAGCTGGTCAGCACCTGGGAGCCGATCGAACCGGGCCTGGTGCCCGCCGAGGAGTGGAGCGCGCCGGACGAGCGCGGGCACCCGCACTCCGGCCGTCTCCCGGTGTACGCCTCCGTCGGCTGGCACTGACGTCCTCGGCCCGGGCCTGGTCCCCCTGCGGGGCCAGGCCCGGGTCCCCACCCGGCGGCCGTACCTGGCGGCCGTACCTGGCGGCCGTACCTGGCGCCAGCCGGCGTTCGGGCGTCAGAACGTGTGCACTGCCGTCAGGCTCTGGGAGTTCAGGACTGCCGCGACGACCAGCACCGCGAAGACGGCCGCGGTGCCGAGCGCCTGGAGAGCCACTCGCCGCGCCGGTACATAGGCGTAGAGCAGGCCCATCACGACGCCCGTGGCCAGCCCGCCGATGTGGCCCCACTTGTCGATGCCCGAGATGCTGAACGTGATCAGCAGGTTGATCCCGACGACGATGAGGATCTGGCTGGTGTTCACCCTCAGTCGGCGCGCGATCAGGTAGTACGCGGCGAAGAAACCGAAGATCGCGGTCGAGGCGCCGTAGGAGAAGGCGCTCTCGCCGTGGATCACATAGCTGAGGGTGTTGCCGCCGATCGCGCAGGCGAAGAACAGCGCCAGGTAGCGCGCTCGGCCGAGGATCGCCTCCAGCTGCGTGCCGAGCAGGAACAGCGCGTACATGTTGAACAGGATGTGCAGCACGCTGCCGTGCAGGAAAGCCGCCGTGACCAGCCGCCAGTACTCGTGGTGCTCGGCGATGTCGCCACCGATCAGCGAGTAGTTGAGGGTGAACTGGTTGTAGTGCGAGGTGCCCGTCAGTCCGGGCACGCCCTCAAGCACGTAGGCGACCAGACAGAGCCCGATCAGGATCTTCGTGACCAGGCCCGAGGATGCCTGGTCCGCCCGGCCACCGAACTGGGTCGGCGCCGGTGCCGACCGGGCCGCCCCCGTCTCCTCCGGGCAGTGGAAGCCGACCGCGGCCGGGCGCATGCAATCCGGGCAGATCGGCCGGCCACAGCGCTGGCAGGAGACAAAGGCGTCCCGGCCCGGGTGCCGGTAGCACCGGTTCGACTGCCCCGGCTGCCCGCCCGCCGGGACGCCAGGCGCCGGATGCGCGGAGCCAGGCGCCGATCGGCCGGACGGCTCATCCGCCCGGGGACCCTCCCAGACTGGCATCCCGGACGCGTCGCGGGACCACTGGCCTGAGGAGCCTCCCGACCGGGCGGCTCCCCAGACCTGCTGGTGGCTCAGTCCTGGCGCGCCGTCGTCCGGCCCTGGACCGGTCTGCTTCGGCATGCTGGGGGGCGTGCTCGCGTCCGCCGGGCGTTCCCAGGGCGAAGGCGCGGCGGTGGGTGCCTGCTCGGCCTCGCGCGAACCGGGCACCGGTCCACCCGGCTCCTCGACGCTCATTGCCGCCACCCCCCGCGGGCCATCAGGCCCCTGCGCCTTCGTCTCTCATGATCCGCCATCCGCCGCCGCCCTACACACGGCCCGTGACCGCGGGCCACTCACCTTCCGAACGAACCCAGCCAAGCTCCCGCTCCCAGCAAGCCCCCGGGACCCCGGAACGCAGCGAAAGGAAACCCACCGAACTCCGGATCCCAGCCCTATATCGAGACTCGGACCGAAACTCAGCCAAGATCCCAACCCCGTACGACGCCAGCCTCGGATCTCCCCACCAACCCCGTCAAGCGTTGGGAGGGCGCTCAGCGCCCGACAGGCGGAGCGGCTGAAGGGCGCTCAGCGCCCGGTTCCAGCCGACCGCCGGGTCTCGATGGCGATCTCCTGGATGACCACGTCGGTCCGCGGGCGGTCCTGGGCGCCGGTCGGGGCCTTGGCGATCGCGTCGACGACCTCGGTACCGCGGGTGACCTCGCCGAAGATCGTGTGCTTGCGGTTGAGCCAGTCGGTCGGCCCGACCGTGATGAAGAACTGCGAGCCGTTCGTGCCCGGCCCGGCGTTCGCCATGGCCAGCAGGTAGGGCTTGCTGAACGTCAGGTCCGGGTGGAACTCGTCGGCGAACTTGTAGCCCGGGCCGCCGCGCCCGCTCCCCAGCGGGTCGCCACCCTGGATCATGAAGCCCGGGATGACCCGGTGGAAGACCGTGCCGCTGTAAAGCGGGGTGCCGGTCTTCTTGGCACCGGTGCTCGGGTCGGTCCACTCCTGGTCGCCAGTCGCGAGACCGACGAAGTTGCGGACCGTCTTGGGGGCATGGTCCGGGAACAGCCGGACCTCGATGTCGCCCTGAGTCGTCCGCAGCGTCGCGTACAGCTCCTCGGCCATGTGCCTCTCTTCTCTTCGTGTCGCGGGCCACCTGGCCGGCGCCGGATTCGCGTCACCGGCCTACCGGCCCCCATCGGGAGCGCGCCCGCGCGGCGTACCGCCGGCGATCGCGTCCGCCCGTTCCGCGGGGCCGACCTGTCGACGATCGTATGTGCCGGCCGGTCACGCCGACGCGCCAGCCGAACACGGAGCAGCGCCCGACCGTCCCTGGACCACGCCGGCCGGACCAGCGCGAGGCCCGCGTCAAGCCCGCAGGGCAGGACGCGGAGGGGCGGACGAGGCATTCCGCCCCGTGCGCGCGACAGGAGCGGCCCGAGGCGGGAGAGTGCTGTCAGCACTACGCAGAGTGATTTTCACTGTCCGGCGGCGGCGGGTTCCGGGCGAGCGCGGGGCCTCCGAACATCCGACGTCGGGGGAGAACCGATGGCGACCGGCGCCGGGCCAGCAGGTCCCGGCGCACACCGAGCGAGACGTCCCGAGCCTCCGCCGCCGGTGGGAAACGCGGCAGCAGAAGAGGGAGACCGATGGGTACCAGCAAGATGCGGGACCGGCTCTCGCGCGTCACCGACGCGCCGGTTCAGAGCGCTCGGCGCGGCGGCCTCGCTGGCCTGCTGCGCGGCGGCGCGGCCGACCAGCGCGGGCACGACCGGGACGGCGGGCCGATGTCCGGCCTGCGTGGCCAGATCGGCCAGCAGAGCCGGCACCAGGACGGCCCCGGCCTTCAGCAGGCCGCCTGGGGCGCGGCCGGCCGGGCCGGCACGGCGATGGCCGGCGCCGCCGGCCTGGCGGCCCGCGCGGGCCAGTCGGCCGGCAGCGCGCTGGCCGGGCGGGTGTCGGACGTCTCCGGCCGGCTGACCGAGCACCCCGACGACGCGAGCTGGCCGGGCCGCCAGGGTGCCCGGATGGGTGGCCGCGGACTGGGCCGGCAGTGGGACGACGCGGGTCAGTTCTCGCGCGAGCAGCGCGCCGGGCGGTCGTGGGAGCGGCCCAGGGGCCGGGGCGCCTGGGACGAGCCGGCCCGCCAGCAGCGGTGGAGCCAGCGCGACGACTCCGGCCACGGCTGGGACGACGCGCGCCGCAACGGCAACGGCATGACCGCCCGGATGGGCCGCGCCGACGAGGGTGAGCAGGGCATTGGAGCCGCGCTGGGTCTGCGCGGACCGGCCCGCGGCGAGCTCCGGATGGGTGATGACCGGCCCGGCCGCGGCTGGGAGCAGCCCGGCGGGCAGCTGGGTCTCCAGGCTCGCGAGCAGCGTGGCCGAGGCCGTCGGCGTGGCCAGCGCGGCACCGACCAGCTGGGCGGCTGGGACGACCAGGCCGGCCGCCGGCCGGGGCAGCGGTGGGAACGCCCTGACCTGATGTCGCGGGAGGAGCTCATCGGCGGGCACAGCCTGCCCAGGCGGCACAGCAAGCGGATCGAGCGAGCCCACGACTCCGCCGACGAGTCGGCCCGCCGCGCCTTCGAGGCGAGCGAGCGTGCCATGCGCCACAGCCACTCCCGCCGGGCGCTGAAGGACGAGCGCAAGGCCGTGGCGCAGGCCGACCGCGCCCAGCGGATGCTCGAGCAGCACGTCGCCCGGGCCGAGCGCCGGATGGCGTCGACACAGCGGCGCCGCCGTCGCGGCCTCGGCCTGGTGATGCTGGCCGGTGCCGGCGCCGGGATCACCATCGCCGCGCGCCGGATGCTCAGCCAGCCCGGTGGCGGTCAGCAGGCTCCCGGCAGCCTCGACCAGACCGGTGCGTCGACGACCCGGGCGACCACCACCACCCGGTACCCGGCCGACGACCGGATGCCCGACAGCCTGCGGGACGACGTCACCGCTGGCCACCGCGCCGGAACCGACACCGACACGATGAGCGACTCGACCTCGCGTCGCTTCTGACGTCGGCGCGGGCCGCCACCCAGGCGGCCCGCGCCGGCCGGACGAACACCAACACCAGCCGGACGAACACCAGCCGGACGAGGACGAGCGAGGACCCGCACGGGCCTAGGCCTGTGCGGGTCCTTCGCCTGCCCCGGGCGTCCGGGCCGTCCTGAGCAGGTCGCCGACGGGCACGACCGGGAGGCCGGGGAGCCGATAGGCCGCCGGGGCGGTGGCCGCGACGGCGGGGCTGCGCGGGGGCACCGGCTCGATCCGGCGGTAGGGCGCGCCGAGCACGGGGCGCGGGTCGGGCTCGCCCCGGTTCGGCCAGAACGACATCGCCCGCTCCGCCTGCGCCGTGATCGTGAGCGACGGGTTGACACCGAGGTTCGCGGTGACGGCGGCCCCGTCGGCGACGTGCAGACCCGGGTGCCCGAAGACGCGTTGATAGGCGTCGACCACACCCCGCTCGGGGGACGCCCCGATCGGGGTGCCGCCCAGGATGTGGGCCGTGACCGGGATGTTCGCGAGCTCGGTGATCGATCCGGCGGGAAAGCCGCCGAGCCGGGCGGCAACCCGGCGGGTCGCGTCGTTGCCCTCGGGAATCCAGGCCGGGTTCGGGCCGCCGTGGCCCTGGCTGCTGGTGAGCCAGGACAGCCCCCACGGCCCGCGCCGGCGGCGCACGACCAGCGAGTTGTCGTGGGACTGCATCACCAGGGAGATCATCGTCCGCTCGGACCACCGCCACGGCAGCCCGGCGAGCAGCGCCAGGTGCGGCCGGCGCAGGCAGGCGCCGACGAACTTCAGCCAGCGGGGCACCCGACCGCCGCCGTCCGTCATCACCGACGCCAGCGGTGCCAACGCGTTGCTCCCCACGCCGTAACGAACCGGCTCGACGTGCGTGTGCTCGTCCGGGTAGAAGCTGGACGTGATCGCCACCCCGTGGGTGATCCGCCGGTCCGGGCGCGCCGTCGTCGCCCCGAGGATGGCCTCCGAGTTCGTCCTGGTCAGGTGGCCGAGCCGGGGCGAGAGGCCGGGCAGCCGGCCGGCGTCACGCATCGCCAGCAGCAACCGCTGGGTGCCCAGCGCGCCGGCGGCGAACACGACCTGCTCGGCCCGCCAGCCGCGCCGGCGCCGCCGCGCCCGTGCGCGGCCCCACGGGGTGACCGCCGGCCAGGCGCCGGCCGGCTCGCCGAGGACCTCGTAGCCGCCACCGGGCAGCGGGGTGACCGACCGGATCGTCGTGTCGGGCACGACGGTCGCACCGAGTCGTTCCGCGAGGTAGAGGTAGTTGCGGTCGAGGGTGTTCTTGGCGTCGTGCCGGCAGCCGCTCATGCACTCGCCACACTGCAGGCAGCCGGTGCGCCGCGGCCCGGCGCCGCCGAAGAACGGGTCGTCGGCCGTCTCCCCCGGGGCCGGCCGGCCGGGCGGCCCGAAGTAGACACCGACGTCGGCCAGCCGGAACGTGTCGCCGACGCCCATGTCCTCGGCGACGGCGCGGAACACCTCGTCCGCGTAGGTCGTCGTCGGGTTCGTGACCACACCGAGCATCCGCTCGGCCTGGTCGTAGTAGGGGGCGAGCTCGGCCCGCCAGTCGGTGAGGGCCGCCCACTGCGGGTCGGCGTAGAAGGGCTCCAGCGGGCGGTAGAGCGTGTTGGCGTAGACCATCGAGCCACCGCCGACGCCCGCGCCGGAGAGCACCAGTACCCGGCCGAGCAGCGTGATCTTCTGAATTCCGTGGCAGCCCAGCCACGGCAGCCACAGGTAGCGCCGCAGGTCCAGGCTGTTGCGCGGCAACGGCGACGCCACCGCGCCCGCGTCTCGCTTGTCCGGGCCGGCGTCGGCCGCGCCGTCGGAGGCGGTTCCGCCGGCGACGGCGGGTGGCGGGCCGAACCGGCGGCCGGCCTCGACCACCGTCACCCGGTAGCCCTTCTCGGCGAGGCGCAGCGCCGTCACGCTCCCGCCGAACCCGCTGCCCACCACCAGAACGTCGACGTCGAACGTGCCGTCTTCGTCCCGGGCCGGTCCCGATCCCCCGGTTTCCATGACCCCATCATTCCCCTGCCGCCGCCCGGGCCATCGGAACTGGCATCAGCTTGGGGCCAGCGGGTGGGGCGTCGTCGGGCGAAGGTCAGGAGGCGCGGGCGCGGGCCAGCAGAGCGGCCTGCTCCGCGCCGAGGGCGGCGGCGCGTTCGATCTCGGCCACATCCGGCAGCGCGGGGCCGTCCTCACCCTCCCGGGCCGGCCTGGCCTGGGCCGGCGCCTGCGCCTGGGCGTTGCGCCAGCCCCGGCAGGCCGCGCAGGGACACTGGTCACTGGCCCGCGGCAGGTGCTTGAGCCGCCAGGCCAGGTTGTCACCCGGGCTGTCGGACCCGACCTTCACCCCGCCGACGACCAGGTGGACCAGGTGGGTCGCGAGCGTCGGCGCGGTCCAGCCGCCCTCGCGCAGGATGTCGGTCAGCCCGTCGACCGAGTCGGCGAACATCTCCGGCTCGCAGCGCATCGCCTGCGCCAGCGTCGTGACCACCTGCCGGGCCGCGACGACCACCGGGTCGGGCGCCACCTGGGGCGGCGGTGCCACAGCGGGTTCAGGCACCTCGTCGAGGGCCGTCGGCCCGTCGAGGGGGGCTGGCTCGTCGAGGGCCGGCGTCGGGCCCTGGTCGCGGCCGGCCGCGCCAGCCGAGCCCGGTCCGTTCCCGCCCGGCTCGGTGCGTCGCGCGGTGGACTCGGTGGACTCGGTGCGTCGCACTGCCGGGGGCGGGCCGCCGGCGAGGCCCGTGCCGGTGAGCCGTTCGCCGGTGGCCTGCTGCGGGGACCCTGCCGGGTTCGGCGTCGCCGGCTCGAAGGGCTCCGTCCCGGGCGCGAAGCTCCGGTCCTCAATGATGATCCGGGTCGGCGTCGACGACTCGTCGGTGATGATCCGGGTCGGTGGCAACAACTCGTCGGCCAGCCGGCCGAGCGGGGTGTCCTCGCGCTGGTCCGTGGCCGGCCCGCTGCCCAGGAAGGCGCCGACGACCTGGGCCCGCCGTCGCACGGCCGCCTTCGAGTTGTCCAGCGGCCGCCCGCCGCGACGCCGGAAGACGTGCCTTCCGACGATCACCCGAGGCCGTTCCCCGGTGGCCGTCAGCGGGCCGTCCTCCTCGGTGACCTGTTCCTCGTCCTCTTCCCACTCGACGACGGCCGTCTCGACGGCGCCGTCGGCCCTGGCCGCTCGCCGGGGTCTCGGCCAGCCCGCCGCCGCGGCGGCCACGACCTCGTCCGGTACCCGCCCCGGTACCCGGCCACGGTCGAGCAGCCCGGTGCGCACCGGGCCGTCCTGCAGCGGCCGCCAGACCGGAGCCGCGGGCCGGGCCGTCGCGGCGACCTGGCTGGACACGGGCGACCCTGCGCTCGCGGCCAGCGGGCCAGGCCCGGGGACCGGTCCAGCCGCGGCCGCCTGGCTCGCAGCCGATGTCTGGCTGGCGGTGGGCGCCTCGCTGGGCCGGGCCACCCCGACTCCCGCCGAGCGGGCGACGTCCGCGGGAAGAGTCAGCACGAAGCGGGCCGGCCGGCCGGCGGCGGGCCGGCCGACCGTGCTCAGCCACCCGAGCTCGCGCAGCTTGGCGAGCTGGCGCTGGACGTGCGTGCGGCTGTACCCCGTCTGCTCCACGAGGACGGGCAGGCCGGGCGCGCAGAACGCGGCGCCGGCCGGCAGGTCCAGGTCGGCGACGCCCGCCGGCTGCACGTGGCTGGACAGGACGAGGGCCACCAGCTTGGTCGCGCGAGGCAGCCCTGCCTGGGCCACGGTGCGGTGCCAGCCCACGTTGTCGGCGACGAGGTGGTCGGCGGAGGGCGTGGAGACCAGGACGAGGACGCCGGGAAGGGACAGCTGGCGCATCATCTCGTCGGTCCTTGCGGTCTGGCCGGTCTGCACGGTGCGTCGCCTCCTTCCTGCGTGTCTGCTCGTGCGCCGCACGGTCCGTCGCCGTCGGCCGCCAGCGGCCTGGCCCGGCGCGGTTCACGGAGCGGGCCGACGGTCTCTGTCAGCGGTCTGGTGCGGCCCCGCCTCGGGCCGTTCGTGCTCGGGCCTTCAGCCGGTGAAGTGGTGGTGCGCTCGTCGCGGATGAGTCTGCGCCCGGCCGTCGCCGGGTATGCCGAGGCCGGCTTGCGCTGTGCCGGTTCAGGCACGTTACCCCCTGCCGGCGAAGGGGTAAGGGGCTCGCGGCCAAGGGGCACACACCACGGCAACATGCCTGCGTCAGCACACAACGAACGCCTTACCAGCACTTATGCCTCGCTTCGACCGAGTGACACGAGACCCAGCAGCCGTCCGGGGCCGGTGCCTCAACGACGCGCATCGACGCCGCGAAACGCCGACCCTCCCACAGCCCACCCAGCCGCAATCTGACACCTACGTCAGGCCGCGCCAGCACCCCCGTGAACCCTCCAGACAGGTGCCCGGACCACCACCAGCAATGATCGACAACGGCGCCTAACCCGGAGGTGACGGAGCCCGGCGGTAACGTTGGGTCATGCCCGCCGACGAGGCGCAACCAGCCGATCCGCCCCGGGCCGAGCCGCCCCGGGCCGAGCCGCTTCCGGCCGTCGCCGCGCCCACGGACCCAGCGGCCGTGGCCGGTGCCGAAGCGGACTCCGAGGCGACCGTGCGCCGGCTCGTCAGCGCGCTCGCGGCGGCGCCGGTCCAGCGGCACCGGCTCGACCAGGGGTCCTGGGTCGACGTCGGCCGCGGCTGGCTGCCGGGCACCGAGGAGCTCTACCAGCGCGTCCGCGACACCGCCCGCTGGCGCGAGGGCGCGATGTGGCGCTACGAGAAGTACGTCGTGCCGCCGCGGCTTTCCGCCTGGTACGCACCAGGCCAGCCGCCGCCGTACCCAGAGCTGGCCGCGGCCCACCTCGCGCTGCGCCGCCGCTACGGCGTCTCCTTCGACGGCTATGGCCTGTCCTACTACCGCGACGGCGCCGACTCGGTCGCGATGCACCGGGACAAGGAGCTGCGCTGGCTGGACGACACGGTGATCGCGATCCTGACGCTCGGCGCCCGCCGGCCGTGGACCGTCAAGCCGGCCCGACTACCCGCCGGCCGCCGCATCCTGAACGACGCCACCGACACAGCCGGCCTGCTCGATCTGGCACCCGGCCCCGGTGACCTGCTCGTCCTCGGCGGCCGGGCACAGCGCGACTGGTTACACGGAGTACCGAAGGTGGGCGGGCACGTCGGCGGCCGCATCTCGGTCCAGTGGCGCTGGACGAGCCGCACCGGGCAGCCGGAGCAGGGCCCCGGCTACATGGCGTCCCGCCACTTCGGCCGCTAGCCGAGCCCAACAGCCGGCCGACGACGCCGGTCCACCGGGTGGGCCCCGCGCTCGCCTCGCGGGCGTCGGTACCCCGGCCAGGGACCGCGCGCGGACCTGGTGCACCGGGCCGCCTCGAACACTCGTCGAACGCTCGTTCGCCCACTCGACGCGTCTGGCCGTGCCCGCGACCTTGAACAACTCGATCAATGTGACGGACATCACAACACAACGGACGCTCGGCGGCTGGTCACGGCAGCGCCGTCAGGGAGACGGCGAGCAGGCCGGGACGCAGGTCATCCCAGCGATACCAGGCGGTCAGCTCTCGCCCCGGGTGCTCCCAGGGGTTGCGCAGCAGCACCCGCCCGCCGGCCACGTCGACGGCCAGCACCGTGTACGCGTGCCGGCGGACCAGGCCCGTGTCCGCGTGTGGCGCGTCATCGCCGGTCGAGACGATCACGACGTCCCCGGCGGCCAGGCGGGCCGCCAGCTCACGGGCGGACACGTCGGCGGGCCGGAGCGTCCGGTGCGGCAGGCCGGTCAGGTCGCTGGTCGCCACCCCCGGGTCGCCGCCGTTGATCGCGTCGTAGCCACCGTGCGCGCGGGCGTAGGCCTTCTCGTAGACCGCCGCCCACAGCTCGGGCCGGCCGGTGGCGTCATAACCGGCCATCCCGGTCCGCGCCGGCCGGCTTCCCACGCCAGCACCGGCGGCCAGGCCGGGCAGGTCGCGAGTGACGGTGACGGGGAAGGGCCGGCCGTCGCGGTACAGCGTGACGGTGAGCGTGCCGTTGGCGTTCTCCCGGATGCCGTCGGCCAGCAGGGCCGGACGTTGGCGGGCCAGTGCCACCAGCGCGGCGGCGAGGTAGCAGTCGTCCACACCGCCCTGGCCGACGTCGGAGGAGGAGATGCCGTCGCGGATCACCGCGTCGGTCCGGTCGGCCGCAGGCCCGTCCGCGCCGGGTGCGCCACCGCGTTGGCCGCTGGCGCCCGGCGCGGCGGGCTCAAGGCTCGGCAACAGCCGGACCAGCTCGTCGAGCATCGCCGCCGGCGCGCTTGCCAGCAGCAGGTCCGGAACGGCCGTCAACGCGGCGAGCTCGGCCCAGGTCCGCGCCGCCAGCCGCGTCATCAGCCGCGGCACCGCGGCGGCGAGCACGGCCAGCGGTGCGCCACGCAGCCGGCTGATCACCGCCTCCCGGGTCGCCGGCGGCAGCACGGCCAGCCGCCGGCCCACCTCCAGCAGGTCGCCGGCCGACAACGACCTCGGTCGCGTCCCGATCAGGGCTAGCAGACCGGCGGCCACGGACCTGATCTCGCCGAGGCTCGGTGGCGGCGCGTCGTCGAACCAGGCCCGCTGGTCGATCAGGACCCCACCGGCACGCACGGCGTCCTCGGCCGCCGCGAAGTGCGCCATCCGCCGATCGAGCGACGCCGCCAGCCGTGGGCCATCGGTCGCGACGACGTGCGCGCCGAGCCTGAGAACGTCGGTGGCCACCGCCAGCCCGCCGACCCGGAACGTCGCCGCCGGCCGGACCGTGACGACAGCCCCGGCGGCGGCGCCGAGGCCGGCGCCAGCCGCGGTGACCAGCCCGGTCAGTGCGGCGACGGTGGCGTGCAGCGCCTGGTCCTCGGTCCTGTCGACGGCAGTCGCGAGCCGCGCGGCGCTGGTGCCGGCCGCGCGCAGCAGGCCGGCGAGAGCGCCCAGCCGTCCCGCGTCGAACGAGACCGGACGGTCCCCGCCGACGTCCCCGCCGGGCGGGTCGGCCGGGTCGACGCGGTCCAGCAGCCCGGCGGCGAGGGCCCGGACCAGCGCCGGTTCGGGCGTGTCCCATCCGCGCGGCATCGCCGGCACGACCGCGGCGGGCGCCGGGTCCGCCACAGCGAGGGCCGGGCCGCCGGACCTCTCAACCGCACCGCCACCCCCGGCGAGGCCGGGACCGCCGGCCGAACCACCGGCGAGGCCTGGCACGGCGGTCCTGGCAGCGGCGTCGAGGACGCCCGCGACCCGGATGTACCAGCCGGACCGCAGCGCCATCACCGCGGCGGCGGCCGTCAGGGCCTGCTGCCAGGCGTCGATCCGGGCCGTCGAGCGCCGCTGCCACGGGGAGGACCAGGCGTCGGTGGTGTTCAGCTCCGACACCGGCTCCAGCAGGGTGGAGGTCGCGACAGCCAGCCGGCGCAGCTCCTCGGCCGCGTCACGCAGCCGCGCGACGGCGGCCGCGACCACGGCCGGCAGCCGCGCGGCCTGGTCGTCGGCATAGTCCCGGTCCCGCGCCATCGGACCCCCCGCGCCGGTGTCTTCCCGCGCGGATCAACGTAGGGCGGCCGGCGGTGGATGTCACTCGAGCACTTGATCGTGACCGGTCCGCAACAGAGGCCGGGATGGCCGAGTTGCGCTAGCTTGGGCGGGGTGGCTGTCGCCCGCCCATGACCGTCAAGGCCGGCGCCCGGGCAACGCGCGGACGGCGCACCCCACAGGTGCGCCCCACGACAGCTGCACCTGACCGACAACCGCGGCTGGAACGACCGCCCGCGTACCATCCGTCGAAGGAGCCAGCCGTGCCCGAGGCTGTCATCGTCGCCACCGCCCGGTCCCCGATCGGCCGTGCGTTCAAGGGATCCCTGAAGGACCTGCACCCCGGCGACCTCGCGGCCACCATCGTGCGGGCCGTCCTCGACAAGGTCCCGGCGCTCGACCCGACGACCATCGGCGACCTGATGCTCGGCTGCGCCCAGCCGGCCGGTGAGCAGGGCTTCAACATGGCCCGGGCTGTCGCCGTCCAGCTCGGGTTCGACTTCCTGCCGGGCACGACGGTGAACCGCTACTGCTCCTCGTCGCTGCAGACCACCCGGATGGCCTTCCACGCGATCAAGGCCGGCGAGGGTGACACGTTCCTGTCCGCCGGCGTGGAGATGGTCAGCCGGTTCGGCAAGGGCAACGCCGACAACCTGCCCGACACGCACAACCCGCGCTACGCCGACGCCGAGGCCCGCACCAAGGCCCGGGCCGAGGCCGGCGCGCCGGTCTGGACGGACCCGCACGAAGCCGGCCTGCTGCCCGACATCTACATCGCCATGGGCCAGACCGCCGAGAACGTCGTCCAGTACACCGGCCTGACCAGGGCAGACCAGGACGAGTTCGCGCTGCGCTCGCAGCAGAACGCCGCCAGGGCGATCGCCGGCGGCTTCTTCGAGCGGGAGATCACCCCGGTCACCCTGCCGGACGGCACGGTCGTCTCGACCGACGACGGCCCGCGTCCGAGCACCACCCTGGAGGCGCTGGCCGGCCTCAAGCCGGTCTTCCGGCCGGACGGCTCGGTGACCGCCGGCAACGCCTGCCCGCTGAACGACGGCGCGGCCGCCGTCCTGGTCATGAGCGACGCCCGGGCCCGCGAGCTGGGCCTCACCCCGCTCGCCCGGATCATCGCCACCGGCGTCACCGGCCTCTCCCCCGAGATCATGGGGCTGGGCCCGGTCGGCGCGGTCCGCCAGGTGCTCGACCGGGCCGGGATGACGATCGACGACGTCGACCTGGTCGAGATCAACGAGGCGTTCGCCGCCCAGGTGGTCCCGTCGGCCCGCGAGCTGGGCATCGACTTCGACAAGCTCAACGTGCACGGCGGCGCGATCGCGCTCGGCCACCCGTTCGGCATGACCGGCGCCCGCATCCTGACCACGCTGATCAACGGCCTGCGCACCCGGGACAAGACCATCGGCCTGGAGACCATGTGCGTCGGCGGCGGCCAGGGCATGGCGATGCTCATCGAGCGGCTCAGCTAGGCGCCGCCCGCTGGCGTTAGCGGGCGGAGGCTGGGGAGTTACCTGGAGGCGACCAGCTATCGACGACGGGTGACCACGCAAGGAGGCAACGATGCATGCGACCGCAGGAGACCGAGTCTGCGTCCGCAGCCGGACGGTCGGCCAGGCCGAACGGCACGGCGTCGTGATGGAGGCACGCGGCATCCCGGACGGCCCGCCCTACCTGATCCGCTGGGACGACGGCCACGAGGGCCTTTGCTTCCCCAGCGCCGACTCCGTCCTGGAGATCTTCACCAAGCAACACGCCTGACCGCAAGACGCCGCGAGGCCGCTCCCACGCGTGGGAGCGGCCTCGTCGCTCCGGCCCGCGTTCCGCGGAACCGGAGGTCACGTGCGCCGACCACCCGAGCCGGCCCGAAGACGGCGAGGGCCGCTCCGGCGGGAGCGGCCCTCGTCACGTGCGCGGGTGTTACGGATGAGCGGCGATCCGCTGACTGCCCGTCGGGCAGTCAGCCAGCCGGCTCAGTAGCGGTAGTGGTCGGACTTGTAGGGCCCGTCGACGTCGACGCCGATGTACTCCGCCTGGGCCTTGCTGAGCTTGGTGAGCTTCACCCCGAGGGCGTCCAGGTGCAGCCGGGCGACCTTCTCGTCGAGGTGCTTCGGCAGCGTGTAGACACCGGTCGGGTACTCGTCGGTCTTGGTGAACAGCTCGATCTGGGCGATCACCTGGTTGGTGAAGCTGTTCGACATGACGAAGCTCGGGTGGCCGGTGGCGCAGCCGAGGTTCATCAGCCGCCCCTCGGCCAGCACCAGGATCGAGTGGCCGTCCGGGAAGACCCACTCGTCGACCTGCGGCTTGATGTTGACCTTCTCGATACCGGAGATGCGGGCGAGGCCGGCCATGTCGATCTCGTTGTCGAAGTGGCCGATGTTCGAGACGATCGCCTGGTGCTTCATCGCGCCCATGTGGCCGGCGGTGATGATGTTGAAGTTGCCGGTGGTCGTGACGAAGATGTCGGCGATCCCGACGACGTCCTCCAGCGTGGTGACCTGGAAGCCGTCCATCGCCGCCTGCAGGGCGCAGATCGGGTCGATCTCGGTGACAATGACCCGGGCGCCCTGCCCGCGCAGCGCGTCGGCACAGCCCTTGCCGACGTCGCCGTAGCCGCAGACCACGGCGACCTTGCCGCCGATGAGCACGTCGGTGGCCCGGTTGAGACCGTCGATCACCGAGTGGCGGCAGCCGTACTTGTTGTCGAACTTGCTCTTGGTGACCGAGTCGTTGACGTTGATCGCCGGGAAGAGCAGGTCGCCGCCCTTGTGCATCTCGTAGAGCCGGTGCACACCGGTGGTCGTCTCCTCGGTGACACCCTTGATCGACTCGGCCGCCGCGGTCCACCGGCCCGGCTTCGCCGCGATCGTGGTGCGCAGCGTCTCCAGGACGATCGAGTACTCCTCGGAGTCCGACGCGTCGGTCGCCGGGACGGCCCCGGCCTTCTCGAACTCCGCACCCTTGTGGACGAGCAGAGTCGCGTCGCCGCCGTCGTCGAGGATCATGTTCGGGGCGCCTCCGTCCGGCCAGGCCAGCGCCTGGTCGGTGCACCACCAGTACTCCTCAAGCGTCTCGCCCTTCCAGGCGAAGACCGGGACGCCCTGCGGGTCGTCCTTGGTGCCGTTCAAGCCGACGACGACCGCGGCGGCCGCGTGGTCCTGCGTCGAGAAGATGTTGCACGAGACCCAGCGGACGTCGGCGCCGAGCGCGACAAGGGTCTCGATGAGCACGGCGGTCTGGATGGTCATGTGCAGCGAGCCCATGATCCGCGCGCCCTTCAGCGGCTGGCTCGCGGCATACTCGGCACGGGTCGCCATCAGGCCTGGCATCTCGTGCTCGGCCAGCCGGATCTCCTTGCGACCGAATTCGGCCAGCGCAAGGTCAGCAACCTTGAAGTCGAAGCTCATCTCTCTCCTTCGGCGCTCCGCGCGCGCTCCTGAGACCTTTGTGACCATGGTCCGATCTAAGACCTTGTGACCACATGGTCCGATCTAAGACCTTGGTGACCACAGCCGACGCCCGAGCGAGGGATTCATAGCCCGTGCCGTACGGCGTCACGGTACGGCACGCGGCGGCGCGCGCAGGCGGCCGGCCCCGTAGTCGGGAACGGCCGCCGCCCGCGATTTTCCCCGCCCTAGCAGGGGCTTTCGCGTCAGGCCACGGCGGTGAAACTTGACGCGAACTGGTCAGGAAACCCGGTCGAGCGGACGTCCGGGCGCCGCTGGGGCCTGCCTGAGCGGCAGCCCGGACCCGTTACCGGAGCCAGCCGCCGCTACGCCACGCTGCTTCCGGTCGGCGTGTCCACCGAGGAGGCGGCCAGGCCGGTCGACGCCTCGCCGGCGCCGCCCTTCGGGCGGTAGACCCAGCCGCGCTCGTCCGCCCACACCAGCAGCGGCGGCAGCACGACGAGCGCCGACAGCAGCGCGACCGCGACGTTGAGCGCGACGACCAGGCCGAAGTCGCGCAGCAGCGGCAGCGGGCTGAACGCCAGCACCAGGATGCCGACGACGGCCGCCGCGGCCGACACGAGGAACGCCCGGCCGGTGCGCGCGGCCGCCTCGTCGACGGCCACCCGCGGCGAGCGGCCGGTCGCCCGTTCATCCAAATGCCGCTGCACGATCAGGGTGGTGAACTCGGTGCACAGGGCGATGACCAGCGGACCGCTCACGGCCGTCAGTGGGGACAGCTCCAGGCCCGACCCCCGCGCGATCAGCGACGTCAGGCCCACCGCGATCAGCACCGGGACCACGGACAGCAGCGCCTTGGCGATGCTCAGGTACCGGAGCAGCAGCACCAGGAAGACGCCGATCAGGGCGTAGTAGGTGAGCGCGGCCCGGTTGTGCTGGATGTTGTCCAGCAGGCTGGTGCCGACGACGGCCAGGCCCGACGGCGTCGCCCGCACCCCGGGCGGCGGCTGCACGGTCGCCCGGATGTCCTTCACGACGACGGCGCGCTGTTCCAGCGAGCTCGGGCCGGTCTGGAAGATCAGGTTCATCGCGCCGGCGGTCCCACCCGGCGAGCTGAGGTTGACCGTGCTGGCCCGGATCGCCTCCGGAGCGGCCGCGTAGGCGGCGCGCACGTCGTCGCCGGTCGGCGGCACCATCTTCGCGCCCGGGACGTCGAGCAGGTAGCCGACGGTCGTGACGAGGCTGGAGGCGTTGGTCAGGACGTCATCGTGCTTGGCGATCTGGTCGCGAGCGACGGTGTTCACGAACGCCGCGGTCTTGTCATCGAAGAGATTGTCCGCCTGGATGAAGACGCCCAGCTCGCTGGTGGTGCCGGCGTGGCCGCCCAGGTAGTCGAGGTCCTTGATGACCTGGCTGTTCTGGTTGACCCATTTCTGCGGGTCAGTCTGGATCTTCTGGCCGCCCTCGACGAACGCACCGCCGACGAAGACCGCGATCGCGATCACGACCAGTGGCAACGCCGCGGCACGCGGCAGCGACCCCAGCGTCACCGTCGCGCGGCCGAGCGGCCCGCGGGTGTAGTCCTTCGGCTGGGTCGGCCGCTTGTCCTCGCGCCACGCCAGCGTCGCGGACGTCAGCAACACGGTCGCGATCACGATGATCGGCAGGCCGATGGCCAGCAGCACGCCGAAGTCGCGGATCATCGGCGTCGCGTTGAACTCGAGCGCGAGGAAGGCGGCCACGGCGGTGACGGTGGCCAGCGTGAGGGCCGGCATCAGCCTGCGCAGCGTCGCCGCGACCGGATGCTCGGCCTGGTCGAGCTGCGCCTCCTCCTCCACCCGGCTGTGCAGCTGGACGGCGAAGTCGATGCCGACGCCCAGCAGCACCGGCAGACCGGCGATCGTGACGACGTTCAGGTGGATCCCGAGGTAACCGGCGAGGCCGAACGCCCAGATCAGACCGACCACGACGACGCCGAGCGGCAGCAGCCGCCAGCGCACCGCGAACGCGACCAGCAGCAGGCCGGCCATGAGCGCCAGGGCGATGGCGCCGAGGGTCAGGAAGCCCCCGCGCAGGTAGTCGTTGATGTCCTTCAACAGCACCGAGGCACCGGTCGTGACGACGTGCGCGTTCTCGAAGTGCTGCTTGGCCATCGCCTGCTGGACCAGGCTCGCCGCCGCGCCCTCGTCCTTGATCGAGGCGTTGCCCTCGAGCCGGACGACCATCTGCGCGTTGGTGCTGTTCGGGAAGAACGGCACCAGCGCCTCGCGGACCTTGCCGCTGTTGTCGTAGAGCAGGAAGTTGTCCCAGGCCTGGGAGCCGATGATCTGCTGCGCGGGCGGGACCGCGTTGACCCGGCCCAGGGTCTTGATCGCGTCCTGGAGCCGGATCGCCTGTGACGTCGGATCGGTGTCGCGCTGCTGCGCCGAGAGCAGCATCTTGGCGGCCGGACTGTTGATCGGGTTACCGTCCGCGCTGCTGACCAGGTTGTGGGTGAACTGCAGAGCGGTGACCGGGGTGACCACGGCGACGATCCGCTTGTCCGCCTCAAGCTCCTTGGTCACCGCCTCGAACGCCTTCAGGTTGTTCGGGGTGAACAGGTCGGTGAGGTTCTTGCCCGGGTCGACCGTGAAGTCCGTGATCATCGACTCGCCGCCGAACAGCGACTGGTAGGCGTGGTTGTCCTTCGCCACCTGCGAGCCCGAGTTCAGGTAGTTGCTCTGGTCCGTACTGAACTTCAGCTGGGAGATGCCGAAGCCCAGCCCCACGGTGATCACGAGCGCGATGACCGCGACGATGCCACTGCGCTGCCCCGCCATCCGGGCAGCCGACGTCCAGAAGGCTCCGGACCGGCCGCCGTGCGTGGGTCCGCGCGACTCGGAGGGACCTGGGGGTGTGGACACGAGCGGACTCCTGGCGGGGTTCGATGGGGCGGCGATGGGCTGCCCAACTGGTTACTGGTGAGTTAGGTAACAGGTCCCCAAGCTGTATAGCCCAACTCCCACCCGGATGTGCAGTCCCCACGGGTCAGTGACCGCGACAAGTCCCCAGAGTGCCGGACAGGTTACGCTCAGAGATCACTTCTTCTCGTTCGGTAGATCCTTGGTGTAGTGGAGCTCGGTCGTGTTCGAAAGATCGTGGAGGTCGCGGGTCTTCCCGGTGGGCTGGTAGCCCAACCGCTCGTAGAGCCGGTGCGCGTCGGTGAACCGCGTGTCAGACCACAGCTCGACTACCTCGGCCTGGCGCCGCAGGGCCTCCCGCTCCACCAGCCAGACGAGTGCCTGGCCGAGCCCGCGCCGCCTGGCGCTCGCCGCGACGTAGAGCGACTTCAGCTCGGCCCACCCGGGCGCGGTCTCGCGCACCGCGACGCTGGCGGCGAGCCGGTCAGGCTCCTCGGTGTCCTCGACGACCCACATCCGGCCGCGGTAGCGAGCCGGGTCCCGGTCGCCGGCGTAGGCCGTCGCCGGGGCGCGCATCCACGGCTCCTCGCCGTCGACGTCGAGCACGCAGCCCGGGTACTCGGACCAGGCCGCGCCGATCAGCCGCTGCACCTCCGGCCCGTCGCCGTCCCGGACAGGCCGCAGTCCCGGCAGGATCGACCGCCGCATCCAGACGTGCTCGATACCGGCGGTCCGGTCGGGCGGCCCGAAGGTCTCGTAGCCCAGGCCGAGGTACAGGCCGGCGACGGCCGCCTGCGCGTGCAGGCGGATGCCCGTCAGGCCCCGCTCGGCCGCGCGGCGCTCCAGCGCCGCCGTCACGGCCCTGGCCAGCCCGCGGCCGCGCGCGTCCAGGCGGACAGCGACCCGCCCGATCACCCCGACGGACTCGCCCGGCCTGTCGGCGGCCAGCTCACCCGGCTCGGCCGGCATCGACTCGGCCGGCGTGAGCCCGGCCTCGGCCGGACCGAGCTCGAGACCGGGGATGGCCACCGGATCCAGCAGGCGGGCAGTCGCGAGCGCTTCGCCGGCCCCGTCCCAGACGACCGCGTGGTCCGCGGCGAGGTCCGCCGCGTCGTGTTCCAGCTCGGCCGGGACCCCCTGCTCCTCGACGAAGACCGCGGTCCGTAGCGTCCGCACCGCAGCCGGGGGCGGGCCTGGTAGCACGACGACGCGGGGCGGGCCGCCGTCGTCGTCACCGCCGCTCTCGGTACGAGGACCTGGACGAGCCGACACAACCATGGGCCGGAGTCTAGGAAGCGAACGAGCGGCCCGGACTGCGCTCGGCCAGCCCGCCCGCGCTACCGGCCACCCGCACCCAGGCGCCACCAACCCTGCCGCACCGGCACTTCCGGGCCGGGCCGGCGGAGGCCCGCGCACGCCGTTCAGCCGGGCCGGATGACCCCGCGTGACAGAGGACACAGCGAATGACAGTCGCAAGTCGCGCTTTTCTGGCACGGCCGGCTACAGCATCGTCTTCTGACCGGGCCCGGCAAGGCGGCAGAAATGAGCCTCTCCCGCCATCGCCCCCAAGGCGCGGCCCGAGGTCGCGCGCAACCGCGTGAATGGCGGAGGCTCTCCGGCTAAACAGGGGTCATAAATGGACATAATGGACAACTTCTGCGCGCGTGCCGTGGCCGCCGGCAGCACTGCGCTGACGGTTCGGTCCGGCCGCCGGGGGCGGTGACGTGGCCGCCACCCGGTATCCGTCGGCCGCCTGGCGCCCGGTGGTCAACACCTCCGGCACGATGGTCGAGCCGACGCGGGGCCTCATCCCGCACGTCCAGCAGGGCAACGGCTCGCTCTACGGCATGTTCAACACCCCCAGCACCCAGGTCTCCAGTCATCTGTGGCTGTCCAAGGGCGGAGCCTGGGAGCAGTACGTCGACCTCTCCGACAAGGCGTGGGCCGAGGCTGCCGGCAACCCGTACTGGATCTCGGTGGAGTGCGAGGGATACGACACCGAGGACTACGCGCCGATCCAGGTCCAGCGGCTCGCCGAGTTCTACGCCTGGGGCATGACCGAGTTCGGCTGGAAGGCCGAGATCACCGACAGCGTCGACGGGTACGGAATCGGCACCCACCGGATGGGCGGCACCGCCTGGGGCGGTCACTCCTGCCCCGGCGACATCCGCGCCAACCGACGCCAGGACATCCTCGCCGCCGCGCTGGCGCTGACCGGCAACCCGCCGCCCACCCCGGGCCCGTCCCAGGCCCAGCAGCGTTACGTCAACATGCCGACGCTGCGCAGCGGCAGCAAGGGCTCGGCCGTCGTCACGCTGCAGAACGCACTGAACATCATCTTCGGCCACGAGGCGCCGACCGGCGACCCGAACCGGCTCGTCCCGGATGGCAGCTTCGGCCCCGCGACCCAGGCCCGCGTCGGCTCGCTACAACGGCTGAACTCGCCGTACTACGGCCCGATCCCGGTCGACGGGGTCGTCGGCCGGCAGACCTGGCTGAAGATCGGCTACATTCTCACGGGCATGAACCGCTCGGTCTAGAGTGGCCCGGGTCAGGCGCTGGGCGCCTCAGCCGAGCCCGCCTCAGGAGTTCAGATAGGCGAGGACGGCGAGGACGCGGCGGTTATCGTCGGCGGACGGCGGCAGGCCCAGCTTGCTGAAGATGTTGTTGGTGTGCTTGCCGACGGCCTTCTCGGTGACGAACAGGCGGCCGGCGATGGCCCCGTTCGAGCGTCCCTCGGCCATGAGCCCGAGAACCTCGCGCTCGCGGGCCGTCAGGGTGCGCAGGGGCTCGTCCCGGGAACGCCTGGTCAGCAGCTCGGCCACCACCTCCGGGTCCATCGCGGACCCACCGGCGGCGACCCGGCGAATGGCGTCGACGAACTGGCCGACATCGCTGACCCGGTCCTTGAGCAGGTAGCCGACCCCACCCCCGGGACTGGTCAGCAGCTCGCGGGCGTACAGCGGCTGCACGTCCTGGGAGAGGACGAGCACCGGCAGGCCGGGGATGCGCGAACGTGCCTCGATCGCCGCGAGCAGGCCCTCGTCGGTGAAGGTCGGCGGCAGCCGGACGTCGACGACGGCGACCTCGGGCTGGTGCGCGATCAGCGCGCGCACCAGTGACGGCCCGTTGTCGACCGCCTCGACCACCTCGAAGTCGTAGGCCGTCAACAGCCTGATCAACCCGTCACGCAGCAGGGCCAGGTCCTCGGCGAGCACGACACGCACGCGCATAGCCTTCCACCTCACCCGGACGGCCAATCGATCAGCCCGGATGGACCGGTTCGGCCGGACCGGTCGTTCCGCACCTGGCTCGTCGGCGTGATCTCACCTTCGTGCTCGGCGCGGGCCGGATGACCACCCTGCTGGTCGGCCTGCCGCGGCTGGTGGGACGTCGGCCTGGCTCATCCCCCACCGGACGCGTGGGCGGCCTTCTGAGTCTGGATGACCTTGCGCAGGGCGGGGCCGGCCGGGGCGATGGACGCCGTGAGCTCGCCGATGCGGGCCCTGTGCGCGTGGCGCTCCCGCCAGCCGCCCAGGACGCGGATCTCGGCGAGGGCGCCGAGCGCGGCGAGCTGGCGGTCACGGTCGCCGAGGCGGTCCGCCGGTCCCGGGCCGCGCAGCGCGCGGCGCACGTCGTTGATCAGCGCCCGCACCGTACGCGGGTCGCGAACCGTGACGACCGTGCGGGGGACGATCCCGAGCACCCGCGTCCGGTCCACCCGGATCCAGCGGCCGGCTTCCAGGTAGTCGCGGGCACACCGGGTCGTCCACCGGTTGTCCTTGCCGATCCAGTGCTTCCAGGAGCGTGGACGCCCGGAGGCCCCGACCTGCTCCAGCACCCGCGTCAGGACCGGGTCGTCGACCGTCAGCGCGCCGACGCGACGGGCTCCGACGGTGCCGGGCTGGCTGACCTGGCCGGCGCCACGGGTCCCCAGGACCGGGGCCACCTTGCCGCCCTCGTCGATGATCCGGCCGCGCTGGCGCAGCTCCAGCAGGGCCGCCGCTCGCAGCGCGGGGCCGAGGAGGCTGCTGCCGTCCATCCGCTCCTTATCCGGGTTGTAGGTCAGCAGGTAAAGCTGGGCTGGCAGTGAGTCGGGCAGCTCCATGGCGTCTCCTCGGGTCCTTGCAGTGTCGAGGGCTATCAGTCGCCGTCATCGGCTGGGTGGTTGTGTGCCCCGTCGAGATCCGCTTCGTCGGCGCCGTCCGCGGTGAGCTCCTCCGCCCCGGCCGGCGGCGCTTCGGCGGCCGGCTTGGGCGGCCGGCCGCGGCGCGGTATCCGGCCGACGGCGCCTGGCAGGCGGCCGGCGGACGACAGCGCGCCCCGCAGCAGGAACTCGATCTGGGCGTTGGTGCTGCGCAGTTCGTCGCCGGCCCACCGCGCCAGCGCGTCGTGCACGGCCGGGTCGAGCCGTAGCAGGATCTTCTTCCGCTCCGTCACGGGCCGCGGATCAGTGGTAGAGCGATCCGGTGTTCACCACCGGCTGGGTCGACTGCTCACTGCACAGCACCACGAGCAGGTTGCTGACCATGGCCGCCTTACGCTCCTCGTCCAGTTCGACGACGTCCTGGCTTTCCAGCCGGGCCAACGCCGTCTCCACCATGCCGACCGCGCCCTCGACGATCCGGGCCCTGGCGGCGACGACCGCGTTCGCCTGCTGGCGGCGCAGCATCGCCTGGGCGATCTCGGGGGCATAGGCGAGCCGGGTGATCCGCGACTCGATGACGTGGACGCCGGCTGACGCCACCCGCACCCCGATCTCGGTCGACAGTTTGCCGGTGATCTCGTCGGCGTTCTCACGCAGCGACATCTGCCCCGCCTCGTGCGCGTCGTACGGGTACCGGGTGGCGACGTGCCGAACGGCGCTCTCCGTCTGGATGGCGACGAACTCGACGAAATCGTCGACCTCGAACAGGGCCTGCGCGGTGTCGGCGACCTGCCAGACCACGACGGCCGAGATCTCGATCGGGCTGCCGTCCGCGTCGTTGACCTTGGCGACGCCGGTCTCATGGTTGCGGATCCGGGTCGAGACCTTGCGCCGCTGGGTGAACGGGTTCACCCAGCGCAGGCCGGTGACCCGGACAGTTCCGACATAACGGCCGAACAGCGTCACCACCCGCGCCTGGCCGGGAGCGACGGCGGTCAGCCCGCCGAGGAACACGACGCTGGCGATCAGGACGAGGATGCCGACGACGAGCGCGGCCGCGCCGCCGCCACCTGTGCCGTCGTCGAACAGCAGGGCCGCGAGCACGATCAGCGCCACCCCGGCCACAAAGATCAGGAGAGCGCCGAAGAACCCGGCCGCGCCCGACAGGCCGGTCATCGGGCGCTCCCCTACCCGGGGCCGCGGCATGTCGATCGCTTCGCCCGGGCCGGGGTCGTCCCGGCGCGGGTCCGGGCCGGCCGGGTTCGTCGAGGCCTGGGGCAGGTTACCCGTGGTCATGGCGGTCTCTCCTCCGATCCGGCGAGCGGGCCACCCTGTTGGTGGTACCCCCTCGCTGTCTATCAAAGTGATATCACTTTTTCGTCGACCTCGTAAGCCCCTCTCGTGCCCTCACGCGTCACGCGTCACGCGTCACGCGTCACGCGTCGGACAGTGGTTCGGCCGCGGCGCCGGTGACCGGTGTCGACGACCGGATGCCGCCAGCCGGGACCGCGTGAGGCGGCGCGCGTGTGACATGGGGAAACGTGTATCCAGGCGGTAAATACCAGGACATGATTTTCCGGGGAGGTGGTTCGCTCCGTACCGTCGTCGCAGGCGCGCCACCGCGGGTCAGGACTGTCTCGCCGCCTCATCGGCCAGGCTGGACCCTGCCTGCGGCGCTATCGCGGCGGCGAGCCGGCCACGCGGCGTGAGGACTGGTGATGCGAGACCTGCGCGACCTGCCCAAGGGGCATCTGCACCTGCACTTCGAGCTCGGCATGCGCCCGTCGACGCTGGCCGCGCTCGCCGCGCGCAGGGGCCTGCCGACACCCCGGACCACCGGCTTCACGGAGTTCAATGGCTTCGGCGAGGTGGTCGGGGGCATCCTGCCGATATTTCGGGAGGTTGCCGACTTCGAGCGACTCGTCGACGAGGTCGTCGAGGACGCCGCGAACGAGGGCATCGTCTACCTGGAGCCGAGCTTCTACCCGTACCCGTACCTGGAGATCTTCGGTACCGCCGAGGCGGCGTGGGAGGCCATACTGACCCGCGGCGAGCAGGCCGGCGCCCGCCACGGCGTCGTCGTACGTTGGATGGCGGCCATCGACCGGGTCCTGGACACCCCCGAGCACGGGATCGAGATCGCGAAGACGGCCGCCCGGTTCCGGGAGGCCGGGATCGTCGCGCTCGGCCTGCACAACGACGAGAACGGCTACCCCCCGGAGCCGTTCGCCGACGCGTTCCGCTACGCGAAGGACGCCGGGCTGCTGTCCACCCCGCACGCCGGCGAGCTCGACGGCCCGGCCTCCGTGCGCGGCGCCATCGACACCCTGGACGCCGACCGGCTCCAGCACGGCATCCGCGCGATCGAGGACCCGGCGCTGGTCGAGGTCCTCGCGCAGCGGGGAACGACGCTCGACGTCTGCCCTACCTCGAATGTGCAGCTGTCCGTGGTGCCGTCGCTGGCCGAGCACCCGCTCCCGGCGCTGCTCGCCGCCGGTGTGCGCTGCTCGATCAACGCCGACGACCCGCTCCTGTTCGGGCCGAGCTGCCTGCAGGAGTACGAGCTGTGCCGCGAGGCGCTCGCCCTGACCGACGAGCAGCTCGCCACCTGTGCCCGCAGCTCGGTCACCGGCGGCGCCGCCCCCGCCGACGTCCAGGAGCGTGCCCTCGCCGGCATCGACGCCTGGCTGTCCTGATGGTTCGCTCCGTCCGGGCGGCGCGCTCCGGTCCCGTCCCTCGCTTCGCTGCGGGACGGGACCTCCGCGCGCCGTCCTCCTCCGCTCGCGTGCGCTACGGCGACCTCCGCTGCGGCCCAACCACCTCGCTTCGCTCGTGGCCAGGCCTCCGCGGAGGCACGCCTCCGCGCCGCACGGTCACCTACCGCTGAACGTCACCAACCCAAGACCGCCCGATCCAGAACCAGAGCCTCGCGGGCCACGCCGCTTCGCTCGTGGAACGTCTGGACTGGTGCTGGTCACGGGTTCCGCACCGATCAGGCGTGACGGCCGCCCCACGAGCGAGCGACATGGTTCCCGTAGAAACCGGCGTGTTCGATCCGTTCAAGCGGCACGCAACCGAGCTGGCGCGGAGGCGCGCCTCCGCGGAGGCTTCCCCACGAGCGAAGCGACGTAGGGGAGCCGCAGCGGAGGTCGCCGCAGCGCACGTGAGCGGAGGAGGACACGGCGAGGAGGTCCCGTGGGAGCGACGGGGTCCCTGCGGCATCGGCGAAGCCGATTTCGGAAGTCGTGAGTACGGGGCCGGAGCGCCGTGCCCGGACGGAGCGAACCAGAAACAGGGCCATCATGGACGGCATGGATCGTCGGCTGAAGGATCGTCGGCTGAAGGTCGTGATCGCGCCGGACTCGTTCAAGGGCTCGCTCACGGCCGACCGGGTCGCGGCGGCACTCGCGGACGGGTGGCTGTCGGCCCGGCCCGGCGACGACGTCGTCCGGCTGCCCATCGCGGACGGCGGGGAGGGCACGCTCGACGTGTTCGCGGCCGGCGTGCCGGGCGCGCGCCGCCGGCCCGTCAAGGTCACCGGCCCTGACGGCACCCCGGACAGCCGCCTGATCGACGCCGAGTGGCTCGCGCTGCCCGACGGGACAGCGGTCGTCGAACTCGCGAGGGGCAGCGGCCTGCCGCTGCTCGGCGCGCGGCGCGACCCGCTCGGCGCACACACGATCGGCCTGGGCCAGCTGCTCACCGCGGCGCTCGACGACGCCGCGACCCGCCGGATCATCGTCACCCTCGGCGGCTCCGCGTCGACCGACGGCGGCACCGGCGCGCTGGCGGCCCTGGGCGCCCGTTTCCTCGACGACGCGAGCGCTCCGCTGCCACCGGGTGGCGGGGCGCTCACTCGGCTGGCTGTCGCGGATCCGCGCGGGCTACCCCCGGCGCCGTCCGGCGGGGTGCTCTGCCTGACCGACGTCAACGCTCCTCTGTGCGGCCCGCGCGGGGCCGCGGCCGTCTTCGGCCCGCAGAAGGGCGCGAGCCCTGACGACATCAGCCTGCTCGACGGCGGCCTGCACCGGCTCGCCCAGCTGCTCGGCGGCGAGCCCGACGCACCAGGCGCCGGCGCGGCCGGCGGCACGGGCTACGGCCTGGCCACCGCCTGGGGCGCCCGGCTCGTGCCTGGTGCCGCCACGGTGGCCGAGCACGCCGGGCTGCCCACCGCCCTGGCCGATGCCGACCTCGTCATCACCGGCGAGGGCCGCTTCGACGCGACCTCGATGTCCGGCAAGGTCGTCGGCGGGGTACTGCGCCTCGCCGCCGCCCGCGACGGCGAGGCCGGCCCGGTGCCTGTCCTGGTCGTCGCCGGCCAGCTGGGCGCGCCGTCGCCGCCCGGCGTCGAGGCCGCTCTCGCGATCGCCACGCTGGCCCGCGGTGTCCCCGCGGCGCTCGCCGAGCCCGAGCGGTGGCTCGCCGCGGCGGCGGCCCAGCTGGCCAGCGCCAGGGTGACCGGCCAGGGACCTCGGGAGGCGTGACGTCGACGCGCCGGCCGACTGGAACGAGATGGCTGAGATCGTGCTCGACGGCTACCGGGCCGTAGCCCCCAAGCGGCGGCCGGGCTGGGTGGTGGCGCAACGGGGGCAGACGACCGTGGCGGCGGCGGCCGGGACGAAGAAGCGGTGCGCGCAGGCGCCAAGCCAGCGGTGCGCGAGCCAGCGGCCGGGGACGAACCGGCTCACCGGCCAGGGGCGTGGGCCATGGGCGGCGCAGGTCAGCTCGGTGTCGAGCGGCGGTTCGTCATCGACGACGCGTGGGTGGACCGAGGCGCAGGCGCCGCAGACCACCTCGGGCGGCGACGCGACGAACGCGGGGTCCCGGGAGGTCGCGGAGAAGATCTGGACCTCGGCGTGATGCGGGGTGGGGCTCCCGCAGGCGTCGCACTGGATGTACCGGATCGGCGTCGACTCGTCGCCGCGGGTGTCCCGCACGAGGGCAACCAGCGCGGACAGCATGCCGCGGCCGGCCGGGTCGACGCGGGCCGGGTCCTGGTCGTCACTGTGTCTGGGCCCCACGCCTCCATGGTCGCCGACACGGGGCCGGCCGGTCGCACCGCCTGGCAGAACGCGTGGCGAGCTCCTCCGGCCCCCATTCCGGTCGGGCGGGGAAACCTCACCACGCGGCCATCGGGACCACTGCGAGCCCAACCAGTCACCGGGGCGGCGGCAACAGTCCCGGCCGCGCGAGATGAACGCGGACGGCGGCGAGCGGGATATGTGACGCTGTTGCGCACCCGCCAGCGGCCATCAGCGGGTGGCAGGTGCCTGGCGAATGTCGCGCGGGCCGCGGGCCGGCAGCGGGCGTCAGGTGCCCAGGGGCCCGATCAGGAGCTGGCGGACGCCGGTGGAGACGCACGCCGTGACACCGCCGGCCAGTCCGACCGAGATGGTGCCTGTTCCGCCGGGAGGTGTCACCGCCAGCGCGGACGCCTCCCTGGTCGCGTCCGAGCGCAGGCAGCCCTCCTGGATGCCCGGCTGGGTGATGCGCAGCACGGCCGTCGCCGCGCCACCCGGGGCCAGTAGCGCCGGCCCTGGCATGGGCCTGGAGTCGTCGTGGTCCGCCGGCGCGCCGAACTCGGCCCCACCGGCGTCGACGAACCGGACGTCGAGGAAGCCGTTCAGCCTGCAGGCGGCCGGGCCCGCGTTGGTGAGCACCAGCTTTCCGTATACGTGTCCGGCCGCGCCCTCGATGTCGTCGAGCTTGCCGGTGAGGGCGCCTGCCGCGCAGCTGGGCGTGGCCGCTACCTCCTCGGGTGCGGCACTGTATCCGGCCACGGCCGCCGCCATGCCGGAACCACCGAGGCCACCCCGGCCGGGCGCCGAGGGGGCGGCGGACTGCGCCAGCCCCCGCGGACCCGCTGCCGACGAGCCCGCGGCCACGGTCGCGGAGCTCCTGCCGGCCACGGTCGAGCCACACCCGGATCCGACCATGACCAGCCCAAGCGCAGCCGCGACCACCGCGGCCGCCTTCGCCCTTCCGGCACGGGGCGCCTCGGCATGCCGCCGGCATGCCGAGGCCCTGACCCGATCCGTCCGCATCGCGGGCTCCTTGGTCCGGCAGGCGGCAGCCTCGTGACACACTGCTGACACTCCGCATTCGATTCCTGACGGAAATAACCGTAGCCAGCGAGCGACGACCGGCAAAGCTCCACGCATCGTGAAACGCGTGTCGCGCGAGTCTCGAGTCCCCACGGTCACGTTCGCGGCTCTGGCCGAGGCAGTGGAACGCCGCGTCAGCGGCGCAGGCGAGCCCGCCATGACGGCACCGCGGCGGGCAGCAGCACGGCCGCCGTGATGTTGTCGCCGGCGCCGGCGGCCCCGGCCCGGCCGACGAGGGCTCGGGCGACCGCGGGGGCGTCGGAAGCGGACCGCCCGTCGCCGCGAAGAACAGCCCTTGTCGCTTCGGGGAAGGCGCGGCCCAGGTAGTCGGGCACACCGTCGGAGACGATCAGAACGGCGTCTCCCGGCCGGCGGCGGCGCCGCTCAACGGACCGGCCCTCGTCCTCGCTCCCGCGCGTACCCGGGCCGAGGAACTCCGACGGCGTGCTGATGACCCGGGGGCGGCCTCGACGCACCAGCGCCGTAAGCGTGTCGCCGTAGCCGATTGAGAAGATCGACTCGTCGACGGCGAGTACGAGGCCCAGCGCGGTGCGCGCCGGCTCGGCGACGTCCGCGACGCCGTCCACGGCGGCCACGGCGAGCGCGCGCACGAGCCGGGCGCCGCCGCCGCGACCGGCGGCCCCTTCCGCGGGAGTGGCGAGCAGGTCGGCCGCCGCGATGGCCAGCGCGCGCAGGGCCGCGGCCGCGGCGGCCGAGCCGCCGTGGCCGTCCGCCACCGCGAGCAGCAGCCCGCCGGGGCCGGCCGCCAGCATGACGCCGTCCTCGTTGGGCTCCACAGACGGCACCGCCTTCGGCAGCCAGCCGGCCGACAGCGCCGCGCCGAGTGCGGCCGGGTCGCCCCGGCGGCCGTCGATGCCGGCGACGCACCCGGAAATGCCGGCGGTGACCGTCTCACGTAGGGCCGGATAGTCCGGGCCCAGCAGCAGCACCGGGCGGACAGTCGATGCCGGGCGCGGGAGGCGGGCCGCCACGTCGGTCACGTGGTCAGAGCCGGCACGGCAGCACGGCCCAGCCACCCCACGAGGCCGTCGCACCCTCAGTCATCGCACCCTCCGTCATCGCGGCCTCCGTCATCGCGGCCTCCGTCATCGCGGCCTCCGTCGGCTCGGCCTCCGCCGGCTCGCATCATGATCTGTTCGGCGAGCTCGTCGAGCATCACGTCCCAGCCGGGAGCGGTGTAGCCGGTCGCCTCAGCGAACCGGTCGGCTATCAGGCCATGGTCGCGGGAGGGCCCGTCGACGGCCACGACCTCGGCTGCCGCCCGCCCGGCCCGGCGCAGCCGGTCGTCCAGGCGGACAAGCAGGTCGTACTCCGTGACTGCCTCGGCGGTGGCGACGTGCCACAGCCCCGCCAGGTTCTCGTGCTTGACGAGCACCCGGTCAACGAGCCGAGAAAGCTCCACCGTCGTCAGTGCTGTGCAGATCGCCCGACGGTTGCCGGGCACCCGGCCGCGCTGGCTGAGGAACGACTCGATCAGACCGCTGGCCCGCCCGGCTGGCTCCAGCCCGATGACCGAAGTCCGCAGCGTCACGGCCGGCGCCTCGCGTATCTCGCCGAGCAGCTTGGACATGCCGTGGACGTCGACCGGGTCCGGCTGGTCATCCTCGGTGTACCGGCCGCGCCGGCCGGAGAACACACAGGCGGTACTGATGTGCACAAGCCGGACGGCGGCGACCCGGCACAGCCGGGCAAGCCGGTGCGGGAACACCGTGTTGACCTCGACGGCAGGCAGTGCCAGCTGCGCCTCCGGACGCTGCTGGACCAGACCGATCGCGTTGACCACCGCGTCCGGCCGGAACCGCTCGAGCAGAGCGGCCACGTCATCATGACAGCGGGCGTCGATCCCGCCGAAAACCCGCTCGGGCCCGGGGCGCGGCCGCGCCGCCACCGCGGGACCGCGAACAGTGACGGCGACCTCATGGTGGCCGGCGAGCGTGCCAGCGAGCTCGTGCCCGAGCATCCCGTCGCCGCCGAGAACGAGGACTCTCATCCGGCCCCCTCCCTGGCGCGGCGCCCAAGGCCGGCCAGCCTGGCCGCTCCCGCGCCGACGGCGCCCGCGGCGTCTCCTCCGTGGCCGCCGGCCCACCGACTGGCACCCGCTCCGCCGCGGCCGACAGGCCCGCGGCGGCGCGCAGATGCCGCTCGACCCGGTCAAGCAGGGCGGCCCGCAGGTAGTGGGTCAGGTAGTACTGTCGCGCGGCGACGCCCATCGCCACCCGCTCGGCTGGCCCCAGCGCCGCCACCTTCGCGATCGCGTCAGCGAGCGCCACCGGGTCCTGCGCCGGTACCGCGATTCCGCCAGCCGCGGCGACCACACGGGCGGCCGCGCCGGTGGCCGAAGACACCATCGGCCGGCCGCAGGCGAGGAACGACTGCACCCGGCTAGGAACCGTCAGCGCCCCGATGGGATCGCGGCGCAGCGTCGTGACCAGCACGTCCGCGTGTGCCAGCAGAGCGGGCGTCCGCTCGGGCGAGGCACGTCCCAGCAGGTGGACCCGGTCACCGAGGCCTCTTCGGCGCACCTCGTCCGCCAGCCACCGGGCCCGCTGGCCGTCGCCGAGCACTGCCCAGCGCACCCGCGCGCCATGGGGATCCCCGCGCAGCCGCTCGGCCGCCGCGACCAGTGTCTCCAGCGACTGGCCGACGCCGAGGCTGCCGGCGTACATCGCGACGAACCCGTCGGGGATTCCGGCCGCGCGGCGGACCTCCGGGTCGGCCGGAACCGGGCGGTAGCACTCCTGCGCCCAGTTCGGCACGTAGTCGAGCCGGTCGACCGGGACCCCCGCCTCGCGCAGCAGCGGCAGAAAGTCCTCGGACCGCCCGAGCACCCGGGCGCAGCGCCGGAAGCCGGCGCGCGCCATCCAGTCGAGCAGAGTGAGCACCCGTTCGGAGCGGACCGCGCTCGTCGCATGCAGGCTCCACGGCCACAGGTCCTGCACCCACAGCACCACCGGAGTGCCCCGGAGCTGCCTCAGCAGCAGCGCCGGCACCAGCATCACCGGCGAGGTCTGGTAGACGAGCACCACGTCGGACGGTGGCAGCCGAGGCACGCCCAGCACGCTGGCGCTGGCCGCGAAGGACAGGTGGCTCAGCGCGAGACGCCGTGGCTCGCCCCCGCCGCGAGAGGCCAGCGGCACCCGCACCACCTCGACGCCCTCGTACCATTCCCTGGCCGAGCGCCGGCGGCCCGCGAACGCCTCCCCGTCCGGGCAGCCAGGCTGCCCGGTCAGCACCGTCATCCGGTGGCCGCGCTCGCGCAGGCCCACAGCGAGATCGTTGACCCGAGACTGCTCAGGCCAGAAGTACTGACTGACGATCGTCACCCGCATCGGTTCGCCTTTCCTCGAGGCGCCATGCGTGTTCCGGCATCGCGAGCGGCGGGGACGGGCCGCCGTCCCAGACGCACTGGGCGGCCCGGACTGGCCCGGCCCGCGAACGGCGCACGGCCGGGTCGGCCGTCATTGGTTGGCCTCGACCTCACTGCCCTCGCTGAGTCGCTGGTCGGGGATCCGGTGGCGGCCGGCCGGCGCCACCATAGCGGCGGGCCGGGCCGTGTGGCGCCCGTAGCCATAGCTGTAGCCGTAGCGCCGCTTGGACCCGACCGACCTGTTGAAGACGTAGCCCAGTACCGGCGTACCGACGAACTCCAGTCGGTGGCGGGCCTCGGAGAGCACCCGCAGCGGCGTGCCGCGCCCGACCACCAGCACCACCGCATCGGCCTGCGAGGCGATCGCGGCCGCGTCGCTGGCCGCGAGCAGTGGCGGCGAGTCGACGATGACGACGTCGGCGTGGATGCGCAGCCGGCCGACCGCGCGGCGGAACCGGCCGGTCCGAAAGAAGCTGGCGGGGTCGTCGAGCGCAGTCCCGGCGGCCACCACGTCGAGCGCCTCGGCACCGTCGAGGTCGAGGTGGCGCACGGCGGCGCTTACCGGCACGTCGCCGCCCAGGTCGGACAGGCCCGGCTCGTGGGAGACGTCAGCCAGCCCGGTCAGCCCCCGCATCCGCTCGTCACCGTCGACGACCGCCACCTTGCGGTCGTCGCGGGCCATCGCGATCGCGAGGTTGAGCGCGGTCACCGTCTTGCCGTCACCAGGGCGTGCGCTGGTCACCGCGACGACGCTGCCGCCGCCCTCGGCGGCAAGCGCGAACCCGATGCTCTCCACCAGGAAGTTGTAAGCCTCGCCCGCCGGGGACATGGGCTCGCGCGCGGCGGGCAGCGCCCGGCCGTCGCTGGAGACGGCGAACTCGGGGACGTCGCCGAGCAGCGGGACGCCGAGGATGGCTGCCGGGTCCTGCTTCTCGTCCGCCTTACGGCGGAACTCGTCGCGCCACCACACCGCACCGGCGGCGAGCAGGAGCCCGAGGAAGGCGCCGACGACGACCGCGCGAAGCGGCCTGGGCTGCACCGGCGCGTTCGGCGGGTTCGCCTGCTCGAACATCTGCACGCCGTCGCCGTACGTCGCGGTGTCCACCGCGATCTCGTCAGCCCGGCTCTGCAGCGTCAGCAGTTGGGTGGCCGCGGCCTGCCGGGCGGCGGACAGGCTCGGGTCGGCCGGGCCCTCGCTCGATTTCAGCTGCTCGTCCAGATCGCTGATACGTCCGCGCAGGGTGGCGATCGTCTGGTCGAGCTCGTCGGTGGTGACCTTCGCGTTCGCCTGGGTCAGGTTCCGGACGGTCTGGCGGTAGGCCTGGCAGACGGCGTTGACCACGGTGGCGGCCCCCTCGGCCGTCGGGTCGGTGGCAGTCACGCTGACCTGGTTGAGCTGGTCCGAGGAGGTCGCCTTCACCCGGTCACGCAGCTGGTCGACGGTGAGCCGGTTGTGAAGGAGCGAACGGGCGGTCGTCAGCACCTCGGTGGAGATAACGTACCGCGCCTGCGTGCGGACGTACCGCGACGGGTCACCGGCAACACGGTTGTTGTCGGCGAACACGCTGGTGCTGCCCGGGTCGTTGAGAAGCATGGTCGCGCTGCTCGAGTACAGCGTCGACTGGAGCGAGGCGAACAGGAACCCAGCCGTGCCGAACAGGATGGTCACGACAAGTAGCAGGTGCCATCGCCGCGCAAGCAGCGTGAGCAGGCTCCGACCACTGCGGGCAAAATCGGCCCGAGTGTCCGCGGTGGGGTCCGTCTCCACAGGCTCGCCGCTCCTTTCCATAGTGGCAGGTGCGACCGATGCTCGACCACACCCACCTTTTGATCACAAAGAGAACCCAGAAGAATACTTAGAGTGACAGTAGGGCTGGGACGCCGAAGGCGGTGGAGGCGCGCCGACGGCTCTACCACACGCGATGGATGACCGCATCCCGACGGCCGGAATACCGACGGCAACGGGACGCGCCGCCAAGCGTTTGAGTCACTACCACCCGCTCGGCCTTCGTGCGGTCGTCAGCCTCAGGACGACTCCACCAGCGGCGAGCCGGCCCCAGTTCCCGAGGCCGGGTCAAGGCGTTCGACGGCCACGGCGGGCCATTGCGCGGGGATGCGTCGGATGGCAGCCAGCCAGCCAGCGGTGGATGTCGAGCACGGCGCGGACCTTGCGCGCGCCCGAGTCGCGTGGGAACCGGTCGTGGTCGACGAGGTCGGGACGCAGCCAGCTCTGTGGCCGGAAGCAGCCTCCGTCTTTCACGGCCCGTGGTGATATGCCGGGCTGACCTGGCCGGAACGTGATCGAGGTGCACCTGACCAGCAACGATGTGATTTGTCTAGGATCACTTCTCGTTGAAACGGGTGCACCTCTTCCGTGCAGGCTACGCCATGCTCCGCGTGGGCCGATCGACTTGAGTTCGTCGGCGACGACGACCGGCTTGTCGCCTCCGTCGGCGTGTTACCGATCCGGCTTCTGGCCGAAAAGCTCGGCCTGCAGGCCGCGCTGTCCGCGGCGTGGGCCCGGCCCGGGTTCACCCCGGTCTACGACCGCGGCCAGCTCGCGGTCGACCTCGGGCTGGCGCTTCTGCTCGGCGGTGAGGCGATCAGCGACTTCCAGGGCCTGCGCCACCTGGCCCCGGTGACCGGGCCGGTGGCCTCGACCCCGACGGTGTGGCGGTTCCTCGACGAGGCCGACGAGGAGACCCTCGACGGACTGCACCGGGCCGTGGCCGCGTTCCGCCGCCACTGGTGGTCGCTGCTGGCCGCCCGGCCGGAGGGGTTCCCGTGGCTGAGGGTCGCCGGCCGGGAGCTGACCGGGATCACCGTGATGGACCTGGACGCGTCGATCGTGTTCGCCCGTTCCGAGAACAAGGAGAAGGCGGCGGCGACCTACAAGGGCGGGGTCGGCTTCTGCCCGAACCTGGCGACCTGCGACAACACCGACGATGTCCTGGTGATCGACCCGCGGCCGGGCAACGCGACCTCGAACGACGCCGCCGACAACATCGCGACCCTCACGAGAGCGGTCGAGCGGATCCCGGGCGCCTACCGCCACCGGATGCTCGTCCGCCTCGACGGCGCGGGCTTCTCCCACGACCTGCTCGAGCACATCGCCTCGGGCGGCGGGAAACGGGGCCGGCGCTGGGAGTTCTCGGTCGGCTGGTCGTGCACCGACGTGGAGACGGCCGCGATCGCCAAGCTCCCGCAGAAGGCGTGGGCCCAGGCAATCGAGCAGGACGGCACCCCGGTCGAGGACGCGTTCGTCGCCGAGCTGACCGGCCTGCTCGACCTGTCGGCCTGGACGAAGAAGATCCCCGGGCTGCGGATCCCCGTCCGGGACGAGCCGCTGCACCCGAAGTACCTGAAACGAGCCTCGGCGAGGGAGAAGGAGCTCGGCCGGCGCTACCAGCTGATCGCCGTCAACGCGAAGGCCGGCCAGCTCGCGTGGATCGACGCGCGGCACCGCTCCCACGTCCACGTCGAGAACGACGTCAAACAGGGCAAGGCGATCGGCCTGAACCGTTGGCCGTCGCGGCACTGGGACATCAACGTGGCGTGGACCCAGATCGTCCCGCTGGCCGGGAACCTGCTCGCGGCCTACCGCTGGCTGGCCCTCGCCCCCGGCGAGCAGCGCGACGCCTCAGTCAAGCTGCTGCGGCTCCGGCTGTTCGACCTGCCCGCCCGGCTCACCCGCGGCCAGCGCAGACGCTGGCTGCACCTGCGCGCGGACTGGCCCTGGATCGACGCCGTCACCGGCAGCTGGACACGGGTGAAGGCGCTACCCACCGCGACCTGACCATTCTCCCCCGCCCCTACGACCTTGATCAGTGGGTCGTCGATCTGGTGCGCGGTGCGGTAGTCCTCGACTGCCCGCCGGCATCGCTCGGCGCAGCCGTAGTCGTCGACTGTTCGCACTCTCATTGCGCCGATCAGGAGGCCGTCGTTTCGCAACGGCGGCTCTTGTTTTCGTCAATTCAACGGCCATGGCGACTGGGTGCACCGCGGCGGATTTTCGGGGGGTGCCTCGGACCCGTAACACCCGCCTCGCCGCGATCCACTCCCTGTTCGGCTACGCGGCACTGCGCCACCCCGAGCACGCCGCCGTCATCGCCCGGGTGCTCGCGATCCCACCGAAACGCTCCGACCGGCCGCTCGTCACCTACCTCACCGAACCCGAGATCACCGCCCTGATCGCCGCGCCCGATCAGGCGACCTGGACCGGACGGCGCGACCACGCGCTGCTCACACTCGCGGTCCAGACCGGCCTTCGCGCCAGCGAACTGACCGCGCTGACCGTCGCCGACCTGCACCTGGGCACCGGAGCGCACGTCAGTTGTCTCGGCAAGGGCCGCAAGCAACGGATCACCCCGCTGACCCGAACGACCGCGACCATCCTTCGTGCCTGGCTCGCCGAACACGCAGGCCAGCCGACCGACCCGCTCTTCCCGACCCGCCGCGGCACCCGACTCAGTCACGACGCACTGCAGGGCCGCGTCGCCACACACGCCGCCACCGCGGCCGCCAGCGCGCCGACCCTGACCGAGAAGAACGTCACGCCCCACGTCCTGCGCCATTCGACCGCAATGACCCTTTTACGCGCCGGCGTCGACACCACCGTCATCGCGCTCTGGCTGGGCCACGAGGCCGTCACGACGACGCAGATCTACCTTCATGCCGATCTCGCCCTGAAGGAAACCGCACTCGCGCGCACCGCCCCGACCGACGCCGGCCGGCTGCGCTACCAGCCCCCCGACACTCTGATCGACTTCCTCAACAGCCTCTGATAACGCCGACCGGTGAGCTGGCCGGAGCCACCCGGCCAGCCCGTCCGCGCAGCGGGTCGGCATAACGACGGCGTCGTCATTAGACGCCTTATCCCGACGTCGGGATAAGGCGTCGCCGACCCAGAGCTCGTTCGGCCGGCTCGCCTCGAACGGGGCGAACACCCCGGCCTTCGCCTCGGCGAGCTGGCGGGGTCCGACCCCGACCCGGGTGAAGTGGCGCTGCAGAGTGCGCTCGTCGGGCGCCCAGCCGTGGCGCGCGGCGATGATCCGCCGGATCTGCGCGGCGGTGCCCGCGGGGTTCTCCCGGCGCAGCGCCACCGCCAGGTCGAGCACTTCGGCCGGGGTCCGTGGTGTGAGGTGCCGCTCCGCTGGGATCAGCGCCTCGAACCCGCCGGTCCGCCAGGTCCTGATAAGCGGTCCAGGGTCCAGCGGGTCACCCGCACTGGCCGCCCGTCCGGCCCGGTGTGCTCCTGCTCGGCGATCTGACGGACCAGCTCGCCGCGCTGCCGCGACGTCAGGGACGGGTCGCCCGCCTCGCGCACGAGCAGATAGCGGAACAGCGCGATGTCGCGCGCCCGTTCCGCCCGGGTCGGCGTCTCCCGTCCAGGTTCGCGCCGCGCGCGTGTCTCCTTGCCGGCCACCAGGCATCCTCCGCGTTCGTGGGCATACGACCCGCGCAGGCTCCCAACCGGTGGCCACCAGGCAGAAGAGGCGACTCGCGTTGATCCACAATCACGCGAACGAATGATCAACGATCAGGTGGACGGCGCACAGCAGTGATCATCTGAGGGGCGAGGAACGTCCCGTGCGTCACCGCCGCCGCGACCCGCCACGGCGCCAGGCCCCCCGGCCTCGGCCAACGGCTGGCCACCGCGACTGCCGCGCCGAGTACCGCCTCAACCGCGTCAGCCAGCGGCGAGCCCGCCCCCGCCGGCACCACCGGGTCGACCCCGACCGCCACCAGCAGCGTGGTGAACACCCGCCGGACCGCCTCCGCCCGGCCCGCCAACCGGCGCAGCCAGCCCCGCACCGTCCCGACCGGCCGGCCCAGCACCCCGGCGACCCGGCGCGCGCCCAGCCCCGAAGCCGCCGCGACCAGCCCCGCCCCGATCACCGCGGCCAGATCCGCCCGCCGCGAGAAGGCCACGACCGGCAGCAGCACATGTGTCCGCCCGCAGCGGCGGCACCGCGCCCGCCGCGGCCGGCGCGCCACGACCCGACCGAACCCCCGCAGCACCCGCCGCGCCGCGAACGCCCACGGCCGCAACGAACCATCACACACCGGACAGGACAGCTCACCCGCCGTCAGCTTCCGGTCGACCGAAGCAGGATCGTCCTCTACCGTGAGCACGGCGCCTCCCGAGGCGCTCCGCGGCCCTCCCTTACCCGCGCAAACAAGGATCGGGGAGGGCCGTCCTCATCCCTGACGTACTCACCGTCACCGGCCTGCCACCCCAAAAACCCACCACGGACCCACCAAACCCAACGCGACCGCCGGCGCTGATCCCGCCCATCGACACGCTGTCGCCACCCACCCAGCCCGGCCCGCCCAACGCCAGCCCACCGCCGTCGTCAGCGACAGCGCCGCACTGCCCCAGTCCCGTCGGCATCGAAAGCGCCGTTCAACAGGTGGCCTTCGAGAGGGTCGTGGCTGATGGTCTGGACGTCGAGGAGACGCCGGTTGGCGTTGAAGCCGATCTGCCAGAGCGCAGGCAGGTTGACCAGCCGCTTGCCGATCTCGAAATCGCGGGTGTCGTTGATGGTCGTTTCGGTGCGTAGGGCGCGGTTTTCCTTGTGGTACTGCTTGATCGTGGTGTGCTTGTAGTCGACGTGCAGGCTCGGGGTCACGCCTTCGGTGAGGACCCGGGTGCGGAACCGGCCGGGGGTCGGCCGGTTACGACCGGTGTAGATCTTCCTGTCGAAGATGAGGCTGACCTGGTCGGGCCGGCCGGCCGAGGTTGTCGCGGATGACCTCCTCGAAGAACACCCGTCCTGACAGGGGCCGGTCGAGCATCTGGGTCAGGGAGAACTCGGCCTGCAGGATCGAGATGTCGTAGGTGTAGCCGGCGTCGCGGTCAGCCTGGGTGAACAGGTGCGGCAGGAGGTCGAACCACTTGCGTGCCAGTGCGTCGATCTGGTCGGGGCCGAGCTGGTCGCAGACCTGCTGGAGCGCGGTCGGGTGGTCGACGGTGGCGAAGGCGTTGTCGAGCGGGGTGAAGCCGATCCCGGCTTTGGCGGCTTGGCGCTGGGCCCAGTGGTTGCCGCCCCGGCAGAGCTTGGCGTTGTATGGGAAGTAGGAGCAGAACTTCAGGAAGAACGGGCCGAAGTCGGTGTCGACGCAGTAGAAGTCGAACTGGTTGACGTTGACCAGCCCGGTCGTCTTCACGATCCACGGGTAGGTCACACCCTTGGCGTCGCGGCGCTTCTCCGTCCGGAACAGTGGGACCTTCTCCTGCGCCCGGCCGATGAACACCACCCCCTCGTCGTCGGTGAACCCGGCAGGTGGGCGTGCATGACGTCGTCCTTACGCTGGCCCCTGACGACGTCGACGATCGGGACTCCTCGGTCGGTGGCGAAGGTCCGCACCGCCCTGACGAACCGGTCCGTGATCGCGCCCAGTGGGGCGGTCGAGGCGACCGGCATGCCGAGCTGGTTATGGACGTAGCCGACGATCCCCCGGTCGAACTGGAGCCGGGGCACGTAGACGTTCGTACATCCGGTCGATGCACTCGACCTCGAAGCTCACATGACCGGACAGGACGTCAGCGACCGTGCGGGGTAGCGTCATCATCAGCTCCGGACCGGGACGGTCAGCCCTCGGGCCACCGCCGCCGTCGTGCGGCACCACAACGGGTTCATCGTCAACCCGTCACACCGCCCGGCCGGAGCCCCAGATCACTACCCGACCACAGCAACATGCCTCGTCGGGCTGGGGCGAAGCCCCGTTAGGACTGAGAAAGCACTGAGACCGCCGGCGACGTGCCGGCGGTCTCAGTCTCCATCCAACGCGTTCAGCGATAGCGCGGCGCACCCTGGTCGGCTCGCCGGGCGGACTCGGGATACGGCGCGCTGTCCGTCCAGCCGCCGCCGAGGGCGTCGCCGCCCCTGGCACCGCGGCGGCGCATCCGCACGCCCGTCATCATGAGGTCGACGCCGTAGACCAGCAGGAACAGGCCGAACAGCAGGGTCACACTGAGCACGCCGACGCTCGGATGGGTGAACACGACGATCCCGAACACGATGCTGGCCAGACCGACCACCACCATGCCGGTGCGAACGCCGCGCCGGACAGGCGCCGCGAACGCGGCACCGACCTCGACGACGCCGGTGACCACGGCCCAGACACCCAGCCAGACCGTCAGCACGAACACCGTCATCGCGGGCCAGACGAGCGCCACCACACCGGCCGCGACGTCCAGCAGCCCGAGGGCGATGCTGCCCGCCGCGGGGCCCGCCCGGTCATGCGCGAACGCGCGGTGGAAATGGCCGATCGCATCGCAGAACACATAGATCGCGAAAAGCACGATCAGCGCGCTCACAGTGACCCCAGGCCAGGCGATGGCGACAATTCCCAGTGCCACGGCAACAAAGCCGCGCAGCAGGAAGGAAGTGGATTCCGACCTGAGCATGTCCCATCACCTCCAGGCTGTTGCTCGGTCGCCACTAAGCGTGCCCACCCAGCCTCGCCCGGACGCCTGGCACCTCCGGGTCAGGACGGTTGGCCCGGTCCAGACCAGTCCCGAGCAGGCCAGACCGGGCGAAACGCCGGGTTGCCCCACCTGGGAGAAATCGGCTGAACAACGCGCGGGCGTTGGGACAGGATGGCGGGCATGGTCGCTCCAGCCGAGACCGCGTCCGCCCGTCCCACTCCGCCGACGCACGGCTACACCGTCACCTGCGAGTGGTCAGGCTCAACCGGGGCCGGGTACGATCAGTACTCCCGGTCGCACCTCGGGAACGCTCCGCCGGCGGCCGCCGCGGTCCGGCTCTCCTCCGACTCCGCCTTCCGCGGCGACCCGTCGCTGCTCAACCCCGAGCAGCTGGTCGTGTTGGCGGCGGCGTCCTGCCAGCTGCTGTCGTTCCTGGCGATCGCCGCGCGGGCCCGGGTCGACGTGCGGGACTACCAGGACGCCGGCACCGCCGTGATGACCGAGGACGGCCGGGGCGGCGGCGCGATCACCGAGATCACCCTGCGGCCCCGGATCACCGTCGTCACCGACGCCACCGAGGAAAGGCTGGGCCGGCTCGCCCAGCTGGCCCATGAGCAGTGTTTCATCGCCGCCTCGCTGAACTGCCCGGTCACCGTCTCCCCGACGTTCGAGATCCTCACCCCGTACGCGTTCCGGGACACCGAGACGGCGGCTCACCGGCTCGCGCTGGTCGCCGACGTCTTCGGTCCCGGCTCCCGCGCCTTCGTCCGGGACCGGGTCGGCGCACACGGGCCGGCCGACGTCCGGCTCGCCGTCGACCTCGGCTGCGGGCCGGGCCACACCACCCGGCTGCTGGCCGCCGCGACCGGCGCGGCCCACACCGTCGGGCTGGACGCGTCGACGGCCTTCGTCGCCGCGGCCACCGGCGCCGAGACGGTCAACGCCGAGGACGATGGGCGCGGCGGCGAACTGACCTTCCTGCGCCACGACGTCCGCCGGGTGCCGTTCCCGGCCCAGGCACGCGCCGCCGACGTCGTCTACGCCCGGCTGTTGCTGCCCCACCTGGTCGACGTCACCGACGCGATCGGCGGCTGGATCACCCAGGTCGCCCCGCACGGCCTGCTGCTACTCGACGAGGTCGAGTCGATCGACACCGACCAGCCGGCACTCGCCGCCTACCTCGACCACGCGCGCCGGCTGCTGACGGCCCGCGGCACGACCCTGCACGCCGGCCGGCTGGTCAGCACCGCGCTGCACGACCTGGCCGCACACCGCGACGGGGCGTCCTTCGAGGTCGAGTACGACGCCACCGAGCTCGTGCGTCCTTCGGTGCCGGCCGCCGCCGCGATGTTCGGCCTGAACCTGGTCGTCTGGCGCACCGACCCCCTGTACCGCGGCCGACAGCCCGAGCTCGACCAGCTGGCCGCCGACCTGGCGGCGCTGGCCGCTGGCCCGGAGCGTGCTGGTCAGATCACCTGGACGATGCGCCGCGTCGCCGTCCGCCGCCTGGCCGGCTAGCTCCACCCGGAGCAGCCGCGGCCCGGCGGGCGCCTGGACCGAACTTCCGATCGGCCTAGGCCGTGCCCGAGCTGGCGGCCCTGCTCGCAAGCCATGGCTTCACCGTGACGCGCGACGAGTCCCTGCTCGCGATCTCCGAACGTCTCGGCCTGACCGGCACCCGCCGGGCGTCGGTCACGAACGCCCGCCTGGCCGTCGCCGACCGCTGACCCGCGCGGGCCGCCGGTCCGACGCCGCGGGATCCCACGGCTACACGCCGAGGAAGTCCAGGACGGCCGCCATGGCGCGCATGTTGGACTGCAGCGAGAAGTGGTCCGCGCGCTCGATGAGGACGCCGGTGGCGCTCGGGAGCATGGCCGCCAGCGCCTCGGGGTCGCCGGCGGGATCCCGCTCGCCGGTGACGACGAGAACCTCGCAGGTGATCGCGGCCAGCTCTACGGCGGTCAGCGGCTCAGCCGCGCGCCGGGCGAACGCGGCCAGCGGCGCGAGATCGTTGCCGGCGCTCTTGGCTAGGCCCCGGAACAGGCGGGCGCGAACGTCTGTCGGGTCGGCGTTCTCGATCGAGAACGAGCCCGCCTCGCGGACCTCCAGCACGGCCGGGCCGATCCCCATCACGGCGAGCCGGTCGAACGACGCGAGCCCGCGCGCCGCGATCTCCAGCAGGGTCCGGGCGCCGGCCGAGAAGCCGACCGCGTCGACGGGACCACGGTCGGCGAACGCGGCGGCGACGGTCGCCGCGACGTCGGCGTAGTCCGCCGGGTCGGTCGAGCGCTGCGCCGTGCCGTGCCCGGGCAGGTCGACGGCGATCACCTCGCGGCCGGCCTCGCGCAGCATCTCGACCCAGCCAGCCGGCCCCCAGCCGTGCTCGCTGGAGGACGCGAACCCATGAACCAGGACGACAGGCGCCGAATCAGCCACCCGCGAACAGTAACCGCCGCTGTTTCGGCCCGTCGAGCCACACGTGGTGGTCGCGGGTCTCGCCCCGTCACCGCCACCGGGAACGACAGCACCGGGAACGACGGTGACCGCGCCCGTCAGGTCAGCGGTCGCGGAGGCGGTAGCGCGACCAGGGCAACGGGTCGTTCGAGCCCCGCCGTGGGCGGAGCCGGTCGGCCGGCGGTTCCGCCTGGTCGGGCTGGCGCGCGGGCGGGACGGTCGCAGCCGGGGCCGCCGGCAACCGGTGCGGCCCCGGCGTGCTGACGGGCGCCGATGGCAGGGCCCGGTCCAGATCGGCCGGCCCGCGCGCGGTCTGGTAGCCGATGGCGATCTCGGCGCGGGCGAGCCAGTCGAGGTCCAGGGCTGGGGTCACGTCGACCAGCAACGCGTCGATGCGGTCGACCAGCACGTCGGCCTCCGGGCCGCGGCGCTGCCGGCGCGCGGCCATCGCCCAGCGGCTCGTGGCGCTCTCCAGGTCGTGGCGCGGGCTGGTGTCGTGCAGGCCGCGCCGGACGATCCCGGCCAGCTCGTCGGACAGCCGGGTCGACGGTGCCCGCTCGGCCAGGGCGACGAGCTCGGTGGCGAGCGCCAGCGCGCGTCCCCAGGAGAACAGGCCGCTGTGCTTGCGCGGCAGGGCGGCAAGCTGGCTGATCCAGCTGGTGGTGACGCCAAGCGCGCGGGCGACGGCGCCGACCCCACGGCGAGCGCCCTCATCGGTGGTCTCGGGCAGCAGCTGGTGGACCGTCATCGCCTGCAGGCTGGCCCGGTTGTCGGACAGCTCGCGCAGCGCCCGCCAGCGCACGGTAGGCGGCGCCTCGGCCCAGACGTGGACCATCGCCGTCAGGAGCTCGTCAACCTGCCGGTCGACCTGGTCATCACGCCGACTCACCGGCCAAACCGCCCTTCACCTCGCTTATTGCCCGTAAACTTAGTTAAGTCACGGTAAACAACAGCGCACAGCGAATGAACTGTTACTTTCCGACCTCAAGGCCGGTCGAACGGGTCTTCTTGACCGATCTTCACCCAACATCCTCGAGCACCGCGCACCGGGTCCCCGAGCCAGCCACCGGCGGCCCGACTCGTGCACTGAGCGCTACAACCGGGCACGGGAGCCGACGGGAGCGCAGCGCCCCCGCAGACCCGCGGATGTAGGGGTTGAACCGGGTCAGTGGCCGCCGGGCTGGATCGGCGCCGGATAGCCGGCGGGCGGTTCGGCCGCCCAGGCGGCCGCACCGACAGCGCCGGCGAAGCCGTCCACCGCCGTGAGGATCCGTGGGGCCTCCACCAGCACCGTGTACCGCGACATGACCTCGTCGATCTGCGGGCGGAACGCCGGCAGACCTGCCGCGACACCCCCGCCGACGACGATGACCTCCGGTGCGAGCGCGTTCGCGAGGCCCGCCAGCGCGATCCCCAGGGCGTGCCCGGCGCGGGCAACCAGCCGTGCGCAGGCGGGATCGACGGGCGCCAGCCGCACCACGTCGGCGGGCTCGACCGCCTCGGGCTGCCCACCGACCGCGGCGGCGAGTGCCGGCGAAGCCCCGGTACGCACCAGGTCGGCGCCCATCTCGGCGAGTGCCCGGCCACCGGCGATCGTCTCCAGGCAGCCGACCGAGCCGCAGCCGCACCTGCGGCCGTCCACCGGCTCGATGGGCATGTGCCCGATCTCGCCGCCACGGCGGGCGCGACCCATCCGAAGCTGCCCGTCGGAGGCGATGGCACCACCGATGCCGGTCCCCAGAGTCACGAAGATCGCGTCCGACGCCCCCGCCGCGGCGCCGTGCCGCAGCTGGCCGTAGGCGAACGCACGGGCGTCGTTCGCCAGGTTCACCGGTCGGCCGGTGGCGTCGGCGAGCTCCGGGCCGACCGCGCGGACCGACCAGTCGCCCGCGATGTTCGGGACGACGAGCAGCCGGCCGGCGACCGGGTCGAGCGCGCCGGCGGCGGCCACCCCGATCGCGCGGGCCTCGGGCACCTGGGCGGCGACCTCCGCCAGGGCGCCCAGCACGTCGTCCACCCCGCTGTGCGGGGTCGGGACCCGGCCCTTGCGGACTACCTGGCCATCCGCCAGCGTGACCCACTTGATCGAGGTGCCGCCGAGGTCCAGCCCGAGGACCGTCGAGGACCTCGGCTCGGCCTCCAGCGGCCAGGTGCGGGCCTGCGAATCCTGAGGCCAACTGGCGGCCTCGGGATCCTGAGGCCACGTGCGGGCCTGCGAATCCTGAGGCCACGTGCGGGCCTGTGCATCCTGAGGCCACGTGCGGGCCTGGCGGCCGCCCTGAGTCACCGCGCCATTCTCCGTCTCCGCGCTGGGGCCGAACCGTGCTCGGCCTTGTTGTCCGCCGGCCGCCACCGCACGGCCCGCGCTCGCCGGGCAGCACCGCCTCGCCGAAGAGTAGGGGCGGATGGCAGGACTGTGGTCAACCCCATGACCGTGCCGTCCGTTCGCCGGCGGCCCGGTCGCTAGCCTGGGATTTGGTTGCGTACGCAATCTCGTCGCCTGTCAGAAGGTGGAGGCAATTGTCGTGCCGAAGCTTGTGGTCATCATCGCGAGCACCCGTCCCGGCCGGATCGGGCCCTCGATCGGGACGTGGGTGGCCGAGCAGGCGACTGCGCACGGTGCCTTCGACGTGGAACTGGTCGACCTCGCCGAGGTGGACCTCCCGATGTTCAACGAACCAAGGCACCCTCGGCTGGGCGACTACGCCCATGACCACACCAAAGAGTGGGCCGCCACCGTGGCCGCGGCGGACGCGTTCGTCTTCGTGATGCCGGAGTACAACCATTCGTTCACCGCGCCGTTGAAGAACGCGCTTGACTTCCTGTCCGCGGAGTGGCAACACAAGCCGGTCGGTTTCGCCAGCTACGGCGGGATCGCCGCCGGCACCCGCGCGGTGCAGGCGATCAAGCCGGTGCTCGCGGCGCTCGACCTGGTCCCGGTGACTCCGGCGGTCGCCCTCGCGATGGTGGGCCAGAAGATCGGCTCGGACGGCCAGCTCACGGCCGACGCGGCGATGGACGCGGCCGCCAAGGTGATGTTCGACGAGCTCGCCCGCTGGACCGTCACGCTTGCCGCGCTGCGCACCAGCTGAGCCAGGGTGACGGCGGCCTTAGAGCACCGGGCCGCAGACGCTGTGCACCGGGGCCGGGCTGGCCAGGAAGCGGTTCGCGATCCAGGTGTACATGTCGTGCGCCGACGCGTTGAAGACGGTGCTGTGGCCGGCGGTCGGGTAACGGTGGTAGTCGACGGCGGTTCCCGCCGAGCACAGGTCCCGCACCACGCCGTCGGTGATCGGCCGGCGGATGACGTCGTCGGCGTCGCCCTGCAGCAGCAACAGCGGCGGCATGACACCGATCACCGCCTTGCCCTGCGCGGCGAACCTGGAGGCGTAGGGCTCGGTGGTCAGCGGGTCATGCTGGAACACCTGTGCCTCGGTGAGCCCCGTGCTGGCGGTCACCAGGTCGCCGGCGCACTCACGCTGCAAGATCGACAGTAGCCGCTTCCCCCGCGGAGTCAGGTCGGCCACCAGGTTCACGGCGGGATAGGCCACCGACACGCCGTAGGCCGCCAGCAGCACGTAGGCGACCCCGGTGTTGTTCTCGTCACGCAGGCTGGCCAGCGAACGTGGCAGGTCCGCAAGCGGCGACATGGCGACGATCCCCCGGACCGCGAGCTCCGGCGCGTAGCCGGCGGCCATCACCCCGGCGGCGAGCGCGGCCTGCCCGCCCTGCGAATAGCCCCAGATGATCACGTTGCTGCCCGCGTGCGCCGCCGGCAGCGCCCGCGCGGCCCGCACCACGTCGAGAAGGGCCTGGCCCGCGGGCCTGGCTACGTAGATCGCGTGATCGCCGGGGGTGCCGAGGCCTATGTAGTCGGCGGCGGCGACGACATACCCCTGCTGCGCCAGCGAGAACGTGCTGCCGACCGCGGACAGCGGAGGCTGGGTCAACGACGGGGCGCAGGCGTCCGCGACGCCCGTGGTGCCGTGACCGAAGGCGACCACCCGGCGGCCACCGGGCGGCACCGTGCCGCCGTGCCCCGGTGCCGGGCTGAGCACCACCCCGGAGGCCGCCACGTCGGTGCCGTTCTGGTCTCGGGTGTGGTAGATCACCCGCCAGGCCACGATGCCCGCCGGCGCGCCGGCCACCGGCGTGGCCGTGATCAGGCTGCCGGGTGCGCCCGGTGCCAGTTGCTCGGCTTCCCCGTTCGAAGCCGCGGCGCCCGAGGATGTGCCCGCCAAACAGCCAGCCAGCGGCACCGCCAAGAGCAGGGCCAGGGCTGCGTAGGCAAGGACGCCGCGTGTCCTCATCCGGCCCGGTACGCCCGGGTCCGCCCGCCTCGCCACGCTTCGAGCGTATTCACCAGCCTGGCGCTTCGACGATTCACGTGGGTCACGCCCCACGTGGATTTCGACCGGCACCGAGGCCGGTCGCCACCCGGCAGGCCGCGCGCGGCCGCGCGGGACTGCGACCTCTCGCAGCCCCACGGGCGCCGCGGCGCCCGTGGGGGCCTGGCTCCAAGCAACAAGAAGGCCCCGACCAGGCCGACTCGGGAGGACGGCGAAGTGGGGCAAAGAAGAGTCCCGGTGACGTACCCATCGATACGGGGGGATTCGAGGGGTACGCCGACCGGGACAAGCCACACGTTACAGGTTCGGCCTGCGCTTGTCGCCGCTCCCAAGAACAACGGACGACATCGGGACCCTCAGCTCCTGGAACTTTAGATGGCGTCCATGCCGCGTTCGCCGGTTCGTACCCTGGTCAACGCGACGACCGGGGTGACCCAGACCTTGCCCGCGCCGCTGGCGGTGCTCGCGGCCGAGCTGAGGATCAGGTCGACGACGTCCTCGGTGTCGGAATCGTCAACGACGACCTCCATGCGGACGTTGCTCACGGACTCGCCATGGAACCGCTGCCCCCGATACGAGCTGGTCCGCCAGAGCTCCATTCCGTAACCGGTGGCCTGGCTGATTGTCATCCCATGGATACCAAACGTGTTCAGCGCGGCGCGCACGTCGGCCACCCGGTGCGGACGGAGAATTGCGGTGACAAGCTTCACGACCAGGCCCCACTCATCCGCTCGGACTGCGGTATTTCATCCTGCCAAAGCGTAGAGCCGACGGATGTCGGGGTCCTGTGCCCCACACCGGCTCTTCTGGAGGACCGACGAAATGTCGCTGGCTGACCGAGCTCCGGCACCGGACCCGATCGACCTGCTCCCGCCCGCGCCGACCTTCGCCGTGACCAGCACGGACCTCGCCGACGGCGCGCCGCTGCCACTGGCGCACGCGCACCGCAGCGCCGGCGGCGGCGGCCTGTCGCCGCAGCTGTCCTGGTCGGGCTTTCCGGCTGAGACGCAGTCATTCGTGGTCACCTGTTACGACCCGGACGCACCGACCGGCTCCGGGTTCTGGCACTGGGTCCTCGTCGACGTCCCGGCCTCGGTGACCGAGCTCGCGACCGGCGCCGCCTCCGGCGACCTCTCCGGCCTCCCGGCCGGCGCCTACCACGTCGCCTGCGACTGGGGCGCGAAGAGCTACGGAGGCGCCGCGCCGCCGGCCGGCGACCGCCCGCACCGGTACGTCTTCGTCGTGCACGCGGTGGACGTGCCGAAGCTTGAGGTCAACGACGCCGTCGCCCCCGCGGTCGTGGGTTTCAACCTGGCGTTCCACACCCTCGCCAGGGCCGTCATCCGCGGCACCTACCAGCGCTGAGTCTCGCGCCGCGACCAGCCAGACCGGGATACCTTGACGGGATGAGCCGACGGTCCGCCGTCCGTAGGCTCCCCGGAACCCAGGCAGAGGAGGGCGTCCGATGATGCGCAGGCTTGCGCTGATCGCCGCGGTCGCCAGCGCCGCCGCGCTGGCCGCCCGCTGGCGCAAGGACAAAGGCGAGCAGGTCGACCTGTGGCACGAGGCCACCTCGGCCGACCAGGGTGGTCGCTAGGCCCGACAGGCCGGGATGGATCCCCGCGTCAGGGGACCATCCCGGCCCAGGCCTGGCGGCGGCCCTCAGACGGGGACGACGCCCAGGTCCTCCTCGGGCGCACGGGCCTTCGCCCCACGTCCGACAACGAAACCCCCGGCGGCCAGCAGGATGCCGCCGACGAAGATGATCGTCGCCATCACGTTGACCTGTGGCGGGACCCCGTTCTTGGTCGCGCCCATCACCCACAGCGGGAACGTGAGCGTGCCGCCCGCGTTGAACGCCGTGATGATGTACTCGTCGATCGACAGCGAGAACGCCAGCATCGCGCCCGACAGGATGCCCGGCAGGATGATCGGGAGCGTCACCAGCCGGAACGTCGCCCACGGCCCGGCCCCGAGGTCGCGCGCCGCCTCTTCGAGGCTCCTGTCGAAACTGGCCAGCCGGGTGCTGACGACCACGGCGACGTAGGCCAGGTTGAACATGACGTGCGCGATCAGGATCGTCAGGTACCCGCGCGGGATGTTCATCGTGATGAACAGCGAGAGCAGCGACGAGCCCAGCACCACCTCGGGTGCGGCGATGTTGGCGAAGAGCAGCAGGTTGACGCCACCCTGGCCACGGAACGAGTGTTTCCCGATCGCCATGCCGATCATCGTGCCGAAAGCCGTCGCGATGAGGGTCGACAGCACGCCGATCGTCAGCGAGTTCACCAGTGAGCTGGTGAGGTCCGGGTAGGCGCCGAGCCGGCCCCACCATTTGAAGGTGAAGCCCTGCCAGTGGGTGTTCTGCCGGCTGTGGGTGTCGTTGAAGCTGAAGACGATCATAAAGATGATCGGCGCGACCAGCCACAGCAGGATCAGCCAGGTGTAGGCGTGCATCAGGTGCTCGCCCCAGCGGATGCGCGGTCGCCGCCGAGGCGTGGCCGACTGCGCCAGAGCGGTCGCCGCGACGGTGGGGGCGCTCAGAGTCCCTGGTTCGCTCCGTCCGCCGCGAGCTACGGCCCCGTCCTCCGCAAGCTCCGGACGGGACCTCCGCCCGCGTCCTCCCGCGCTCACCGCGTCGCCATCTCGAAGACGTCACGCGTGCCGAGCACCCGGGCGTAGATGAGGATGCCGACCAGCAGGATCACCATCAGGATGAACGACAGCGCCGACGCGAGGGGATAGTCCGCGTTCGTGAGGAACGCCGTCTGGATGATGTTCCCGATCATCGTGTTGTGGGTGCCTCCGAGGATCGACGCGTTGACGTAGTCGGAGGTCGCCGGGACGAACGTGAGCAGCACGCCGGCGAACACCCCCGGCATGGACAGCGGCAGCACGACCCGGCCGAACACGCCGGCCTTGTTGGCGTAGAGGTCACCCGCGGCCTCCAGTAGCCGCGGGTCCATCCGTTCGAGCGCCACGTAGATCGGAAGCAGCATGAACGGGAACGAGTTGTACGTCAGACCGCCGATCACCGCCGCCGAGGTCGCCATGACCCGGAAACCGTCCGGCAGCAGCCCGATGTGCTTGAGGTTCCCGAGGATGACGCCGTCGTCGGCGAGCAGGAACTCCCACGAGACGGTCCGGATGATAAACGAGACGAGGAACGGCAGCAGGACCAGGAAGAGGTAGGTCGCGCGCCGCCTCCCGCCGTAGAAGGCAATCCAGTACGCCATCGGGTACGCCAGCACGATCGACAGCACCGTGCAGACGCCGCCATAGATGAATGACCGGATCAGCTGCGTCGAGTACTCGCTGATCGCGTGCGGGTAGATCCCGAAATTGAAGGTCTGGGCGAAGCCGTCGGTCACGTTCCCGGTCTGCAGCGAGACCGAGAGCATGACCAGCATCGGCACCACGAAGAAGATCGCGAGGTAGAGCCCGCCTGGGGTGGACAGCAGGTAGGGGGTCCACGGCGAGCGCCAGTGCTTCGGCTTCTTCCCGCGGCCGCCCGCCGCCCCGGCCTCCGGGGCGGCGGCCACGGTCTGGGTCATGATTGAACCTTTTCCATTTATGCGTGCACTGGTCCAGGTCGGTCCTTCTCGTCAACGGCAATGGAAAAGGTTCATTCGCTCCGGCTCAGGCGCTCACGACTGGACGATGGGCTGGAAGATGCTGTTCCAGGTCTTCTCCTCGGCCGCGGTGAGATCCCGGTACCGGTAGCTCTTCTTCAGGTCGTCCGCGGTCGGGAAGATCAGCGGGGAGCCGGAGAGCGACGAGTCGACCAGCGCCTTCGCGCCCGGCACCGGGGTGATGTAGTTGATGTAGTCGGTCAGCATCGCCGCGATAGCCGGCTTGTACACGTAGTCCATGTAGGTGATCGCGTCGACCGGGTGGGCGGCGGTGATCGGGATGCACATGTTGTCGGTCCAGAAGAGGCCACCCTCCTTCGGGACCACGAACTTGAGGTTCTTGCCACCGGCCTGCTGCTGGTAGACGTCGCCGGACCAGGCCATCGACAGCCACAGGTCGCCCGAGGCGAGCGCGTCGATGTAGCCCTGGTCGTAGTACTTGCGGACGATGCCGTCGTCGCGCTGCTTCGTCAGCTTCGCGGCGGCGTTCTTCCAGTCCGCCTCGGTCGACGTCTCCGGGTTGACGCCCATGCCGACCATGCAGAAGTTCGGCAGGTCCTCGTTGTCGCCGAACATGCCGACGTGGCCCTTGAAAGCCGGGTCGAAGAGATCCTCGTAGCTGGTGATCTCGCGGCCCGTCTTCTCGGGGTCGTACCCGATGCCGACCAGGCCGGACTGCCACGCGACGGTGTACTTGTTGCCCTTGTCGTAGGACGGGTTCTTCACCGACGGGTCGGCGTTCTTGGCGAAGGTCGGCAGCTTCGTCTGGTCCAGCGGGGCGAGGAAGCCCAGCTCGATGAACTTGTCCAGGTAGATGCCGTTGGTGATGACGATCAGGTCAGCGCTGATCGACTGGTGCGCCGCGAGCTGCGGCTGCACCTTCGCGAAGTACTCGCCGTTGTCCTGGATCGACTCCCGGTAGTTGACATGGATACCGGTGTCCTTCTCGAACTGGACCAGCGACGGGTGCTTCCCGGCGTCGTCGGTGTCCATGTAGAGCGGCCAGTTGGCGAAGTCGAGCGTGCCCGCCTTCTTCTTGTCGCTCCAGAACTTGGCGACGTCGTCGGCACTCGCCGGCGCCTTCTTCTCCCCCTTGACGCCACAGGCGGCGAGGAACGCGGCGAGGCCGGCGGCGCCGCCTGCCTGCAGGACCTGCCGGCGGCCGAGGCGGGGCTGGGTGAGGCCGCGCAGGAGGGCCGGGTCGACGGCGGGAGCCGGCGACTGCGCGCCGGGATGGTCCGTGCTGTCGTGCGTCGTCACGTGGGAGGTCCTCCGCGAGGTGCTGTCAGCTGAACGCGCTTCTTGTCAGGGATCTGTTGGTCGTTGCTTGCCAGGTCGGCCCGAGGGCCGGCTGGGAGGTGCTTCGGGTCGGCTGTCACCGTCAGACAGCGACGGGCGTGGAGCCGGTGGGACCGGACGCGAGGGCGAACGAGTGGTCCTCCCGCCAGGACAGCCAGACCTCGTCCCCACGGCGCGCGATGTCCGCCGAGTCCGAGCTGTTCTGCCAGAAGACTGTGATCTCGTCGCCGCCCGGGGTGAACACCGTGTAGGTGGTGTTGGTCCCCAGGTAGACGACCTCGGTGACCCGGCCGCGCAGCAGGCAGACGTCGCCGTCCGGCCGCTCGACGGTCATGCCGATCTTCTCGGGACGGACGGTCAGCTCGACGACGGAGCCCGTCCGCACCGACTCCAGGTCCTCGTGCAACGGCACCATCAGCCGCTCGTCGATGCCCGCGTCCAGGATCGCGACCGGACCGGTCGCGCCGCCAGCCTCGGCCGAGAGCGGGCCAGTGGTCACCGTCCTGACCGTCCTGCGCAGCACGTTCGACGTGCCGATGAACCCGGCGACGAACCGGGTACGCGGCCGCTCGTAGAGGTCGCGCGGGGCCGCCAGCTGCTCGATCCGGCCCTTGTTCATGACCGCGATGCGGTCCGACATGGTCAGCGCCTCGCTCTGGTCGTGCGTCACGTAGACGAACGTGATCCCGACCTCACGCTGGATGCGCTTGAGCTCGATCTGCATGGTCTCGCGCAGCTTGAGGTCGAGGGCGCCCAGCGGCTCGTCGAGCAGCAGCGCGCGCGGCTCGTTCACCAGCGCACGGGCCAGCGCCACCCGCTGCTGCTGGCCACCGGAGAGCTCCTTGGGCTTGCGGTCGGCCAGCGCGCCGAGCTCGACCAGCTCCAGCATCTTCGTCACCCGGTCGCGCATCGTCTGGCCACGGATGCCCTTGCGCTTCAGGCCGAAGGCGACGTTGCCGGCGACGTCGAGGTGCGGGAAGAGCGCGTAGCTCTGGAAGACCAGGTTGACGTCCCGCCGGTTCGGCGGAGTCGCCGTCACGTCGTTGCCGTGCAACAGGATCTGGCCCCGGCTCGGCTCCTCGAAGCCGCCGATCATGCGCAGCGTCGTCGTCTTCCCGCAGCCCGAAGGCCCCAGCAGCGAGAAGAACTCGCCCTCGGCGATCTGGAGGTCGACGGTCTCGACGGCCGTCACGGCGCCGCGCCGCGAGGCGTAGTCCTTCGCGACGCCGATCAGCTCGATCGCGGGCGCCGCCGCACCCGCTCCACGGGTGGGCACCGTCGGCGTACTGACCGCCGTCACCGGCGCCGCCACCCCGTCCGCGGTCACCGCCAAGGCCCGCACCTGCCTTCCCGAGTTTCGTGACAGATCGATGGCAATCCGTAGAAGTCACGCACCGATGCCGAGTCAGACTGCCAGCGGCATGTGCCCTCGACAAGGGATCCGACGTAAATGTTCGATTTCCCAGCCGAATCAGAGCCGAGACGCCCTGCCGGCCAGGGAATCCACTCGCAAGGCGGGGTCATCGACACTGATGCGATGGCGCGGGCCACCGAACCACCGCTCCTGGAGGGAAAGGGTCCGTGCGCGGACGGAGACCATCCATGCACACCGCCGGTGGCGCTGACCCAATAGTGGTCAGCCTACGGGCGGTGCGTGGCCGCCCGGCCGCCCTGACCGGGCAGTGAGGGCAGAACCACCCGGGGCAGGACAGACCGCCACCTGGTCACCGTCCGCAGGCGGACGACCTGGCTCTCCCGGTCACCTACCGCCGATGGTCACCGTCCCGCTCAGGACCAGCACTCTCGACCGGAGGCCACGGCCCACCGGAGGCGTTGACCACCGGCGGGCATCGTTAGATCATTTGACGCTTTCCCCACGGGGGCCTGGCGCCATCGGCGCCGGAGCGCCGTACTGTCCCGCCCCCAGCCGTGGCGACGCTGCCCACCCATGGAGACGGCGATCGCCACGGCGCTGCCCCCCAGTGGGCAGTGCCTTCGCGGCGGTGACCAGACAGACCACAGATGAGCAGCGTCTCCAGGGGCGGTCGGCTGGCGGTTGGGCACCCAGCGGCGCATCGTGGACGGATGGCGACCGAGACGCGCGCCGGGGCCCGGGAGTCAGGCCTGCCGCCGTCCGCACGGGCGACGCACACCACGCCCGTCGGCGCCGGCTACCTTCCCTCCCCGGTTCCGCACGACCTACTGGCCGGAGTGTCCGCGTCGCACCGGCGGCTGCTGGCCCTCGCCGCGGCGTTGGACGACGCCACCGTCGCCCGGCCCTCCCTGCTGCCCGGCTGGACGGTGGGCCACCTGCTGCACCACCTCACCGTCGATGCCCACGGACACACGAACGTCGTCCAGGCAGCCTGCGCCGGCGCGGCCCCAGTACCTCTGCGCGACACCGGCCCAACAGGTCCCGACGCGGGCGCTGCCTCCGCAGCCGAGCGTCTGCACGCGGACCTGGCCGCCGCCATCGCCGGGCTGGAACGTGCCTGGGACACCGCCCATGTCGAGGTCTGGCGCACCGGTCTCGGCCGGTGCCGGCCGGAGCCAGCGGACGGCGCGCCGCCCGATGGTCCGGTGACCCTGTCGGACCTGGTGTTCCTGCGCTGGCGCGAAGTCGAGATCCACGGTGTCGACCTCGGGCTCGCCGACCGCGGCGGGCCTGGCTGGGCCGACCTACCCGCTCCCTACGTGGACACCGAATGGGACTGGACGACCGCGCGCCTGCCGGAACGGTTGCCACCCGGGGTCAGCGTGGTGCTGGCGCCTGGCGACCGGCCCTCGCGCGCGTTCGGCGCCGGCTCGCGGCCAGCCGTCGTCCGCACCTCCACCGCGGAGACTCTGCGCTGGCTACTGGGTCGCCTTCCTCGCCCGGCCGCGCCCAGGGGTTGGCCGGAGCTGCGTTCCTGGGAGTGATGGAGCCCGCTGCAGTGACGGGCTCCGACGCTGCTCGCCCATGGGCAGCGTCGCGTCGCCGATGGGTAGCGACGCGGCCTGGCGACGGCCGCTGTCCATGGGCGGTCCCGGTCGCCAGGGAACGCTGCCCACAGATGCGCCCTGGTGATCGTCAGCCTCAGCACAAGGCGGCACCCACCCGCGCACGATCCGCCTGCGTGGGATCCGTCCGGCCTCGCTGCCCACCAGCTGGGCAGCGTTAGAACCCTCGACGCCGGCAGAGCTACGACGATGGTGCCGTGGCGGTGCGCCCGTCGCCGACGGTTCGGAGACAATGGTCCGGTGCGTGCGCACCATGCCGATATGACTGGTTTGCCCGGCCCTCGCGACCGGGGGTGGCGGGGCGGCGTCGGGTCGCGCGCTGCCGACCTCCCCGACGTGACACCGGCCTGGCGGGCGGCGCGAGGGGGCCACTGTTGATCACGATGGCACTGTTCAACAACAAAGGTGGCGTCGGCAAGACCACGCTGACCTTCCATCTGGCGCACATGCTCGCCCGGCAGGGGCATCGGGTGCTCGCCGTCGACCTCGACCCGCAGGCGAACCTCACCGCGCAGTTCCTCGACGAGGACGACCTGGCGACACTCTGGCGCGAGCAGATCGTCGGCGCGTCGGCCGGTGGTGGCCTCGGGTCGACCGCGTCCTCGGCGCCACGCCACGACATCCTCGGCGGCCGACGGTCGCGGATCGCCGCGGGCACCGGCACGATCGCCACCGCCATCGCTCCGATCATGGAGGGCGTCGGGGACGTCGCACTGTCCGAACCGGTCTCGGTCGACGACAACCTGTGGCTGCTGCCCGGCGACGTGGACCTGAGCGTCTTCGAGGACAAGCTGTCCGCCGCCTGGCCGAACAGCTTCCTCGGCAAGGACGTCGCCGCGCTGCGCACGACGACCGCGCTGCACCGGGTCGTCGACCACGGCGGCAAGGCCGTCCGCGCAGAGATCGTGCTCATCGACGTCGGCCCGAACCTGGGGGCGATCAACCGCGCGGCACTGCTGTCCGCGGACACGGTGCTCATGCCACTGGGCGCGGACCTCTTCTCGCTGCGCGGCCTGCGCAACCTCGGCCCGACGTTGCGGGACTGGCGCTCCACCTGGCAGGGCATGGTGCTGCCGAAGGTGCCCGACCGGATCGTGGCGCCGCGCGCGCTGATGATGCCCATCGGCTACGTCATCGTGCAGCCGGCGTCCGGCCGGGACCGGCCGGCCCGCGCCTACGACCGCTGGCTGGACCGGATTCCGGAGGTCTTCGCGACGTCCGTGCTCGGTACCCAGCGAGCCGACCCCTACGACAAGTCCTTCGAGATCGCGAACCTGCCCCACTACCAGACTCTGATGCCGCTGGCCCAGGACGCCCGCAAGCCGATGTTCGAGCTGCGGGCCGCTGACGGCGCGCTCGGCAGCGCGCAGACCTACGTCCGCAAGTGCTACCAGGAGTTCCGCGACCTCGCGGTGACCGTTCGGGAGCGGCTGCGCTATCTCGACCCGACCCTGCCCAGGCTGCCGGTCTCCGCGGCGGGGACGCGACAGTAACTAACACCTGGCCAGCCCGGAAAGGTCCTCCAGACGCCCAGGTGACCGACACAGTAAGGCGGACGCCACAGCGATGCCCACCAGGATCCCGCTCAGCCACGACGGCCTGCCCGCGGACGTCACGGACCGGTTCGCGTGGCACCACCGTCCGGACGCGCCGACGACCGGGCCCGGCACCGGCTTACCGGACGGGGTGACTGGCACCGCCGGACGGCCCGTCCGAGTCCCACTGGCCGCGCTGGCCGGGTTCGCGCTGACCGGCGTCCTGATCGTGGTCGCCGTCGTCCTGTTCGCCCGCAACCCCGCCCTGAGCACGACGGCGCCGGTCGCCTCCGAGAGTGCGCAGACCGGCGCGGCCACTCCGGCGTCGATGGTCGCGGCGCGGGCGGTCACCCCGTCACCCACGGCCACCACGACCGCGGCCGCGGCGTCGAGCCAGAGCCCCGCCGCGACCACGCGGATCAGGCTGCCCGGCGCCGGCCCGAAGTCGACGGCCACCACGGGCACCGGGCGCGACGACACCGACGCCGCGGCGAGCGCCTGCCGGAGTTCGCCGATCGCCCAATACCTGGTGCGGCACGGAATGCCGCTACCCTGCTGATGGCGGATTGGTGGTCTGTTGTCAGCCCTCGCCGGTCGGCCCGCCTGCGGGGATGACCTCTACCGCCATGTGGAAGCGTGGGACCTCGGAAGCCCGCCGTCCGCAGCTGCGGCGCGGCGCGGTGTCACGCGCGGACCCGCGCGAACAGTAGGCGACAGGGGCAGGTCACGATGAGCGAAATCGCCGCCGGGGACTGGGAAGACACCCCCGACGCGACGTCGGGGCTGGCACGGCCCGAGGCCGCCGTCGACCCCGACGAGACACTTCGGCCCGGCCCGGTGAAAGGCGCGGAACAGGTCACCGAGGCCGCCGCCCCGCCGCCGCCGTCCACCGCGACCGTCGACAACAGTCAGCGGGGAACTCACCACGACACCACCATGGCACCGACCAATTCTCCAAATGCGGACAATCCGGGCGTGGCTGCGGTGGCTGCCGCAGGTCTTTCGCTCACGAAGGCCCAGACGCCGCCGGTGGCCGTGCACGAGCCGTCGCGAGGGGCCAGCCCGGCGGCCGGTCCAGGCTCCGTCGCGGCTGGCCCCGCCGGGGCCAGCGCGGACGCCGTGGCCGCCGCCTCAGGCTCGGTCGTGCCCGGCGTCGCCGGTTCCGGCCCGGACACGCCGCAGGACGCCGACCAGGCCAGGGTGGCGGACGACCTCGAGACGCAGGCACTCGGCGAGGAGACGATCCGGGCCGCGGACGCACCTGTCGGGACCCCGCCGGCTCCCGCCGCGACGGCCCCGCGGCAGGAGGGCGCCAAGCCCACTGGTGACACGTCGCCAACGGACGCGTCGGAGTCGGTTCAGGCTGGCCTCGATGCCCACGACCCCGAGGCCGGCGACGCGGACGGTGTCGATGCCGAAGCCACGGTGGTCGGCCTGCCGCCCCACCGGGCCGCCTGGCTCCCGGTCGACGACTCCGCGGAGATCAACGAGGTCGACCGGGCGGCCGCCATCGGCGCGGCCAACGGCGATCCCGGGCCCCTTGGCCCCGGGCCGCACCCACAGCGGGACGCGCGGAAGTGGATTCACGTCGTCCGGCACGGCTACGTCCTGCGCTCCCGGGCAGGCATGGCCGTCGCCGCCGCCGTGGTGCTCATCGTGCTGACGCTGGTCGGCCTGACCGGACTCCTGGTGGCCGGCAACAGCCCCTCCGAGGGCACCGGCGAAGCAGTCGTGTTCGTGAACACCGAGGCGCCCACGCTGGACTTCGCCAGCATTCTCCCCATCGTCGAGCCGCCCGTCACCGTCCCGCCGCCGAGCCAGCCCGGCTACAATTCCCTGCAGGCGCAGTCCGTCGACCGCGTCGGCGGGCGTCCGCGCCGCTCGAGCGCCAACGTCCCAGCCAGCCACGGGCCCCAGCCGACCTCTGCCGCCGCGGCGCCAACCACCTCGGCCAGCCAGGCTCCGACCAAAGTCCCGGCTCCTGCCACCAGCAGCTCCAGTTCCAACTGCTGGACCAACTTTCCGGCCATCGCCACGCTGCTCAAGCGCATGGGCGGCTGCTAGGGCCTCATCCCGGGACGCTCCCGCCAGCCCAGGGGGCCTTCGCGAGACGAAGACCCCACCGCGTCCGTCACGGCCGCCCAGACCTTCGCGCTCTGGCCGTTGACGTCGTTCTAGCCCGCTAGTGGTCGCTGTCGGACAGTGACCGCCAGTGGGCTTTTGCGATCATGTCGGGCGACCCCGTGGCGGCCGCTCCGAACGGCGGAGTTCCGGCCGGCGCGCGGAGTTCAGGCCGGGGGACTCAGAGGGCAGCCGAGGCATCCAAAACCGCTCCTGGACAGCGGGATTGCCCGCCAGGCACCCGCCACGGTGGCCACCTCGATGCCGTACAGTTGGAAGGCGTGCCGCCCGGCGGCAGCGCCCGTCCAGCGGTCACGCCGGACGCGACCCACGGGGGCGTAGCTCAACTGGCAGAGCACTGCCTTTGCAAGGCAGGGGTTGGGAGTTCGAGTCTCCCCGTCTCCACCCAGCACCACCAGGGCTTTAGCTCTCCTCCCCCTCGCCGATCAGCGGTGAAACAGGCTCGTCGCGTACGGATTCGCCCACGTCGGCATCGTCGTCCGCCGGCGGCTCGCCGAGAATCGCGTTCGCGATCAGGCCGGCCGCGTCCTTGTCCATGCCCGGGATGACGTGGCTGTAGAAGGCCAGCGTGAACGCCACGCTCGCGTGACCGAGCCTCTCGGAGACCACCTTGGGGTGTACGCCGGCCTTGAGCGCGGCGGTGGCGTAGCTGTGCCGGACGTCGTGCAGTCGGATCACGGGGAGCCCGGCCGCACGCGCGTGCTTCTGGAACCAGTCCGTGATCGTGTCCGGGTGGATCTCGCCGCCGTCCGGCCAGCAGAACAGAAGCTCGGTCGTGTGCTCGGCCGCCTCCCGCTCGGCGTCCCACTGCTCGACGTGGGCACGCAGCGCGGCCAGGGTCACGGGGTCGAGCACGAGCGGCCGGTACGCGCTGTCGGTCTTCTGCTCCCCGTCGACCGCCTTGTTGTCGACCACGATGCGCGGCCGGCTGGGCGACACTGTGCCCGCCTCAAGGTCGAGGTCGGGGCGGCGCAGTCCAGCGAGTGCGCCGCGGCGAAGTCCGGTCGTGATGACCAACAGGTACATAGCGAACAGCCGGTCACCCCGGATGTGCTTTACGAACGCGCGGAGCTGCTCCGGCGTCCAGATCGTTGGCGGCCGGCGTCCAACCTGCGGCTTGTTCGCGTCCGTGGCCGGGTTGCGAGGCAGGTAACCCCATTTCACGGCATCACCCAGGGCGCGATGCAGCACACGGTGCGCGGTGGAGACGCTGGCCGACGCGAGGCCCGCGGCCTGGCCCGTCCGCTGATGGCGTCGGCCTGCGGTGAGGAGATGCGCGTACAACAGGCTTACGCGCACCGGGGTCAAGTCCTGGAGTGCCGTCATCCCGACAACCGGAATGATGTAGCTGTTGCAGTACGTCCGGTATTTGCTCCAGGTCACCGGTCGGATTGACGGCCTGGTCGCCTCCAGCCATTCCGCCAGAAACTCACTAACTGTGCGGCGAGACGGCGCTACTCGCCGGCCCGCCTCGTGCGAGGAGATCGATTCCCGCATTGCCCTCTCTGCTTCTTTGCGAGTCTTGAAACCGCTCTTGCCGGTCGTCCGTCGCTTGCCGGTGAGCGGGTCCGGGTCGAGATCGTGACGGTACTCCCAGACGCCATTGGCGCGCTTCCGCGCACTTCCCTTCATAGGAACTCCTCCGCTTTCAGAGTTTGCAGGGTTGCCTCAGAAGGCGGCGGACGGCGGTGATCCCGTCGCCCGCCGCCTTCTGGCGATTCTTTAGACAGACGTCGCGGTCAGGAGGTGGCGGATCTCGGCCGTAATGACGTAGACCCGGCCGCCGAACCGCCTTGCCGGCAAGTCACCGCTGGCGGCGTACCGGTAGGCGGACGCGCGGGGAAGTCCCAGTAGCTTTGCGGCGCGGGGCACCGAGATAAGCGCGGGCAGAGCATTGATTTCGATGTCGGTCATCTCACCCGGACCTATTCGTCGTCGCCGTCGTATGGGGGGTCGTCCGCTGGGTCGGCTTCAGGTAGCGCGTTGATCCACGCGTGCAGGACGGCGCGGGAGACGAGCCAACGGCCATTGCTGCCTCGCCGGCCGGGCATTTGGCCGGTGCTCATCCAGGCGACGATTTCGGCGACGCTGGTCGAGAGTTTGTAGGCGACCTGTTCGACGGTGTAGAACGCCGGCTCACCGCTGGCTTGGACAGCGGCGGGACGGTCCCAGGGTGTGCCGGTCCGGCGGGTGCTGGGCCGCGCGCGGTTGATCGGGATGACCTTCGCCCATTCCGCCGGGCCGTCAGGGTGGTGGCTCATGGAATACGCACCGTGCGGACGGTGGCCCACGGAGATTGCGGCACTTCCCCACGGCCTTCGTCGGCGGCGATACGGGCGAGGTGCATGGCGTTCTGGCGCTCGGGGGTGGTGCTGATCCGGGGCCATTCACAGCCGGTGGACCGGTACGGATCGGCCAACAGGCTGCCCAGGCGCGCGGCGTTGTGCGGGTCGTGGGGCGCCATGCTCGTGGCGATCGTCGTCGCGCAGCAGGCGCACAGGCCGGTGTTCTTCTCGTAGACGTCGTGGTCGCATCTCGGGCCGGCGCAGACCGTCAGGTCCGCGACGGCCTTCCCCCGGCTGGCCGCGGCCGACGTCGGGCGAGGAACGGGACGTTCGGCCGCGAGTAGGTTGGCGACGGCCTGGCGGCAGCGGGCGACCCAGGCGGGCGGGTAGTCGGCGAGGCGGGCGATGACCTGGTCGAGGGCGGCCAGGCCGTCGACCGCGACGACGGTTTCGATGGTGTCGCGGACCCCGGCGGGAGTCGCGAGGTCGGCGGGGACGCCGCCGCAGACGAGTGCGGCGACCATCAGCGGTTCGGACAGGCCCACCCGTGCCCGCGAGCGGGTCACGGCCTGGCCGTGGTCGGGCTCGATGTCCACGCGGCGGGCCGCGCGGCGCGGTCGGCGGCGGCTTAGCCGGGTCGGGGCGGTCACCGGTCGCCGTCCAGAGCGACGATGAGGCGCGGGCTGTGGCTGGCGAGCATGCCGGCGACGTGCCGGGCGCACCAGCGCCGCCGGGCCTGCCGTTCGGCCGTCCAGCCGTCCTGTCGGCTGCGGGGCTCAAGGTCATATTCGAAGACGGTGCGGGCCGCCCCCTGGACCACCCGCATCCCCCAGTAGTCCCGCAACCTGAGGATCTCCGAGGCGAGCGCGTTCACGGTGCCCAACTCGACGCTGGTCTTTGTCGAGTGCATCGCCAACAGCGCGACCATCTCCCGCTCCGACAGACCGAACCGGGCCGTCACCGGGACCTGGACCGGCTCGACCGTTGCCCACGCCTCAGGTGTCGGCTCCAACGTCCGCGTGCCGGTGTTCCGCGCGGTCGGGGCGTTCGCGCGGCTGCGGGATCGCCGGACGGCGGTACTGTTCAACTGCATCTTTCGTCCTCTGAGCGGGGGAACTGGGTGCACTGGCCCCGGTGGGCGGCTACCCGCCGGGGCCTCTCTCGGAGGGAGAGTACTGACTGACTCAGTACTCGTCAATCCCTGCCCACTGACGCGCGGGGGTAGTGCCACGTGCGCTCTGTGTGGTCCACTTGTGCAGGGCTTCGTCGGAGCTGGCATGGGTCCAAGTCAAGCGGCCGGCCTGGTAGTCGACCATGAACCGCCGATGCTCTACCAATGCACCGCCCGTGCATCACCAGTGCAGTTCACCGAGGATCGGGGCGCCTTCTGATGGACGTCATCGACTCATGGACAGGCGCGAAGGCTGACACCTTGCGCGAGGCCCTGCGGATGTCCAATGAGAGCTTCGCCTCGCACCTCGGCGTTGCGGTCCGGACGGTGGCCAATTGGCGGGCACGGCCCGACCTAATTCCCAAGCCCTCTATTCAAGACGTACTTGATGCCGCATTAGATAAAGCACCGGAGCGGGCCAAGGATAAGTTCCTGCTCTTGCTTAGCCAACATAGCGACAGCTCCGAGGTGGACGCCCGCCCGGTCAGGGTCACAAACGTGCAGGACGACGCTGCCCTTCCTGCGGAATCGGCACTTTTGCTCCCGTGGACGGCTCACGATACACTTGATGTTGTCCGCGAACTGTCGGAAGGCGGGGGCGATGCCATGAATCGTCGGTCATTTTTGATTCTGTCCGGTACAGCTCTTACCACCCCCGCTCATGACTGGCTCATTGCACGTCCCGTCGATGAAACGATCGGAAGATCGGGCCGAGTGATCGAACCGTCTTTCGTCGAGTACCTCGGCCAGATGACCGATAGCCTTCGGAAGATGGACGACAAGGTTGGCGGCGGATCGCTCATAAACGTCGTTCGCAGCCAAGCGGCCTACGTCCAAACGCTCTTGAGGGAAGGCCGCTACACCGATTCGGTGGGCCGCGACCTCTACGCCACCATGGCGGAGCTTCTGCGCCTTGCGGGCTGGCTCTCGTTCGACGCCGGCCGCCACGGTGAAGCTCAGCGCTTCTTCGTCGCCGCGCTTCGAGGCGCCCATACGGCCGGGGATCGCGCGCTCGGTGCAAACGTGCTGGGATTCATGAGCTGCCAGGCCAAGGACATCGGCCAATTCCGCGACGCAACAAGACTCGCGGATAGTGCGCGTTCCGGCTACGCGGACGGGAGTCCGACAGTGACGGCCATTCTCAACATGAGGGCTGCCCAGGCATACGCAAACGTTGACGACGTCACCGAGTCGCGGCGAGCCATCGACACCGCCCTTGCTGCGATGGGGGGTACTACACCGCAGCACGGCGAGCCCGCATGGTCCTACTGGCTTGACGATGCGCAGATCAATGAGCAGGTCGGTTACTGCTACATGCGCCTAGGCGACTGGCCGCGGGCACGGGAGCACCTACTGGCCGCCACCCAGGTCGAAGGTGTTGCGAACTCCCGAGAAGGCGTCTTGCGACAAGCGCTCCTGGCGGACACCTACGCACAGCAGGGCGAACCCGATACAGCCTGCGACATAGCTAGCCAGGCGATCGATGCCCTGTTGACTCAAGTCGATTCCGCACGCTGCGTCGGCCACATTCAGCGGGTGAAGGATCACTTGGAGCCCTTCGAGGGCCTCTCATGTGTCCAGGCATTCGGGGAGCGCGTCCGGCAGCTAGAAGCGCAACCGGCTTAATGCTCGCCTCGTGTCGGGTCGTCGGGCGACTTTTGGCCACCACCGGGCAGCCGGCCGCCGACCCCGACTCGAGTTCGAGCCTCGTGCCATTCCACGATGCGCGCCGGCCGCCACATGTGCGTTCGGCCGATCGTCTGGTCAGGCGCGGGCATCTGGCCGCGCTGGCGGTAGCTGCTTACGGTCCCGACCCGCACACCGAGGTAGGCCGCGATGTCGGAAGTCGTCCACCATTCCGCCTCGGGGTCCGGGACGGTCCGCACCTGGTCCACTGCCACGATCAACGATCCTAACGTCTGATCCACCTACGCCACCGTGCCAACGCCGCGGCGAGCGAGGTTGCTCCCCAGTCTGCGCCACCCGGGATACCCCGGAAGGCGTTGACACGTTGACAATCGGCCTTCTGCGCCCTGTTCCAGCAGGTCAAGCGGCATCTTTCGCTGTCAGCGGCCCCAGTTGACGCCCGCTGACAGCGTTGACACCGGCGGGCCGACCGGGCGGGGGTGTCAACGGTGTCAACGGCAGTCACCAAGTGATGCTGACGGGTGTCTCAGGGCTGTGACCTGCGGAAGCGGCGTCGTTGATGTTGGTTGTCAACGTGTCAACGCCTTTCCGGGCGCGCGGGCGGGTCGGGGCCTCGCGCGGAGCCCACGCCCGGCCAAAGGACAAGATCGGCCCTTCGGGGGCTCATCCCGTGGGCGCCTCCGGCGCCGCCGGCTGCCGCGGCGCCCCGGCCTGGCGGGCGCCCCGTACGCGCGTGCCTGTGGTTGCCTGGCCGCTCGGGACGTTGCCGGGGATGGAGGGGCCGCGCGCGGTGGCATGCGAAGTGGGGGGCACGGTGCCCGGCGGCGGGCACACGACGCCTCCGGCACCCGGTTTCCCAGCCTCGCGGGTGGTATCTGGGCAGGTCGAGGTGGTTGTGCCTGTCGCTGTGACGTGGCCCGGCGGCGGTGTTCGTTACCGCGTGAGCGCGACGACCGGCACGCCAGCGAGCACACCACTGGTCGCGTCCTCTCACGGGGTCGAGCGGCGCGTCGTGTCGCCTCCCGACTGGGGTCGCCTGGCACGCACGCCCTACTCGGGCTACGTCCCGCCACGTGACGGTGCGTAAGACTCCGGAAACTCCGGAAACTCCGGCGGCTCGCCGGCCGGGTGCGCGGCGGCGGGGACACTACGCGCACCCCTACGCGCGCGAGGGCGCCAGCCGGAGTTTCCGGAGTTCGCGACGACCGCAATCGGTGGCGATCCGTTACCAGTGGCCGGCTGCCGGCCCGTCGCGTCACGCAGGCGTGACGTGTCGCGCCCTGGCCGGCGGGGTCGCGTCCCGCCGGGCGGACCTGGGGCCGACGGCGGCGAGCTCGCCGACGCGGGCCGCCCATCGGTTGGCGGTCACCGGCCCCGCATCCCGCTCGCCGCCACGCGAGGCGGCGGCGCGGTGTGGTCGGTGGCGGCGGCCGGAGCGCAAGGGCCGGAAAGGCCGGAAAGGCCGGCGGCAGGCGCGAGGGCCTCCTGGGGAGGGGTCACTACGCGCGGGCCTACGCGCGCGAGGCATCCGACCGGCCTTTCCGGCCTTCCCTCGGCCCGCGCGGGCCGCTCATCGGCTCCGGCGGGCCGCGGCGCTTCCAGCCGGCGTGCGACCCGTCGCGCCGGCCGGCCCGCGCGACGTTTTCCTCCTCCGAGCGTGACCCGTCGCCCGTGGCCGCAGACGACGTGTCGACTCCGGCCCTGACGGACCCATCGGGAATTTCTCTGTGGCGCCGGGGGAACATCTCCGCAACCCCGCAACCCCGCAAAATAGGTTCTGACCTGCGGTCTTAGGTGCGGAGATGTACTCAGTCTATCTCCGCAAACGGGGGTCTAACCCCGCAAAAGTGCGGGGTTGCGGAGATGGAGGTTCCTAGATCATTCTACCCCCGCAGGGTATTTGTGCTGGTCAAGGGGTCATTTGCGGGGTTGCGGGGTTGCGGAGATGGTTTGGAGGGTCCGAGGGTCGCGCGGTCTCACGCCTAGCCATCCCCGCCCCCGGCCAGCCCCCGGGGTCCGGGTGACCAGTTACAGCGAGTGAAACTCTCCAAGCTCTACAGACTCTCCTCGTCCCAGCGGCCAGCTGGCTCGGTAGGGGTCACTACGCGCACCCCTACGCGCGCGGGGCGTCGAGGAGGCCTTGGAGAGTTTCCCGAGCCCCCGATCCGGCGGCGGTGGGTAACCCGGACGGCTGTCAACGCTGTCACCAGGCGTCAACCAGGCACGTTGACAGCGAAATATGGTCTCTGACCTGCTGGAACAGGGGGCAGCAGGCCGATTGTCAACGTGTCAACGCACTCCCGCCATTCGCCGGCACCGCCCTGCCGCCCACGCACCCTGTTTCAGCCGCTCAACGACACGGCTGAAACAGGGGCGGCTAAGCCGAGGCCACCACCGGCACCTTGCCCCGACCTGCCGGGCAGCCTACGGCCATTGCAGCGGCCTTCACGCTGCCCTGGGGTCGAGCCCGCCCCCGATAGACCGACGGCGCGGCCGGCCCTTAGGCCCAGTCGGAGAGATGCCCCCCCGGCCATTGCCTGCCCCAACAGGAGGCTGGCGGATATCGGAACCCCGACGGCGGCCAGGCGGCGCCGGGGACGTGCACGCCGCCCCCGCGGTGACGGGCGCGCGCCAGGCGCCGGGGGCATCTCCCTGTCGGACCGCCGGCCGCAGCAGGCGCATGCCAAGGCCGACGGCAGCGTTGGCCGGCCTGGAGATGAGCCCCGAAGGGTCGGCACTCCAAGGAGGCGGCGCGTACGAATCCGCGTACGAGACGCCCCGCGCCAGGGTGGACGCGCTGAGACAGGTGGGAGCGCGGAACTCCCCTCACCAGGATGGCTGAGATCAAATGGAAGTGGTGAGACAGGCGTCATTCAGTTTGCAAGGCAGGGGTTGGGAGTTCGAGTCTCCCCGTCTCCACCACCTAGCGCACGCTGGTTGCGGCAGGTAAGTGCCCCGCAGCCGCCGAGGAGTGGCGCGGGGCTACGAGCGTCGGCATCACCGCACGCCAACCGATCTCCGCGTTCCGCGGAACGCGGGCCAGCGACCAGGCTCGTATTGCCAGCGCCGCCGCGCTAGCCGGTCCCGGCGTTCCGCGGAACGCAGACGACGGTCCCCGCGGCACGGCCGCGCGCCAACCGATCTCCGCGTTCCGCGGAACGCGGACCCAGCTGGCGAGGACGAAGTCGCGATGGATGAAGCTCCGGCAGGCCGGCCCCGTCGTCGGCCGTGGCGATCTCGCCACGCAGGGCCCGCAGCTGGGGATGGCCCACCAGCCAGCCGAGAGTCTCCGTGTCCCCGAGAACCGCGTCCGCGGCCGGTGGGCGGCGAAGACCCGCGCCACCCCGTCCGGGCCAGCCGGCCGGGGAACCCGTAGAACCCCGGTGTCCAGCTGCTCGACGCCGGCGACGGCGCGGCCGTACCGCCGCCCCAGGTCGTCCAGCACCTCTCCCGGGGCGGGACGAGCCGGCCCTTGCTCGGAGACGGGCTCGCCCACAGCCGGCAGCGTACCCGCGGCCCGAGACCGCCGGAATGCGCCGGATCAACGGAGCGCGCGGCGGCGGCCCACGCACCGCCAGACCATACGGCTATTCGACGCGTTCGAGGACGCGCAGCGAGCCGGTGCGGGAGCGCTCCTTGAAGCCGTCCGCGAGAGCCCGCAGGTAGACGTGGTATGGCGCCTGTCCGCCGTCGGCCGGGTCCGGGAAGACGTCATGGATGAGCAGCATCCCGCCGGGGGCGACGTGCCGGCCCCAGGCCGCGTAGTCAGCGTGGGCCTGCTCCTCGGCGTGCCCGCCGTCGATGAACAGCAGCGCGACCGGTGTCGTCCACCAGCCGCCGACCTCCTCGGTACGACCGACGACCACTGTCACGACGTCCTCGACGCCCGCGTCCCAGAGGTTGCGCCGCAGGAACGGCAGCGTGTCCATCCGGCCGGTACGCGGGTCGACGACGGTCGGGTCGTGGTACTCCCAACCGGCCTGGTTCTCCTCGGAGCCGCGGTGGTGGTCCACCGTCACGACCCGCGCGCCCACGGCCCGCGCCGCCGCGCCCAGGTAGAGCGTCGACTTGCCGCAGTAGGTGCCGACCTCAAGGATCAGGCCGCCGGCCGGCACCTCGGCCGCGGCGGCGTAGAGCGCGTCCCCCTCGTCCTCGGGCATGAAGCCCTTGGCGGCCAGCGCCGCCTGGCGCAACGTCTCATCCACGAGCCAGGTACTCCCAGAGTCCGGCTAGCTGGCCAGCCGGCCGGCCAGCTCATCGTCCGACCAGGCGGCGATGACCGGCGCCGGGTCGCAGTCGCAGCCGAGCTCGCCGCGGGTCTCGACATCGTCGAGGTCCTCGTCGTCCGGCGCCAGCGTCGGCAGCGGCTCGGGCAGGTCGTCGCCGCGGAAGACCGCTTCGGTGACGCCTCCGCTGAGCGTGTCGACGGCGAGGATGACGGCGGCGGCCGTCCAGGTGCTGCGCTCGTCCGGCCAGTGGGCGCCACCCACGAACTGCCAGCCGGTCCAGTAAGCGCCGTCGTCGTGGCGCAGGTGCTGCATGTCCCGGACGAGCGTCCGGGCGGCCGTCATCTCGCCGACGAGGTGCAAGGCGATCGCCAGCTCACAGGTCTCCGCGCCGGTCACCCATGGCTCGTCGGAGACGCACCGGATTCCCAGGCCGTCGATGACGAACTCGTCCCAACGGCCGCGCAGCCGCGCCAGTCCTTCGGATCCGCGCAGCGCCCCGCCGATCACCGGGTAGTACCAGTCCATCGACCAGCGCGACGTCGGCGCGAAGTACTCCGGATGGACGCGCAGCGCGTGCGCGAGCCGGCCGGCGGCCAGCTCCCAGTCGGGCTGCGTCTCGCCGGCGAGCGCCGCCAGGCCCAGCCCGCAGCGCAGGCTGTGCAGCGTGCTGGAGCAGCCCGTCAGCATCGCGAGCGGGTAGTCCTTGCCTTCGGCGTCGCGGGCCCACCAGATCACGCCGCTGGGCGCCTGCATGTCGATGACGAAGTTCAGCGCGGCGCGGACCACTGGCCACAGGGCCGCGACGAAGGCCGCGTCACCGGTGCGTCGCCAGTGGTGCCAGACCGCCGTCGCGACGTAGGCGCACTGGTTGCTGTCGGCGAAGTCCTCCCGGACCCCGCCCCCGATGTAGCTCGTCGCCCAGGAGCCGTCGTCGCGCTGGTGGCGCACCAGCCACTCCCACGCGCGCTGGGCGGCATCATCACGTCCGCCGAGCTCCAGCGCCATCGCGCACTCGAGGTGGTCCCAGGCATCGGTGTGGCCGCCGGGAAACCACGGGATCGCGCCGTTCGGCTCCTGCATGGCGGCGATCGAGTCGGCCGTCGCCCGGATCTCGGCCGCGGTCAACAGCGGGCTCGTCTCCGGCGGGCGCGCCAGCGGGTGCAGGTCGGCCAGCCGGTCGGGGGCGAGCACGCCTCGCCTGGTGGGCACCGTCGGTCGCACGGTCGGTTTCGAGCCTGCTTCCTGGGCCGCCACGGACGGCTGCGTCGCCGATGCGTCAGTCGACGCCATGGCCGGTCTCCGCGAACGCCTCAAGCCGGGCGGGGGCCGCCGGTTCGGGCACCACCGCCGGCTGGCTCACGTCCAGGGGCTTGCGCAGGTAAAGCACGATGCTCTTACCCAGGACCGGGTTGAGCAGCTGCTCGGTCCACCGCGTCGCCCGCGGGCGCTTCATCATGTCCCAGACCAGCATCCGGTGGTAAAGCCGCGTCGCCGGGTGGTCGTCGTCGTGCACGCCGACCAGGCAGCGCAGCCACCAGTAGGGCGCGTGCAGGGCATGCGCGCTGTGGCCCCCGAGGTAGTCCAGGCCGGCGTCGGTGAGCCGGCCCAGCAGCTCGTCGCGCCGGTAGATGCGCACGTGCCCGCCCTCGACCGTGTGGTAGCCGGACGACAGCGCCCAGCACAGCCGCTCCGGCAGCCACGCCGGCACGGTGACGGCGGCCAGCCCGCCCGGGCGCAGCACCCGGACCAGCTCGGCCATCGCCTGGCCGTCCGCCGGCAGGTGCTCGAGGATCTCGGACGCGATGATCCGGTCGAACGTGCCGTCCGCGAACGGCAGCCCGAAGGCGTCGCCGCGCACCCCGCCGGCGCGCGCGGCGGCCGGGACCTGGCCCTCCAGCGCCAACGCACCGAACATCCGGGCGACGCCGGCCACATCGTCGAAGGAGTAGTCCAGGCCCACGACATCGGCACCGCGGCGGTAAGCCTCAAAAGCGTGCCTACCGCCCCCACAACCGAGGTCGAGCACGCGGTCGCCTGGACCGACCGGGAACCGGTCGAAGTCAACGGTCAGCATCGGCTACCTGACGGCGTCGATCCGCTCGGCGTACCACCGCGCGGTGGCCGCCGTAGCAGCTCGCCAGGAGAACCTCGCCTCGACGCGGGCCCGGCCGCCGGCGCCCAGCCGGACCCGTAGCTCCGGGTCGTCCAACAGCCGCTTGATGGCCTCCGCCATGGCGCCCGCGTCTCCCGGCGGCACGGTCAGCGCCGCCTCACCGTCGGGCCCGGTCACCTCGGGCAGCGCACCCGCGGTGGTCGCGACCAGCGGCAGCCCGACGGACATCTCCTCGACGGCCGGCAGGCTGAAGCCCTCGTACAGCGACGGCACGACGGCCACCTCGGCGGACCGCAGCAGGTCGACCAGATCGGACTGTTCCAGGTTCGAGCGGAACGTCACCGCGTCGGTGAGCCCGAGCTCGACGACCTGCCGGGCGGCGGCGCCGCCGGGGCGTGCCTTGCCCACGCAGACGACGTGCGCGTTCTCCCGCTCGACCCGCAGCTTCGCGAGCGCCTCCAGCAGCACCATCAGCCCCTTGAGCGGGACGTCCGCGCTGGTGACGACGACGATCCGGCCCGGCACCCTGGCGATCGACGGGTCCGGCGAGAACACCTCGTGGTCGGTGCCGAGCGGCACCGTGTGCATCTGCCCGTCCGCCAGGCCCATGTCGGAGATGATGTCCGTCCGCGAGCTCTCGGACGGGATCACGATCCCGTCAAGCCCACGCGCGACCCGCGCCTGCATCGGAAGGAAGGAATACCAGCGCCGGACCCCGAACCGTGCCCGGCGGCCGGTGGTGGCCTCCAGGTGCAGCCGGCGGTCGACGGTGATCGGGTGGTGCAGCGTGGCGACCAGCGGGATGCGGTGCGGGGCCAGCGCCCGTCGCAGCGCGAGCATCCCGTATCCCAGGGTCTGGTTGTCGTGCACGATGTCGAACGGCGGCGGAGTCCCCTTGCGCGGCCGCAACGCCTTGTGCGCCCGCAGGCTGAAGGCCAGCGGCTCGGAGAACTGACCCGTTCGCATCATCACGAACTCCGCCATCGAGGCGACGTTGGTCAGCTCACGCGGTGCCGGCCAACGGAAGGGGTTCGGCTCGCTCCACAGGTCGAGGCTGGGCAGCTCCCTCAGCCCGACCCCGTCGTCCAGGACCGGATAGGGGGGTCCACTGACCACCGTGACCTCGTGGCCGAGGCCGATGAGCTCCTTGGACAGCTGGCGGACGTACACGCCCTGGCCCCCACAAGTCGGGAGACTGCGGTACGACAGCAACGCGATCCGCAACGGTGCGCCCTCCCACGGTTGAGGCTCCCTCTCGCCGACCGGTCGAGAGCAGCGCCGTTGATGGCACATTAGGACAAATTTCGCCGATCTTCCTGCAAATCGCCCGCACTCTCGACATCAAAGGCCCACGCGTAACGATTGCGTACAACCCAGCCGATCGTCCCGATGGCATCGCGCCGCGACCGTGCGGAAGCGTCAACACCTGCATCCACCAAGTAACTACCCGTCACCCCTAGTGCGAAATCAGATCATCACCCAAAGCAACCAAGCGGTCAGCCGCCCGGCCAAGCCGCCGAAGGCGGCGAGGTGAAGTCGGTGCGGAAGGAAACCCAACCCCAGAACATGGGGGATCGGGGGCTCGACCCCGGCAGGCATGAAAAAGATCCCCAGGCGACAGCCCGCCTACGGGATCTTTTGGGGCGATTCGCTCCTACGAGAGCCCACCCGGTCGGACGAAGTCCGACATCGGGGGTCCGGGGGTCGCCCCCCGGGCAGACATCGCGGCCAGCCGGGAAGCCGTGCAAAGCATGCGATTCGCTCCTACGAGAGCCCACCCGGTCGGACGAAGTCCGACATCGGGGGTCCGGGGGTCGCCCCCGGGCAGACATCGCGGCCAGCCGGGAAGCCGTGCAAAGCACGGCGAACACAGTGAACCGGCTCGTGGACCTAGGTGGACTTGAACCACCGGCCTCTTCCTTATCAGTTAGCCCACGGACGAAACGGCGTGGTCTCACCGTGGCATCTGTCCATCCCGTCCCGCCCGTCCGTGATCGTCCACGACCGATGATCGACGCCCGTCCGGGCGATCCTCACGGCTCCCGTTCACGGTCTCGTGCACGAATGCGTGGTGCGACGCTCCGACGGGCGCGGGCGGGTGGCGGCCCGACGCGCCCGCCGAGCACGGCGCGCCAGCGCCGCGCGCAGGCGGCTGCGCGGCGGGGCCGCCGGGTCCTGGCCGCGCACGTCGCGTGCGGCGCGGCGCGCCAACGCTGCGGGTCGTCAGGGACCACCAGACAAGGTGTAGTGCCGAAGATGCGCGTCGTCCGGATCGGCAACCCACACGACGGTTGGGCATGTCGTCTCGCCGCCGGCTACGGTCGCGGGCCCGTGACTGAAGATGGCCGCCCGACCTGGTGTGTGGCCGATGGCCACGAGCGTTCCGTGCGCTTCGGCCGCGGCCCGCGTCTCTATGCTGCCTCGCAGGTAGTGACGCCCCCCGCAATACGTCAGCCTGTCCGGAGTCCGCAGCCGGTCAAGGACGACGACCGTGCAGACAACGATGAGCCCAACCACCACCACGGACAGGAGTAAGACTCGTCGTCGCCGCTTCGGGTCACGCGCTTCGAAGATCGCCGTCATGCCGGAAAGTGTCACATCACGTTCGCTGTCTGTCGCCTGAGGGCCTGGCCCTCATGGCTGGGGCGAGCGTGATCCCTCCGGAGAGCTGGCGGGCTTGTCCCTACCGCCGGGTTCTCGACCGTGCAAGATCCGCCATCGGAGGAACGCCGGCCGTGCTCGATCCGCCGACGCCCCCTGTTTCAGCCGACAGCCGTGCGGATCGAGTGCGGTCGGGGGTCCGACCCTCCCCGATCGTCCGCCGTGCGGATCTTGCGCGGTCGGGGTTCCGGTGGTAGCCCTCGGGCGCCAGATCTGCGGAGTGATCACGCGGACACGTTCCCGCACTTCCCTCCCCTCTGGATCTGGCCGGGGGGTTCGGGGGGCAGAGCCCCCTGAGGTCTTCCCACACGACAACCGCCCCGTGCCGATCATCCGGCCCGGGGCGGTTCTGCTTGTCCGGCCGAAGGCCGGTCTTGAAGGAGCAAGGAAAGTTGGCACAGCTCCTGCTCAACCCTCTCCGGGGGCACCCATCGCGCCGCCGCGCGGCCCGGGCTTTTGTATCAAAAGCCATATCTTGCTACACCATGATCCACTGATGATCCGCACGAAAAGTGCTAGGCGCGAGCTGCGGTGCGGCTGTGACATGATCTGGGCGCCAGGCGCGCTGGAGGGGGTGCGCCGCGCTGTAAGGGAGGCAAGATCGATGTTCGGATTGGTGGTCCGGTTCGCGCTGAGGCCGGGCGCGGCGGCCGGGTTTGACCGGTTGGTCGCCGAGACGGTGCCGGAGATTGTGGCGCTCGAACCTGGCACGCAGGTCTACGCCACGCACGGTGTGGAGGGAGACCCGGATGCTCGGGTCTTCTACGAGTTGTACCGAGACCGGGAGGCGTTCGATGAGCACGAGCGTCAGGAGCACGTTCGGCGGTTCCTCGCGGCGCGTGAGGAGTTCCTCGCGGGTCCGCCGCGAGTCGAGTTCCTCTCTCTGATCGACGCCAAGGGCACGCCCGGCGGCGCGTCGTGAGCGAGGCACCGCCGACGCTGGGCGACCGTGTCGCGTACCACCGGAAACTGCGCGGGCTGTCTCAGGTCGAGCTGGGCCGGCTGATCGGCCGGTCGGAAGGATGGGTCTCGCAGGTCGAGCGCGGCGTACGCAAGATCGACCGGATGTCGGTGCTGGAGTCGCTCGCGGAGACGCTGAATGTGCCGGTCGCCGAGCTGGCGCCGACCGCTCCAGTTGCTCCCACGGCCGAGTCTGCCGCGTGGTGGTGGCCGCTGAGGCTGGCGATCACTGGTCACCCGGCGTTGGCCGCGCTGGTGGCCCCGGGACGGACCGAGGACGACACGACCGAGGCCAGGGCGCGAGAGCGGGTCGACGGCGCGTGGGCTCTAGTCCATGCGTCGCACTACTCCGAAGCCGTACCGGCACTCGCGGATCTGATCGGCGACCTGGAGCACGCGGCGCGACTTGCGCCCCCAGCGGAGCGCGCCGGTATCGCGGCGGCATTGTCGAGCGCCTACCAGGCCGCGGGCGCCCTGTTCGCGAAGGCCGGCGACACGGAGGCGGGCTGGGTAGCGGCCGACCGTGCGCTGTTCGCAGCCGAGCGGGCTGGCGATCCAGCGTTGGTCGCGGCCAGTCAGCACCGGCTGGCGCTGACCTTGCTGGGCGCTGGCCGCCTCGAACAAGCCCGGCACGCGGCGACGATCGGCGCGACCGTGCTGCGAGCGAACGCGACGGGCCGCGACGTCGCTGTCACTGCGGTACTAGGCGCGCTGCACCTGGTCCAAGCGGTCGCGGCCGCGCGGGCCGGCGACCGGACCGGCGCTCGCGCGTTGATCGCCGAGACCGAGGTGCTCGCGGATGCGGTCGGTCCTGGCCGCAACGACTACAACACCGAGTTCGGCCCAGCAAACGTCGCCATGCACGCGGTCGCGATCGCGGTGGAGCTCGGCGACGCGGGCGAAGCGCTGGACCGCGCGTCTCGCATCGACGTCTCGGGCCTCTCGCCCGAGCGGCGAGCGCGGTTCTTGGTCGACGTCGCCCGGGCGCACGCGCAGCGCCGCGACCGCAGAGAGGCAGTGGCCTCGCTACTCGAAGCCGAGCAGATCGCGCCGGAGCAGATCCGCGACCACGGGCGCGTGCGCACGCTCGTACGGGATCTCCTGCAAGGCGCGGACCGCCCGGCCGAGGAGGAGCTTCGCGGCCTGGCCGAACGGTGTGGCGTACCCGCGTAGCTAGGCCGAACAAAAAGTTCGGCTACCCCCTAGACGACACTGCAAGTTCGACCCCATACTTCGGGTGTGGGTTGGTGGCGGCAGTCACTGGCCCGCAACATAAGCGGCCCCGCGGCCGGTGTTCGCAGCACCGGCCCGGGGCCTGGGCACCCGACCATGTGGGGGTCGTGCACCTTGGCTCAGTATGGCTCGTCCGACGGCTGGCGTGGTGACGCTGCCTGCCTCGGCACTGATCTCGTTCTCTGGTCCGAACCGGGCGCCCCGTCCGCCGAGGCCGCGCGGCTGTGCCGTGACTGCCCGGTGCGTCGGGAGTGCGTCACGGAGGATCTGCCGGCCCGGTGGCCGGCTGGTGTCCGCGCTGGTCTGGCTGAGGATGTCCGTGAGCCGCTGCACGCGGCCTACGTCCCGTGGCGGGCCGCGATCGACCGCCGGCACACGGCGCTGCTGCGCCAGGCCGCCCGGACCAACGACCGGGCCGCACGTGGCCTGATCCGCGACCTGGCCGCCGCGCTGGTCGCCGAGGCCGACGCGCTGACCGGCTACCTGGTCGCGTTCGTCGTCCACGCGGACGACGCCACATACGAGACGGCCCGTCTCGTGTACCTGACCGAGCTGGCCGGCCGCCTCGCCGCCGAGGCCGCCGCCGCGACCGAGGCCACCACACCCGCGATCGAGCGGACCCGCCCGGCGCTGTTCGCCGCCGCCCACCAGGTCGCCGACCTCGCCGCCCCGTCGACTCCGCCTGTCCCGTCGTCGCTGGCGGGTGCGGCATGAGCTTCGAGGACCTGACGCCGGACGAGCTGGATGCGGCTCGCGTCGAGCTGTTCCGCACCGTCGGCTCGGTCGTGGACTCGCCCCGCGACGACGCCATGCGGGCCCTGCGTTACCGCGCGGCTCTGGGAAACCTGGCCGATGCGGTCAACCTGCACCTGTCGTTCCCCGACAGTGCGTGGACGCCGCGCCGGGTCCGTGAGGGCCTGGCGATGGCCGCCGCGATCGACGCCGACGAGCCCGGCCGGGTCTCGCTCGCGATCTGGATGGCCGGTCCCGGCAGCGCCGGCCGCTACGGCACGCCAGAGGAGCGCCGCGCCCGTCTCACCGAGCTGCGCGCCGCCAAGGCCGACGACCTCACCCGCGCTCAGCGCCGCCTGGCCGACGCCCCGGCCGACGACGACGTGTGGCCCGTCTGCGACCTGTGGGCCGCCCGGGTCGCGACCCTCACCGACGAACTCGCCCGCATCGACGCCGCCCTCACCCCCGACTCGTCTGTTCCGTCGTCGCTGGCAGGTGCCGCATGACCACGCCCGTTCTCACCATGCCCGCGCCCGATGACGACCCGCGCGGCCTGGACCTGGCCGCCGTGCCGGTCATCGCCCCGGTGGCGGCTGTCGTGTCGTCGGCGGAGGACAAGCTGCGCCGGTTGCGGCGCTTGCAGTGGGGTGTGCGCGCCGCGCTCGTCCTCGGGGTCGCCGCATCGATCGCGGCGAACATGTTGCACGCCCAGCCCTCGATCGTGGGCCGGGCGATCTCCGCATGGTCACCGGTGGCTCTGCTGATCACGGTGGAGCTGATCTCGCGGGTGCCGGTGCACCGCCGGGCGCTGGCCTACGTCGGCCGGGTGGCGATGGCCGCCGTAGCGCTGATCGCCGCCTACGTCTCCTACTTCCACATGGTGTCCGTGGCGCTGCGCTACGGCGAGACGCCGGTGTCGGCGCACCTGTTGCCGCTGTCGGTGGACGGCCTGGTGGTCGTCGCGTCGATCGCGCTGTTGGAGGTCGGCGGCCAGATCCGCGCCGCCCTCACCACCGCCCCGGCGGCCGTGGCACCGGTGCCACCCGCTGACGCGCCACCCGCCCCGGCTCCCTCGGTGGTACCGGTGCCGGTCCGCCCGGCGACCTCGGCCGGTACCGGTGCCACCCGGCCGCGCGGCACCGCTGCCAGCCGTGCCCGTGGCACCGGTGCCACCCGCCGGCCGGCACGGTCGGGCCGTCACACGCTCGCCGAGCTACTCGGCCCGATCCCTCCGGATGACCCGCGTTCGGACCGGCAGCTCGCCGCCGAGCTGGGACCGGCCGCCGGGCTGACCCCGGCGACGGCGCGCCGCTACCTCGCCGAGATCCGTAACAAGCCCGCCGCTGCTGCGGCGATGGGAGGTGTCTGATGCCCGAGCACGACCCGATCGACGCACTGACCCCGCCGGGGGGTGTGGTCGTGCCCGGCCCGTGGACCCCGGATGTGCCCGCCCAGGGCGCGCCGCTGTACGTCGCCGACGCCCAGGGTGTTTCTGACTGGGCCGCCGTGGCTGCGGTCGCCGGCCGCTATCGGGACACGGCGCCGCCGGATGCGTCGACGCCGTCCGCCGACGACTCGTCGCCCGAAGCGGCTGACACGAGCACGGTCACGGCCCCCGCTGTCGCGGCCGGCACCCGTCCGGCCGCCGTCCCTCGCGGGGTGGTGCTCGAAGGTGTCGTGCTGCCTTCCCGGGGGGTGGAGGTCCGCCCGGTCGTTCCGGGATGGATGCGGTCTGCGTCGTCGCGTCGGGCGGTGGCCGGGTGGTGGCTGGGTGTGCAGTGGTACAAGGTCCGTTTCCATGCCTTCCGCGCCCCGGTGTACGTCGGCCGGGTGGCGTGGCGGACCCCGAAGGGCGCGTTCCGCCTGGTGTCCCGGCTGCTGGTGTGGGCGCTGGACATCCGGGCGGACGGGATGGAGCAGGCCCTGTCCACCGGTGGCCGGACCGATGCCGCGGACTTCGTCCGGGTGCGGGAGGACCGGGCGGCCCGGGTCAAGGCCCGCCTGGTCGTCCTGGCCCTCGGCCTGATCGCGACGGCGGTCGCGGCCACGATCGTGGTCACGACCTTCGGTGTCCTGGCGCGGACCCTGATCGGGGCCGGTGTCGTCGCGGGGCTGACGTGGCTGGGCTCGGACCCGGGCCGGCCGTTGGTGGCCGGGGTGATGGCGGCGTCCGGGAAGTACCGGGAACTGACCGACGCCATCGTCATGCGGGCGCTGCGGGCGGCCGGGCTGGGCGGGGCGCCGCCGCGGCTGGACAAGGACGGCCACGAACTGTCCGAGGACACCCGCCCGACCCTGGCCGCGCCGATCTCCCGGTCGGCGAACGGGCGCGGCTACGAGGTGGTGGTCGACCTGCCCTACGGCAAGACCGCCGGGGACGCCGCCGACGCGGTCGACAAGCTGGCGTCCGGGCTGGACGTCGACACCGCGCAGGTGTTCCCCGAACCGGTGGCCGGCCGGTCGCGTCGGGTGTCGCTGTACGTCGCCGACGAGGACCCGATGACGCTGCCCCCGACCCGGTCCCCGCTGGCCCGCCTGCCCAAGGTCAGTGTCTGGGACCCCCAGCCGATGGCCCGCACCCCGGTCGGGCACGCCGTGACCCCGTCCCTGCTGTTCAACAGCTTCCTGGTCGGCGCCGTCCCGCGGGCGGGCAAGTCGTTCGCCGCGAAGGTGCTGGTCGCCCCGGGGGTGTTGGACCCGTTCTGCGACCTGACGGCCATCGACTGCAAGGGCGGGCGGGACTGGCTGCCGACCGCTCAGGTCGCGGTCGACTTCTCCGCCGGTGACGAGGAGGAAGACCTCCTGCGGGCGCTGTCGATCCTGGAACGGCGCCGCAGCGAGGCGCGGGAACGCCTCGCGTCGTTCCGGACCCTGACGGCCAAGGAGATGCCCGAGGACAAGCTGACCCGGGAACTCGCCGACGCCGGGATGCGCGCCCATCTGATCGTCGTGGACGAGTTGCAGAACCTGCTCAAGGCCACCAACCGCGACATCCGCAAGGCCGCCCTGGACGTGCTGGTGTGGCTGGCCAAGACCGCCCCGGCCGCCGGCTACACGCTGGTCGCGATCACGCAGCGGCCGGCCGCGGACGTGATCCCGGCCGACTTCCGCGACGTCACCACGGTCCGCATCGCGCTGCGGACCAAGACCCGGCAAGGCTCCGACGCGATCCTCGGCGCGGACATCTCGGCCACCGGCTACCGCACCGACCGGTTCATGGAGCACCACAAGGGCGCCGCGATCATCGGCGGTGTCCCCACCCCCCGCGGCGGTGACCTGCAAGTCGTGCGGACCGACCTGCTCACCCCCGCCGAGTTCGACCAAGCCTGCAAGATCGGCCGGCAGCGTCGTCTCGACGCCGGCACTTTGATCGGCGCCGCCGCCGGCGAGGACCGCCCGATCGAGGTCACCGTCACCGTGCTCGAAGACGTCGCCGCCGTCTGGCCCGGCGACGACCCGAAAGCCCAGGCCGCCTCGATCCTCGCCCGCCTCCAGGACATCTACCCGGCCCGCTACACCGGCATGGACGAAGGGTCACTCACGAAGGCCCTCAAGCCCGACGGGATCACCCCCGTCCAGGTCAACAAGGGCGGCCGCAACCGCAACGGCTACGCCCTGGCCGACATCCGCCGCGCCCTACGCGCCCGCCGGACCGACGACGACGACACCGACTAACCCCCTCAGGATCGTCACTTTACGTAGCCGTCAGGTGGGGGTCGTGAGGCTAGACCCGTAGAGGCGGACGGCTTCTAACCCTAGAGGCACCTCTAGACCCCCGCCCGGCACCCCACCAGCGCTCTAGGTCCTAGACCCCACCTGCCCTTTCGGTGCCCGAACCCGCTCCAGGAGCCCTCATGCCTCCCGTCCTGGCCCTACTCCTACTCCTGGCCGTGGTGACGCTCGGTTACCTCGTGGCGTGTCGGTTCTGGCCCTACGCCGCGTGCCCACGGTGCTCCGGCGCCGGGAAACGCCGCTCCCTGTCGGGCCGTGCGTGGCGCACCTGCCACCGCTGCCACGGCTCCGGCGCCCGCCTCCGCATCGGCCGGCGCATCTCCAACGCCCTCACCCAACAGCACCGCCGAGCCCGCCGCTAACCCACGCCAACCCACACCCCTGAACGGAGAAGACCGATGAGACGCCCCACCCGCCCCAGCCGCCGGGCCACCCCCGCACCGGACGTGCCCACCGTCGCCGAGTCGCTCGCGAGCATCCGCGCCTCCCGCGCGAAGTACGTCGCCTGGGCCGCAGACGCCCGCCACAAGGCGGCCATCGCGACCGACCCCGCCGACCAGTCCGAATGGGCCGCCGAAGCCGCCGGCATCGACGTCTGGGTCGCCGAGTGCGACGTCGACATCGCCGCCATCCAAGCGGGCCGCTGACCTCAGTTCGACTGCCAACCCCCGACGACATCACCCCGCCGAAAGGACCCGTGATCATGCGCGACAACTCGATTCGCCGCCCGATGACCGACGCCGAGCTGGCCCGCGACGCCCGGCTGTGTGACCGGCAGGTCGAGGTCATCGACGCGTCCAACCGCGCCTACGACCTCGCCGACCGGGCCGGCCGGCACACCCCGACCGGCCGCCGTGCCGCCGCGCTCTCCGAGACCCTCGCCGACCGCCACGGCGAGGTCAGCGACGAGATCGAGCGGCTTCGCGGCAGCCGATGAGCCGCGACGTCTGCCCCACGCTCCCGTCCGGGCGGCACGTCTGGTGGCGCCTGAACGGCGTGTACGAGTGCGTCGCGTGCGCGGCGCCGCTCCCCACCGCCACCGACGACGAGGCCGACGAGACACCCGACGACGAGAGCTAGATCTGCCCCCGACCACCAACCCCACCACCCGGAAGGAACCCCCGATGGCCCGCTCATCCCGTACCCACGTCGTCTCGTCCCGCCGCGGCACCCAGACCTTCTCCGCCCCGACCCGCGACGAGCTCCCACCCGGCGCGTCCCGCGACGGTGGCCAGGCCTGCACCCACTGCGGCGCCAGCCGCTGGTTGCGGGTCACCGCCCGCCGCATGGTCTGCATGCCCGGCCACGGCTGCCAGAGCTAACCCGTCCCGCCTACACCCACCGAGAGGACCGACCGGCCATGCCCCGTAAGACCCCCGGCGCCCTGCGCGCCGCCGGCCGCCGCGCGATCGCCGCACTGAGCTGCGCGGTCTGCCGCCAGCCCATCGACCCCGGCCGCCGTGTCATCCGCACCACCGGCCGCAACTACCACCCCGGCTGCGCACCCACTACCCAAACCCCGACCGCCGGCAACTAGCTCCGCCCGGGGCGCGGCGCCAACTCCGCCAAAGAACCGTCGCCGCGCCCCGGCCCTCACCACCCACCAGGGACAGCAAGGGAGTTCCATCATGGCGCACTGGTACTGCCCCGACTGCCGCACGACCTCCCAAGAGGTCGGCAGCCAGGCCGAAGCCAAGCAGCTCCTCCAGACCCACCAGCGGCACTTCTGCCGCCCCGCCCGGCCCGTCCAGCGGCCGACCTCGACCCCCGCCGCCCGGCCCGCCAGGACCGGCCGCCGGTGACCCCGCCCACGGCGGCCGGTGAGGCCAACCCGACCAACCGGGCGTGCGCGCTGTGCGGCCAGACGACCGGCGGCACCGGGCTGATCTGCGCGAGCTGCGTCACCCTGCCCACGCCGACCCGAGCCGGCACCCGATGACCGTCCACCCGGCCGGGACCGCCCCGGCTCCGTGGCAGGCGTCGGTGCGCGTGACGTGTTCCTGCGGCCGGCTCGATCGCACCGTCACCGGCACCGCCACGGCCCGCCAGCTCGCCACCGGCCACGACCGCGCCTACCACCACGCCACGCCCATCGCCGTCGTTCACCCGGCCGGGCGGTAGCCCCGGTGGCCGTGTTCTACGACCCAGACGGCGCCCGCTACGGCATCCCGACCTGGCCGTACCGCATGGCCCCGGACCATTTGGCGACCCGCCGCCAACTCACCGCCCTGGGCCTACGCCCGACCGGCGACCCCGTCGCCCAGCTCATGTGGCGCTCCCGCCGCTCGGCCACCGGCATCCGGACCGCCGCGCTCTACCACCTCGCCGACACCGTCCAACGCACCCCAGCAACCCAGCGGCAACGCGCGCAGCTCGCCGCCGCCCGCGCCCGGCGCCGCATCTGCCCCGACTGCCAGCAAGACGCCGGCTACGTCATCCCCGCCCACCTCGGCGTCTGCCTCGACTGCCACGACCGCACAGACCTCGCTGCCTGACCAGCCCACCCGCTCCAGCACCGGAAGGACCGACCTGCCATGGCCGGAGAAACCACGATCACCGTCGTCGGCAACCTCACCGCCGACCCCGAGCTGCGCTTCACCCCGAATGGTGCGGCCGTCACCTCGTTCACCGTCGCGTCCACACCACGGACCCTCGACCGGGCCAGCGGCGAGTGGAAGGACGGCGACCCGCTGTTCCTGCGCGCCTCGATCTGGCGCCAGGCGGCCGAACACGTCGCCGATTCCCTGACCAAGGGCATGCGCGTGATCGTCGTCGGCCGGCTCAAGCAACGGTCCTTCGAGACCCGCGAGGGCGAGAAGCGCACCGTCTTCGAGCTCGACGTCGAGGAGATCGGCCCGTCGCTGCGCTACGCCACCGCCAAGGTCACCCGCGCCGCCCGCGGCACCGGCAACCCCGGCACCGACGCCTACACCACCCCGCCCGGCGACGAACCGCCGTTCTAGCCCCGACTCCCGGGCCGGCGGCCATCGCCGCAACCGGCCGCCGGCCCGGCATCCATCCCCCTGTGGCCTGAAAGGAGCGGCGAATCCGTGACCCCGGTCGATCTGCTGGAAGAGGCCCGGCCGCGTATCGCGGACGGCTCCCTTGCCGCGTTCCGCGTCCAGCTCGACCGGATCGCCGGCTGCACCCGCCCGATCCGCATCTCCGGCCGAAGCCTTCACGTCGACCTGCGCACCGGGGAGATCCGGCCATTCTTCGAGTCGGCCACCCAGCCCGACGGGACGATCCTCATCCCCTGCGGCAATCGGCGCGCGAGCGTCTGCCCGTCGTGCTCGTGGACCTATGCGGGTGACGCCTGGCAGATCGTGCACACCGGCCTGGCCGGCGGCCGGGGCATCCCCGAGGCGGTCATCGACCACCCGGGCCTGTTCGTCACGGTCACCGCCCCCTCGTTCGGGCCGGTCCATACCCGCAACGCCAAGCACGGCCAGGACGCCCGGACCTGCCACCGACTCAAAGGCTTCTGCCCCCACGGAAAGCCCCGCGGCTGCTGGGCGGTCCACGACGCCAAAGACGATCCACAGCTGGGTCAGGCGCTGTGTCTGGACTGTTACGACTACCTCGGCGCGGTGATCTGGAACGCGATCGCCGCCCGCTTGTTCAAGCGGACCGTTGATCTCTGCTACCGCCGTCTTGCGCACATCGTCGGCGTGCCCCTCACCAGCGGTATTCGCAAAGACGGATCACGGCGCGTCGGAATCCGGGAACTGCTGCGGATCTCCTACGTCAAGGTCGCCGAGATGCAGGCCCGTAGCCTGATCCACTTTCACGGGATCCTCCGGCTCGACGGGTTCAGCCCGATCCCTGGCGACTACCCGCCCCCGCCCGACTGGGCGACCGGGAAGCTGCTCGCGCGGGCGTGGCGCTGGGCCGTCGAGCAGGTCAGCGAACCCTGCCCGACCCCGGCCGCCGCCGGCCTGGCCGCCGCCCGTTGGGGAGAGCAGCACCACGAACGCCACCTGACCGTGGCCGGTGGCGTCGAACTCGACGACACGACCACCGTGATTCCCGACGGGCCGCTGTCCGCCCGCGCGGTCGGGAACTACCTCGCCAAGTACGTCACCAAGGGCGTCACCGACTCCGGCGTGCTGGACCAGCCCATCCGGACCTCCGACGATCTGCGCCTGGTCCTGCCGCTGCTCACCGGCCACCAGGCCGCGATGGTCCGCACCGCCTGGTACCTCGGCGGCCCCGTCCTCCCGCTGCCCGGGCAGCCGGCCCGGGCGCTCGCCGAGCTGCGGTTGCGGCAAAACGCTCACCAGTTCGGGTTCCGGGGCCACTGGCTGACCAAGTCCCGGGTCTACTCGCTGACCTTCGGGGCCTGCCGGACCGAACGCCGCGAGTGGCAGCGCACCCACGACGCCAAGGGCAACCCGCGAACCCCGCTCGACGCCTGGGGCCGCCCACTCGAAGCCGACACCGGCGACGAAGTCCTGACCATCGGCGAATGGCGCTTCGAGGGCGCCGGCTACCGCCTGTCCGGAGACGCCCAGCTCGCCGCGATGGCCGCCGACCTCGCCCGCTCGCGACGCGAGGCCGCCCGCGCCGACCGCGCCGCCGCTTGACCGTCCCGCCCGAAGCCTTCGAGAGGAGCCCTCCATGACCGTCTCCCCCATCGCCGGCCACCGGCCGCCGACCGCGCCACCCGCGGCCGATCTGGACCTGATCCGCGCCGAGCTGCGCGCGGTCCTCGCCCGGCTCGACGACCTGGCCGCCGTCCAGCGCGTCACCCCGACCCGGCCGGCGACGATCCTCGCGCCGGACCCGACCGCCGACCTGCCGCCGCTCGTGCCCGTGGAGCGCGCCGCCGACCTGCTCGGCCTGTCGCGCTCAGGCGCCTACCGCCTGGCCGCCAGCGGCGAGCTGCCGTCGCGCAAGCTCGGCGGCCGGGTGTTCATCGTCACCGCCGGCCTGCGCGCGATCCTCACCCCGGACGGAGCGGCGGCGTGAAGGGCAGCGTCTACCGCAAGGACGGCAAATGGGCCTACCGCTTCGACCTCGGGCCCGACCCGCTGACCGGCCGGCGCCGCCAGCCGTCCAAGTCCGGCTTCGAGCGCAAGACCGATGCGGAGAAGGCCATGCGCGCGGCGATCACGGCGGCTGAGGCGGGCCGGCATGTCGGGGCCTCGCGCCGCACGGTCGGGGAGTTCCTGACCGAGTGGCACGCGGCGGTGCAGCACGCGATGCGGCCGAACACGTGGGTGAAGTACGGCTACTGCGCCGGCTACGTGACCCGGGTCATCGGGGAGACGCCGTTGCGGGAGTTGACCCCGGTGCGGCTGAACCTGCTCTATACCCACCTGCTCAAGGCGGGTCGCGTCCGGCCGCGCGGGGACCAGGGCGCGGGGCTCTCGGCGTCGACCGTGGCGACGGTGCACCGGATGCTGCACCGGGCGCTCGGTGACGCGGTGCGCTGGGGCTACCTGGCGCGCAACGTCGCCGAGGACGCGGCCCCGCCCCGGGTGGGCAAGCGGCCGGCGACGGTGTGGACGACGGAGCAGCTGCGGACGTTCGTCGAGCACATCCAGGGCGATCGGCTGTACGCGCTCTACCTGCTGATCGTGACGACCGGGATGCGGCGCGGGGAGGCGGTCGGGCTGCGCCGTCAGGATCTCGACCTGGCGGCGGCCACGGTCGTGCCGGCGGTCCCGCGGGTGGTGGTCGACGGCCAGGCCGGCGACGGCGAGACCAAGACCGAGTCCGGGGAGCGCCCGCGTTCGCTCGACCCGGCGACGCTCGCCGCGCTGCGCGCCCACGTCGAGCGGTGGGAGAAGGAGCGGGCCGACGTCGGTCACACCTCGGATCTGCTGTTCTGCCACCCGGACGGGTCCAACATCCACCCGGACTCGGTCACCGACTGGTTCCAGGGCCACGCCCGCGCGGCGGGCCTGCCGGTGATCCGGCTGCACGACGTCCGCCACAGCTATGCGACCGCCGCGTTCAAGGCCGGGGTTCATCCCAAGGTGGTCAGCGAGCGGCTCGGCCACGCCGACGTGGCGTTCACCCTGCGGACCTACAGCCACGTCATCCCGGGCATGGATGCCGCCGCCGCCGACCTGGTCGCCGGCCAGATCCTCGGGGCGTCCGAGCCGCTCGCGCCGCCCGCTGACGAGACCCCGCAGGACGACGACGTGCACGATCCTGTGCACAAAGAAGCCGGTCCGCTCCCAGAATGCGGGGGCGAGACCGGCTGATGTGCTGGTACCAAAGGGTGGACCTAGGTGGACTTGAACCACCGGCCTCTTCCTTATCAGGGAAGCGCTCTAACCGGCTGAGCTATAGGTCCGGGGAGTTGCTGGGGCCCGTTGGGGGCGCGAGAGCAAGAGTACAGGACGGCGGCGACCGGGTGGGAGCCACCGCCCGGCTCCTCGCTATCGATCGCTGAGCGTTACCTCGATCCCACCGATCATGTCGGCGCAGAGGTTGTAGAGCATCGCCCCGAGGGTGGCCAGCAAGGTCAACAGGACGACGTTGATCGCACCCACGAGCAGGCTGATCTGCATGGCCCGGCCGAACGACAGCCAGGAGCTCACGCTGTGGCTCTCGCCCGAGGTCAGGGTGCCGGCGGCGTTCGTGATGCTGTCGAACACACCGACCGAGTTCAGCACGAACCAGAGCACCGCCACCGCGACCATGATCACAAGGAACAGGCACAGCGAGAACGCGAACGCGAGCCGGGTCACGGTCAGCGGGCTGACCCTGGTGAGCCGCAGCCTGGCCCGCCGGCCGGTGCGCGAGCCGTCCGCGTCGCCGTAGTCGGCCGAGTAGTCACCCGCGCGGGCCGGCTCGGACCGGTCCTGGTCGCCCCGGCCCGGGTAGCCGGCGGCCGGATCCGGCGCGCCGCGGCCCGGCCGGGCCCACTCCCGCTGCTCACGGCCTCCGGCCGGCGCGGCGCCTGTACGGACGCCGGACACCGGGGCCGGCATCCGTTCCGCCGGCACCGCCGGGCCGCGGCTGGGCTTGGCCAGGTTCGGTTTCGGGGTGGTGTCGGCGACGGTCCGGTCCGGATCGGCCGACACGGACGCCGCGCCGACGGCCGCGACCGTCCGGGTCTCGGCGCCGCGGTCGGCGGCACCGGCACGACCGCGGTCGTCCCGGGCGCCGCTGTCCCTGGCGCCGCCGCTGTCCCTGGCGCCGCCGTTGTCCCTGGCGCCGCCGTTGTCCCGAGCGCCACTGTCCCGGCCGTTGTCCGACCCGGAGGGCCGGGCTGGGGTACGCACGATGGCCATGGTGTCTGGGTCGCGCGGCGCTTGCGCCAGCTGGTCCGTCGCGGCCGTTTTGGCCGGCGCGCCACGGCCAGCCGCGGCATACCGGTCCGAACCGGCCGACGGTGGCTGGCTGGCGACCGGCGTGGCGACCTTGGTGGTCGCCGCGCCGCCCCTGACGGTGTCCGAAGCAGCTCCCTTGGACCCGGCCGAGGATTTTGACGGGACCGAGGACGGGGCCGGCACGGCCGACGACACCGACCGGACGGCGGCCGTCTTGTCGGCGTCGCCCTCGACCGGCTCCTTGGTCGCCGTCCGCGCTCCCGCGGCGTCGTCGGACGCGGCGACGGCTGGCTTGGCGGGCACATCCTTCTTGGGCCCGCCAACCTTCTCGAAGAAGGGGTTGCCGGCCGCCGACTCGCTGTCGGCCGCGGCCGTCGGGAGGCCGCCGGACCGACCCGGCCGCTCGTCCTTCTCGCTCACGCGTCTCCCCTTAGCTTCCCGCCAGCCATGGGCCCGTCCTCGCAGTCAGGCGTCAGCCGGCCGTCGGCTCGTCGCCATCGCCGTCGTCGGCATCAGCATTACGCGCGACGCCCACGACCTGCACACCGGCCTCAAGGTCGATCAGCTTCACGCCCATGGTCTGGCGCTGGGCCTGCCGTACGTCCCTGGCTACGGTACGCAAGACGCCGCCGTTGGACGCGATGGCGTACAGCTGGTCGTCGGGCTCGACGACCAGAGCGCCGACCAGGCTGCCGCGGCTGGGCACGATCCTCGCGGTCAGCACGCCCTTCCCGCCACGACCCTGCAGCGGGTACTCGTTCAGGTGCGTCCGCTTGGCGAAGCCGCCGCTGGTGGCGACCAGCAGGGAAGCCGGCGAGTCCGGCTTGATGACCTCGATCGAGAGCAGCTCGTCGTCGGCTTCGAACCGCATGCCGATCACGCCCGCGGTCGCCCGGCCCATCGGCCGCAGCTGCTCGTCGTCCGCGTGGAACCGGATCGACTGGGCGTTGCGGCTGACCAGCAGCAGGTCGTCGTCGGCGCCGACCAGGCGGGCCCCGATGACCTCGTCGTCCTCGCGCAGGTTGATCGCGACCAGACCGCCGGCGCGGTTGGAGTCGAAGTCCGTCAGGGCCGACTTCTTGCACAGCCCACGCTTGGTGGCGAGCACCAGGTACGGCGCGGCCGCGTAGTCGCGGATCGCCATCACCTCGGCGATCCGCTCGTCCTGGCCGAACGCCAGGATGTTCGCCACATGCTGGCCCTTGGCGCTGCGGGCCTGCTCGGGCAGCTCGTGCGCCTTCGCCCGGTACACCCGGCCCTTGTTCGTGAAGAACAACAGGTAGTGGTGGGTGGTGGTCACGAAGAAGTGCTCGACGATGTCGTCCTCGCGCAGCGCCGCACCCTGCACGCCCTTGCCGCCACGCCGCTGGGAGCGGTAGAGGTCGGTCTTGGTGCGCTTGGCGTAGCCACCGCGGGTGACGGTGACGACGACGTCCTCCTGGGCGATGAGGTCCTCGATGGACATCTCACCCTCGAACGGGACGATCCTGGTCCGGCGCTCGTCGCCGAACTTGTCGACGACCTCCTTGAGCTCCTCGCCGATGATCTCGCGCTGCCGCTGCGGGGAGGCGAGGATCGCCTCCAGCTCGGTGACCTTGGCGCGCAGCTCGGCGGCCTCGTCGATGATCCGCTGGCGTTCGAGGGCGGCCAGCCGGCGCAGCTGCATGTCCAGGATCGCGGTCGCCTGGATCTCGGAGAGCGAGTAGCGCGCCATCAGCTGGCCGCGGGCCGCGTCCGCCGACTCGGCGTTGCGGATCAGCGCGATCACGTCGTCCAGGTGGTCGAGCGCGATCAGCAGGCCCTCGAGGACGTGCAGCCGCTCCTGGGCCTTGCGCAGCTGGTAGCGGGTCCGCCGGACGATCACGTCGACCTGGTGCTCGACGTAGTAGCGGATCATCTGGTCCAGACGCAGCGTCCGCGGCACCCCGTCGACGATCGCCAGCATGTTCGCGCCGAAGGTGTCCTGCAGCTGGGTGTGCTTGTACAGGTTGTTCAGCACGACCTTGGCGACGGCGTCGCGTTTGAGGTCGATGACCAGGCGCTGGCCGATGCGGGCCGACGTCTCGTCGCGGACGTCCGAGATCCCGGAGACCTTGTTGTCCCGGACCAGCTCGGCGATCTTCTCGGCGAGGTTGTCCGGGTTGACCTGGTAGGGCAGCTCGGTCACGACGAGCTGGGTGCGGCCCTTGTTCTCCTCGACCTGGACCACCGCGCGCATGCGGATGCTGCCGCGGCCGGTGCGGTACGCGTCCTCGATCCCCTGCCGGCCAACGATCAGGCCGTGGGTCGGGAAGTCCGGGCCCTTGATGATGCCGAGCAGGGCTTCGAGGAGCTCCTCGTCGGTGGCGTCCGGGTTGGCCAGCGCCCACTGGACGCCGGCGGCGACCTCGCGCAGGTTGTGCGGCGGGATGTTGGTCGCCATGCCGACCGCGATGCCGCCCGCGCCGTTGACGAGCAGGTTCGGGAACCGGCTCGGCAGGACGAGCGGCTCCTGCGAGCGGCCGTCGTAGTTCGGCGCGAAGTCGACGGTGTCGGCGTCGATGTCGCGCAGCATCTCCATCGCCAGCGCGGCCATGCGGGCCTCGGTGTACCGCATGGCGGCGGGCGGGTCGTTGCCCGGCGAGCCGAAGTTGCCGTTGCCGTCGACGAGCGGGTACCGCAGCGACCAGGGCTGGGCCAGCCGCACGAGGGTGTCGTAGATCGCCGAGTCGCCGTGCGGGTGGTAGTTACCCATGACGTCACCGACGATGCGGGAGCACTTGAAGTACCCGCGGTCGGGCCGGTACCCACCGTCGTACATGGCGTAGAGCACCCGGCGGTGCACGGGCTTGAGCCCGTCCCGGACCTCCGGCAGGGCCCGCCCCACGATGACCGACATCGCGTAGTCGAGGTACGACCGCTGCATCTCGACTTCGATGCCGATCGGCTCAATCCGGTCGCCAGGCGGCGGTAGTACGTCGACCACGGTGTCCTTCCAGGGCAGTTCGGAGCTAACCGGTTGACTGCTGTCCCTCGAACGGCTGTCGTCTCAGCTAGCGCTGTAGGTCTCGGTCTTTCTGGTGGCTCGATCTGTCTCGGTCAGTGCATTCAGGCCCGTAGCCAGACCTGCCCCCAGTCGGGCGAAGCCCGACATCGGGGGGTCGGGGGGGTCGCCCCCCGGGTAGACATTGCGGGCCACCAGGGAAGCTGGCCGCGGGCCAGCGAACAGGGCCGCCTGCCTCGGCCCCCCTCAGATGTCGAGGAAGCGGACATCCTTGGCGTTGCGCTGGATGAAGCTGCGCCGGGCGTCGACGTCCTCGCCCATCAGGACGCTGAAGAGCTCGTCCGCGACGGCCGCGTCGTCGAGCGTGACCTGCAGCAGGATGCGGCGGTCCGGGTCCATGGTCGTGTCCCACAGCTCGGTCGCGTTCATCTCGCCGAGGCCCTTGAACCGCTGGATCGCGTCCTTGGGCAGCTTTCGGCCGGCCTCGACGCCACGCTCGAGGAGCCCGTCGCGCTCCCGGTCCGAGTAGGCGTACTCCCAGTCCTCCCGACCCCATTTGATCTTGTAGAGCGGGGGCTGCGCGAGGAACACGTGGCCTGCCTCGACGAGCGGGCGCATGAACCGGAACAGCAGCGTGAGCAGCAGCGTCCGGATGTGCTGGCCGTCGACGTCGGCGTCCGCCATCAGCACGATCTTGTGATACCGCAGCTTGGCGATGTCGAACTCGTCGTGAATACCCGTGCCCAGCGCCTGGATCAGGGCCTGGACCTCTGTGTTCTTCAGGACCCGGTCGATCCGGGCCTTCTCGACGTTGAGGATCTTGCCCCGCAGCGGCAGGATCGCCTGGAACTTCGAGTCGCGGCCGCCCTTGGCCGAGCCGCCCGCCGAGTCACCCTCGACGATGTAGAGCTCGCAGCGCTCCGGGTCGGTGTACTGGCAGTCCGACAGCTTGCCGGGCAGGCCAGTGCCACCGAGCAGGCCCTTGCGCCGGGTCAGGTCCCGGGCGGCGCGGGCGGCGATCCGGGCCCGCTGCGCGTCGAGCGCCTTGCCGACGATGCTGCGCGCCTCGACCCGGTTCGCGTCGAACCAGTCCCGCAGCGCGGAGTAGCACATCTCCTGCACGAACTTCTTCGCCTCGGTGTTGCCGAGCTTGGTCTTCGTCTGGCCCTCGAACTGCGGCTCGGCCAGCTTGACCGAGATGATCGCGGTGAGGCCCTCACGGATGTCGTCGCCGGAGAGGCGCTCGTCGGTGTTCTTCGCGCCCGCCTTCACCGGCTTGAGCAGGTTCTGCTCCTTGGCGTAGACGTTCACCGCGCTGGTGAGCGCCGCCCGGAAGCCCTCCTCGTGGGTGCCGCCCTCGTGCGTGTTGATCGTGTTCGCGAAGGTGTAGACCGACTCGTTATAGCCGGCGTTCCACTGCATCGCGACCTCGGCCTCGATGCCCTTCGCCTTGGCCTCGAGCGCGACGATCGTCTTGTGGATCGGGTCCTTCGTCGCGTTCAGGTGGTTGACGAAGTCGACCAGGCCCTTCTCGTACATGAACGCGACCTCGACCGGCTCCTCGGGCCGCTCGTCGCGCAGCGTCAGGGAGATGCCCTTGTTCAGGAAGGCCATCTCCTGCAGCCGGCGGTACAGGGTCTCGTACTTGTACTCGGTGGTCTCGAAGATCGTCGGGTCGGCCCAGAACGTGACCGTGGTACCGGTGCGCTCGTTCCTCTTCAGCGGCGCCCGCTTCTCCAGCGCCCCGGCCCGTTGGTCGGTGTAACGCTGGAACCAGGTGAAGCCGTCGACCTTGATCTCGACCTCGACCTTGGTCGACAGCGCGTTGACGACACTGATGCCGACGCCGTGCAGGCCTCCGGAGACCGCGTACGACTCGCCGTCGAACTTGCCGCCCGCGTGCAGGACGGTGAGCACGACCTCGACCGTCGGCTTCTTCTCGGTGGGGTGCATCCCGACCGGAATTCCGCGACCGTTGTCGACGACACGCACGCCGCCGTCAGCGAGCAGGGTTACCGCGATGGTGTCGCAGTATCCGGCGAGAGCTTCGTCGACGGAGTTGTCGACCACCTCGTAGACGAGGTGGTGCAGGCCACGCTCGCCGGTGGAGCCGATGTACATACCCGGCCGCTTGCGGACCGCGTCGAGACCCTCGAGAACCTTGATCGAACTTGCGTCGTACGCCACGCGCAGCGTCCCTCTCTTCAGATCCTCGCCAGGTCCCTCGGCAGGCCCGCTCGTCCGCCCCCGCGTGCGAGGGCCGTCCGGGCGGGCCTCGTTGTTGCAAGGCGCTCGTTGTGGGCCGAAGTCCCTTTCAGTCTACCCGGCAACGCACCACAACAGACGCAGGGTGGGCTCTGACGTCTGCGTAGCGGGCCGAACGAGGGCCGGGCGAACCCCCCCTACGAGGCGGGCGGCCTCAACGGCCGTGAGGCCGATCCACGCCGGTCGCCGCTTGACGGCCGGCTCACAGCACCTTCCGGACCTGACGCGGCCACCCCGCCCGACGGTGTCACGGACGACCGCCAGGCCCCGCCGCCGATCGGCCCAGGACCGGCGGTACGAGGCGGCTCCCGGCGTCGCCAGGCGCCTGCCGCGCGGCCCGGAGAGGTGCGTCGGAACCCCTCAGCCGTAGGTATCCCGAGGCCCGCGACCACCCGGCATCTGGGCCGGGCCATGCCGCCAGGACGGCGCGGACGGACCCCGCACCGTGATCCCGGTGACGATGCCCTGGCCTAGCTCGCGGCGCAGCACGCCGAGCAGCCGCGGGGCCAGCAGCCGGAGCTGGGTGGCCCAGGCAGTGGACTCCGCCTCCAGCTCCAGCAAGCCGTCGCGCAGCGAGACCGGGGTCGCGTGCGAGGCGATCTCCGGGCCGACGATCACATCCCATCTGGCCAGCACACCGGAGTCCGTCGCCCTGGTCTGCCAGCCACGGGCGGCCAGCAGCCGGTTGATCGAGGCCGCGAAGCTGGTCGGCTCGCGCCACTCCCGGCCGGGCGCCGCGATCCCCGGCTGACGGGGCCGGCGTGGCGGCTCCCGGTCGTCGTCCGCCGGGATGGTGCGGTCCGCAGGGGGTGACGTGGCGTCGGCCCCTCGGCCAGGGCCGCCCCCGCAGCCAGGCCGGCCGCCCCTGGATCGGGCCCGCGCGTCCGCCTTCGCGGCGGCGAGCACCTGGCGGGCCAGGTCCGCGCCCGTGACCCGGGGAGCGGCAGCGCTCTGGTCGGGTTCAGCCGGATCGGTCGGCATCAAGCACCTCCCCCCGGTGGACGGTGAACCGCGGCCCGACCAACTCCGCCGGCACGTCCGCGCCGACCGCGGCCGTGATCAGCACCTGCTCGGCCGACGCCACCAGTTCGGCGAGCCGGCGGCGGCGATGCGCGTCCAGCTCCGCGAAGACGTCGTCCAGCAGCAGTACCGGTGCGCGGTCGTCGGCGTCGAGCAGCTCGTACGACGCCAGCCGCAGCGCGAGCGCGAGCGACCAGGACTCGCCGTGGCTCGCGTAGCCGCGAGCCGGGCGCCCGCCGACCGCCAGCGCGAGCTCGTCGCGGTGCGGGCCGACCAGGGTCACGCCCCGCTCTATCTCCCGGGGCCGCACACGTGCGAGCTCTGCGATCAGCGCGGCCGCGATCGCCTCCCGGTCCGCACCCTCCGGCAGCTCCACCCCGCAGCGGTAGTCGACACCGACGCCCTGCCCGGTCACGTCCTCGTCCGCGGTTCCGGCCACAGCGGCGTACGCGGCCCGGACCCGGGGACGCAGCTCGTCGACGAGGGCCAGCCGGGCGGCGAGCAGCTCGGCGCCGTGCTGGGCCAGCGCCTGGTCCCAGGAATCGAGGGTGCGCAGGTCGCCGTGGGCACGCAGCAGGGTCGTTCGCTGGCGCAGTACCCGTTCGTAGTCGGCGATCACCGCGGCCAGCCGCGGCGTCCTGGCGACCAGCAGGTCATCGAGGAACCGCCTGCGCTCGCCCGGATCGCCCTTGACCATCGCCAGGTCCTCCGGCGCGAACAGGACGACGGACAGCAGGCCGAGCAGGTCGCGTGGGCGGCTGAGCGGCCGGCGGTTCAGCCAGACCTTGTTGGCCCGGCCGGTGACGATCTCGATCTCGGCCAGCGCGGCCCGGTCACCACGCACGATCCGCGACCGGACCACGGCCCGCTCGGCGCCCTCGCGAATCAGCGGCGCGTCGCCGGAGACTCGGTGACTACCGAGGGTGGCGACGTAGCCAACGGCCTCGAGCAGGTTCGTCTTGCCCTGGCCGTTGGCCCCCACGAAGGTGACCACCCCGGGCGAAAGCGTCAGCTCCAGCGCCGGGTAGGACCGGAAGTCGACCAGTTGCAGGTGCGTGACGTACACGTCACCCGGTCAGCCGTTCAGCTGAATGGGCATGAGCAGGTAGCGGTAGTCCGGCAGCTCGTCGCCGGCGCCCTTACCGGTCAGGATGGCCGGCTTCTTCGCCGCCACCTCGGCGTCCTCGGCGCTGGCGAAGCCGAACTCGACCTGGTCGGACTCGACCGCCGTCAGCGCGTCCTGCAGGTACGCGGGGTTGAACGCGACCTCCAGGTCGGGACCGTCGTAGGTCGCGGGCAGCGTCTCGGAGGCCTGCGCCTCGCCGCCGTGGCTGCCAGCCTCCAGCCGCAGGTGGTCGGCGCTGAACGCCAGCCGCACCGGCGCGGTCTTCGGGGCCACCAGCGCGACCCGCTTGACCGCCTCCAGGAGCGGGGCCTTCTCCGCCTGGGCGGCCAGCGGGCACGAGTCCGGCAGCAGCTTGCGGTAGGGCGGGAACTGGCCGTCGACGAGCCTGGTCGTGGTCTGGCGGTGGTTGCCCGCGAAACCGGCGAGTGCCTCCCCGGACGGGCCGGTGCCGAGCGCGATCGCGACCTGGGCCGTCCCGCCGCCCAGCGAGCGGGCCGTGTCCAGCAGTGTGCGCGCCGGGATGAGCGCGACCCCGGACGCGTCGGGGCTCGACGGGCTCCACTTGAGGGTTCGCACCGCGAGCCGGTAACGGTCGGTGGCGGCGAGGGTGAGGGTGTCTCCCTCGATCTCCAGCCGGACGCCGGTCAGCACGGGCAGCGTGTCGTCCTTGCCCGCGGCCACCGCCACCTGGGCGACGGCGGCGCCGAACGCGCCGCCCTCGATGTGTCCGGTGACCGGCGGCAGCGGGGGCAGCGTCGGGTACTCGTCGACGGGCAGCGTCTGCAGGGTGAACCGGGCGTTGCCGCAGGTGATGATCAGCTTGTTGTCGTCGGTCTCGACCTCGACCGGCGCGGCCGGTAGCTGCTTGGTGATGTCCGCGAGCATCCGTCCCGGCGCCAGCGCGCGGCCCTCCTCGTGGACGGTCGCCTCCAGCGTCGCCTGCGCCGCGACCTCGTAGTCGAAGGCGGCGACGACCAGGCCCGGCGCAGTCGCGTCCAGCAGCAGGCCCATCAGCACCTGCTGGTTGGTCGCTGTCGCCGAACGGCTCGGCAGGCTGCGCGCGGTCCAGGCGACCGCTTCGGTGAACTCGTCCCGTTCAACCCGGAACTTCATGCCTGCCTCCTCAGCGACGAACGTGGTCCAGCATCTCAGAGCCCTCCGACGCGTTCGCGAGCGGTCCAGTGGTACGGCGAACGCGGAGCGTCACGTCGGGTCGGCGAGGCGTGAAGCCGGCCCGCTCGGGACCGAGGCGACCGAGGCCGCGCGAGCGTCATCCCCAGGCCCTAGTTCTTCGAGCTTTTGATCTTCTAATTAGAAATCTTGGTAGTGGTAGTAGTAGGGGCTGTGGAAACTGTGGAAAACTCGCGTTTTCCCAGGTCAGGCCGCAGATTGGCCGGTGGAGATCGTGTGGGTCGACCTGTGCGTGACGCCGGTAGTTGTCCACACCGCTCGCTGTCCCCCGGCGCCATCCACCGTCCATCCACCGGTTACACCCAGGTCGTCCCCAGGCTGTCCCCTGGTTCTCCACAGGAGCCGGGGGCCTTGAGCCGGGTCCCGAAGTGATCTCCGGCGGTCGCGAGCGGACGGCTGCCCCCAGGTAATCCACAGGCTTGTCCACAAGCTGTGGGTGAATACCACCCAAGTGGTCTCGTGGGTCCTGAGCCCTGCGTTGGGGGTCCATCACGGCCAGCGAGAGTTGAGGGCGGGGGTCGAGCACGCTCCGTCCCCGTGCGCACATATACGGCGCATATCGGGCATATGGGGCTCTTGGTGGGTCGACCAGTAGGCGCGATTCGGGCGCCGTGCCGAGCGGAACCGGTCAGGCCGACCATCCCCGCTGGAACCCACAGGCTGTGGACAATCCCTGGGTATTACCGAAGATGTCGGGCCCAAGAGCTTGTGCTTGAAGATCGACGGCAGCCCGGACGGTGACCGCCCGTCAACCGCGCTGGTTCCAGCCTCGGGCTAGACCCAGCCGCCGGGCTTACAGATGGCGCGTCTCGGCGCGGATGCGGTTGGTCAGCTCGGTGACCTGGTTGTAGATCGCCCGGCGCTCCGCCATCAGCCCGCGGATCTTGCGATCGGCATGCATGACGGTCGTGTGGTCGCGACCGCCGAAGTGCTGACCGATCTTGGGCAGCGACAGGTCGGTGAGCTCCCGGCACAGGTACATCGCGATCTGGCGGGCCGTCACCAGCACCCGGCTGCGCGACGTCCCGCACAGGTCCTCCATCGAGACGCCGAAGTAGGACGCCGTCGCGTTCATGATCGAGGTGGCTGTGATCTCCGTGTTGGTCGCGTCCGGGATGAGGTCGCGCAGCACGATCTCGGCCAGCGTCCGGTCGACGTGCGACTTGTTCAGGCTCGCGAACGCGGCCACCCGGATCAGGGCGCCCTCGAGCTCGCGGATGTTGCGCTCGATGTGCGTCGCGATGTATTCGAGCACGTCCGGTGGCACTGGGAGCCGCTCGATCGCCGCCTTCTTGGACAGGATCGCGATCCTGGTCTCCAGGTCAGGCGGGGTGACGTCGGTGATCAGGCCCCACTCGAACCTGCTGCGCAGCCGGTCCTCCAGCGCCGAGAGCTGGCGCGGCGAGCGGTCCGAGGAGATGACCAGCTGCTTCTCGGTGTCGTGCAGGACGTTGAACGTGTGGAAGAACTCCTCCTGCGTCCGCTCCTTGTTCTCCAGGAACTGGATGTCGTCGACGAGCAGCACGTCGATGTCCCGGTAGCGGCGCTGGAACGCCTGCTGGCGGTCGTCGCGGATGGAGTTGATGAAGTCGTTCGTGAACTCCTCGGTGCTGACGTACTTCACCTGCGCGTCCGGGTAGAGCTTCTTCGTGTAGTGCCCGATCGCGTGCAGCAGGTGGGTCTTGCCGAGGCCGGAGTCGCCGTAGATGAACAGCGGGTTGTAGGCCTTGGCCGGCGCCTCGGCGACGGCGACCGACGCGGCGTGCGGGAACCGGTTGCTGTCGCCGATGACGAACGTCTCGAAGACGTACCGCGGGTTGAGCCGGGCCGGCTCCGACGGGCGCGGCTCCGGGTCGCGGCCGAGGCCGGTGGCCACCCGCTGGATGGGCGAGGTCGGCGAGCCCAGCGGTGAGTCCGCGCGCCCGTCGTGGCCCGTGCCCGCGGCACCGGCCGACCCAGCTCCGGCGAGCGCCGCCTGCGGCAGCACCATCGGGCCGGTCATCGGCTCCGGGTCGGGCAGATGCTCGACGGTGACGGCTACCCGGATCTCCCTGCCATAGGCGGCGGTCAGCGCGGTCGACAGGAACGGGCGCAGCCGTGAGTCGAGCAGGTCCTTGGTGAACTCGTTCGGCGCGGCGAGCAGCGCGGTGTCCTGCACGAGGCCGAGCGGCCGGGTCAGCCGCAGCCAGGCGCGCTGCTGCGCGGACAGTGTGCCGTCCGCGACGCCGGCGACGGCCTGGCGCCAGACCTCGTGCAGGTCCGGGTCCTCGCCGAGCGGAAGCTGGCGCTGGGAGCCCGTGACGGGGGTGGTGTCGCGGTCGGTCACGGGTGCTCCTCGATACGTCGGCCAGTGAGGTGTCGGCCGGTTCGGCTGGTGGCCGACGGAGCCGCGACGATGGTCACGGTCGGGTCTCCTTCGGCCGGGGCGCGGTGTTGGGGACGAGGATCGGGCCCGGCGTGCCGCCAAGGTTTCCACATAGTCGTCCACAACCTGTGTACGGACATGACACCGCATCCGGCGTGGCGCCGGCACGGTAGGGCGGACGGTGGGCATCCAGACATCCAGGGACTCGGCCCTCGATGGGCGCTGGTCGGTGCGGCGGGCACTGTGTGGTCCGGGCGTGTGTAGGCTGGTGCGTCGCCAGCCCACTCCTGTCGGCACTTCTACGGCGTCGCGCTCGGCCCGGCATTGCGTCGGCGACGCGCGCGCTGCGAGCCGGGGGCAGTGTTGGCGTAGCCTGAGTACGCGCGGTGTTGCCCGCGTGTCCCGTCCGCCTGTCCCGGCCCGTCAGCACCGCGGCCTGTAACCACGGAGTCGTCACGTGAGCAAGCGCACCTTCCAGCCGAACAACCGTCGGCGGTCCAAGACCCACGGGTTCCGGCTGCGGATGCGTACCCGTGCCGGCCGCGCCATCATTTCCGGCCGCCGCCGCAAGGGCCGCGCCGAACTGTCCGCCTGACGGCGGACCTCGCCGGCGCGCGGTTACCGGCCTCCGATGCTCCCCGCCCGTTCCCGGGTCGCGTCCCGGGCGGAGCATGCCCAGGTCGGGCGAGGTGGTCGCCGGTTCAGCTGCCATCCACTGGTTGTTCACGCTCTGCGCACCGACGATTCCGGCCCGGCGAGGGCCGGCTTCGTGGTGAGCCGCAAGGTCGGCGCGGCCGTGACCCGCAACCGGGTCCGCCGCCGGCTGCGCGAGCAGACCAGGTCCCGGCTGGCCTCGGTGCCAGCGGGAACCCTGCTGGTCATCCGTGCGCTGCCCGCCGCCGCGGAAGCCAGCTCGGCCGAGCTCGGCCTCGCTCTCGACCGAGGTTTCGCCGCGGTGCGATCGGCTCGGCCCGGTCCCGACCGTGCCGACCCGGGACGCCCACGCAGGAGTCGGGGATGACCGCGCTCGCCTGGGCCGGGATCGTCCTCGGCGCCTTCGCCCTCCTCGACCTCGCGCTCGCGTCCGCTGCACTACGCCAACGGGCGCCCCGGATCGCCCGTGACCAGTCCGGAGCCGTCCGCGGCCCGCTCGCCTGGGTGCTCGGCGCGCTCATCCGCGGTTACCAGCTCGTCTGGTCACCCCGGTCGGCCGGCGCGTGCCGATTTGATCCATCCTGCAGCGTCTACGCGCTCTCCGCCGTTCGTATACACGGGGGCGTGCGCGGAGGCCTGCTCGCCGGCTGGCGGCTCCTACGCTGCCAGCCGCTATCCCGCGGTGGGTACGACCCAGTACCTGTAGAGTCCGCCCGAGGGGCCTGGAGGAGTTAGACCGGTGCTGGATCCGCTTTACCATCTCGCGGCGAACTCGATCGTCTTCTTCCACAAGGGCTTCGGGCCGATCTTCGGCGAGAGCAGCTTCTTCGCCTGGGCGTTCTCGGTCGCCCTGCTGGTCGTCTGTGTCCGCATCCTGATCTTCCCGCTGTTCGTCAAGCAGGTGAAGTCGCAGCGGACGATGCAGCTCATGCAGCCCCGGATCAAGGAGATCCGGGAGAAGTATGGGCATGACAAGCAGCAGATGAACCAGAAGATGATGGAGCTGCAGAAGGAGCACGGGAACCCGCTGCTCGGCTGCCTCCCGATCTTCCTGCAGATCCCGCTGTTCATCTCGCTGTTCCACGTCTTCACCCACATGGCCCCGGTCACGAGGAACGGGAAGCTGGAGTGGGTCGACCGCGTCGGCCTGACCGGCGCGACGATTGAGAAGATCGCGAAGGCCAAGATCTGGGGCATCTCGCTCTCGACGAACTTCAACTCGTCGAAGGCACTGCTGGACGAACTGCACGCGAACAGCACGCACATCAAGATCGTCTGTGTCGTGCTCATCCTGTTGATGGCCGCGACGACGTTCTTCACGCAGCGCCAGATCATGGCCCGCACCGGTGGGACCGTCGACCCACAGCAGGCGATCGTCCAGAAGGTCATGCTCTACGGCTCGCCGATCACCCTGGCGGTCTTCGGTTTCCGCTTCCCGGTCGCCGTGCTGATCTACTGGCTCGTCACGAACCTGTGGAGCATGGGCCAGCAGTTCTTCGTCATCAAGCGGATGCCGCCGGTCGGGGAGGCAGCCGGAACCGGCAAGCTGCCTGCCGCCCGCACCGCCGCTGCGGTGTCCGACCGGCCCACCCCCCCTCGTCCGGCCCCGGGCGCCCGCCCCGCCCCCGGCGCCCGAGCCGGTGCCAAGGGCAAGACAGCTCCGAAGCCGGCCACGCTGACCAAGGCGACCCCCGCAGCCGACGGCCCGTCCGTCAACGGCGCGGCGGTGAAGAGCGGCGCGGCCACCAAGACCGGCGCCAGCGGCACGGCCCCGGCAGGCACCCGGTCACCCCGCGGCGGTACTTCCAAGCGGGTGGTTCAGCCGCCTGCCGCCGCGGAGGCAGGTACGCCGCCCGCGGCCCAGGATGTGAGTAAGTCCAGTGACGCCGAGCCGCCCGCTGGTTCCGCCGCCGACTCGGCCAGGCCGGTCCCGGCTGGAGTCCAGCGTCACGTCGGCGGGTCACGTCCGGCCGCGAAGCGGCGCAGCGGCGGCAAGGGGAAGCGACCCGGCGGCCGGCGGTGACCGCTGCCGCGCCCGCGGCCCCTTTCCTCCGGCTGGACCCGGCGTTCCGATTGCGTACCGCCACTCACGGCGGTCCCCCAACCCCATGGAGTTGCGCTGATGAGCGGTTCTGACATCGCCGTTGGCCCTGACGAAGACGCCCCGCGGGTCGATGAGCCCGCGAGCGCTCAGCAGCGGCTGACCGCCCTGGAGCAGGAAGGCGAAATCGCCGCCGACTACATCGAGGGCCTGCTCGACATCGTCGACATGGATGGCGATCTCGACCTGGACGTCGAAGGCAGCCGCGCCGTCGTCGCGGTCGTCGGTGACGACCTGGACAAGCTGATCGGGTCCAACGGAGAGACCCTCGAGGCGCTGCAGGAGCTGACCAGGCTCGCGGTGCTGCAGAAGACCGGCGAGCGCAGCCGGCTGATGCTCGACGTCGGCGGTCATCGGGCTCGCCGCCGCGCGGAGTTGCGCGAGCTTGCCACGGAGGTGGCCAAGCGGGTCGCGGGCGGGGCCAAGCAGGAGAAACTCGCGCCGATGACGCCGTTCGAGCGCAAGGTCGTGCACGACGTCATCGCCGACGTCGACGGCGTGCGCAGCGAGTCGGAGGGCGAAGAGCCGAACCGCTGCGTCGTCGTCATGCCGGTCTGACCGCCCGATCGTCGAGGTGAGCCGAGACCCGAGCCCTGGGCGGCCGGTCCACGACGGGACTCCAGCTGCGTCGGGGGGTCTGGCTGAGACGGGCCTGGCGCCGGTCGGCCTGGCTCAGGTAGGCGATGCCTCGATCCGCTCGGCAGAATCGGGCGTTGCTCCGGTCGGCTTGGCCTCCGAGTCGGGCGTCGCCGCGGCCAGCCTGGCCGAGGTGGGCGTCGCCTCGGCCTCCGCTGGTTCGACACCGCGCCGCGGGCGGGCCTGGGGGGTCTCCCTCCTCGATCTCTGGTGGGCCGGTGGTGTCGGCGGGGCGCTCGTAGCCGTTGACGTCGTGCTACGCGCCTACCTGCGCCGACCGTTCTGGTACGACGAGATCTGGCGGGGGCATTTCGTCAGCGAGCCGCTCGGGACCTTCTGGCCGGAGCTGGCCAAGGCCAATACCCCGTCGGCCACCGGCTGGGTCGTGATGGAACGGCTCGGTGGGGACGTACTCGGCTGGCATACCTGGGTCCTGCGGCTGCCGGGATTCGTCGCGCTGCCGCTGCTTGGGGTTGGGATCACGCTGCTGGTCGGTCGCTTCGCCGGACGACTGGCTGGAGCGTTCGCCGCGCTGTGGATCTGTCTGAACAGCACTCTTCTCGACCTCGGTACCCAGTTGAAGCCATACACCATCGAGACCCTCGCCGCGGTCGTCGCTGTCCTCCTCTGGTTGGCCGGCGAGCCCACGGCGACCGATGCCGCCCCAGACAACGCACGAGGCGAAGGCCTCCACCGTGCAGTTCCCGGCGGGGTCAGAGAGGGTGCGGTCCTCGGGGGCGTCGGTGACGACGCTGAGCCCAGCAGTCCTGCCGGGCCACAACCGGCCGCAGATGCCGGCCTTGATGGCCCCTCCAGCGGACTCGGGGCCGGCAACGAGGCTGATGCGCTCAGGTCCACCGGCGACGGGCCGCGTCGCCTGAACCGGGGTCGGCTGGCGCGGCGGACAGCCGCCGGGGTGATCAGCCTGTTCTCAGTCCCGGCGATCTTCATCATCGCGCCGCTGGCGGCGGCAGACATCCTTCTCGCGGCGCAGGCGGCCTGGCGGCGGAGGCGGTCTCGGGACGCCCTGCTGGCCGGCGGGTGGCGTGCTGTGGAGGCGCTGCCCGCGCTCGTCCTCACGGCGGCCAACACGTTCCTCTTCGTCGGGCACCAGTCCAGCCAGCGGCTCGGGCACTACTGGGACGCGCAGTTCCTCGCCGGCCGCGGCCTGGCGGGCGGGCTCGCCTTCGTCGGGCGGCAGTTGCGCGACATCGTCACCGGCACGCCGCCGGGCATCGACCGGTACGACCCAAGCCTGCTGCACCCCCCGACCGACGGCTCGTGGGCGTCCTACTGGGTGCTCGCTCCCGCGGTCGTCGTCTGCGGCCTCGCCGGCGTCGCGGTGCTCGCCCGACGGCACGACGGCAGGCTGCTCCTTCTCGCGCTCGGCGGCGCCCAGGCGGCGATGCTGGCCGCGAGTGCCATCCGGTTCTGGCCGTTCGGCCCCACTCGCACCAACCTGTTCCTGGTCCCGTTGCTCGTGCTCGTGGTCGTAACCGGCGCCGCGACCCTGGTGCGTCGGGTCGCCGCCGCGGCTGCCGGGGCGGTCGCCAGACCGGTTGAAGCCGCGGTGGGTTCGGCCGTCGAGGCACACGTCTCCGGTCCTGCGCGCGGCGTTGGTCGGGTCGGCATCGTCGCGTCGGCGGTCGTGGTCATCGTCGCGGTCGCCGTCGCCGGAACAACCGCGCAGATCTCGTCGGCCTCGAAGGACGGCCGGCTGTATGGGCAACGTGACCGGCTCCGTGGCCTGGACCTGACGGTCGACGCCGCGATCGCGGCCCGCCGGCTCTATCGTCCCGGCGATCTCGTCGTCGTAGGCGGCCGACTTCTGCGGCCCGGCTGGATCTATGCGATGGAAGCCAACGATGACGCGGCCCGGCGCCCGGCCAACCTGCCGGCCAGGCCCGCGGGGGCAGCCGGAGAGGCACCTCGAATTCCGCGGTCGGACACGGTGTTCTTCGTCCAGCCCGGTGCGGGACAGGTCGTGGCCGACGTCGACGCGCGCACCCCGGCGCCGGACCGCATCCTGCTGTTCGTGTTCGACCTCGATGCCACCAGCGCGCGCTCAGACCTGGCCGACCTACGTCGTTCCGGCTGGTGTTCCTCCGAGGCCTATCCCTTTCCCCAGGCCGGCACCCTGACCGTTCTCGTCCACTGTCAGCCCGCGGCTGGCTGAGCAGGTCCGAGAGCGGGATCGCAGAGCACGGTGCCTCACCTCGGCCCGTTCTGCGGAACGCAGAGATCGTCAGGCGGTCAGACGGGATGTTCCGCCTGGCAGCGGTGCTGACAGCGGAGGAGGGCGCGCGACTCGCGGCGGCTATCGACTCGGCGCAAGCAAGCCTGGACGACTCCAGCCCGCAGCCGGCTGACGGGGAGCCAGGCTCCGTCCGACAGACGAGGACGTTTTGGCCATCCCCGGGACCCTGCTGGCCAATTCGGGAGAGCCTCGGTGATCTAGAAGAGTCGCCCAGGCATACGCCGCATAACGGACGCCGGAGCGACCGCTCGCCCCCTGATCGGCGGCCAGTCCCGGCCGAATCGTAGCTGCGTGTAATTGGCCAGCAGGATCCCCCGGGACCGGCGGGCGGACGCGGACGCGCTCGTCGCGTTGGCGGATGGGTTCCTGGCCCGTCCAGCACCGGGCTGATGCATGTAATTCCGCCTAGGGAGCCCGGAGACTTGCTTGCGCTGGGGAGGCGGCGGCATGGCTTCGTGCGGGTTGCCGGGCGCGTCGTGGATGCTGGTCAGATGCGGCGTTTGTGTGGCTGCCCTGCGGCCTGGTCCTCGTCCCTGGTTCGGCTCGATCCCGAGGCGGCCCGGTGAGCGTGGTGGCGCCGCCTCCACCCGTTGCTGCCGAGGTGTTCGGTGCGGCGCTCGATGACGCGATCCGGTACGTCGAGCTACTGGCCACCGCGGGTGTGGAACGCGGGCTGATCGGACCGCGGGAGACCGAGCGGTTGTGGGATCGGCACCTGCTCAACTGCGCGCTCCTCGCGGAGGTTGTCGGGCCCGACGTGACGGTCGTCGATGTCGGCAGCGGCGCGGGTCTGCCGGGGGTGCCACTCGCGTTGGCCCGTCCCGATCTGCGGGTCGTGTTCCTGGAGCCGATGGAGCGCCGGTGTGTCTTCCTACGGGAGGTTGTCGAGGCGCTGGGCGCCACGAGCCGGATGTCCGTGTTGCGGGGCCGCGCGCCGGACGTCGGAATGGGCCGGGACGGGCTACGGTGGGACGTAGCCGTCGCTCGGGCAGTGGCGCCCCTGGAGCGGTTGGGCGGCATGCTGCTTCCGGTTGTTCAACCCGGGGGTGTCATGCTTGCGATGCGAGGTTCACGCGTGGACGAGGAACTCGCGGAAGCGCGGGACGGCCTGCATTCGCAGGGATGGCGCGAGGTACAGGTCCTTCTGTGTGGAAAAGATCGGCTGACCGAGCCCACTCGCCTAGTCTCAGCTGTACGGGTGGCCGACGATGTGGGGCGGGGCGGCGGAGACCGGCACGATGGCAGGCAGCGTGAACGGCGTGGACAGACAGCACGTGAACAGCAACGAGGGGCACGCGGACGGGCGTGTTCCACGTGAAACAGCGTCGACAGGTCTGGGAATGGACCCCCTCGATCCGTCGACCCCGATCGGAGCGGCGGCGGCAGCAGCGGTGGAAGCATTGACCATGGAACGTCGACGGCCCTTCCCGCGGCCCACCAGGCGGCGAATCTTCGCGGTCGCCAACCAGAAGGGCGGCGTCGGTAAGACCACGACGACCGTCAACCTCGCGGCGGCCCTGGCAATGCACGGGGTCCGTGTCCTGGTCGTCGATCTAGACCCTCAGGGCAACGCATCAACGGCGCTCGGGGTGGAACATCGTTCCGGGGTGCCGTCCATCTACGAGGTTCTGCTCGGCGACCGGCCACTCCACGAGGTGGTCGTCGAGTCCGGCGAGGCGGACGGTCTCTACTGCGCCCCCGCGACCATCGATCTCGCCGGCGCGGAGATCGAGCTGGTCTCGATGGTGGCTCGGGAGGGCCGGCTACGCAAAGCGATCGCGTCCCTCTCCAAGGAAGTCGACGTCGACTATGTCTTCATCGACTGCCCGCCGTCGCTCGGTCTGCTCACGGTGAACGCGCTCGTGGCGGCGAAAGAGCTGCTCATCCCGATCCAGTGCGAGTACTACGCGCTGGAGGGTCTTGGGCAGCTGCTACGCAACGTCGACCTGGTGCAGGCGCATCTGAACCAGGAACTCCGGCTCACCACGATCCTGCTGACCATGTACGACTCGCGGACCCGGCTTGCCGACCAGGTCGTCGCGGAGGTCAAGGAGCACTTCGGTGACCGGGTGCTCGGGACGACCATCCCCCGCAACGTCCGGCTGGCGGAGGCGCCCAGCTACGGGCAGTCCGCCCTGACGTACGACCCGGTTTCGCGGGGCTCGCTGTCCTACCTCGCGGCTGCCCGGGAGCTGGCCGAGCGCGGCGTCGAGGCACCGAACGGAACCGTTCGATGAGCCCGCCCCCGCGGCGGGTCGGCGGGCTCGGCAGGGGGCTCGGCGCGCTCATTCCGACCGCGCCGGAGGGGTACGACGGCTACGGTGCCGGCGGTAACGGCAACGGCACGTCGACCCGGCTCGGGTCGGAGCCCGTGCCGGTCCACGGCGCCGTGTTCCGGGAGATCCCGGTCGACTGGGTGGAGCCGAACCCACGTCAGCCTCGGCTGGTCTTCGACGAAGAAGCGCTGGAGGAGCTCGCCGCCAGTCTCCGCGAGGTCGGTCTGCTTCAGCCCGTCGTCGTCCGCGAGGTAATGCCCGATCGGTACGAGCTCGTCATGGGCGAGCGCCGCTGGCGGGCCTCGAAGCTCGCCGGGCTGACCGAGATCCCGGCGATCGTGCGGGAGACCGCCGACGACCAGATGCTCCGGGACGCGCTGCTGGAGAACCTGCACCGCCAGCAGCTCAACCCGCTCGAAGAGGCTGCGGCCTATGAGCAGCTGCTGCGCGAGTTCGGCGCCACACATGACCAGCTCGCCAGCAAACTGGGCCGATCTCGATCCCACGTCACGAACACGATCCGGCTTCTGGCATTGCCGCCGGCCGTCCAGCGCAGGGTCGCCGCCGGTGTGCTTTCTGCCGGCCACGCCCGTGCGCTGCTCGCGCTTGAGGACACCGAGGCCCAGGACCGTCTTGCTACCCGGATCGTCGCCGAGGGCCTGTCCGTGCGCGCTGTCGAGGAAATCGTGGCGTTGGGCGAGGAGGGGCCACGCAAGCGAACGCCGCGGTCGCCCCGCCACACGCCGCCGGCCCTGAACCAGGTCGCCGAGCGCCTTGCCGACCGCCTGGACACAAAGGTGAAGGTCGACATGGGCCGCAACCGGGGCAAGATAACCGTCGAGTTCGCCAGCATCGAGGACCTGGAGCGGATCGTCGCCGCCATCGTCCCTGGCGCCTAGCTCGCGCCTTCTTGCTCGCGGGCCGTCAGGCGGCGTCGCTGGGGGCTGGCGGGTCGGCCGCTCGATCGTTGGCATCGGCAGGTTCCCAGGGACCTGGCGCCAGCTGTTCGCGTGACCGGCAGCCTGCTTCGGCCCGGCCTGGTTCTAGTGCCTTCTCTGGCAGCGTCCGCCCGTTCCGGCGGTGACAAACCCGCTGCTCCCAGCTTCGCCCCGCCACGGCTCGACGGTCCGGTCCGACCTTGCCAGGACCGGTACTGGTCGCGTCGGCCTGCGTGGTCGGCGTATGGCGCCTCTGTCTGGCGAGTTCTCCCATTTCCGCGGATAGCTACGGGTCAGGGCTGAGGCTGTCGGCGCCATCTCGACCTACTCGGTCTCAAGCATCGCTCTCGGCATTCGCCTGGCGGGCCTTGGGCCGTACCTCCCCGGTGGCCCTGCTGCCGAGCGGCGGCCGACGCCCCGGTGCCCCGAGCTAGTGCCGCCTCCGACAAGGTTCGCCCGCTCCCGGCGTCCCCATGATCGCTGCCTCGACCCTCCAGCGGTCGTATCCGGCCCCGTTTCGTAGCCGCCAGAGGCTGCAATCAGCGATCAAGTCGACGGGCGGACGTTGACGGTCGCGGCACCAGGTGGCGACGTGGAGGTAGGGGCACAGTGCCCAAGCCTCGCGCAGCGCTGAAACGCGCGGACATCCCACCCGATCGTGAACCTTCACTCGGACGGTGCGCGCCGTAGGCCCGCCCCAGGCCGCTGCTCCTGTTGGAGCTTGGTCGGCAGCGGCGCTGATCGAGTGACCGCTCTGCCCGACAGGGATGTGCGGACCGATGCTCAGGCGGGAGCCGGAGCCGGAGTCGGGGTGCCGCCGCCGATGGGGCGAAGGATCCCCTCGGGAGTCATCGAACCGAGAAGGCGCTCCAAGGCGACCTCGACGTCCTCGCGCCAGGTGACGGCGTTCTTTACTTCGAGGCGCAGCCGGGGCCAGCGTCGATGCGGGCGAACCGTCTTGAAACCGACCGAGAGAAGGTAGTCGGCGGGCACTACGCATTTGGTGCCCTCGTCCTGCCGAAGGTCGCCGAAAGCCTCGATGGCTCGGTAGCCGCGCCGGATGACGTCCTTCACCATCGCTTGGACCAGCACCCGCCCGAGGCCCTGTCCTGCGAACTCATCGACGATTTTCGCGGTCATGAGGAGCACTGCGTCGGCACTGACCGGACTGGTCGGGAAGGCGATCGAGCGAGGGACGTAGGCAGGAGGCGCGTACATCGCGAAGCCAGCGGGGACATTGTCGATGTAGACGATTTTCCCGCAGCTTCCCCATTCGAGCAGCGCGGAGGAGACCCAGGCTTCCTTCTCGATGTCGGTTCCGCCGGCTTCCTCGGCCCGGCTTCGCGCAACCGGATCGAGCTCCCAGAACACGCATCGGCGACACCGCTGGGGTAGGTCGTCGATGTTGTCGAGCGTAATGTTGGCGACGCGACGACTCATCGGTGGCGCTCCGCACGTCGAGGGATCCAGGTAGCTGGACCCAGCCTAAGCGTCCCTCCCGGAATCTTCCTGACAGGGGCGGGTGCGATCGCCCTCCGCGTCCACGCCTTCCCCGCTGCCATCGTGGCGCCCATCGTCCGGCCCCGGCTCGGCACGTCGAGGTCGAACGATGGTCTCCCGCGCGAGGAAATCTTAGTTCGACGGCGCAGGTCGAAGGGTTTGCGGGTTGCGACCTTGAGGCTGGCGAGCGCGAGTGCTCTTCGTCTTCGGCGTCCCGCCCGACACGGTGTTGCTGACGCGGCGGACGCTGGCTCACGGAGGGAGCTGCGGCCAGTGATGGCATCGGAGTACGAGATCTAAGGACGAGCGGCGGGTGGTCGATGGTATCGCCCGGCCTGGTGCCGCTCTTGTCTCGAGGCTGCGTCGTGACGCTAGAAGCGCGCCGTCCGCGCTCACGTCTGGACCCCGTAAGAACAGTTCGCGCGATGGTCAGGTTTCACGTGGAACATCGGGCGACTGTCATCCGCAGGCGCCCCGCAGATGGATCGGGTGCTGCCTGAGTGAGACTGGCCTGCGGCCTGCGGCCTGCGGCCTGCGGCCTGCGGTCCGGGAACGCGGCGCCGAAGACCACCCGATACGACGTCACGCGGGCCGCTGTGCCCGCCTGTTCCACGTGAAACATCGGCGAACTCTGTGACCGAAACTGCCGTCCAACCGCGACGGCCCCCAGAAGATCGGCGCTGCGACGTTCGCTACGTAGACCCGAGAGACGGTTTGCCGCGCAGCGCGGCCGATGGATCGTGAACGGTCATTCGCGACTGCCTCCTATTCGCCGGTGCCCGAACGTTGGCTTGCGTTCCAACCCTGGTCGCCGGCGAATCTCGAGTGGTTCGTCGCCTGCCGATTCGTCGTGCGGAAGCCACGTCGACAGACTTCGTCCTCACGATGACATCCTGTTCGAACGGCGCCCGCCAGGCCCGTCCTCGGGGCGTGCGGCCTGGGTCCGTTCTTGGCCTCGCATCGCGTGGGTTCGTTCTAGGGACGGCATGGCTGGACTCGTCCTCAGGATGGTGTGGCAACGCGGGGCACTCGAAGCTGACCGGTCGGGGGGTCCTGTTCGGGGGGAAGGTAGAGCCGCTGAATGGCAGCGAGGATCGCCTCGGCGACGTTGGCGCGGTAGTTGGGGGAGCCGAGCGCGGCGGCGTCGCGGGCGTTCGTCAGGTAGCCGACCTCGATCCGGACCGCGGGCATCGTCGTCCGGCGCAGGAGGTCCCAGGTCTTGGCATGGGTCCAGCAGTCGACCAGGTCCGTTCGGGAGACGAGCTCCTTCTGGATGAGGGCGGCGAGCCGTTCACCGACCGCCGACGAGCCGCGGGCGTTGCCGAAGTAGTAGCAGGAGATGCCCTCGGCCTTCGGAGAGTCGCTGGCATCGAGGTGGAGGGACACGAGGAGGTCGGCGCCCTGCTCGTTCGCTCGTCTGGCGCGCTCCGCCTCGTCTGGCGACTCGTCCTCGGTGTGGACCCGGAAGGTCTCCAGCCCGGAGGAGAGGAGCCGGGCTTCAAGCCGGCGGGCCAGGTCGGCCACGACGTTCCGCTCCGTCAGGCCGTGGGCGACGACGCCCTGGTCGTCACCGCCGTGGCCGGCGTCGATCGCCACCAGCATGCCGAGGAGCGATGGGCCGCGCACTAGCAGGCGCACCGACTCTCGCAGCATGTCTGGGCGACCGCCGGTGACGGTGCGCTCCAGCCGCTTGAGCTCGCGCAGAGTGTGCGGGCCGCAGCGTCCGTCGGGCTCGAGGCCTCGATTGCGCTGGAAGTCGCGGACGGCGGACTCGGTGCGCGGGCCGAAGATCCCGTCGCTGCGGCCGACGTCGAACCCCATGTTCGACAGCCGCTCCTGCAATGCGGCTACGTCGTCGCCGGTGAGCGACTGGCCTGGTGCATGGAAGAGCAGACGATCGCCCAGGCCGTGACGGGCCTCTTCGAGAGAGCGCGCCGTGTCCGGACCGATGATGCCATCGACTGATAGGCCGCGACTCTGCTGGAAGGCGCGGACGGCGCGGTCAAGGTCGTCATCGAACAGCTCGGCGTCGGCGGCGCCGCCTTCTTCCCCGTCAGGCTGACGTGGGGCGGCCGGAAGGAACGACAGATAGGCCAGGGCGACGCGCGCGTCGGCCACGCGTGTTCCGCGGTCGCCGAGCCGGAGCAGCTTCACGGAAGACCAGCGTAGGCGATGCCGCTCATGGTCGCGCTTCGCCTTCTCATCTGCTGCTGTCGTGGTAGCCGGAACCGAACCCGGGTCAGCTCCGTCGCGAGGTCTGGGTCCGGGCCTGGCTGCGTGGCCACGGTGGGATAGCCCGCGCACCGGTGTCGGGGCGGGGCTGCGCGACGGGCGTCGGCCCTGGGCCGCGCGACGGTCGACGGGGGAAGAGAGCGTGGTCGGGCTGCAGGGCAGCGCGGTGGCGAGGCGGCCGGGATGAGAGACGGCGGTCGGGGCTGGCCGGGACACGGCTGCGAGGCCGGCCGGGTGGTGTGAAGAGGCTTCCCGGAGTCGCCGGGCGCCGGATTCCCGCAATCGTCCGACCGAGCGAGAGGATCCCGCCAGAAGCGGCCATTTCTATACGTACGGTAATGATACGTGTGCGGCTGAGATCGCCGCTGGCGGACGATCGCAGCAGTCCTGGGTAACCGGGGTGGGTTCAGGTTCGCTGTCCGCTAGCGGTGACCCCAGGGCCCTTTATCGCGGCTTCCTTATGCCCCTTTGCGCCCGGTGGCATGGCGTTGTGCGAATGCTGGAAATCCGGGGCAGCCGCCGCGGCCCGAGGCAGCTGGGCCGGCCGGACCTGGCATCGTGCGGGAGATCTGGCCGCCGGACACGTCGACGGGCCGACTCTGGCGCTGGGGCGTGCCCGCGGAGCCGAGCCGGGCCGGCGGGCCGGGGTCGGAGACGCGATCGGCCCGCCAGCCTCTCGCCCTCGCGGGCGGGGAAACTGGCGGGCCGAGAGAAGCCTGCCCGAGCGGAGCCGTCGAACGCCTCGCGCCGGAGAGCACACGCTGCCCCGCGGCCGTGGCCTGCTCAGCGGAGGCCGCGGCGGCCTGGCGGGCCGAGGCTTAGATGTACTCGGCGAGGTCCTTCAGAAGGACGCTCTTCGGCTTCGCGCCGACGATGCTCTTCGCGATCGCGCCGTCGACGAAGACCGCCATCGTCGGGATCGACATGATCTGGTAGGCCCGGGCGGTCTGCGGGTTCTCGTCGATGTTGAGCTTGACGATCCGCAGCTGGTCGCCGTGGGTCGCGGCGATCTCCTCCAGGACCGGGGCGACCATCTTGCACGGCCCGCACCACTCGGCCCAGAAGTCCACCAGCACGGGCTTGTCACTCTTGAGTACCTCGGCGTCGAACGTGCTGTCCGTCACCGGGGTGGTCGCACCTGCCATCGAACTCTTCTCCTCGGGTCGACTGCGGTTGATCTCGTCTTCAAGCTGCCTGTGGTCTAGGCGTCCTTCTCGTGGGCGGCGATCCAGCGCTCGGCGTCGAGGGCGGCGGCGCAGCCGGTGCCGGCGGCCGTGATGGCCTGCCGGTAGGTGTGGTCGACGACGTCGCCGGCGGCGAACACCCCGTCCAGGTTGGTCCGCGTTGACGGAGCCTCGACCAGCACGTAGCCCTCGTCGTCGAGCGTCACCTGGTCGCGGAACAGATCGGAGCGCGGCACGTGGCCGATCGCGACGAACAGCCCGGTCACGTCCAGCTTGTCGTCCGCGCCGGTGACCGTGTCCTTGAGCCGGACCCCGGTGAGCTTGCTGTCGCCCTCGAGCCCGGTGACGACCGCGTTCCACCGGAACTTGATCTTCGGGTTCGCCAGGGCGCGCTCGGCCATGATGGCGCTTGCGCGCAGTTTGTCCCGGCGGTGCACGACGGTCACGGAGCTGGCGAACCGGGTGAGGAACGTGGCCTCCTCCATCGCCGAGTCGCCGCCGCCGACGACCACGATGTCCTGGTCGCGGAAGAAGAAGCCGTCACAGGTCGCACAGGCCGAGACACCGCGTCCCAGCAGCTTGCCCTCGTCCGGGACGCCCAGCTTGCGATAGGCCGAACCGGTCGCGAGGATCACCGTCTTCGCGTAGTAGGTCTCCTCGCCGACCTTGACGACCTTCGGGGTGGCGGTGAGGTCGACCTCGGTCACGTCGTCCGTGACCAGTTCCGCGCCGAACCGCTCCGCCTGCTTGCGCAGGTTGTCCATCAGGTCGGGGCCCTGGATGCCCTCGGGCCAGCCCGGGAAGTTCTCCACCTCGGTGGTGGTCATCAGCGCGCCACCCGCGGACACCGCGCCCTCGAACACCAACGGGTGCAGGCTCGCGCGCGCCGTATAGATCGCTGCCGTGTATCCCGCCGGGCCGGAGCCGACGATGATGACGTCCCGGACCCCGCTGTCCTGCGCTGTCACGCCCTGCTCCCTTCACATTGCGGCCAAAGCCGCTGACACGCTAACCGCGCGGGCCAGCCAGAGATTCCTGCTGGGTTCCTGCCTGCTACCGGGCGGAACGGTACCGCGCCGCGAACTGTCCGGACCGCTGGCCCGGGTCGGCTCATCCTTCGACGAGCCCCGGCGAGGTGCCGTCGAGGCCGTCGAGGCCGTCGAAGGACAAACGATCTCCGGCGGCCGGTCGGAGCTTCGGCGCACCGCCCTACGCTGACAACTCTAAGTGACATCTTTGGTCGAATTTGTTATGGCGAAGTCGACAACGAATTGTGTACGTACAGTGTCAATATGTAGTTATTAACTACCACTAAACAGAAGTTAAGCGCCAATAATCGAGTTCCCCTGCCTTCGTCGCCTTGCTCAGGCGGCCTTCGTCGACCGTTCGTCGAACAGGGTGGCCGCGGGCAGGCGCCCGACATTGCAGTCAAGGTCGACGACAGTCAGCTGGATCCGGTCCTGACTCGCTGGAACCAGGGCCGCGCCGGGCGCCGCCGAGGCCGGCCCAACCGGGGCGGCCGCCGATGCGGACGCGGTCCCCACGGCGCTCCCCCCGTCCGGGAGGTCGAGGACGACGAGGATGGCGTCGCGTCCCCGGTAGTTGACCTCGTCGACGGCGAGCAGCGGGCCGTGCGCGGTGTCGACGAGCTCCCGATAGCAGGCCAGCAGAGCGGGGGTGGCGACGACGGCCCACGCTCCGGTGGCTGTCCGCGCGTCGGACGCGGCGAACGGAGCGGTCTCGGCGCCGGGCACTCTCCCGGCGAGCAGATCCCTCGCGTGCGCGGCGACGTTGGCCGGGTCGAGCGCCGCCCGGCTCGTCGCGACGCGGAAGGACTGGACCGAGCCGCCGTCCGTCACGGTGACCAGGCCTTCGGGAGTGGGCGCGGCCGCGACAGCGCTGGGCACCGCGGCACGGGCGGCCGAGTCCGCGCTGTTCTGCTGGTCCGCGGCGATCGCGGGTCCGGCGGCGGAGCTGCTGGTCGAGGACGACGACTGCGCGTTGTGCTGCAGGGCGACGACCAGGCCGCCCCCGGCGACGACGACGAGCAGACACACTGCCAGGAGGACCAGCCGCTCGGACCACTGCGAGTGGGAAAGCACCGTCGAACGGTCTGGCGGGCGCAGCGGGGTGACGCCGTGCGGGGCCGTCGGCCGGCGCCGGCCGGCCGACGGGCGCCCGGCGGAGCGCCCGCCCGCCGGCCGACGGCGAGCCGGACCGCCGCGGCGGCCCTCGCCGGCCGGCGGCATCGACGGGAGCGGCGTGGCGGTCAGCGCCTCCTGGATCCGGCGGGCGACATCCGGCGGCATGCTGACCGGCGCGAGCCGGGCCAGCTCGACCCGCACGCCGCGCAGCGCGACCACGGTCTGCTGGCAGACGGCGCAGCCTCGGACATGCCGGTCGACGGATCCAGGCGTCCGCTCGCCGTCCGCGTAGGCGTCCAGGAGGTCGCCCTCCGGATGCCGCGGCCCAGACCCGCCGCTGGCGTCCAACGGCGTCGGCCCGTTCCTGGCGCCCAAGGGATCAAGCCCGTTGTCGGCCGCCAGAGGCAGCGGCCCGTTGTCGGCCGCCGGGAGCATCGGCCCCGAGGGCCCGAGCTCGTCCCTGGCCTCCGAGGGCACAGATTCGCCGCGCTCGTCAGGACCCACCGCCGATCACCTCCCGCCTCTGGAAGACGGCGGGGGCGGCCGGCTGGTTCCCTGGACGCAGGTAGCCCAGCTCGGCCGCGAGCCGGGCCCGGCCGCGTGAGGCCCGGCTCTTGACCGTCCCGACGGGCACGTCGAGCAGCTCGGCCACCTGTGCCACCGGCAGTCCTTCGACGTCGACGAGGACGACGGCCGCCCGTAGCTGGGCCGGCAGCCGGGCCAGTGCGTCGGCGATGTCGAGGCGCAGCTCACCCTCGGCGTGGGCGTCCCGCGGGTCGGGTGGCTCGCGCTCCTCACCCTCGGGCGTGGTGGGCATGGGCACGGTCGTCGGGCGGGCGGCCTGCCGGCGCAGCCGGTCCAGCGCGGCGTTCACGGTGATCCGGTGCAGCCAGGTGCGGACGGCCGACTCACCGCGGAAGGCCGCGGCCCGCCTGTGCGCGGACAGCATGGCTTCCTGGACGGCGTCCGCGGCGTCCTCGGCATCGTGCAGGAGCCGGAAGGCGACGGACCAGAGCCGGTCGGCGTTGGCTCGGAACAGCTCGGCGAACGCCGTCGGGTCGCCGGCGACGTGCCGACGCAGCAGCTCGAGATCCGGGTCGTCGCGGCGTTCGGCCTCGGAGTCGGGCTCGCCGCCGGCCGAGTCGGGGGCGTCACTCTGGCCGGACGTCGGCATTCCCCACCACCCGGGCGCGCCGGCAGGGGCAGACGGTTCTGGCGAGTCGGGCTGGGCGGGCATGGCATGTGGCCGGACGGCGTTCGACGGCCCGGGTCAGGACAGGAATTTGATCTCGGCGATCGAGCCCTTGAACTTCGAGTCCGCGCCCTGCGGGATGTTCGTCAGCCACACGACCCAGTACCGGTGCGCACCACGTGGCGAGACGTTCACTGTCACGGTGCCCGAGGCGTTCTGCTGCTGTCCGACGACCTGGTAGAGACCCAGATTCTGGGCGTTGGCGTCGAACGAGTCGCCCGCGCGGATCTCGAACGAGTCCGGCGCGAGGGTGCCGAGCGTGACGACCACCTGGGACACGTCATGGCTCTGGCCGAGGTCGAACAGCAGGCCGACCCCCTTCTTCGCCGGATTGCCGAACGTATACGGCGGCAGGTAGCCCTCGGTCTCCCACTGGGTCGCGGGGTTGCCGTCGTACGCCCTGGCGACCTGGCCGTTGTTCTCGGAGCCGTCGCCCGGCGGCGGGTCGAAGGACACCACGTTCACCGGGGTGATCGGCACGCCGGCCGTCACGGTCGCCGACGCCGTCGGGGAGTTGTTGGCGCCGCCGCCGCCACCGTTGCTGCCCAGGTTGAGGCCCAGCACGACGGCGACGACTACGACGACGACCGCCAAAGCGATGATGACGATCAGCGGACGGCGACTGGTCCGGCCGGAGCGCCCGTGCGCCGCAGCTCGGCTCCCTGGCCGGGGGCCGGTCCCACCCGGGCCGGCCGCCTGGTAGCCGCGCTGCGCCGGTGGATAGCCCTCGTCCTGGTAGCTGGGCCGGTACCCGCCGCCACGGCCACGGTCGACCTGGGTCTCGCCCCTGTACTCGTCCCGGTAGCGGCCGCCGTCCTGGTAGCCGTTGTCGTAGTCGTCGTAGCCGTAACGGTCGTAGTCGTCCTGGTCGGGCGCGGCGAAACCGGCGGTCGACGGAAGGTTCGACGTGTCGGGGCCGTAGCCGTCGTAGCCGGCCATGGCCTCGGTGTCGGACGGCTCGTCACCGAAGGTCATCAGGCCGGTCGCGTGCAGGGCCTCGACCGGGGTGACCGCCTCGAGCTCGGCGATCAGCTCGGCGGCGGTGGTGATCGGCTCGGTGCCGGCCTCCTCGCCGCTGAGCGCGGCCATCGTGATCGCGTCCAGGTCGCGCGGCACCGCGTGGTTGAGCTGACGCGGGCTCTGGAGCCGGCCGTACGTGCCGTAGGGCGCCGCAGGCAGACCCGTGTCGCCGGCGAGCGGCCAGCAGCCGGTGAGGGCCGCGTAGAGCAGGCCGCCCAGGGCGCACACGTCGGCGGCCGCCGCGTCGGCGTCGGCGGGGGCATCGGCCGGCGCGGTGCCGTCGATGCCGGCGAGCACGGCGCCGACCTCGAGGTCGATGACCTTGACCGTGCCGTGGCCGGACACGATGACATCACCGGGACGAAGCCCGCCGTGGCGCAGCCCGCGTTCGTGCGCGGCGGCGATCACTCGGGCGGCACCGAGGACGACGGCGGACGCCTGGTCGGGCCGCAGCGGCTGGTCCTCGACGAGCTGGCGCAGGGTACGGCCGTCAACCCACTCGGTGATGACGTACGAGACCTGGCCGTTCTCGGTGTTGGTGACCGTCGCGTCGTAGGTGGACGCCGCGCCCGGGTGTACGAGCCGTCCGGAGCTGACCGCGGCCTGGAGAAGGGACTGCGCCGCCTCGCGGCGCGCGGGGTCGTCGTCGATGTGCTCGACAACCCGGACCGCGACGGGCCGGGTGAGCACCGTGTCGTCGCCGCGCCACAGGGTGACCGGGCCGCGCGAGCTGAGGACCCCGATCAGGCGGTACCGGCGGTCGAGGACCGACTCGGCGAGCAGCGTGCCGCCGCCGTGGGCATCGGAGGACGAGGCGTTGACCGTCACGTCATTGTCGACGTCCGCCGGCTGGGGCCGGTTGCCTGCCTCGACCACAACGCCTCCGTCGTCCCCAGCTCCATGGCGCCGTCGCCACCGTGCTCGCCTGGCCGTGCTGGTCTCGTATGTCGTCGCGTGGCCTGGCCGCCCGATCTTTGCACGCACCGTGTGGCCGTGTCCGCTGGTCTGGCGTCCGTGGGCTGGCGTTCGCTGTCGCTTGCCGGCCGATTGGCGATGTTCCCGGGTTTAGTCTACGGGGATCGCCCGGACAGGTCGCTCAGCCCCGGGGGAAACGTCGAGAAACCATCCGGGTCAGGGCCCTGACCTCAGGGATTCCCATCCGGGTAACCGTGCCGACGAACAACGGCAGGCCGACGACCGCCCCCGCCAGCACCGCCGAGAACGAGCCGACGAACCCGTTGCCGAGGACCGTGCGCAGCCCGTGCGCGACGGCGCTCGCGGCAGCCGCCCCGAGGCCCGCGGCGACGCTGATCCGCGCGAGCGTCGCGATGATCCGGTCGCCGTCCATCCCGCCGAGCCGCCGGCGCAGCAGCACACAGGTCACGCACAGGCCGACCAGATAGCCGACGGTGAAGGCGAGCGCGAGGGCGAGCGCGCGGTGCTCGGGCGGCAGCACATGGCTGATCACCACGGCCGCCGTCACGTTCGTCGCGACGACTCCGATGTTCACCAGCGACGGTGTCCGGCTGTCCTGATGGGCGTAGAAAACCCGTAGGTGCAGCTGGAACACCGAGAACGGCACCAGGGCGACGGCGAACGCCGAGAGCGTGTCGCCGACCGACAACGCCGACTCGTAGCCGAACGCGTCGTGGTTGAAGACACCGACGGCGATCGGCCGCCCCAACGCCAGCAGGAACAACGCCGCCGGCACGATCGCGGTCAGGCTGAGCCGGGTCGCCGTCGACAGGTCCTCGAGTACCAGCGCCCGGTCGCCGTCCGCCGCGTGCGCGCTCATCCGCGGCAGCAGTGCGGTGATCACGGAGACGCCGATGATCGCGTATGGCAGCTGGAAGAGCTGGTAGGCGTACGTGTAGACCGGGAACGAGTTCGTCGCGGTCGAAAGGTTCGTGATGACGAGGTACCCGAGCTGGCTGATGATGACCCACAGGAACGTCCAGCCCGCCAGCCGCAGCGCGCCCCGCAGACCCGGATGGGTCAGGTCCAGGCGCGGGCGGTAGCGGAAGCCGACCTTCCGTAGCGCCGGCAGCAGCGCGATGGTCATCAGTACGACGCCGATCGTCGTACCGGCCGCCAGCACGAGCTCCTGGGTGTTGGTGATCGTGTGTGCGCCGTTCACCTGTGGTGGGTGCGGCCCGGCGATGACGTAGGCGAACGCCACACAGGAGACGATCACCACGAGGTTGTTCAGCACGGGCGTGAACATCGGCGCGGCGAACGAGCCGCGGACGTTGAGGATCGCGCCGATCGTCGCGCCGACGCCGTAGAAGACGATCTGCGGCATGAACCAGCGCAGGAAGGTGGCGCCGAGCGCGCGTTCCGCGGCGGCGTCCGGCCCGGTGGCGTGCAGGTAGCTGTTGACGATCTGGGGCGCCAGGAACATGCCGACGGCGCAGGCGGCGCCGAGCAGCAGGATCATCAGCGTCAGCAGCGACGACGCGAACCGCTCACCGCCGTCCGGGTCCTCCTTGGTGGCCCGGACGAGCACCGGCACCACGACGCTGGTCAGGATGCCGCCGATCAGCAGGTCGTAGACGATGTTCGGGATCGTGTTCGCGACGTTGTAGGCGTTGCTGACCGCGCCGGCGCCGATCGTGACCGCGATCGCGACCGTCCGCAGGAACCCGGTGGCCCGCGAGGCGATCGTGCCGAGCGCCATGACGCCGCTGGCCCGGCCGAGGCTGCTCTTGCCGGTCCTGCCCGACGGGCGCTGGGCCGCGGCCCTGCCCGGTGCCGTCCGGCCCGCGGCTCCGGCGCTGCCCTGGATCCGGGTCTGCTGGCCGGTCCCGCCGCCCCTGGGCTGCTGGCCGGGGTCCCGGCGTGGCTGGGGGGGCTGCCGCGAGCCGGACCGCCGCGGGCGTGGCTGGGCGACCGTCTCCTCGCCGCGGCCCGACGCGCGGGCCACCGCCCGGTCGGTCCGCGCGACCATCCGGTCTGGCGGGATCGGCCGGCCCGTCCCGTCCGGGCGGGGGCGCTGCTGCCTCGGCGGCTCGGGCGGCGGGGTGGCCCGGCGGCCCTCGGCGCGGTGCGAGCCGAGCCTGCGGCCATCCCGGGACGGAAGCCGGGAGACGGGCGTCGTCGGGCGCGCCTCCGCCGCCCGGCCGCTCGGGGCCCGGTCGCCGGGCAGCGGCGGTGGGCTGGCGGGTGGGCCTGGCAGCCGGCTGGTCGGCGGTGCCTGCGGCGCGGGAGGCGGCGTGCGCGGGGTCGCCGGAAGGCGGCGGGTCGGCTCCGGGCCAGTGCCCGGTCGAGGACGACGATCCTCGCGATGCGGCTCGGCGCGGGCGTCGCGGGGCCGCTCGTCCCGCTCCCAGGGCTGCCGGTAGGGCTGGTTGCGCGGCGGCTGCAGGTAGCGCTCGTCCCGGTAGCCGGCGTCGGCGCGCCGCGGGTCGCGGCGTTCTCGCCCCCGGGGTTCTGGCTCCCGATGTCCTGGGTCCCGGAGCCCTGGGTCCCGGAGCCCTGGGTCGCGCTGCCTCGGGTCGCGCTGTCCTGGGCCTGCGCTCCCTGACGCCCGGTAGCCCGGCTCTGGGTCGCCCGGCTCCGGGTAGCCACGGCTGGCCGGCCGGCCGCCGGCGCGCCCGCGCTCCTGGTACCGGTCGTCGCCGTAGCCGTTCGCCTGCGGGCGGTCTGGCCGATAGTGGTTCGGAGCACCGCGGCCGGGCTCGTGTTCGTCGGCGTAGTGCGGGTCGGCGTAGTGCGGGTCGGCGTAGTACCGGTCGACGGGCCGCGGATCTCCGGCGTAGGGATCCGCGGAGTACGGATCGACCGAGTAAGGATCAGCGTGGTTGGGGTCGTCGCGGTAGCTGTCATCCCGGCGAGTGGGGCCTCCGCGGCGCCGCGGTCCCCGGGGACCGTCGGAACCGTCGGCCGGGCTCACGGCTCGCTCGGGTTGGCTGGCACCCCGCCAGCGTAGGCCCGTTCGACCTCGGTCCGTTGTGTTCCCGCGGCGTTCGCCTGGATTCGCCGGATGGGTACCGTGGCCCGATCCGTTGCCGCTGCCGTGTTCGGGCCAGTCGGGGTGACGCCGGCTACTGGTCCGGCGGAACCACCGCTGTCACCCCCGTCGCGGCGCTTGCGGCGCGACCGCCTGACCTGGCGCAGCACGACCGCCGCGACGAACAGTCCGATCGTGACATAGGTGATCGCGGTCGCGATCGAGCCGTACGCCGTGGAGCGGACCAGGATGCGGACCGGCTGGGCCGACAGCCGTTGCCCGTCCGGCGTCAGCACCTGGACGAAGACCGGGAACGTGCCGGCGGCGTCGGAACTGACCGAGATCTCCACCTGCGTCTTCGCGCCCGGGGCGACGGTCAGCGCCATCCGCGCCGCCGAGCGCAGCCGAGTCTTGTCGTTGGAGGACAGGGAGAGGATCACGGTCATCGGGTAGCCGCCGCCGCCCTGCTGGTCGCTGATGTTCTGCACACTCAGCGGGACGGCGCCGTTGCGGCTGGTAAGCGTGACCTTCTGTGAAGCGACGACCTCGACATTGGCGCGGATCTGGCTGATCCGGCCGTCGACCTCCTGGCTGAGCCGGACGGCGCCGGAGCGGTCGGGCCGCCAGTCGACGGACAGCGCGGTCAGCAGGGTGTTCAGCATCGGGTTGATGACGGTGGCGCGCCCGTCCTGCGGCTTCGACCCGGCGGCGTCCACCACGTCGGTGAGCGCGCACGGGGCCGGAGCCGGCGGATTGGTCGTCTTTCCATTGCGAGCGGTGGTGGCGCACAGGACCGGATCGAGCTCTCTGACCTCGGCGCGCAGATGCTCGACGGCATCGACGTACGACGTCGGTATCTCGGTGGCCGTCGCCGAGTCAGGGTAGACGTACGTGCGACTGCTGCCGGCGGGGGCGAACGTGAGCGTCGCGGCCTGGCCGATGGACGCGGTCGTACCCGCGCCGCCCTTGGGGGCGACCGGGAGCGGCACGGGCTGGAAGAACGGCTGGTAGCCGGGGTCGGCCGGGGTGCTGAGCGAGTGCAGCACGAGGCTGGCCCAGTCGTCCGTCGGGTCCCACAGCCGTGGCAACGCGAGCACGGCAAGCCGGCTCGCCGAGGCGCTGGGCTGTTCGGCTGTGATCATGGCGACGTCGGCGAGCACGTCGGCGAGTGCCTGATCCTTGCTCAGGCCGTTCTGGCTGATCTTGGGGGTCAGCAGTGTGGCGAGCCTCGAGTCCGCCGCCAGAGCCCGGATCGGGCCGTTGGCCGTCTGCTGGACGGTCAGCGCGGTCGGCGTCGAGGAGGCGGCCTTGGACGTCGCTGGCAGCAGTCTGTCGTCGAGGATCGCGGTGGTCACGCCGACGGTCGGGTGGGCCAGGAACTCCAGCGTCGCGGCGTTGGCCAGGCCGTCCCCCGGGTAGGCGACCGGCGGCGGGTTCGCGACGCCGAGCACGTCGCGCAGCGTCTGCTGGCCGGTGTTGATGGCCCAGAGGGCGTCGTTGAGCTGGCCGTCGTCATGCTGGCCGCCGGCGCGCACCAGCGCGGCGATGTCGGCGTCGCCCCAGGGCAGCGCGAACACCACGTTGCCCGGCGTCGCGGCAAAGATACGCAGCGCGGCCAGATAGTCGCCCGCGTACCGGTCGGGAGGCTTGCTCTTCGGGCCCTCGGTGTCCGCGTAGCTGTAGGGCCCGCTCATCAGTTGCAGTTCTTTGAGCAGCGTCGGATCGACGGCCAGGGCGATCGGGGACGGCTGGCGGCTGGTCGGGCTGACGGCGATCAGCAGCTTGTAGAGGCGGCCGCCCGGCCGCACCTCCGTGGCGAGCTGGTTGTCGGTGAGGATGTTGTCGGAGCGCAGCCGGGGGTAGTCGGAGATGGGCAGCACCGTGGCCAGCGAGGTCGCCTTCAGGCCGGGCTGCTCCGGAGACCAGACCAGGAAGGAGTAGGCGGCACCGAGCACCTTGGACGGGCCGCCCGTCGGCGCAATGGTGATCTTCATTGCATAGATCGTCAGCGGCTTCTCGATCTTCAGTTTCTGGTTGATCGAGAACGCCGTGCCCACGACGGGGGTTCCCGAGGAGTTCGGGGCAAGCACGTAGCGGGCCTTGCCACCCAGGGTGGGGTCGGCCCGCAGCTTCGCGAGAGTGCCGCGGCTGCCCACGCCGCCCGACATCACCGACACGTAGGCCGACAGCCCGGTCATGGGTGTGGCGTCAATGTGGCCGTTCAGGACCAGCGGCTTGTCTGGCGAGGCGATCCCGTCGTACTGGTCGATATGCACGCGGACGGCAGCGGCCGCCGTTGTCACCGCCGAACCCGCCGCCGAGACAACGCCCGCGGTCACGTCGGTACCGGGGCTGGTGGCTGTACTGCCTGTGGATAGACCTGTGGACAAGCTTGTGGACACTGTGGATGAGGCGGCCGCCGGCTGGGCCGGCCCGCTCACCAGAAGCGCGCCCAGCACCGCGGTCACCACCGCCGCGACGGCCGTCCGGGCAAGCCCGCGGACGAGCGGGCGAGGCCGGGGCGGTCTGGTCATGCGCTGGCCGCCAGCAGGGCCGGAACGTCGTCCAACAGGCGCCGCTCGTCGGCGTACGCGAGCATCTCGGCCACCTGGTCGAGCGGTACCCACGCCACGGCGCTGACCTCGATGTCCGCGTCGGACAGCTCGCCGGCGGTGCGCAGCAGCAGGTAATGGTGCACGGTCTTGTGGATACGCGAACGGCCGGTGACGAACCAGAAGTCGATCGTCCCGAGCGGCGCGACGATCTCCCCGGTCACCCCGGTCTCCTCAGCGACCTCACGAACGGCGGTCTGCTCGTGGGTCTCGCCGCCTTCGACGTGCCCCTTCGGCAGCGACCACAGTAGCCGGCCGCGCCGGTCCCGCCGCGCGATCAGGGCCGCGTTGGCATGGTCGGAGCGGACGTCGAGTACCAACCCGCCGGCCGACGTCTCCTCGACCCGACGCAGCCGCCGACGGCTGCGGGGCGACGAGGTGGGCGGCATTAAACGATCGTACGAGCATTGCCGGGAGCGCCCCGCTCGACTGTCCGGCTTGTCCGGTACCGACAGGAGCTCTGTCGCCGACGACACCTCGCGTGGGTGACTACCGTGCTGCGTGACCCTCTGGGGGACGGCCCCCAGACCCTGTGCGGGACGTGAGCCCGGGGCGCTTCAGTCTCGATCGCCGCTACCCTGAGCAGGTGTCTGTCATCAGTCTCGACAACCCGCGTGACTCCGCGGAGGCCGTGGTGGCCGACATGTTGAAGGTCCCGGCGCTCGCCGACGAGCTGGGCCGGATCTTCGCCGCGCATGGGCACAGGCTGCACCTGGTCGGCGGCTCCGTCCGGGACGCCCTGTTGGGCGACATCACGCCGGCGGCCTCGACCTCGTCGGCGCGGCCGGCGGCCACCTCACCGGCAAGCACCACTGGCACCGCACCGGCCAAGACACCTGGCAGCGCAGCGGCAAGAGCGCCTGGAACGTCATCGGCAAGAGCGCCTGGAACATCACCTGCACGAGCGGCCGTGGAGGTGCCGGACCTCGACTTCACCACCGACGCCCGGCCCGAGCGGGTCCTGGAGATCACCCGCGGCTGGGCGGAGGCGACCTGGGAGGCCGGGATCGCCTTCGGGACCGTGGGCATCGCCCGCGCCGGGACCCGGCTGGAGGTGACCACCTACCGCGCCGAGTCCTACGACCGGGGCTCCCGCAACCCGACGGTCTCCTACGGCGACAGCCTGGAGGCGGACCTGCTGCGCCGGGACTTCACCGTGAACGCGATGGCGGTCTCCGTCCCCGACCACGAGTTCGTCGACCTGTTCGGGGGCATGGCCGACCTGGCCCGGGGCGTGCTGCGCACCCCTGGCCCGCCCGAGGTGTCCCTGGACGACGACCCGCTGCGCATCCTGCGCGCGATCCGGTTCGAGGCGAAGCTGGGCCTGGCCCCGGCTCCGGAGCTGGTCGAGGCGATGCGGGCCCGGGTGGACCGGCTGCGGATCGTCGCGCCGGAGCGGGTCCGCGACGAGCTGCGCAAGCTGGTCGTGTCCGCGGACCCGGCCCGCGGGCTGGGGCGGCTGGTCGACATCGGTGCCGCGGCCGTCGTGCTGCCCGAGCTGCCCGCGCTGCGGATGGAGATCGACGAGCACCACCAGCACAAGGACGTCTACACCCACACGCTGACCGTGCTGCGCCAGGCGATCGAGCTGGAGGACGACGGCCCCGACGAGGTGCTGCGCTGGGCCGCGCTGCTGCACGACATCGGCAAGCCACGTACCCGTCGGCACGCCGCCGGCGGTGGCGTCTCGTTCCACCACCACGAGGTGGTCGGCCGGGACATGACCCGCAAGCGGCTGGCCGCGCTGCGCTTCCCGAAGGACGTCGGCGACGCGATCACGCTGCTGGTCTTCCTGCACCTGCGCTTCCACGGCTACGGCACGGGCGAGTGGACCGACGCGGCGGTGCGCCGGTACGTGCACGACGCGGGCCCGCAGCTGGGCCGGCTGCACAAGCTGGTCCGCTCCGACTGCACGACGCGCAACAAGCGCAAGGCCGCGATGCTCGCCCGGCACTACGACGCGCTGGAGGAGCGGATCGCAGCGCTGGCCGCGCAGGAGGAGATCTCCGCGATCCGGCCCGAGCTCTCCGGCGACGACATCATGGAGATCCTGGGCCTGCGGCCGTCCCGGCTGGTCGGCGAGGCGCGCCAGCACATGCTCGACTTCCGCTTCGACATGGGCATGGTCGGCCGTGACGCGGCCGTCGCCGAACTTCTGCGTTGGGCTAGCGCTAAAGGGCTTGAGATCCCGGGCTCTCCAACGGCTGGCGACTAACGAAACGAGATGTCCGGGCCGGCGGCCGTGACGGCCGCCGGTGGCGGCGTCGGCTCGGACGTCCCGGCGGGCTGCGTGGTGCCGTCCACGGCGATGCGCAGGTCGGTCGGGTGGCGTCGGGCGGCCAGGTAGTAGATCACGCCGGCGAGCAGGTAGCCGGCTCCGGCCGCGATGATCGTGCCGGGTGAGTGGCCGTTCTTCGGCACCACGAGCGCGGCCACGGCCCCGGCGCCGGCGAACGCGACGTTGAACAGCAGGTCATAGAGCGAGAAGGCCCGCCCGCGGTAGGCGTCGGGGACGTGCTCCTGGACGATCGTGTCGACGCAGATCTTGCTGGCCTGCGCGGAGAAGCCCAGCGGCAGGCCGGCGAGGACGAACAGCACCGAGGAGTAGGGCAGCCCGAAGGCGATCTCGACGACGCCACCACCGGTCAGCACGATCAGGATCCAGCGGGCCCGTGGCATCCGCGCGGTGACGGCCGGGGTGGCCACAGCCGCCAGCACGGTGCCGATCCCGCTCGCCACGGCGACGGCCGCCAGCCCCCAGAGACGGCCGTCATCGCCCTTGAAGTAGTTGGCGTAGAGCAGGATCGTCATGAACAGCACCAGCCCGTAGGCCGCCCGCGACGCGGTCAGCGCGGCGAGTGCGCGCCGGGCCGGGCCGGCGCGCCACAGCACCCGCGCACCATCCGCGAAGTCGAACGCCACCCGTCGCAGCTGCTCCGTGCTGCCGGCCCAGTCGCCGACCTCGGCCGGGCCGAACATCCGCCGGTCGGCGAGGGTCGCCGCGGTCGCGGCGGCGCCCAGGTAGGCGAGCCCCGCCAGCCCCGCGACGAGCGCGACCGAGGCGTCGTGGCCGCCGGTGAGCCCGCGGACGCCGGTGCCGATGCCACCGCCGACCAGCGCGGCGACCGTTCCCGAGGTGACGGACAGCGAGTCGGCGCTGACCAGCCACTCGAGGTCGACCACCATCGGCAGGCCGGCCGAGAGGGCGGCCAGCACGAACCGGTTGACGCTGACGGCCCCGAGCGCGACGACGTAGAAGTCCGCACCGGTGTGCCCGGCCGCGATCAGTACCGCCAGGACCGCCAACAGCGCCGCGCGGACCAGCGAGCAGTAGACCAGGACCCGCTGGCGCGACACCCGGTCGAGCACGATCCCGGCGAACGGCCCGATCACGCTGAACGGCAGCACCACGATGGCCAGCGCGGCGGCCAACGCACCCGGCGACGTGGCCCGCTCGGGCGAGAACAGCACGTAGCTCACCAGACTCGCCTGGAAGATCCCGTCGGCGGTCTGTGACGTCAGCCGGGACGCGTAAAGCGCCCGGAACCCGGGGACGTCCAGCAACTCCCGTAGCTTCCCCGCCCGCGCCATATCCCAACAGCCTAGAAGCTCCGGCGACCATCCGGTGCCGGAGGCTGTCTGGTGCGCGGCGCACCTAGGGCGTCACATCATGTCGTCAGCGACCGGTGAAGCGCGCCCAACCCCATCACAACCAGTGTTGCGTTTGGCAAGGATTCTTCACTAGGCGTTATGTTCGGGCCTCTCGTACCCAGTGTCGCGGAGGTCCGGTCCGATGGCCGACGCACGTCACCGCCCCCGTCACCGTCCGTCCAGTCGGTCCGTTGCTCCGGTCAAGATTTTCATCGCGGCCGTCGTTGTGCTTCTGCTGGCGGGTGGCGGCTATGTCGCGAGCACCCGGCTGGTGAGCCGCGACGAGCCGGGCGCCGGCTGCGCCCAGACGATGCCGCTGACGGTGCGCACCGGGTCGACGCTCACCGCGCCGCTCACCCAGATCGCCGCCACCTACAACAACGAGCGGCACCAGGTGCTGGGCAAGTGCGTCCAGGTCAAGATCGAGACCGTCGACAGCGGGCAGACGGCCGAGGCGATCGCCTCCGGCTGGACCGACCAGCAGTACGGCCAGGCCCCGGACGTGTGGGTGCCCGAGTCGGCCGGCTGGGTCGCGTTGGCGAAGGCGGGCCCGGCCGGGGTGAAGATGCTCGGCGGGACGGGGACGGTCATAGCCAGCTCCCCGGTTGTGCTCGCGATGCCGCGGCCCCTGGCCGTCGCGCTCGGCTGGCCGGACCGACAGCTCAGCTGGGCCGACCTGCGCGCGAACGAGAACTCGCCGTCATTCTGGGCCGGGCGCGGCCACCCCGAGTGGGGTGACTTCAGCATCGGGTTCGCGAACCCGCAGACCTCGTCGGCGGGCCTGGCCGCGGTGCTGAACGTGGTGGCGAGCACCGTCGGCCAGCCGTCGTCGGCGTTGACCGCGGCGCAGTTCAGCGGCGACCTGAACACCAAGGGCGCGATCCTCACGTTCGAGCGGGGCGCCGACCTCGTCGCCAACTCGGACACCGACCTGCTTGGTTCCTACGTCGGCTGGGGCAAGAACGCGCCGGCGCAGATGTCCGCGCTGGTCATGCCGGAAAGCATGGTGTACCAGGCGAATGTCGGGACCAGCGCCACGGTCGCCAGCGATGACTCGATCAGCGCGGGGGCGCTGGCGCCCGCCGCCGTGCCGCTCGTCGCCGCCTACCCGACCGACGGCCTCGTCGTGGACGAGGCGAGCTACCAGCCGCTCGAGCTTCCGGCCAGCTCGGACCGGGCCGCCGCCGCGGCCGACTTCCGTGCCGAGCTCACCGGCCCGCATGGCCAGGCGGCGTTCCAGTCGGCCGGTTTCCGGTCGCCGGACCGGCAGAACCCCAAGCTCACCGAGAGCCTCGGCTTCGCCCCGACGCTTCGTACCGAGCCGCGGGCGGCCCTCGACGGCAAGGCCATCAACGCCGCCCGGAACACCTTCATCGGTATCCACCAGCGCGGGAACACGTTGGCCGTGTACGACACCTCCGGCTCGATGGACCTGCCGGTCGCCAACAGCGGTGGAAAGACCAGGCTGCAGATCGCCGTCGGCGCGGCCGACGCGGCCATCCCGTTGTTCGCCAAGGACAGCCGGCTGGGCCTGTGGCAGTTCTCCACCAGACTCGACGGCAACAAGCCCTACCGGGAGCTGGTGCCGGTCGGGCCGATGAGCGACGAGGTTGGCACAGGTACCCGCGAGGAAGCGCTGGTGGCCGCCGTCAACGGGCTGAAGGCGAAGGGCGGGACGGGGCTGTACGCGACCGCGCTGGCGGCGTTCGAGAGCCTTACCGCGCAGTACCAGCCCGACAAGCCCAACCAGGTGGTACTGCTGACCGACGGGCAGAACGACGATCCGACCAGCTCGCTGACCCTCACCCAGCTGGTCTCGGCCCTGAAGGCCGAGTACAACCCGAAGGCGCCGGTCCACATCATCACGATCGGCTATGGCGCGGACGCCGACCTGGACGCGCTGCGGCAGATCTCGGCGGCCACCGGCTCGAAGAGCTACCCGGCCCAGGACCCGAACTCGATCTTCCAGGTCATGGTCAACGCCCTGACCGACCGGTAACGGCCGCGCCTCACTCGGCGCGGCGGCTGACCCGGCGGACCGGCGGCCCGCCGGTCCCGATGACGTACGACGTGACCAGGTGGTTCCAGCCGCACTCGGCGCACACCTCGACGACGTAGATCTGGAGCTCGCTGAACCGCCCGGCAAGGGTGGGCAGGTCCGCGGTCGCCCACGTCCGCCCCGAGGTGCCGCCCAGCTCGTCGCCGTAGCCGTAGATGACGTTCACCAGCGGGTCGCCGGGCTTTGGGCGCTCCGGGTCGCCCGCGAGGCAGACCGGGCAGGTCCTGGTGGTCGGCTCGCCGTGGTGGCGCGCGGCCCGCAGCAGGTACGGGCTGGCGTCGCAGACCTCTGGCCGGGAGACCCGGCCGGCCTGCAGGCCGGTCAGCGCCGCCCGGCGGGCAAGGGCGTAGTCGATGACCGACCTCGCTCCCGGCCCGGGTCCCATGACTGCCACGGTACCGCCACACCCTGGCCCGGCAGCCCCCGTTCGACGGCTCCGGCCGCCTTCGCCACTTCCCCACCCATTCCGGGTCGGTCCTGGTCTGCGGGTTCGAGCCTGGTAGGTGATCAGGGGGCGGAATCGGCGGGGGCCCCGGCGACGGCCCGCCGTCTGGTTGGAAGGTCATCATGCCGCCGCCAGCCGGACACCGGTGAGACATCCCCTGTTGCCATGGTCGTCCCGAGTCGTCTAAGGTCGATGTATCGGCTCGATATGTTGTGTCGACACGTTGGCTCGACATATCGGGGACACATCGGTGCGGAGGGGAGGGCGGCGCGATGTTGGAGCTCGCGGTGCTCGGGATCCTCTCCGAGAGCCCGATGCACGGGTATGAGCTGCGCAAGCGGCTCGCGGCCGTGCTCGGGGCCTTTCACCGGTTCAGCTATGGCTCGCTGTACCCGCTCCTGCGCAAGCTGCAGGCCGAGGGCTTCGTCACCGCCGACGACGCCGGTGCGGCTGCCCGGATCGGCGGGCGCAGCCGGGTCGTCTACACCCTCACTGCCGAGGGGAAGGAACGGCTCACCGAGCTGCTCGGCGAGGGCGGCCCGGCCTCGTGGGAAGACGAGATGTTCGGCGTCCGCTTCGCCTTCTTCGGGAAGACCGACGCCGCTGTGCGGCTGCGGATCCTCGAAGGCCGGCGCACCCGGCTGGAGGAGCGGCGGGAGAAGGTCCGTTCGGCGCTTTCCCGCACCCGGGAGCGCTTCGACGCATACACCCTTGAGCTGCAGCGTCACGGGTTGGAGTCCGTCGAACGTGAGGTCCGCTGGCTCACAGAGCTGATCGAGACGGAACGCGCTCACGGCCAGCCTGGTATGGAGGATCTTGGCTTGCCGGAGCCAGCGCCGCAGCCGCAGGCGGCAGTACGGCCAGCCGAAGTTCGGCCATTGGTGCCACCCGCGGCACCACCCGCAACATCCCAGGACCCCGACGGTGAGGTCCCCGGGCCCCGGTGAACGCCGATGACCGTCGCGGCGCCCCAGTTGGCCCACTGTCCCGCATGCATTCCGCGTAACTAAAGGAGTAGACCGTCATGGGTTCGGTACGTGTCGCCATCGTCGGCGTTGGCAACTGCGCCGCGTCGCTCGTCCAGGGGGTCGAGTACTACCGCAGCGCCGACCCGTCCGAGCAGGTACCTGGGCTCATGCACGTCCAGCTCGGTGACTACCACGTCTCCGACCTCGAGTTCGTCGCCGCGTTCGACATCGACGCGAAGAAGGTCGGCCGTGACCTGGCCGAGGCCATCGGCGCCAGCGAGAACAACACCATCAAGATCGCTGACGTCCCGCCGACCGGGGTAACCGTCGCTCGTGGCCACACCTACGACGGCTTCGGCAAGTACTACCGGGAGACCGTCGAGGAGTCCGACGAGGAGCCGGTGGACGTCGTCGCCGCCCTGCGTGAGGCGCGGGCCGACGTGCTGGTCTGCTACCTGCCGGTCGGGTCCGAGAACGCGGCCAAGTTCTACGCCCAGTGCGCGATCGACGCGGGCGTCGGCTTCGTCAACTGCCTGCCGGTCTTCATCGCCGGCGTCCCCGAGTGGGCCGAGAAGTTCCGCGCCGCCGGCGTGCCGATCGTCGGTGACGACATCAAGTCGCAGGTCGGCGCCACCATCACCCACCGGGTGCTGGCGAAGCTGTTCGAGGACCGGGGCGTCATCCTGGACCGCACGATGCAGCTGAACGTCGGCGGCAACATGGACTTCAAGAACATGCTGGAGCGCGACCGGCTGGAGTCCAAGAAGATCTCCAAGACCCAGGCCGTCACTTCGCAGGTGTCGCACGACATGGGCGCGCGCAACGTGCACATCGGCCCGTCGGACTACGTCGCCTGGCTGGACGACCGCAAGTGGGCGTTCGTCCGGCTCGAGGGCCGCGCGTTCGGCGACGTCCCGCTGAGCCTGGAGTACAAGCTCGAGGTCTGGGACTCCCCGAACAGCGCCGGTGTCGTCATCGACGCGGTGCGCTGCGCCAAGATCGCCCTGGACCGCGGCGTCGGCGGCCCGATCCTGTCGGCGTCGAGCTACTTCATGAAGTCCCCGCCGGAGCAGTACCGGGACAGCGTCGCCCGGGACAAGGTCGAGGCCTTCATCCTCGGCGAGGAGTAGTCGTCCTCGCGCACAACTGAGTACGTACAGCGACGATGGTCGGGCCACCGGAGGGGGTGGCCCGACCCTCGTCGTGTGTCGGGCCTGGCCGTCCGAGCCGATGAGACGCACCGGCGCAACCCACAGCGGGCCTTGCGCGTCCTGCTATCAGCCTCGACGTGACGGCGCAGTAGCTGCATCAGGGGCGCGCAGGGGGTGCTGGTCGGGCCCACAGCCGGACATGAGACCCTGAGCTTCCATGTACCGAACGCGACCGAACTGTCTGTATTGTCCCAGTCCTGGTCGCGGTGCGGGAAGGACGGGACGGCTTTGAGCCTGCCTAATGATCAGGAACCAACCCGGCGGCGTCCGACGCCGCCAGGTGGCGCGTCGCGCGGCTTCGCGGACCCGGTCGACAACGGGGCGCGCCCCGGCGGCCCGCGGCCCGGTCGCTACGACCGGCCCGAGCGGCCGGCCGACGACGACGGCACCGGCCGCTCCGCGCGGCCGAGTGGCGACCGCGGTGAGCGGCCCGAGCGGCCGGTGGCCGGGCGCGGCCCGCGCCCAGGTGGCGTCAACGGTGGTACCGGCGCTACTGGTGCCCGTCCGCCCGCTGGCCGTGGCGACCGGGCCGGCGCGCGTCCCGCCGCCGATGATGGTGTTCCGCCGACCGACCGGCCTTCCTACCATCCGCGGGCTACCGCCAACCGGACTGGCGCGACAGGCGCGACGGGCGCCCGGCCGAGTGGCCCGCGCACAGGCGCCGGCCGCGCGAACGGCCCGACCGGCGCGCGTGCCGGTGGCGGGGTTACCGGAACCATGGCGATCGGCGACCGAGGCCGTGGCATCTCCGACCGAGGCCGGGGAGTCTCCGACCGAGGTCGGCGTCCCCTGCATCCGGCCGAGCGCGACGCTGTCTACGACACCGTCGACCAGGCCGCGCTCAGCAAGATCGAGGTACGCGACCGCGACGAGAACGCCACCACCTACCGTCGCGTCGGCGCCGACGGCGCCGCCCTGGCTCCCCGCAGGCCAACCGGCCCCGGCGGCCATCGGCGCCCCGGCGGGCCGAACGACCCCAACGCGGCGCCGGACGGCCCCGCCCGTCCCGGCCGCAAGGTCGGCGCGCACGGTCCGCGGATCTGGCGGGAACGGCCGCTGTGGATGCGGCGCCTGGTCATCTTCGGCTCGCTGGGCACCTTCCTGCTGTTCGTCGCCGCCTGCGCGATCCTGTACTCGGCGACCAAGGTGCCGCTGCCGGACTCGATCAAGACCGACCAGACGTCGATCATCTACTTCTCCGACAAGAGCACCCAGCTCGCCCGGTTCGGCACGACCAACCGGACCGACGTCCCGTTGTCGCAGGTCTCCAAGCCGGCGCAGCAGGCGGTGCTCGCGGCCGAGGACAAGAACTTCTACACCGAGCCGGGCATCTCCTACCGCGGCATCGCGCGGGCGCTGCTGGTCAACCTCAAGAGCGGCAGCGTCCAGCAGGGCGCCTCGACGATCACGCAGCAGTACGTCAAGAATGCCTACCTGACGCAGGACCGCACGTTCTCCCGAAAAATCAAGGAGATCGTGATCTCGGTCAAGCTGTCCCACAAGTACTCGAAGGACGAGATCCTTCAGTACTACCTGAACACGATCTACTTCGGCCGTAACTCGTACGGCATCTACGCCGCCTCTGAGGCGTACTTCGGCATCCCGCCGAGCCAGCTGACGGCCGCGCAGGGGGCGATCCTCGCCGGTCTCATCCGGCAGCCGAACTACCTCGACCCCGTGGTCCACACGGACGCCGCGAAGGCACGGTGGAAGGAGGTCGTCAACACGATGATCTCCCAGAAGTGGCTGAGCTCGGTGCCGGACTACCCGCTGTCCACGGTGAAACAGAAGACGGACGTCTCGTCGACGAATGGCAACGTCCAGAACCGGTACATCCAGGACCAGGTGGTCGCCGAGCTGGAGGCGCACGGGATCTCGGAGCAACAGATCGAGACCGGCGGCCTGAGGATCACGACGACGATCGATCCCGTCAGACAGGCTGATGCCGTCGCCGCCGTCAACAAGGTCATCGGTCCGATCTACCCGAACCCGATCGCGACCCTGAAAACCGGACTCGTCGCGCTTGACCCGGCGAGCGGGAAGATCCTCGCCTGGTACGGCGGTTCGCAGTATGGCACGAACCCGCAGAGCTCGGACCCGACCTACAAGTCGTACGGCGACACGGTGTCCAACGCGAGCATTCCGACGGGCTCGACGTTCAAGGCCGTGACGCTGCTGACCGCGCTGAGCAACGGCGTCAACCTGAACTCGACATTTGACGCGTCCGATCCGCAGAAGCTGCCGGGTGAGAACGGCCAGGACTACGTAATCCACAACGACGAGACCGACGGCCATTACGACTCCGCGAACCTGATCCAGGCGACGGGCGAGTCGATGAACACCGTCTATGTGCCGCTCGGATATCACGTCGGCGTTTCCAAGGTCATCCAGATGGCGAAGAGTCTGGGAGTCTCGGATGACCTGAAGAACCTGGCCGGTATCACCCTCGGTCAGGACTCGATTCACCCGCTTGAGATGGCCAATGTTTATAACTCCATCGCCAGCGGCGGGTACCGGACGACCCCGCACATCGTCGACACCGTCTACAACGGCTCGAACCACCTGATCTACCAGGGCCAGCCGGATGCGAAGAAGGTCCTCGAGCCCGGAGTCGTCGCCGACGCCACCTTCGCGCTGCAGTCGGTGCTCCAGCCCGGTGGCACGGCGGCGAAATCGTCGCTGACCGGCCGGCCGGCCGCAGGTAAGACCGGAACCGTCCAGCAGTACCGTAGTGCCTGGTTCTGCGGTTTCACCCCGCAGCTGACCTCGTGTGTGGACATGTACCGGGACCAGGCGTTGATGGATAACAGCGATCCGAAAAATCCGAAGCCGCTGCCGGGTGAGGCGCTGACCGGAATTCCGGGCGCGACCAGTGGCGTGTACGGCGGTGGGATGCCGGCGAAGATCTGGAACGCGTTCATGAACGCCGCGCTCACCGGTCAGCCGGTCAAGCAGTTCCCACCGCCGGTCTACGGCGGCTCGATCCGGACCTTCACCCCGACCAACTCGCCCAGCGCGACCCCCGACATGTCGACGCTCACCCCGGGCGACCTGTTCAACAACCCCGGCACCTCGAACACCCCGTGGAACCCGTTCGCCAGCTGGGGCACCAACCAGAACCGCGGCACCACCAGTACCAGCGGCAGTGGGAACGGCAACGGCTCTGGCGGCGGCGGGAACAAACCGCCGACGGCGACACCCGCACCGACACCAACGACCCGAAGAACCGGGGTCCTCGGGATTCCATCGGGGTAGCACCCTCACGGGACATTGACACAAGCCGGGCCTGGCGAGTGAGAACTCGCCAGGCCCGTGGTCTTTCTGCCAGCTGGGTCAGCAGTGATCGGTAAAGGTGGGGCCTACAAGTCCGAGCGTTTTGCCGTCGAATTTGTCGACGACGGCCGTCCGCCAGTACGTGCAACCACTGGTGGTGCGTCCAGCCGAAACTATGCCGCCACCCACGTCAGTGGAGGTGGCCGCGTTCGACCACGAGGAGCCGCGGTTGGTCGACTTCTGGAGGGTGGTCGTAACATTGTTGATGATGTTGTTCGGCGGGTTACCCGTATCGCATCCTCCCGAGCTTTGTGCCCAAATCTCGGAGGAATTGCTATAGCCGACATAAGGCGCCCATGCGTAAACAAGGCCGCTGTACTGTGATCCAGCGTGGGTGCAGTCCAGCCAATATGATCCATCGAAATACTGGGCACCGGCGTAGGCTGGAACGGCGGACAATGCGCTGCCGACGGACGCGAAAGCCGCGGTCCCACAGGCTCCGATCGCGACTCGGGTGGCCAGGTTTCGTCTTGGTGTCATCTTCCCTCTCAAATGATTTCGATTACTGCTGTGATAGATACGTCTTAGTGACCGAAGTGCACGATAGGAGCTTTGATCCCTTCTGCGGGCCTGCCCTCCCTTATTCAGGCTGGCTTTGGTGTGGTTGTGGCGGGGAGGTGTGTGAGGGCGTTGACGGTGATCGATCGCAGGCGCTGTGGTTCTTCTGTGATGATCAGGCTTGGGAGGTGGTGGAAGGTTTCGCGGAGGAGTGCGGTGATTTCGGCGCGGGCGAGGTGGGCGCCGAGGCAGTGGTGGGGCCCGGGGCCGCCGAAGCCGAGGTGGGGGTTGGGGGTGCGGGTGAGGTCGAGTCGGTCGGGGTGGGTGAACAGGGTGGGGTCGTGGTTGGCGGCGGTGAAGCAGAGGGCGATCTTTTCGCCGGCGTGGAGTGGGTGGCCGGCGAGGGTGGTGTCGTGGGCGGTGGTGCGGCGCATGAGGACGACGGGGCTGGTGTAGCGGACGAGTTCTTCGACGGCGGTGGGTGCGAGGCGGTCGAAGTCCGCGGCCCAGGTGGTGCGGGCGTCGGGTTGGGTGTGTAGGGCCCATAGGCCGAGGGAGATGGTGTTGCGGGTTGTTTCCTGGCCGGCGAAGGTCAGCAGGGTGAAGAACGAGGCGATTTCACCGGTGGTGAGGGGCTGTCCGTCGATCTGTGCATGGGCAAGGGTGGTGAGTAGGTCGTCGGTGGGGTGGGTGCGGCGGAACGCGGCGAGGTCGGTCGCGAGGTCTGCGAGGTAGGTGCCGGCGTCGAGGACGGCGCGGACGGGGTCGTGCTCGGGGGGGAGCAGGTCGGGGGCGCCCGCGGAGGCGATGAGGGTGGAGGCCTCGAGGACGCGGGTGTGTTGGCTGTCGGGGATGCCGAGCATCCCGGCGATGACGAGGAGGGAGAACCGTGCCGCGAGGTCGGTGACGATGTCGAACTCCCGCCGGGAGGCGACGGCCTCGACGGTGTCCGCGGCGGCTCGCTCGATCTGTTCGCGTAGCGTGCGCAGGTTCTGTCGGGTGAATGTCTGGGCGACGATGGCGCGGAGTTTGCGGTGGCAGGGGTCGTCCATGGTGATGATCGAGCCGAAGGACTCCCCGAATCCTGCTGGTAGATCGTTGATGAACAGGGATCCCTGGCCGGAGCGGAAGGCGGCCGGCCTGCGGATCGCCTTGAGGACGTCGGCGTGGCGGGCTACTGCCCGATAGCCCGGACCGAGCGGGAGACCGGGCACAGATGGTTCGTCGAACAGGGGGAGGCCGGGGGCCTCGCGGAGTTGAGCGAGATGAACAAGCCTTTGTTCGAGCGGGGCGTCGCGGAACTCGCCGCTGGTCGGGGCGACGAGGGCGCGGTCGTGGCTCTGGGCGGTGAGTGGCATGGGTGAGGTCAGGTCGTGTAGGTGTAGGCGAGGTTCGGGGGCTGGCCGAAGAAGGACACGATCGCGGCCAGTCGTCCCTCGTGGGTGAACCGGACGATCTCCAGGCCGGCCAGGGCCGTCTGACCGCGCCGGTCGCGCATGGCCCAGGAGTAGCGCGCGGTGTCGTGGTGCACGTCGAGGCCGGAGGTCCGGAAGGGCAGGTACCCGGGGTATTCGCCGGCCAGCCGGGTGATCAGCTCGGCGAGGGCGCGGACCCCGGTGCTGTCGGCCAGCGGGTTGGCGTAGGTGACGTCCTCGGTACACACCTCGCAGAGCAGGGCCGCGCGCTGGTCGGTGTCGGCAGAACGCCAAACTTCATGGACGCGGCCTGTCGCCGCCGCGACAACCTGGGCGATCGCGGTGGAGACGCCCTGACCGACGTTGATCGGTATCTGGTGGCTGACGGATCCGCTGCTGCTCACCGGTGTTGCCCCCACCGTCGCGCGGCCGCTGCGCGCTGGAGCTTGCCCGACGGCGTCTTCGGGACCGACCCGGGTGGCACGGCGCGCACCGCCGCGGGCCTGGTTCCGACTGTGGCGAGCACGGCCGCGGTGACCTGCGCGCAAACATCCGCCTCGTCGTGACCGGCACGCAGCTCGAAGACGACCATTACGCCGTCGGTCGCGGCGTTCGGACGGCGGGTCGCGAACGCGACCGCGTTGCCCGCGCGGACTCCGGGAACGGATGTGGCGGCCTGCTCGACCTCCTCGGGGTGGATGTTGCGACCCCCCACGATGATCAGATCCTTGACCCGGCCACACACGACCAGGTCGTCATCGACGAGGTAGCCGAGATCCCCCGTGACCAGCCAGCCGTCGGCTGGTGGCTCGCCGAGGTAGCCGGCCACCGACGGCCCCGCGACCCGCACCTCGCCCACCGTGCGCGGCCCGCAGTCGGCCCCGGTGATCGGGTCGACGACCCGGACCTGCGTGCCGGGCAACGGCGGTCCCAACCGAGTCAGCCGGCGCGCCCGCCGGCCCGGCCGGGCGGGCGTGGCGAGGCCGTGTTCCGCGAGGGTGTCGGCGTCGACCTCATCGACCGTCAGACCCCGGTCAGGTTCGGGCGCGGTGACCGCGAGGGTGGCCTCGGCCAGCCCGTAGGCCGCCACGAACGTCTCCGGCCGCAGGCCATGGCGCTGTCCGGCATCAAGGAAGCCCTCGATCGCTTCCGGGTCGATCGGCTCACCGCCCGACAACACCTGCTGCACGCAGGACAGATCGAGCGCCGGGCCGCTGCGCAACAGCCGCCCGGCCAGCGCATAGGCCGACGGCGGGCCCATCAGCACCGTCGCCCGAAGCCGGGCGGCGTTACGCAGCCACGACGACGGCGACGCCAGATAATCGACCGGCGAGCCGACCAGCACGTCACACCCACCGCAGGTCAGCTGCGAGGCCAGCGCCCCGATCAGCCCCATGTCATGCGAGAAAGGCAGCCAGGTCAGCAACCGGCCGTGCATCTCGTCATGGCGCAGCCGCTCCTGGACCGCCGCGATGTTCGCCGCGAGATTCCTGTGACTGACCTGAACAATCTTCGCCTCGGACGTGGTCCCACTGGTGAACTGCAGAATCGCCGGATCGTCATCGGTGAGATCAGGCGCCTTCCACACCCCGGCCGGACTGGCCGCGACCACATCCGCGAGAAGCTCCACCCGCGTCCCACCGACCCCGAGCGCGCCGACCAGGTCCTCATAGGGCGCACCCACCAGCACGACCGGATCCCGAAGCGCCGCGAGCCGCGCCCGGGTCTGCTCGACGTAGCTCTCCAGCGCCACGGTCCGCGCCGGCGTCGGCGCACAGGTCACGCTCGCGCCCGCCATCCATGCCCCGACCAGCCCGGTCACCACCGCACGTGACGGCAGCCCCAGCACGACGATCCGATCGCCCGGCCCGGTTCCTCGAGCGTCTCGGAGCCACACCGCAACCCGCTCCGCCTCGGCGAACAACTCAGACCACGTCAGGGCGTCCTCGCCGTCCGGGCGGAGAAAGACAATCTGACCATCCCTGAGCCGCGCCCGAGCGAACCCATCCAACAAACGGACCACGACCGCGCCTTTCGCGTCGAGTATCACCATCAGGGAGGCCTGGTCAGCTGGCGAACTCCCCAGAGGACTCCGGGTTCTCGCCGGGTCGGTAGATCGCCAGAATCAACCGGTCCCATCTGCGGCCCTGGTAGTAGTCATGGTCCCGTAGCCGCGCCTCCACAGACAGGCCGCGGCCGCTCGCACTCGCGAACTGAGTGAAATTGAACTCGGGAAGTTCCAGGTAAAGTTTCCGTAGAGGCCACACGTCGAACAAGTACCTGACGAGAAGCTGCACCGGTTCAGCCGCAATCCCTGATCCGAGGTACTGATTTGTCATTGCCGCGCCCACGTAGGCGTGACCCAGGTTCGGATCGGCGTTGTAGCACATTACATGTCCGGCGGGTTGGTTTGTTTGCACCGACTCCACGAGGAACTGCGTGAATACTCCCTGCCACAAGTCGTTCTCGAACTGCGCGAACGGGGGCACCGATCCCCGGTAACGCCACCGGAAACCCACGTCAGGGCTCACTGCAAGTTCATATAGGAACGGTACGGCCTGTGGGTGTATCGGCACCAGTCGGAAGAATCTGCCGGCCAGCCGCGGCGGGCCGACAAGATCCTCAGGCCCTCGCGCGGACTCCACCGCAGTTTCGCCAACCGCCGTGGAGAAAGATCCGACCCGATCCTTGTAGCAGTCGTACAGTCCGCCGACCGTCTCCGCCGCGAGCCACTCTCGCTCCTCCAGATCCACCCCAAGGTCCGCGAGCGACGCTGCTAGTTCCAGTAGGCCGAACGAGTCGAGGCCCAGATCCGTAACCAGCCGGGAAGCGGCGCCCACTGACCCCCGCAGCACACCCGTTCGCGCGCTGACCAGATCCACGAACTCATCCTCAGTTAGCATCTGCTCCCCGCCGCATTTCCGGTCTGACCAACGTCGAACACCATCTCTCCCGACCACCTTGTTGCGGCAATTCGTACGGCGCAGCCGTCTCCAGTCGAGAGCGAGCTCATCTGGCAGCACCCTCGCCGAGGTCACCTGAGTCGGATCATGGGCGAGCAGCTGGGTCGGAACTCCTGGACGGCGCCGCGCTGAATTCCGCTGAACACACACTCTCCAACGTAAGAAGTGGAGAAGGATCCGTCGAGACGGGCCAGGGCGCGGCTCGATTACAAGAAGCTGATTTCGAGATCGGGCACGATTGGGAGTCCTGGTGGCAATGCCACGGTGTGGGTCTGTCGCGCAGCTTAGCGGCAATGCTGAGGAGTGGACAAGCGGTTCGCTGAACCTCCTCGTGATCGTTCTTCGAAGCTAGATCGACACCCTCTCTACCAGGGCTTATCGCGGAACGTTACGCGATCCCGCCGCCACGATCTTCTTGTGGCGCACTGATGTAGCTGAAAGTGAGCGCCAGTAGCCGAAATGCTCACTCTGAGTGGGCTAACCGTCGAAGGAAGTAGCTGTTCAGCTGGCGTCGTAGCTGATTGTGCTGGTCAGACGGGTTGTGTCGCTGGTGGTAGCCAGGGGCCGGTGGTGAAGAGCCGGGTGAGGGCGTCGAGGGTGTCGAGGCCCCATTTGCTGGCGGTGGACAGGTAGGACTGGACGATCGCGAAGTCGGCGAGGCCTTCCAGGGTGCGCCAGCAGCCGCCGGAGGCGCGTTGTTGGACCTTGACCGGCCGGACGTCGCGCTCCGCGAGATTGTTCGAGAACGGGACCGTCAGGTCGGTGGCGAACCGCAGGATCAGGTCCTCGTAGGCGCGGAACCGGCGGATCAGGGTCCGGGCATCGGCGGCGAGCGGGTTCCGTTTCCCGTGGTTGTCGGTCTCGCCGCGGGCGAGCGCGCCGAGGTAGTGGTTGCGGATCGTCGCGAGCGTCTCGGGGGTGAGCGCGTTCTGTCCGTTCTGGCGGGCGGCGCCCGCGGCGTGGTGGGCGTCGAGCAGGGTGGTGGCCATCGCCTGGGCCCAGACCTGCCCGTCTGGGTCGGAGTCGTGGATCTGGCGTAGGTCACGGAGTAGGTGTGCGCCACACCAGGCGTGCACGGCCCCGGTCAGGTGGGTGTAGCCGGCGTAGCCGTCGCGGACGAGGACCCCGGTGAAGCCGGGCCAGACCCCGCCGGCGTCGATCGCCGCCGCGGTGCGGTCACCGGTGTGCATCACGGTCAGGTAGTCGGTGGCGGCCACGTGCAGGTAGCGCAACGCGCCGGCGGCGCGGGCGGTCGTCTCGTCGGCGTGCGCGACCGGCGCAGCGGTGATCAGCCCGCGCACGTGGGGCAGGAACGTGGCCTCGAGCAGCCGGGCGGCCCGGCCCTGTGTGGCGGCGACCCAGCCGGTCGAGACCGCGACGCCGAGCAGCGCGGCGAGCACCGCCCCGGCCCGGCGAACCGGCAGGTGATGGCCACAGACGAGCCACACCGCCCGGGCGAGCAGCCCCGGCCCGTAGACGACCCGGCCGGTCACCCCCGCCGGAGCCTGTCCGGCGGTCGTGGCCTGGCAGCACGGGCAGACCCTGGCGATCACCCGGTACTCGACCACATACGGCTGCGGCGGCGGGGGCGGAACGTCGAAGACCTGATGGCGGCGCATCCCGAACACCGCCGCCCCGGCCAGCGAGCCGCCGCACCGCCCGCACGCGGCCGGATCAAGGGTGACCACCTCGTCGGGGTCCGCGACCATGTTCCGCGTCTGCCCCGGCTCGCCCGGCTGCTTGCCACGGGGCCGGCCCGACGCCGTCCGCGACGACCGCTTTGGAGTGTTTCCGCTTTTGTGGACGCCGTTTTAAGCTGCTAGTTGGCTGATATCCCTGTAGCCTAGCTCGTATTCTCTGGATGTCAAGTATTCGAGGGTAGAGTGACGGCGAATTGTGTTGTAGTAGTTGTTGATCCAGTCGGTGGTTTCGGTTTTGAGGTCGGCTCGGGTCGGCCGGGGGCGGGTATGGACAAGCTCCTTCTTGTAGGTTGCGAAGAAAGATTCCGAGACGGCATTGTCGTAGCAGATCCCGGTCCGCCCCAGAGACCGGCTGATCTTGTTGGTTTTGCAGTAGTCATCGAACGCGGCGGAGGTGTATTGGGTGCCGCGGTCGGAGTGGAATATCACCCCGGGTGGTGGGCTCCGGCGGGTCAATGCCATATCGAGAGCTTCGGTGACGAGGCTGGTGCGCATGTGGTCGGCCACGGCCCAGCCGACCACGGTGCGGGAATGCAGGTCGATCACGGTTGCGGTGTAGGCCCAGCCGTCCCAGGTTTTGACGTAGGTGATGTCTCCGCACCAGCGGGTGTTGGGCTCGGTGGCGGTGAAGTCCCGGGCGATCAGGTCGGGTGCGGGCACGGGATGGTCCCCGCCGATGGTGGTGCGGCGCCACGCCTTGGGGTGACGTCCTTGCAGGCCAGCGGCCTTCATGAGGCGCCAGACACGCTTGGGCGACAGTAGGTGGCCCGAGGCGGCCAGGTCGGCCTGGACCCGGCGGACGCCGGGGTTCCCGCGTCCGTGGGCGCAGATCGCCTTGATCAGGGTGGTGTAGGTAGCGTCATCGAGGGACCGCTGGCTCGGCCGGCGCTGGAACCAGGCGTAGTAGCCCGACCGAGACACCTCCAGTTCGTCGCACATGAACGTGACGGGGAATGCGTCGGAGGCAGCCCAGTCCGCGATAGCAGCGAACTTCACTGCTTTCCTTTCGCGAACCAGGTCGCAACTTTTTTTGCAAAGTCGACCTGCATCCGTAGTTCCGCGATCGTCGCCGTCGCATCGGCCGCTTCCCTGCGTAGCCGGTCGAGTTCGGTCCGTTCAGACTCGTTCAAGACCGCGTCCGCTGGCCGCTCGGCGGCGGCTTCCCGTGCCTTCTTCACCCATTTACCCAACGTCATCTCGTGGACGCCGATGTTGCGGGCGACCTCGGCGATCGGACGATCACCATCGAGGACGAAAGCTACCGCTTGATCTTTATACTCTTCGGTAAATGCGCGGCGTGTCGAACCCATTTTTGCTCTCCCGATCAATCGGGCAGCTACTCCGGGTGTCCACCGAAGCGGTTACGTTCCACCCCGGCGCCTTCGTGAACGGGCTGTCCGACGACGGCGGACGCGACGACGTCGAACTGTCCGTCCCGAGCCGGCGTTCGAGCTCCGCGACCCGCGCGGTCAGCCCCTCGATCAGCGCCGCCTGCCGTTCGATCAGCGCGGCCTGCCCAGCGATGACAGCCGCCTGCTCCGCGACCAGACGCTCAAGCTCCTCATAGCTCGGCCGGCCCGCGGACTCCACCCCGCAACCTAACCGATCTTGCCCCGCCGCCCGACAACCAGGAGACCGATCACCACACAAGATCCGGAAGACAGCCGCTCAACCGAGCTGAACAGCTACCCCAGATCCATCTCCAGGCGGGAAGAACCGTCCACGACTTCCCGCAGCACACCTGTTCGCGCACTGACCAGATCGACGAACTCATCCTCAGTTAGCATCTGCTCGCCACCGCCGTAATCTCCGGTCTGGCTAGAAGGTGAACCACGGTTTGTACACATAGGTGACGACTGCTTCGCAGATGCAGCCGGCGGCGAGACATCCGAGGCCGACCAGGATGCCTACCCATCGTGTGCCACGCTTTGCGGCCGCTGCGCCTGCCCACGCTGGCAGTGCGCCCAGCAGGCTCATTTTCACAAACAGGCCGGCGTGAGTACGGATCTCGACCGGAACGCCAAAGTCGGTGATGTAGTGACGGTCGAGCTTCGCGGCCCACTTCAGGAGGTAGACCGTCAGAAAGAAGCTCGCGAGTGGCCCCACGGCGACCGAAAAGACGGTCCGGGCCTGGCGCCAGCCCGCCGAGGTCCCGAGCCGCATCAGGGGTGTGGCCGCGGCCTGGGCCCGGGACGGCGACAGTTGGGGCCCGGAACCTCCAGGTAGATCTTTCGCAGGCGGTGCATGCCGGGCCCTGCCCCCGTCTCGGAGAGAGACGGTGGCATCGACGAGGACCTGTGCGTGATCATGAATGGGTCGACGTTCCGCACCTCAGTCAAAAGATCATTTACCACGGTGCATTGCAGTTCACCGAGCACGGACGCTCCAAGACTTAAGCCAGCGGGACGCATCCTGAATCAGCGGGTTCCCGGAGCAAGATGAGGCGGGAGCGCCGATCCGTGGGCTGAGGTATGGGCAGCGGGATGCAACATAAGCGGCCACGGGGGCAAGCGCAAGCCGTATCTGGAAATTTCTCCCGTTCTGGTGTCGGCTCACGGTCCGCCTGCCTGGGCCTATGACGTTCGGTAGCCAATTTCTCCCCTGTTCTGGACGCTAGCGGCGCATCGAAGTAGCTAATTGTATACGCCAACTCGGCGTGAATCACGGTCAGTGAGCACCCTGCTTGTAGATGCCCTGCTCAGGCGCCTGTGGCGCGAACGCTCAGCGCGGGATGAGGTTGGCGACAGAAAGTAGTCGCGAGTCGGCTCGGGTTGCTGGTTGACAGTGGCCGTCACTGTCCGCATAGTCATGCCCCATGTGAGTTTGTCACCAATCTAAATTCCAGCTCCGGGCCTGGTCGGTACTCGTGGCAGGTCGGTGCGCGCCTACATGATCAATCCGGCGCACTTCTCACCCGCTCAACAGCACAGGCGCCGAACCTCGTCGCCGAACCTCGTCGGGGTTCCAATCAGGAGATCCTCGACCGTGGGATTTCCTGCGCCTGTATTCGGCGTCAAAGGGGCATGCCCACAAAGCAGCAGCCGCAGTTAGTCGAGGTGCGGGCGGTCTCTGCCGGCCTGCTCGCTTCCTGGCGCCAGTAGTCACCGACACGGATTGTTCGTCCTTGCCGCGCGCCGCTGCGCGACTCCGTTGTCGTCCAGATGCCTGATCGGAGCAGAGGAAGAGCCTTGCCTCGAACGCGTAGGTACAAGCTTCTTTTCGCAGAGAGCGTCGTGATCGTGATCTGCCTGGCGCTGGCGATGTCGAGTGGCCTGCCGGGCCTCACCGGCACCGCCCTCGCGGTCGAGGCCTCGCCAGGCGGGGGGTCGGCCCCCCCCCCAGTCCCACGCCCGCCGGCGGGACCGGCGGGGGCGGGTCGGCGAATCCGGCCCAGCCGGGCGCCGGTGGCAACGTCCCCGTGCCGGCCGGAGATGTCGCGGCGCTGGCGGTCGGTACCCCTGACGGCGTGAACGTCCTGGTGCCGAACTCCGCTGCGGACGGCGGCTGGCGCGAGCTGACCAACCTAGCGGTTCAGGGCTGGGACACCCCGCTCTGGACCGAGTTCCACTGCGTGACGGGGGATGGCCGCTACATGGCTGTGACCTTCGCCCCGATCGGCATGGCTGATGACGAGACGTTGCGCGACGAGGGTGCGTTCGGCGCAATCGTCGACCTCAGGACAGGCAGCCGGTGGGTCCTGCCGGTCCGAGTCGGGCTCAAGTACTACTCACCCGGCTGTGGCACCGGCACGGATGTCGTCTTCAGCCGTAACACCGGAACCGACCATGCGAACACCGAACTGATCAGGGTCGATGCCGCGGGCAGCAAGATCCGCGACCGACGCACTGTGACCGGTCGGGTGGCGTCAGCCGTGCCGACGGCGAAGGGGGTGGCAGCGGCCGACGGTTCCAGGGTGATCTCGGTCGCGGCCGACGGAGGCAAATCGACCTTGGTGACTGCGCCAGGTGCGGTTTTCGATCTGCGGCCGAGCTCCGGTGACGGGCTCGACTACCTCGCCGTGACGGGCTCGGCGACCTCGAAGGCGTTCCGCCGAGGGAGCAGCGGCAAGATCACGGAGCTGGCCGAGGGGCCGCTACGCAACATGGCGCTCTGGCAGGGCCGGGGCGGCAAGAACCACCTCGTCGGCCGTCCGAGCCGGGTCACCGGCGGAAACCCGATCGATGTTCTCGGCGCCGACGCGCAACCGGCGGATCTGTCCCTGGATGCCGGGCTCGTCGTCGAAAAAGAGGACATTCCAGGCGGGACGGCGCCGACCAAGACGACCAACGCCATCACGATCAGGAACCGGCCCCGGTCGGGCGGCGCGGTTACGACCACCCAGGTCACCACCGCCGCGCCGGAACAGACCCCCGCAGCGAGCAGCAGCCCGACGCCGTCCAGCCTGGCACCGAGCACCCTCAAGCCGAACACCCTTCCGAGTGGCGGAGCCGCCGGTTCTGGCTCGCCCTGCGCGGTCGCGCCGCTCGATCCGCAGATGCAGATCATCCAGCCGTCTCCAGCGCAGATTCAGTGGGGTGCCTACCGCGCCGTTTCCGGTGGTCTGACGGCTCAACGGCCCGCGAACTGGGAGAAGCACGGCCTTCCGGCTTACACGCCGGCGTCGCTTATCCCTATCGCGACCCTCGCGGGTGCTCCCACCGGGGGCCACATCCCAGCCCAGGTGTTGGAGGGCGTGCTCGCTCAGGAGTCCAACTTCAGCCAGGCCAGCTGGCGCGCACTGCCGGGCATCGCGAGCGACCCGCTCATCGCCAACTATTACGGGACCGCCTACAGTTCCGACGGCTCTCTGATCACCGGCGCCAATCCCAGCAACGCCGACTGTGGCTACGGCGTCGGCCAGATCACCTCGGGCATGACGGGTGCGGCGACCAGCCCGTGGAGCGACACCGTGAAGCTGGCGATCGCCACCGACTACGAGGTGAACGAGCTCGCCGCTGTCAAGATGCTCACGGACTTCTGGAACCAGCTCTACGGCATGGGAATTCTTGCCAACAACGGCGACCCGACAAAGATTGAGAACTGGTATTTCGCGATCTGGGCTTATAATACCGGTATCCATGCGAACCCGTTGCCGAGTAACTACCATTCGCTCGGCCTGGGCTGGACGAACAATCCGGCGCAGAACGACTACCCGCCGAACCGTCAGCCCTTCCTGAGTGTCACCTACGATGACGCCGCCCACCCCTCGCGGTGGCCGTACCAGGAGAAGGTCCTGGGCTGGGCCGCCAATGCCCAGCTCGACCTGATCAACGGTGGTAACAAGTACACGCCGAGTGGCATCCTGAACCTGCCCCAGAACTACTTCCTCTTCTGCACCTCCGCGAATAACTGCAGCCAGACGAATACCTCTGGGGGATACTGCAACAACGCTGACCGCTCCTACTGTGCGTGGCACACGGCAGTCACCTGGACCTCTGTCGACCGCCCGAATCTGGCCTCGGAAAATCCTTCCGGAGACGTCGGCGGCGGCGAGCCGGCGGTCGCTGATCCCTATCCGGCATCATGCTCGGCCGCGGCCTCGCCCGTCGTGCAGACACCAGGGACCGCGGCCCTGCCCGGTGGCGCCGTGATCGTCGACGAACTTTCGAGCTCCACCACGAACCTCGCCGGCTGTGGGACCACCACTTCCGCGGGGACCTTCGCGATGACCTATGGAACCGACAGCTCCGGCCACCCGATCGGAGCCATCGACACTCATCAGCTCGGCGTCGGATACATGGGTCATACTTACTTCGCCAGGACCGTCTCGGTCAGTCGGGCCTGGTCCACGACCTCCGTACGCGCCACCGGCACCTGGACGCCGCCGTCCAGCGTGACTGGGTGGCAGCGGATCTGGGTGCACATCCCGGACAACGGTGCCGACACCCAGCAGGCCGACTATGTCATCAACACTGGTACGACGACGAAGGACCGGATCGTCAACCAGCGATGGAACCAGAACGCATGGTTCGATCTCGGCTCGTTTCAGCTAAGCGCTGGTGCCTACGTCTACCTGACGAACATCACCAACGAGGATTACAGTCACACCGTTGACATCGCGTGGGACGCGATCGCCTTCACGCCATCGTCGAAACCCGCCGTCGACTATGTAGCCCTGGGCGATTCTTACCAGGCTGGAGAAGGAGTCCAGCCGTACTACGGGAATGCCGACAGGCCGGAGATGAACGGCATCTCCGATGCCTGCCACCGCAGCCCGCAGGCCTACTCAAACGCTGTTTTTGGTGCACTGCAGGCCGCGCATCCGGGCAACGACGAGTTTCATTTCCTGGCCTGTAGTGGCGCGGTCATCGACGACATCAACGGTCAGCACTACGACCAGGGGGAGCTGCCGCAGATAACCACAGACTGGCTTGATGAGAACGTCACCAATGTGACGATCGGTATCGGCGGAAATGACTCACGTTTCAGCACGATCGTGCAGGCGTGTTTGATCGATGACCTGCAGGACGCTTATTCGCAACTACCACTGAGCGGCCCGGACTGCATGGCGTCAGATTTTCATCTCAAGGCCGATGGAGTACTTGATCCGCAACCGTTGACCGTTCAGGAGCCCATCGCCATCGACGCTCTCAAACCACGCCTGGTCACGCTGTACCAGCAGATACATTCTCTGGCTCCCAACGCGAAAATAACGGTCATCGGCTATCCACATATCGTCACGACCGGCAGTCTTCGGCTGGATATCTGCACGGTGGCCCTCAACCCCGATCTGGCCCAGTGGTTCGCGGATATGGGCGACCGGCTGGACAGCGTGACCGCACAGGCCGTTTCGGAGGCCGGGGTCGGAGCGACCTTCGTCAACCCTGTGAGCACCTTCCAAGGGCCACCTGACCATGGTGCCTGCTCCTTCAACCACGACGACGAGTGGATCAACTCACTCATACCCCACAGCAGTACGGGGAGTGGAAGCACCTATCCCGGACCGGGAAGCTTCCATCCCGACGCCGCGGGCCATGGTGCCGTCGCCGGTCTCATCAACGCCTCTCTCGGAGTGTGACGAAACCGGAGGCCGAACAGGTGTGAGATCCGGCCGCCGGTTCCGAGCAGAACTCTCGGAACCGGCGGCCGGGTCGTCGATGGGGTCCGGGGCTCGCTGGCGCCGTGCGTCGGCACGCTCAGGGCATGCGTGGTGGCTGGCGAAGCACGGGCATGTACCACAATGGGTTGCATGAGTGTGGGGTGCGGATGAGGTGGCGGGGATGACGGCGGCCGACGTCGTGGACGCCACCGTCAGCCCTAGCGACGAGGACCCTGTCGTCCGGGGCGCGAGTGAGCTGGTCGGCGGGCCGCCCGGGCGGCACGCGGCGCTGCCCGCGTCGACCTGGTGGACGCCGCTGCGGGTGCTGCTCGCGTTGACGATCGTGGTCTGCGGCCTCGGCTACACCCAGAAGTCGACCTGCCGGGACACCCGCAACTGGGCGCACGAGTACCAGTACACCCGGATGTGTTACTCGGACGTCGTCGCGCTCTACTCGCAGGAGGGCCTGTCCGGCGGCAAGACGCCCTACCTGGACTACCCGACCGAGTACCCGCCGCTGATCGGCCTGACGATGGAGGTCGTCGGGGCGGTCTCGCGGCTCGCTCCCACCCAGCACCCGGTCTACAAGACGGTCGATGGCAAGCAGGTCGTCGATCACTACACGATGGACAGCCGGTCAGCACTCTTCTACGACCTGACCTGGGTCCTTTTCCTCGGCCTGGCCTGCGTCACCGTCGTCGCGACGGCGCTGACCGCCGGACGAAGGCGGATCTGGGACGCGGCGCTGTTCGCGCTGGCGCCGACCATGGTGCTGCATCTCCTGACGAACTGGGACATCATCGCCGTCGCCTTCGCGGCGCTGGCCAGCTACGCGTGGTCGCGACGGATGCCGGTGGTCGCGGGGGTGATGCTCGGGTTGGGGGTGTGTACCAAGCTCTACCCGATCTTCTTCCTCGTCGGGTTGTTCATGCTGTGCCTGCGGACCGGGTACCTTCGCACCTTCGCCCGCACGGCGATAGCCACCGCCGTCACCATCGCGGCGGTGATGCTGCCGACCTGGCTGGTCGCCGGCTATTTCGTCGGCACGCGGAAGGTGCAGGACGGCATTCTGCCGACGTTTTTCTCCGGCGGGGACTGGCTGAGTCTGCTCGGCGGCCACGGCCCCGACGGCTCGCGCAACGCGGTCGAACAGTTCTTCCACCTGAACGAGACCCGGGTCGCCGACTGGGACTCGGTCGCCTTCGCCCTGCAGTGGCTGTCCGGGGCGCACGATCCAGGCTGGTTCGGCGGCCTGCACCTGGTGGTCGTCCTGCTGAGCGGGCTGCTGCTGGCCGGGGCGGTCGTCCTCGTCCGCTATCGCGCCGAACGAGCGCGGTGGGCGGCGGGGCCCGAGGAGCCGGAGCTGGCCCGAGGCCTGCTCGACGCGCCGCGGGTCCAGGTGGCCCTGGCCGGCGGGACGTGGCTCGTCATCGTCATCGCGACGCCGCTCGTGCTGACCGCGATCCGTGAGCACGGCATCCCCGTGCACGTGCTCAACTGGGTCACCGCGGTGGTGCTGCTCATGGTCGTCGCCGCGATCTGCGCGCTGTGCTGGTTCGCGCCGCGCCGGCCCCGGCTGCCGCAGGTGCTGTTCCTGCTCGTGGTGGCGTTTCTGGTCACCAACAAGGTGTTCTCGCCGCAGTACACGCTGTGGCTGGTCCCGCTGTACGCGCTCGCCCGGCCGAGGTGGCGAGCGTTCCTGGTCTGGCAGGCGACCGAGGCCTACCTGCTCTTCATGCGGTTCATGCACTTCATCTACAACGACACGTCCGGTGGGCGAGGTGTCGCGCGCGGCTGGTTCGTCGGCGCGGTGGCGCTGCGCGACCTGATGCTGGTGGTGCTCGCGGGTCTCGTGATCCGCGAGATCCTGCGCCCGGAGCTGGACGTCGTGCGGGCCTCCGGGCTGGATGACCCGGCCGGCGGTGTCCTCGACGGTGCGGCGGACGTCGCTGCGGGCCGCGGCCGGGCCGTGCGCCGGGACTACGCGCCGCCCGCCCGGCCGCCGTCCGACCGGCTGCTGGCCTCCGGGCCCAGCCCGACCGTGCCTGAGTACGCCGAGACGGGACCGCTCCCGTCGCTCGGCCGGCGCTGGCGACGCGCCGAGGTGGTCGGTGACGCGGGCGCGACCCCGACGGGGACGGGAACATCCGGCCGGGGCGACGAGGCCGGCGGAGATGGCGGGCTGGGCGAGCCGGGTGCGCTGTTCAAACCGCGCCGGACGGATCCCGACGCTCCGTGACATCGCTGCTCACGCCGGGGGAATCGGTCGAACCGGAGCCGCCGGTTTCGGCCGTGCGGACCTGGTGGGCACGGTTGCCGGAAACGGTGCGCGCCACCCTGCCGGTCTGGTTCGCCAGCCGGGTCGGAGTCGCGGTGCTGTCTTACGCGGCCGCACGGGTCGCGGTCGAGGGCGCACTGGGCCGGCAACCCACGTTCCTGGCGCTGTGGGACCGCTGGGACGTCGGCCTGTTCACCAAGGTCGCGCGCTACGGCTACGTCTCGCCGCACTATGCCGACCAGACCGAGGTCGACTTCCCAGCCTTCCCGCTCGCGATCCGGCTGGTTCACCTGTTCACCCGCAGCTGGCTCGCGTCCGGGCTGATCGTCGTCTTCCTGGCCGGCGCGGTGGCGATGGCTGCGCTCTGGCGGCTCGCCGCGGACGAGGACGGGCCCGAGGCCGGCCGGGCGGCGGTGCTCGCCGCGATCTTCGCCCCGTACGCGGTCTTCCTGTTCGCCGGCTACTCCGAGGCGTTGTTCCTGGCCTTCGCGAGCACCGCCTGGCTGGCCGGCCGGCGCGGCCACTGGTGGGTCGCCGGGCTGCTCGCGGCCGGAGCCACCGGCACCCGGATCACCGGCATTCCGCTGTGGTGCGGACTGGTCGTGCTCTACCTGGTCGAACGTCGCGTCGCCGGGCAGCCGGTACTCGCCCGGCCGGCGTTCGCGCTGGCGTTGCCGCCGCTGCCGGTCTTCGGCTTCCTCTGGTATCTGCACGGCAAGACGGGCGAGTGGAACGCCTACACGGTGGCGATGCGGGCCGGCTGGCACCGCTGGACCGACTGGCCGTGGTCCGGCTGGCGGGCGACGTGGCATTCGGCTTTTCCCGGTCCGGACGGATCCACGACGTTTACCTGGTTCTGGCGGGCCGAGTTGCTCGCTGTCGTGCTGGGCGTCGTCGTCACGCTCATGTTGCTGCGCGGCCGGCGCTGGGCCGAGGCGACCTTCATCGGCACCGCGACCCTCCTGATGGCGGCGACCAACTACTACGCCTCCGGGGTGCGCACGATGCTGGTCGCCTTCCCGGTCTACCTGCTGCTGGCCCGGCTCGCCGGCCGGTACCCGCGGCTCGCGCCGGCCTACCTCTGGCTGTCCGGGCCCGTCATGGCCGCGTTCGTCGTCGCCTTCACCCAGGGCCACTGGGTCGACTGACCGCCGTGAGGGCGCGCGCTGCTCGGGCTGGTGGCTACGGTCGGTAGCGCGTGGGGTGGTGCGAGGACGCCCTGGATGACCATGCCGAAGCCGAGGACTATCCCGGTACCGAGCAGCGCCGCGGCGGCGATCGCCGGGTACGGCATGGGCGGTGGCTCAGGCTCGCGCTGCGACGGCCAGCTGTCCCAGACCTCCACGGCCGTCCCCCGTCCGCGCTCCGTCACCGCTCGTCGGCCGGCAAGATAACGCACAGTGACGGTCGGGTGGGCTGGTCCTCGGGGCCCGGCCAGCCTGGGCACCCGGCACGGGTCCACCGAAGCGGCGCCTACCGCGGAAGCACCACACCAAGGACGCCAATGGAGGTGATCGGCGCGTCGGTAGGCCAGGATGGGGCGATGAATACGGACGGCGACCCAGCCGGCCCGCCGGCCGACGGTGCCCCGGCCCCCGAGCCCCGGCCCGCCGGCCCGCGCCGCGGCTTCACGGAGCGCGAGCGAGCGATCAACGCGTTGGCCTATCCGGTCGCGGGGACCGCCGCGGCCGCCGTGGTGGTCGTCATCGTGGTCGCGCTGGTCGACCCGTCGCCGGGGCGGCACGTGCGCGGGCTGCTGATCCTGCTGGCCCTGGTCGGGCTGCTGGCGGCGGCGTGTGGCTGGGTGCGCACGGTCTGGCACGGGCCGACGGACGGTCCGGGCGCCGACGCCCCGACGGACGGGCCCTCGTCCCCGGCGCACTCCGCCGCGCGGCCCCGAGACGGCGAGCGTCAGGTCGTCCGACACGTCGAGTAAGCTCGACGCGACGTGACGCCCGCTCCTATACCGGGTGTCGTCGACACATCTTCGCGGCTCCAGCTGTAGGACGTCAGCGGTAGGACGTCAGCTTCAGAGCCTCAGCCTCACGGCTGGGCCGCCAACGATGTGCCGAGCGTCTGCTCTGCCGGCGGAGCCGCTCGTTCGAGTGGCGTCGTCCGTCGGTACAGCACTGTCCTCCTGCCACGGGCACGTCCCGCGGCCGCCGAGTCCACAGGAGGTGGGTTCAGCCTTGGCACGTCATTACGAGCTCATGGTCATCCTCGACCCCGATCTCGAAGAGCGCACCGTCTCCCCGTCCCTCGACCAGTTCCTCAGCGTCGTCCGCAACGGCGGCGGCGCGGTCGAGAAGGTCGACGTCTGGGGCCGGCGCCGGCTCGCCTACGAGATCCGCAAGAGCCACGAGGGCATCTACGCCGTCATCGATCTGCACGCCGAGCCGGACGTGGTCGCCGAGCTCGACCGGCAGCTCACGCTCAACGAGTCGGTCATCCGCACCAAGGTCATCCGACTGCCGGAAGCGAAGAAGCCGCGCGCCGCCCGTCGGCCGGTCGCCGCTTAACACCGTGTCAATCGAGGCCAACCACAGGCCTTGCGGGACTGGGGGCACAAGCCATGGCCGGTGAGACCGTCATCACGGTTGTCGGCAACCTGACCAGCGATCCGGAGCTGCGGTTCACCCCGAACGGGGCGGCTGTCGCGAGCTTCACCGTCGCGTCGACCCCGCGCACGCTCGACCGCGCCACCAACGAGTGGAAGGACGGCGAAGCGCTGTTCCTTCGCTGCTCGATCTGGCGGCAGGCGGCCGAGCACGTCGCGGAGTCGCTGCAGAAGGGCGCCCGGGTGATCGTCCAGGGCCGCCTCAAGCAGCGCACCTTCGAGACTCGCGAGGGCGAGAAGCGCACCGTCATCGAGCTCGACGTCGATGAGATCGGCCCGTCGCTGCGGTACGCGACCGCCAAGGTCGTTCGCGCCGCGCGCGGCGGCGGCCCGGGCGGTGGCGGCGGCTTCGACGGTGGCGGCTACTCCGGTGGCGGCCCCAGCGGTGGTGCCAGCGGCGCCAGCGCCGGTGGTGCCGGTGGTGCCGGTGGTGCCGGCGGCGGTGGCGGCTACCGGGGTGGAGGCCAGGGCGGCTCCTCGTCCGGTGGCGGCTACTCCGGTGGAGCCGTCGACGATCCCTGGTCGCAGTCGGCCGGCGGCTACTCGGACGAGCCCCCGTTCTAGGCACCACCCACGGTGCCCACGGGTGCGCGGCGCCCGTTGCGCGCTCTTGCGCGCCCTCATGACGTTTGTCTGAACCTAGGAGTGCACACATGGCCAAGGCGGCTGTGCGCAAGCCCAAGAAGAAGGTTTGCGTTTTCTGCAAGGACAAGACCGATTACATCGACTACAAGGACACGTCGCTGCTGCGGAAGTTCATCTCCGACCGCGGCAAGATCCGTGCCCGCCGTGTGACCGGCAACTGCAGCCAGCACCAGCGCGACGTCGCGATCGCGGTGAAGAACAGCCGCGAGATGGCGCTGCTGCCCTACACCTCGACCGCTCGCTGAGGAGGGTGACGCCGACATGAAGCTCGTTCTCACCCACGAGGTGCCTGGTCTCGGCAGCCCCGGCGACATCGTCGAGGTCGCCGACGGTTACGGCCGCAACTACCTCGTCCCGAAGCAGTTCGCGATCGTGGCGACTCGCGGTGTCGAGCGCCAGGTCGACCAGATCAAGCGGGCCCGCTCGGCCCGTGAGGTCCGCGACCTCGGCCACGCGCAGGAGATCGCCGAGCAGCTCAAGGCACTGACGGTCACGCTGACGAGCCGCGCGGGCAAGGAGGGCCGGCTCTTCGGCTCGATCACGGCCGGCGACGTCACGGACGCCGTCACGCGGGCTGGCGGCCCGGCGCTGGACAAGCGCAAGGTGCAGCTCACCGCGCCGATCAAATCGCTCGGCCAGCACACCGTCGCGGTGCATCTGCACCCGGAGGTGACCGCCCAGGTCACGGTCCGCGTCTCCGCGGCCTGATCCACGGCTGCGGGTCCCGGGCGAGCTGGCCCGGGACCCGCGCGACGTACTTGCTCTACCACTGCCCGGTGTCCCGACAACCGTCTCGCGCGGTTGTCGGGACACCGGGCAGTGCCGTTCTCGGACCTTCCGCCCGCCCCCCGCCGGCTCATCGTGGCGGACGGTGCCCATGCATGGCCTGTGTTCATCGTCCGGACGATTCATTCTCGGGTTTCGGCCGACTTTTCTCTGTCCACAGGCTGCGAGGGCAGATGCCCAGCACAGCGGGGAAATTTGAACGAAACGTGACTTGGCTGTCCACAGTCCACCGACGGTCGTCCCGAGGCTTTCCCCAGGTACTACCGGCGTTGCCCACAGGTTATCCACACAGGACTGTGGATAACTGTTTGCTGGTCGCGCCTGCCAGCCCCTAAAGTCGGCCTCCGGTCGTACGTACGTTCTCTGTCGCGGGCGGCCCGCGGTCCCATCGCGGGTGCCTCCTTGACAACGGGCTACCGTTCCTCGAACATTTGTTCGAGAGTTGGGTTCGGGTGGTCGGCGATCCGAGTCGACGGCGATCCGAACGGGACGCCCGAGTGACGCGGCGGGTCGCGCCTTCGAGCCTGCGGCTCGGGGCGGTGCGTCAGAGTGGGCCGGCGCGGATGATCGAGGACAGGGGTGAGGCGGGTGACGGTCACCGACATCTCGCGCGGTGGCGGCCAGCCGCTGGAGCTCGACCGGACGCCCCCACACGACATCCCGGCTGAGCAGAGCGTGCTGGGCGGCATGCTGCTGTCGAAGGACGCGATCGCCGACGTCGTCGAGGTTCTGCGGGCGACCGACTTCTACCGTCCGGCACACGCGACCGTGTTCGAGGTCGTCGGCGATCTCTACGGCCGCGGCGAGCCCGCCGACACAGTGAGCGTCGCCGCCGAGCTGGGCCGTCGCGAACTGCTGGAACGGGTCGGTGGCGCCGGCTACCTGCACACCCTGATCTCCAGCGTGCCGACCGCGGCGAACGCCGGCTACTACGCCCATATCGTCGCCGAGAAGGCCGTGCTCCGCCGGCTCGCCGAAGCTGGCACCCGGATCGTCCAGCTCGCCTATGGGCCCGCCCACGATGTCGACGCCCTGGTCGACCGCGCGCAGGCCGCCGTCTACGACGTCACCGAGCGCCGTGGTACCGACGACTACGCGCCCCTCGGCGACCTGCTCAACCCGGCGCTCGAGGAGATCGAGGCGATCGCGGGCCACGACGGCGCCCTCACCGGCGTTCCCACCGGCTTCGCCGACCTCGACGAACTGACGAACGGCCTGCACGGCGGGCAGCTCTGGATCGTCGCCGCTCGGCCCGCGGTCGGTAAGTCGACCCTGGGCCTGGACTTCGCGCGGGCGGCCTCGATCAAGCACGGCCTGGCGTCGGTCATCTTCTCGCTGGAGATGAGCCGCATGGAGATCACGATGCGGCTGCTGTCCGCCGAGGCACGTGTCTCCCTGCAGAACATCCGGACCGGGCGGCTCACCGACGAGGACTGGGCCCGCCTGGCCCGGCGGATGGGTGAGGTGGCCGAGGCGCCGCTGTTCATCGACGACAGCCCGAACCTGACCATGATGGAGATCCGCGCGAAGGCCCGCCGGCTGCGGCAGCGCAACGACCTGCGCCTGATCATCCTCGACTACCTCCAGCTGATGTCCTCGCCGAAGCGGGTGGAGAGCCGTCAGCAGGAGGTCAGCGAGATCTCACGGTCACTCAAGCTGCTCGCCAAGGAGCTGGAGATTCCCGTGGTCGCGATATCCCAGCTGAACCGCGCCTCCGAGCAGCGCGCGGACAAGCGGCCCCAGGTCTCCGACCTTCGCGAGTCCGGATCGCTGGAACAGGACGCCGACGCCGTCATTCTTCTCTACCGCGAGGACACCGTCGAAAAGGAGTCGGCCCGGGCCGGCGAGGCGGACCTCATCATCGCGAAGCACAGAAATGGCCCGACGGGCACGGTGACCGTCGCCTTCCAGGGGCACTACTCCCGCTTCGTCGACATGGCCAACTAGGGTTCCTGCCAGGCGGGCAGGTCGTTCACCCACGCGGCTGATCGCTGGCGCGGGAGGAGGCGGCGGATGGGCACACGGGTGCCGGTGATCGCGCTCACGGGCTACCTGGGCGCGGGCAAGACCACGGTGCTCAACCACCTGCTCCGGGCGCCAGGAGCGCGTATCGGGGTGGTGGTCAACGACTTTGGTGCGATCAACGTCGACGCCGCGCTGATCACGGGTCAGGTGGACGAGCCGGCCGCGATCACGGGCGGCTGCGTGTGCTGCGTGCCGGACACGGACGGCCTGGACGACGCGCTGGAGAAGCTCACCCAGCCTCGGCTGCGGCTGGACGCGGTTCTCGTGGAGGCGAGCGGCGTCGCCGACCCACCGGCCCTGGCCCGGCTCATCCAGTTCAGCGGTGTGCGCCGGATGCGTCCGGGCGGCCTGGTCGACGTGATCGACGCTGGCGCGTACTTCGACACCGTCGACACCGGCGGACCGCCGCCGGCCAGGTTCGCGGCGGCCTCGCTCGTCGTGATCAACAAGACCGACCTCATCCCGGCCGCGCTCCGCGCCGACACGGTGGCTCGGATCGCCGACCGGGTGCACGAGGCGAACCCCCGCGCCCACCTCGTCGACACGTCGCACGGCCGCGTCGACCCGGCTCTCGTGTTCGACGCCGCGAGCACGCATGACCCGGTCGACGAGCTCCCGTTCGCCGCCGCGGCCAGGGAGGACCTCGGCGTCCAGGACCTCGTCGCGCGGAGCCCTGGCTCTCGCGGCCCTGGCGCGCAGCATCATCGGCACGTCCGGGCGGTGACGGTGCCGGCCACCGGCCTGGTGGACCCCGGCCCGCTGGTCGACCTGCTCGAAGACCCACCCGCGGGGGCCTACCGTCTCAAGGGCACCGTGACGGTGGATACCGGGCGAGGCCCGCGTGGCTTCGTGGTCAACATCGTCGGGCCGCAGATTCACGTCGCGGCAAGGCCAGCGGCAGGCGGCCCCGACGGGCTGGTCGCGATCGGCCTGCACCTCGACCAGGTCGCCGCCCGGGCCCGCCTTGAGGCCGCCCTGCGGCCCTGCGGCGGCCGGCCGGCCGCGGACGGCGTGCGTCGCCTCACCCGCTACCGCCGCCTTAGCGGCTGACGACGGGTTTGACCGTGGTTTTCGGCCACCTCTGAGCCTCGCGGGGGTGACCGCTCGGTGCCGGGACAGGGCGTCATGGCGTGGCGTCGCCGGCGCGGAAGGTGTTGGTTGGTCACGGTCGCCGCCCGGCGCCAGTAGACGTCCACGGCGAAAGGTCAGCACTGTGCTTGAGACGGACCGGCTGTTGCTCCGCCCGCTGCGGCTGGCCGACGTCGACGACTTCGTGGCCCTGCACTCCGACGACCGGGTGAACCGTTTCGTCGGCTCCTACACGCGGGACCAGGCGCTGGCCCGGCTGGGGACCGTCGAGCAGCAGTGGGAACAGCGGGGGCACGGACTGTTCGCCGTTCTGGACAGGACCACGGGCGAGTTCGTCGGCCGGGTCGGGCCGCAGTTCTGGGACCAGTTCGGCGAGGTCGAGATCGCGTGGACGCTGCGCGCCGAGAGGTGGGGCCAGGGCCTCGCCACCGAGGCGGCCCGAGCCTGCGTCGACTGGGCGTTCGAGCACCTTGACGAGCATTGTCTGGTTGCCTACATCCACCCCGAGAACGCGGCCTCGCACCGCGTCGCGCAGCGGTTGGGCTTCACCGTCCTGCGTGCGGACGTCCTGTTCGACAAGCCGGTAGTCGTCTATGCCCTGAACCGGCCGGCTCCTCGCGCCTGACGGTACGTGCGATCGGGCCGTCAGCCGACTCGCGCCTGCCACCGGCCGTTTGGGTCGTGCCGCGCGTTCCGCGGAACGCCAAGGTCGTTGACGGCGTCTGCCGGTGGCTCGCGGGCCGAGGGAGAGGGCGCAGCTGAACTCGCCCGCCGAGGTCCGCGCCGGGCTGATCGACTTCAGGTCCGGGGCGCCGTCGTGGGCAGCCGCTGCCCGACAAGGAAGACGATCTCCACGTTCCGCGGGGCGCGGTGATCGTCGTGCGCGACTTACTCGGCCGGGGTGGTCGGAGGGGCGGGGTCGGCAGGAGGAGGGACGACCCAGGGCACGCCGGGGGTGCGCGGCTGGTTGGGGATGCCCTCGGCCTCGGGGTGGGCGGCCGGCTGGCTGGGTGGCGCCGGTGGCGGCGGACCATAGCCCGGGTAGCCGGGATGAGGAGGGTAACCAGGTTGCTGGCCGTAGCCCGGCGGGCGGTAGGCGGGGTGGCCGTAGGCCGGCTGGTTCGCGCCGGGGTAGCCCTGCTGCAGCGCTCCCGGATAGCCCGGCTGCTGGCCGGCCGCGACGCCCGGTCCCGTCGGCCGGCCCGGACCGCGTCCGGGGAAGCGGCTGCGCAGCAGTCGGTTGAGCCACCAGGCCAGCGCGAGTGACGCGAGCATGCCGACAAACGGTCCAGCCTGGTGGTGCCGGTCCCCGCTCTTCGTCCGTGCGCCCGCGGCGAGCAGGTAGATCGTCATGATCGCGATGAAGACGTAGCCACTGACGAAGAAATGGAAGAAGCGCAGCCGCAGCCGGGCGACCACGTCCCGCAGGAACACCGCCGGCAGGATCCAGATGCCGAAGCCGAACACGGCCGCGGTCAACGGTGAGAAGACCAGGAACCCGAAGAACTGCTTGAAGAAGTCGCCCATGCCGGGCCCCGCCGCCTGAGACCGTGCCGTCAGGCCGCGCCGGCCGTGGCGTCCGCCGACGCCTCGACGCTGGCGACGTGTTCGACCGACGGCGTTCCGGCGAAGAACGGCCCGATCGCCGCACGCCAGCGCCCGAAGCCAGCGGAGCCGCGGAAGCCCTCGGTGTGCGCTTCGAGAGTGGCCCACTCGACGATCAGCACGAACGAGCTCGGTGACTCGACTCCACGGCTCATCCGGATCGATCGGCAGCCTGGCGTGTTGGCGATCTCATGCCGAACCGTGCGGTAGGCGGCCACGAAGTCGCTCTCCGTACCTGGTTTCACGTCAAACCTTGCGATCTCCGTAACGGGGGTGCCGCCCGCCGCCGGCCCGGTAACGCTCATGCCGCAAGTCTGGCACCCGCACCGCCGCCTCCGCTGCCGGCCCGGGACTCCGCCGGCCCGGGACTCTTGGCCCAGGGGCGCCTCCGGCCGCGGACTCCTCTGCCCAGAACTGCTTGGGCCGGGGACTTCGCCGGCTCACGCGAGAGTGGTGCCAGTCAGCGACGTGTCCGCATCCGGACGGGATCGCGAACCCGGGCGAACCGGCGTAGCGGCACGAATATCCTTCGTCCTGACGATCAGGGCGACGAAGGCGTCGGCGCGATGGCCGAGGCCGGCATGGTCGCCGGCGACGGCGCGGTCGGGAGCCAGCTGGTGGAACCGCTCGACGAGGACGACCCAAGCCGGCTCGGCCCGTACCTCCTGCTTGGCCGCCTGGGCCAGGGCGGAATGGGCACCGTCTACCTGGGCCGCCGGACGGGGACGGACGGCTTGGGCGTTGACGCTGGAGCGGCAGCCCAGAACCCGGAGAGTGCCGGCGCGGGCGGCGAGGACGGCGCCAGCCCGCTGGTCGCGGTCAAGATGATCAGGCCCGACCTGGCGCGGGAGCCCGAGTTCCGCGAGCGCTTCGGACGGGAGGCGACGGCGGCCCGGCGCGTAGCCCGGTTCTGCACGGCCGAGGTGCTGGACGTCGACGTCGAGTCCCGGCGGCCCTACCTGGTCACCGAGTACATCGAGGGCCGCACCCTGGCCGCGGCCGTTCGCCAGGACGGCCCGCTGCCCAGCGCCGAGGTCGAGCGGCTCGCGGTCGCGGTCGCCTCGGCGCTGACGGCGATCCACGCCGCCGGGCTGGTGCATCGAGACCTGAAACCGGGCAACATCATGCTTTCGCCGTCCGGAGCCCGGGTGATCGACTTCGGGATCGCCCGCGCGCTGGACGCCACGACGACCTTCACCCAGGCCGGCGTTGGAACTCCGGCGTTCATGGCGCCCGAACAAGCCCTGGGGAGCGTCGTCGCGCCGCCGGCCGACGTCTATGCCTGGGGTGGCGTCGTGCTCTTCGCCGCTACCGGCCGGCTCCCGCACGGCGAAGGACCGAGCCCGGTCATCCTCTACCGGGCCGTCAACGACGAGCCTGACCTCTCCGGCCTCGAACCAGGCCTGCGCCAGCTCGTCGCCCGCGCGATGGCGAAGGACTCGGACGCCCGTCCCACGGCGCAGGAACTCCTCCTGTACCTCGTCGGCGCGAGCCCCCTCGACGGCCTGGACGAGCCGTCCACGGCGGACCTCGATTCCGCACCAGCCGACCTCGCCGAGGCGCTGGCGCTCGCCGACGAGATCGCTCGCGACTTCGGCGACGATACCCTCGGCACCCGCGAAGCGACTGGCCCCGGCGCAGAGACCGCTCCCGGCGCCGAGACCGCACCGGAAGACGCGACCGGCCCCGGCCACGTGACTGGCTCTCGTGACGCGGCAGGTTCTCGTCACGTGACCGGCCCCGCTGGCGCGGCTGCTGTCGGCCGCGTCGCCTCGACGCGGGCCGTGACCACCGATCCGCCTACCAGGGACGCGACCACCTTTGTCCCCTCCCATCTGCGTCCCGAGGGCGACGAATCGGCCGAAACTTCCCATCGACGTGACCCGGAGACGGTCACCGGTGTGACGGCCCGTCGTAGGTCGGGCCGGTTGTTCGCCGGCCGGCGTGGTGCCACCGGTGGTACCGTCAACGCGACCCTGCTCGGCGAGCCGCTGGCCGGTCACACCGGTCATGTCGAGTCCGTGGCCTTCGCACCCGGCGGTGGCGAGCTAGCCTCGGCGAGCGCGGATGGCACCGTCCGTCGCTGGCGGCTGGCCGAGGACCCGGTCGGGCCCGGTACAGCGGCCCCGCTGGGCGAACCTTTGCGTGGGCATGAGGGCCGCGTTCTCGCCGTCACCTACGCTCCGGACGGGACGGCGCTTGCCACGGCGGGCGGCGACCACACGGTCCGCATCTGGCCGCTGCCGCCGGCAGCGGCCACCGGCCCGGCCACGCGCCGGTCCGGCACCGGCGGCCACGACGCCGACGGTTCCAGCGGTTCCGGCTACGGCGGCTACGGCGGCGGCAACGGCGGCGGCGGCAACGGCGGTTCGGGCCACGACGGCGACGGCTTGCCCGTGACCGGCTCCGGCCACACGGACCAGGTGACCGCGGTGGCGTTCTCCCCGCTCGGCCGGATCCTGGCGACCGCCAGCCTCGACGGGACGGCCCGGCTGTGGGAGCTGGACCCGGCGTCGTCCGGGCTGGGCGTCGTCCGCCAGCTCGGGCAGCCGCTGAGCGGTCACCAGGGGAAGGTGCTCGCCGTCGCGTTCTCACCCGACGGGGGGCTGCTGGCGACGGCTGGGACGGACCACACCGCGCTCCTGTGGGACCTGACCGCGACGGTCCCGCGCCCGGTGGGCCCTCCGCTGGCCGGTCACCGCTGGCAGGTGCAGGCTCTCGCGTTCTCGCCCGACGGACGGATACTGGTGGCCGGCGCCGGCTTCGGCGCCGTCCACCTCTGGGATGTGGCCGAGCCGGCCCAGCCGTACCCGCTGGCCCAGGTCACCAGCAGGGGCAACGGGCAGATCCGTTCGGTCGCTCTCAGCGCGGACGGCCGCACGCTGGCCGCCGCGGGTGGCATCGGCGCCGCCGTCCAGCTGTGGATGATCGAGGGCCTCGGTACCCCGCAACCGCTCGGGCCGCTGGCCACCGGCCACGTTGGCACCGTCCGCGCGCTGGCCTTCTCCCCGACGACCGAGACCCTCGCCACGGCGGGCGACAACACCGTCCGGCTCTGGCAACCGAGCTGATCTCTCCCGCGCGGCCGCCCCGACGGCTCGCCGTCATACCCGCTGGTCGTGGGTGTCGACGTTGCTACGAGCCGCACGTCCGACTCGTGTCCGGAGGCTGGCCGTCAGGGTGAGGCCGGCCACAGAGGCCGCCCGGGGCAGCGGATACGCTGGTGGGCAGCGCGCCGCCGGACCGAGGCGAGCGCCCACGCGTACTGGCGGCCTCGCGCCGGTGAACCCTCCGAGGCAGGTGCGCGTCCGTCCGCGAGTGCGGCGACCTGGCCCGCGCGAACCCGCGCCCGCTGTGGAGCCCGCCCCGCGTTCGTACCGCCGTCGAAGGTCGGAGAGGTTACGAAGATGCCCGCACTGCGTTCCCGTACGACCACCCATGGCCGGAACATGGCCGGTGCCCGCGCGCTCTGGCGGGCGACCGGAATGACCGAGGACGACTTCGGCAAGCCGATCGTGGCGATCGCCAACAGCTTCACCCAGTTCGTCCCCGGTCATGTGCACCTGAAGGACCTGGGCCAGCTGGTCGGCGACTCGATCGCGGCCGCCGGCGGCGTCGGGCGTGAGTTCAACACGATCGCCGTCGACGACGGCATCGCGATGGGCCACGGCGGCATGCTCTACTCGCTGCCGTCGCGGGAGATCATCGCCGACAGCGTCGAGTACATGGTCAACGCGCACTGCGCGGACGCGCTGGTCTGCATCTCCAACTGCGACAAGATCACGCCGGGCATGCTGCTGGCCGCGCTGCGCCTGAACATCCCGACCGTGTTCGTCTCCGGCGGGGCTATGGAGTCCGGCAACGCGGTGGTCCAGAACGGCACCGTGCACTCCCGGCTCGACCTGATCGACGCGATGTCGGCCGCCGTCAACCCGGCTGTCTCCGACGCCGACCTCGGGATCATCGAGCGGTCCGCCTGCCCGACCTGTGGGTCCTGCTCCGGCATGTTCACGGCGAACTCGATGAACTGCCTGACCGAGGCGATCGGCCTCTCGCTGCCGGGCAACGGCTCGACGCTGGCGACCGCCGCGGCCCGCAGGGAGCTGTTCGTCGAGGCCGGGCGGCTCGTCGTCGACCTGGCCCGCCGGTACTACGAGAAGGACGACGAGGGCGTGCTGCCGCGCTCGATCGCGACCGCCGCCGCGTTCCGCAACGCGTTCGCCGTCGACGTCGCGATGGGCGGCTCGACGAACACGGTGCTGCACCTGCTCGCCGCCGCGGTCGAGTCCGAGGTGCCGGTCACCCTGCACGACATCGACGAGATCTCCCGCCGGGTGCCGAACCTGTGCAAGGTCGCGCCGAGCTCGACGAAGTACTACATGGAGGACGTGCACCGCGCTGGTGGCATCCCGGCGATCCTCGGCGAGCTGGACCGGGCCGGGCTGCTTGACCGCGGCGTGCACAGCGTGCACTCGGCCAGCCTGCGGGAGCACCTGGACCGGTGGGACATCCGCGCCGCGAGCCCGGCGCCGGACGCCGTCGAGCTGTTCCACGCCGCGCCGGGCGGGGTGCGCACCGTCGAGCCGTTCAGCTCGACCAACCGCTGGGACACCCTCGATACCGACGCCGAGAACGGCTGTATCCGGTCCGTCGAGCACGCCTACTCGGCCGAGGGTGGCCTGGCCGTGCTGCACGGCAACCTGGCCGACGACGGCGCGGTGGTCAAGACCGCCGGCGTCCCGGAGGACCAGTGGGTGTTCGCCGGTCCGGCGATCGTCGTCGAAAGCCAGGAGGAGGCCGTCGAGGCGATCCTCGGCAACCGGGTCAAGCCGGGTGACGTGGTCGTCGTCCGCTACGAGGGGCCGCGCGGCGGCCCGGGTATGCAGGAGATGCTCTACCCGACCGCCTACCTGAAGGGCCGCGGCCTCGGGCCGAAGTGCGCGCTGATCACCGACGGGCGGTTCTCCGGTGGCAGCTCGGGCCTGTCGATCGGGCATGTCTCGCCGGAGGCGGCGCACGGCGGCACGATCGCGCTGGTCCGCGACGGCGACCGGATCGAGATCGACATCCCCGCCCGGCGGATCGAGCTGATGGTTCCCGAAGCCGAGCTCGCCGCCCGCCGCGCCGAGCTGGAGGCGGGCCACGGCTATCGCCCCGTGAACCGTGAGCGCACGGTCTCCGCCGCGCTGCGCGCCTACGCCGCCATGGCGACGTCGGCCGCGACGGGCGCCGCCCGGGACATCAGCCTGCTCGGCGGCTGACGCCCGGCGCCGTCCCGGCGGTTTCGCCGCAGGGTGGCCTGACGGACGAAGCCCGGTCCGTGACCACTGGTCGCGGACCGGGCTTGGCCGTTCTGACCGGGCTAGGCGGCGACGGCGAGTGAGAGGGCGAAGTCGCCGTCGGGGCCGGTCCACCACTGGGCGAGGCGCCAACCGGCGGCACCGAGCTCGCGCTCGACCGTCGCACGGTCGAACTTGGCGCTGATCTCGGTGCGGATCTCCTCGCCCTCGGCGAACTCGACGGTCAGGTCGAGGGCCGTCACCTTCACCGTCTGCGCCTTGACCGCGCGCAGCCGCATCTCGACCCACCTGTTCGCCGCGTCCCAGCGGGCGACGTGGGCGAATCCGCGCAGGTCGAAGTCCGCGCCCAGCTCCCGGTTGAGCACGGTCAGCAGGTTGCGGTTGAAGGCCGCGGTCACCCCGGCGCTGTCGTCGTAGGCGGCGACCAGGCGGGCCGGCTCCTTGACCAGGTCGGTGCCGAGCAGCAGGGCCTGGGCCCGGCCGCCGTGCCCCCGGGACCCGTTCGCCTGGTCGCGCCCGGAACGCAGCTCGGTCAGCAGCGCCGCCCGCTCGGGCGGGCGCAGGTTACCGATCGTGCCCCCGAGGAACGCCACGAGGGTCCCGCCGGCTGGCTGGGCGGGCAGCAGGCCCAGATGCTGGCGGAAGTCGCCGACGACGGCGTGCACCGCGAGCCCCGGGTGGGCGGCGCGGGCGGCGGCGCCGGCGCGGGAGAGCGCCTCGGCATCGACGTCGAACGGGATGAACCGCCGCAGGCGACCGGCGCCGGCGAGCCCGGCCAGCAGCAGGCGCGTCTTCTCCGAGGCCCCCGAGCCCAGCTCCACCAGGGTGTCGACGCCGCCCGGGACCGCGGTCTCGAGCTCGGCGGCCAGCTGCGCCGCGTGCGCGGCGAGGACCGCCCGCTCGGCCCTGGTCTGGTAGTACTCCGGAAGCTCGGTGATCTTGCCGAACAGCATGCTGCCCGTGGCGTCGTAGAACCAGGTGGGTGGGAGTTCCTTGGGCGTGGCGGCCAGGCCGCGGCGGACGTCCGCCGCGAGTGCCGCCGTCCGCTGCGCATCGGTCAGGTGTCGCTCGATCGTCATACCGCCGCGGGCCTTCAACAGGGCGGCCACATCGGCCGGAGTAGGAGTGCGCGTGGCCCGCCCCTGGCTGGCGGTGTGCGCGGCCTGCTCCTGGCCAGGGGTGTGCGCGGCCCGTTCTTGGCCAGAGATGACCGCGTCCGGGGACTGGACCGTGTCCGCCCCCGGTGTCGGTGTCCTCGAAGTCATACGGACGCCCTCCGTCAGGTAGTGAACCCAGAGTAATCGTCCTGCGAGATCAAATTACTTACAGTTACTTTGCGTGTGTCGGCTACGAGCAGGCGGTGGTTCGGGACTTCCACCCAGACGTCCGTTCCGCTGTCTGAGTGCCCTTCGGTCGCTGAGTGCCCTTCGGTCGCTGAGTGCCCTTCGGTCGCAGGGTGCCCTTCGCTGCCGGATTCGGCGCCGTCTGGGCCCGGCCACGCGAGTACCGCGTCATCGCGGCTCTGCCGCGGGACGGGGGCTGTGGGGGCGTCGTCGTCCGGCTCGCTGGCGACCAGCACTCCGGCCTGGGTGACCCGATACCAGAGCGTGTCGTTCCAGGTCGTCGCGACCACCTGCCGCCCGTCGGTGACGAGGAGGTTGAGCCGGCTCGCCGGCTGCTGGCCGGCGTCCGCCGCCGCCCGGCTCGCCGCCCGGCTCGCCGCCCGCGCGGACGCCTTCTCGCCGACCGTCGTCACCACCTCCGCCACCGCCTCCGCCAGCCCGGCTCCGGCCAGCGTCCGTTCCCACACCAGCGCGGCCAGCAGCGCCGAGTCGCACCGCGAGTCCGGTGCCGGGGCGTCCGGCCTCCCGGCCAGCAGGCCGAGCAGGACGTCGACGCTCACTCGGCCGTTGTGGCTCAGCAGCAGCGGTCCGTGGGTGAAGGGCGCGGTCGAGCTCTCCTCGATCGGCATGCCCACGGTCGCGTCGCGTACCGCGGCGAGGACGCAGCCCGAGGCGACCACGCCGGCGAACGACGCGAAGGAGGCGTCGGTCCACATCGGCACAGCCCTGCGGTAGCGGGCCGGCGCGGGCCGGGAGCCCGGCGCGTACCAGCCGACCCCGAACCCGTCGGCGTTGACCCGGCCGTATCGCTGCTGGCGAGGCGCCCAGGACTGTTGCAACAGCCCGGACGGCCGGGCGAGGAGCAGCTCGTCGAGGGTGCGGTCAACACCGAGCCAGGCGAGGTGTCTGCACATGTGGTCGGCCCTTCACTCGGCACGGGTACGAGGCGCCTCCGGGGCGCGTCCAGACCGGACCACCCGGATCGGCGTGGACAGCTGGTCGGTCAGTCCGCGTCCCGGGCCAGTCGGAAGCCGGCGAAGATCTGCCGGCGGATCGGGTGATCCCAGTTGCGGAACGTGGCCCTGGCCGCGCTCGGGTCGGCGGCCCAGGAGCCCCCTCGCAGCACCCGGTAGCTCTTGAACTGTTGGTCCGGGTCGGAGTCGGCCCCGCCGGCTTCGCCGGGGCCACGGAAGAAGACCTCGCTGTACTCCCGGTACGGGAAGGAGGCGAAGCCCGGGTACGCGGTGAAGCCGCTCGCCGTCCACTCCCAGACGTCGCCGATGAGCTGCTCGACTCCGCTCGCGCTCGCGCCGGCCGGGTAGGCGCCGAGGGGCGCCGGCCGGGCGGCGCGATGGCCCAGGTTCGCGTGCGCCGCCGTCGGCGGTTCGTCGCCCCACGGGAAGCGACGCGACCGGCCGGACGCCGGGTCGTGGGCGCACGCCTTCTCCCACTCGGCCTCGGTCGGCAGCCGCCGCCCGGCCCAACGGGCGTGCGCCTCGGCCTCGTACCAGCAGACGTGCTGCACCGGCTCGTCGAGCGGGAGCGCCTCGTCCCGGCCGAACCGGCGGCGCGACCAGCCGCCCGCGCCGTCGCGGCGCCAGAACAGCGGGGCTTCCAGCCGCTCGCGGCATCGCCACGCCCAGCCAGCCGGTGACCAGAGCCGTTCGTCGTCGTAGCCGCCGTCGTCGAGGAACGCCAGATGCGCCCGGTTCGAGACGGGTAGCCGGTCGATCCGGAAGGCCGGTACGACGACCCGGTGGGCCGGGCGCTCGTTGTCGTAGGCCCATGGGTCGGTGCTGGTGCCCATCGTGAACGGCCCGGCGGGTACGAGGACCTCACCGCCGGCCGGCCGGCCGGCAGGCAGCTCCACGCCCTCGTCGACCAGCGGGCCTGGGTCCGGCTGGGCCAGGGTCGCGGTCGCCAGCTGCAGCGTCGCGAGCAGCGTCTCGTCGTGCTGGTGCTCGTGCTGGACGACCATGCCGTAGACGAACCCGCCCGTCAGCAGGCGCGTGACCTGATCCTCCCGCTCGCCGGTGGGTGGGCCCGGGACGGTGACGCCTCCGTCGAGGGCACGGGGGGCCAGGGTGGCCATGGCGTCCAGGACCCGGGCGCGGACGTCGGCGATGTAGCCACGCGCGCGGTCCGGGGGCAGCAGCGGGAGAGCCGGCCGGTCGGCCCGCGGGTGGCGGAAGGCGTCGTACAGGTCGTCGATGCCCGGCAGGACCGGGTCGGCGCCGGTCAGCGCGCGAAGCAGCCAGAGCTCCTCGTAGTTGCCGATGTGCGCCAGGTCCCAGACCAGCGGCGACATCAAGGGGGAGTGCTGGCGCACGAGCAGGGCGTCGTCGAGGTCCGTATACGTCAGCGTCCGGCGCCGGCTGCGATCGAGGGCCTCGGCCCATCCAGCGGGGTCGGCCGGTACGGGCGCCGGGTGGAATCCGCCGGCGGTCGGTCCGGCGGGGAAGCCCGTTGTCTGAGCAGCGGCCGCTGGTTCGGCCGTCGTTGGTCCACGGCGTGGCGACGCCGCCGATCCCGCCATCTGCATCTCCGTCCGACAGGGACCGGTCCTGCCTGCTGGTCGCCAGGGGGTCTTTTCGTGGCTCTCGACCGGTCGCGGGTCCGCTTCGGGCATCCACCGCCCTACGGACGCCCGTGATCAGCTAAACACCGCGAACTTCTGCTTCATCCTTGATGTGACCAGATTCTGGAAAGTTGACAGAGACCGATCTCGGCGCCGAGCCGCCGGTTCCTCAGCGGAACTGGTCGCGCAGCAGGCCTGCGGGGCCCACCTGGGTGAAGCGGTCGGCCAGGTCGTCGGCCGGGGTGCGGCCGCGAGCCGGGTAGCGGTCCCGGAACCGGGCCACGGCCGCGCGAGTGCTCTCGTCGGCGCCCAGGCGGACCAGAGCGTCCTGCGCGAGGTCGACACAGCTGAGGGCGGCCCGGCGCAGCGCGTCGTCGCGCAGGCCGAAGGCGCTGGCCTGCCGCCAGCCTTCGTCGGCCCCGCGGCAGGCGGCCAGCGCCCCGGCGGCGGCGACCGGGTCGTCCAGTAGCGCAGTGGTCACGGCTACGGGCACCAGCCAGCCGTCGCCCGGCTGCGCGTCCAGGTAGCGGATCTCCAGCCAGCCGCGGGGGCGGACCGGCGGGAAGATCGTGGTCGAGTGCAGCACCAGGTCCTCGTAGGCCGGCGGACGGTCCGTCGGGCCGGCGCCGCGCAGCCAGTCGCCGAACGTCGTGCCGTCCCGCACGGCGACCAGCCGCGGCTGGCGGCTCGGACCGGTGCGGGAGCCAGGCCCATTGCCGGGTCCCCAGCCGGCCGAGGCGCCGGCCTCTCGATCGGCGTCCGGCCCGACGTCGATCATCATCAGGCGGGCCGCGAGCAGGTAGTCCGCCCAACGGTCGGCGAGGTCGGCCGCGGCCACCTGCATGGGGCCGACCTGGACCGTCCTGGTCGGGTCGAGCGACTCCCACATCCGGGTCCGGGCCGAGCCGAAGCCGGTCAGCGTGCCCAGCCGGGCCGGCGACGCGGCGAACATCGCGACCAGCACCGGCCGCAGCCGGTGGGCGAGCCGCCAGCGGCGGACGATGTCGGTCGGGTCGGCCCCCGCATCCAGGTTGACCTGCACGGACGCGCTGGAGCACATCATGATCCGGCCGGCGTCATGGCCGCTGGCCGCCCAGTAGCCAGCCATCGAGGCGTAGCGGTCGTCGGTGAGCCATCGGGTCGGCGGGCGAAGCGGGTCGAGCCCGAGCCCGGCCAGGGCCAGGCCGGCGTCGGCGAGGGCGGCCCGAACCTGGGCCAGATCCGCCCGTACCGCGTCCAGCGCGGCCGACAGTGGCAGTGGCGGGCCCGACAGCTCCAGCTGCCCTCCCGGCTCGAACGTGAGCCGGCTGCCGCCGGCCAGCACGGCACCGGTCACGTTCAGCACGGCACCGGTCACGTTCAGCGCGGCTCCCGGCCCGTCGGGCGCGGTAGAGCTAGGCCCGGCCACGGCGGCGCCACCACACCCGGTGGCGAGGAGGGTGGCCAGCGCCGCCGACGTCCGCTCCGGGGGCACCGGCGCGTCGCTCGCGGCCCGGTCGACGACCAGCCACTCCGTCTCGACGCCGACGGATCGCGGCCCCGGCCGGGCCGGCAGGCAGCCGGCCGCGAACCGCAGCACGTCGTCGACGGTCAGGCCGGCGAGCGAGCGGTGCCGGGGACCGCGTGGCCCGGTCGGGCGCCTGGTCGTGAGCCTGGACGGCCCGGCGGGCCGGGTCGCCACGCCAGGGGGCGCGGTCGTGGGCCGGCCGGGCGTGGGCATCGGCCGCGTGCTCGCCGGCGCGGCGGAGGGCGCCGAGATCGGACGGGGTGGCATGAATTCCTCCCGGGACCGGTCCCGCCGCGCTGACACGGGCGGGAGCTGGCGTTCGGGGCACGGTTCGGAACCTTCCACGTCGGACGCGGGAGCGCGACCGCCCGCCGGTCGCCAGGTACCCGGCGTGGCGGGCGGCCCGCTCACCCCCGGCTCGATACACCCGGACCGGGGCGGATAAACCGGCGGAGCCTGGCTTTTGGGCCGACCGGACGGGACGTTCGAGCCCGCGAACCAGGTCAAGCGGGACTGCTGGTCAACCAGTGTGCAATACGTGTGCCACCCTTGGCTTACCGTGAGGATTCGATGGAATGCTGGTCATCGGACCAGGAACTGCCGATAGCACGTGGTGACCGCCTCGCGGCAGAATCGTGGCACGTGGTGCTGGAAGGTGGTGGCGGTTGAGCGCGGGGCTGGACCGGACGGCTCCTGGCCGGTCGGCCATGGCGGAGTACCGGCGGCGCCGGGCGCTCTACGTGGCCGAACGGGACGACAGGCGGGTCCGAGCCGCGATCATCGCCGGTTCGGCCGCGCTCGGGGCCGCGCTGGTCGTCGTGCTGATCGGGATCTCGCTGCACGGGGCGGCGGCGGTCCTGGTGCGCTCGGGCGTCGCCGCCGCACTTCTCGTCCTCGTGGTGGCGGCCACCCGGTTCTTCCGGATCCCGCCGGAGATCGAGGCCTGGCGGCGGGACGCGGGCGCCGAGCGGCGCACCGCCCGGGTTCTCGACCGGCTGAACCGCGCCGGGTACACCGTCCTGCACGACCGGTCCACCGCGGACTCGGCCGGCAACATCGACCACCTGATCATCGGCGCGTCCGGAGTCTGGGTGATCGAGACCGACGCGCACCGCGGGCCGGTGCGTTCCAGCGGCGGCGGCGTGTGGGCCGGCAAGGCGCCCTTGCGCGCCCGGCTCGGCCTGGTCGCCTGGACGGGTGAGCAGGTCAGTGGCGCGCTGCTCGCCGAACTGCCCGACGGCTGGCAGCTGCAGGCGCAGACGGTGCTCGCGTTCGCCCGGGCCGACGTGCCCGGCGGGCTCGCCCTCGTCGACGGCGTGCTGCTGCTGCCGGCCGCGGGCGTCGCCGAGTACGTGCTGTCCGCCGGAGTGGTGCTGCGCCCGCTGGACGTCGCGATGCTGGTCGACGTCGCCCAGCGGGCGCTGCCCGCCTACGAGGTCGCCGGCCCGCCGCCCACCTGGTCCGCGCTGGCCAAGCTGCGCGGCCTGCGTCGCCGCGAGCAGCTCTGACAGTCCACCGGCCGCGGTTCGCCGCGGCCGGCTGCCGGCGCTAGTAGCTCTGGTAGCCGGGCGGGACGCGGACTCCGGTGCCGTCGGGCTCCTCGTCGTCGCGGTAGGCCGAGACGTCGAAGCCGTCCTCCAGCTCGGCGTCGGCGGCCTCGTCGAGGATCGCCGGCTCCCAGTGGCCGGCGAAGTCCTCGGGGCCCATGCCCGGCGGGTCCAGCTCGCGCGGGTCGAGGTCCTCGGGGGTGAGGTTGATGTCGTCGACCTCGCCGTGCATCTTCGAGCCGTTGAGAACGACCGGGATCTCCATGTCGCCGACGACGTGCTCGACGTAGAAGGCCCGCTGGCCGATCAGCCAGAGCGCGAAGCCCGGGTCGAGCCGGGGGAGCAGGTCGGCGGCGACGTCGGTCAGCCCGAGCGCCTCCTGGGTCGCGGCCACCTGGTCGGTGGCCTGCTTGTAGAGGATGCGGGTCGACGTCTCGGCCAGCAGGCCCTTGGCGATCTCCACCGAGTCGGGCGAGGCGGAGAGCAGGTCGGAGATCCGGTGGGCGACGATCGCGTTCGCGCAGCCCCACTGCCGGGCGAGCTTCTGCTGCGCGGACAGGCGTCGGACCAGGCCGGCGAAGCGCATCAGCCGCCAGCACTCGTCGTAGACCACGTAGCGCTGGACGCCGTCCTGGCGCATCAGCGCGGCCTCCATCCAGCCCTGCGCGCAGGTCATGATCAGCGCGATCATCTCGTCGGAGCCCTGGACCCGCTCCAGGTTCAGCACCGCGATCGGCTTGTCGAAGTCCAGCGGCGACGTCGTCGGGCCGTCGAACAGCCCACCCAGGGCGCCGGTCGTCAGCCTGCGCAGGGTGAGGGTCGCGTCCCGGGAGGCGTCGCGCAGCTCGACGGCGGTCATCGGCAGGCCGGTGCAGTCCGCCTCGGCCGGCTCGGTCATCGCGTCGAGGACCTGCCCCAGCAGGGGCGTCGCCCAGCGGTCGGTGGTCGCGCCGGTGATCTGCCGGGAGACGACGTCGAGGGCCAGGTCGATCGCGGTGTGCTCGGGCGGGGTGAGCGGCACGCCCTTGGCCGTCTCGATCAGCGACGCGAGCAGCGACGACCGGGCGCGCTTCACCTCACGGGCCCAGTCATGGTCATGGATGCCACGCGGCCGCGGTGGCGCGTCCAGCGGGTTCAGCCGGGTCGACATGCCCGGGCCGATGTAGGTCGGCTCGCAGCCGAGCCGGCGGGCCAGCCGGGTGTACTCGCCCTTCGGGTCGCACGGGACCGCGGCCTGGTACCCGAACGCGGCGCCGCGTGACATCAGCGTCTTCAACAGGGACGACTTGCGCGAACCGACCGCGCCGAACACCGCGAAGTTCGGGTTCTCGATGACCTGCTGGCGGTAGAGCTCGAAGACGTCGAACACGAACGAGTTGCCGGACCAGACGTGCCTGCCGATGAACATGCCCGGCGCGTCCAGGCCGGAGTCGACGACGAACGGGTAGATCCCGGCGATCTGCGCCGTCGTCTCCATGTGCGCCGGCAGCCGCAGCTTGTGGAAGGTCTGGCCGCGGAACGGGCCGTGCGGCTGGGATGGCTGAGCCCCTCGGCGCGCCGTGGACTGGGCCCGCCGGGCCGCCGCGCGCTCGGCCGCCGCGGCCGACTTCTGCGCCCGGCGACCGGACCGGGCCGAGCCTCGGGCCGGCCCGCCCGCCCGCCGGCCGCGGCCGCCAAGGTCGTCGACGTAGCCGCCGGCGTCCCGGCCCGGGTCGTAGTCCGGTGGGCGGACCGGCACGCGGGCGGCCGGGGCCGCGACCGGCCGGCCGTCGACCGTCAGGTCGTCCTGGCGCACGACGACGCCATAGCCGCCAGGCTCGCCCTGGTCGGCGGGGCCGAGCTGGTAGTCGGCGTCGGTGTACTGGTCGTCCGGGTAGTCGTCGTCGACGTCCTGGGCGTCGCCGTAGCCGTTGGGCGTCAGGTTCTGGTGGCCGGGCTCGTGGACCGCGGGCACGTACGGGTCTGAGTCCCCGGCGGCCAGGTACGGGCCGGCGTCCCCGGCGGCCAGGTACGGGCCGGCGTCCCCGGCGGCCAGGTACGGGCCGGCGTCCCCGGCGGCCGCATACGGGCCGGTGGTCGTGGCCGGGTCAGGCGGGTCCTGCGCGGTCACGAGACGCCCACTGCGAGCGGCAGCGCGCCGACGTTGAAGCCCTGGTCCTGCTCGCCCACCAGGCGCACCATCTCCAGCCGGCTGCGCGAGGCCAGCGTCTCCGCCTCGCCGCAGGCGTCGGCGAGGCTGTCCAGGTCGTCCGCGGACACCGTCACGAAGCCGTGGAAGCGGAACGCGCCGAAGCCGGCGACCAGCTCCTGCTCGCGGCGCTCCACCTCGTCCGCCTCGGTGGCGTCCCGCTGGGTCGTCACCTTTCCGATCTTGTCTCGCATCTGCTGTTCGCCGAGGTGCGCCATCCGGCGGCGGTTGACCGCCTTCTCGGCCTTGCGGCCCGGCAGCGGCTCGACCACCAGCGAGACCGTGCGCCGGCAGGTCGTCTCCATCAGCAGCGGGGCGAGGAACGCGGCCGGCGACGGCACCCGAGGCCAGCCGTTGATCCAGTACGTGGTGTGGAAGCCCGAGTCGGTTCGGTAGTGGTCCCAGGCCGCGACCGCGCGGACCGGGCCGGCGACGGCCGGGTCGATCCCGGACGGCAGGCCCTTCAGGCCACCGGCCAGGTCGGTGGACGCGCCACCGCGGGCGTCGATCATGTCGACCGAGTACGGGTCGTAGGTGGTGCGGATGACGGCCGCGAGGGCCCGCGGCGGCAGCCAGCCCACGGTGCTGATGGAAGCCCTGGCGAGGGCGGCCTCCATCGTGCGCAGCTCGCCGAGCAGCACCGCGCAGGCGGCCCGGTCGCCGCCGCCGGCCCGTTGGATCGCCCTTCGGGCGTCCCTGGCCCGCAGCTGGAACGACAGGAAGGTCTCGTGCCTCTGTGCCACCGGACCGGCCGCGTCGATCACCTCCTGGTAGGCCTGCGCTGCCCACGAGTCGTCGTGGTGCCCACGGACCCGCCAGTGCCGCTGCAACTGGTCGCCCGAGTCGGGCAGGGTGCGCTCCAGCCACTGGATCCGGGCCAGCCGCCCGCCGCCGGACGTCAGCCCGGCGAGCAGCTCGCCCCAGGCGTCCACTCTGGCCTGCTGGTCACCCGACTCCAGCAGCGCGAACTGGCTGCCCTGGACCTGCAGGACCGCCGTGTAGGTCTGCTTGCCGGTGTCCTTGACGACGGCCACGTAGCGGCCGTTCCCGACCGGCACCGACAGCATGACGAGGCTCGCCAGGGGTCCGGGCAGCACCGTCCTCGTGATCTGGTCCTCGTCCGGCCTGAGCCGGAACACGCCGCCACGGAACACTGTCTCGCCCGTCACCTTCTGCATCGTGTAGCCGAACAGAATCGGCACCCACTGGTCGAGACTACGGTCCTCGACCCGGACGAACGCCACGAAACCCAGTGCCACCGCGACCAGCAGCCAGGCCGGCGCCAGCAGCACCGGTGAGCGCAGCGCGCCGATGACGCAGACCATCACCCCGACCAGCAGGCCGAGCTGTGGCCAGCGCAGGCCGAGCAGGATCCCGCCGCGTTCCAGCGGGCCGAACCGATAACTGCGTTCCGCGACCATGACCCCTATTCCAACGCAGTCCTAGTAGAGCAACGCTGCCAGCCCAACGCTGCGGGCGACCGGCCGGTCGCCGAGCGGCCCGGACGCGTCGCCGCGGGTCCGCCCCGGGCCGGTGGGACCGGCCGGGCGCGCCCTGGAACGCTCGTCGGCCGGCGCCCGGCGGTGGCGCGGCGGTCAGCCGCCGCCATGGCTGGTTCCGCCGGGCACCCGCGGCCTGGTCGGGGGCGCCACCGGTAGGCGCGCGGCCGGGGTCGCGCGGGCCGCCGGGGCCGCGGTGTGGGACGTGACGGCCGCCTGGGTGGTTGCGCGAGGTGCACTGACGCGGGCGGGCATCCGGGCCGCCGGGGCCCGCGCGGGAAGGGCCGTGCGGCCGCGCACGGCGCTGGTTCCCGCGCCGACCCCGCCCGTGCTGGCCGCGATGGCTGGACGTCCGACGCGAGGACGGCCGCCGACCCCCGGGCGTACGGTGCCGGGCCGAGCCGCTCCAGGGCGTCCGGCGCGGACGGCCGGACGAGCCGAGCCACCGCCGCCACCGGCGGACACGCCGGCCGGGATGGCGTCGCCGAGGACGCCTCGGTTGCGGGTCTGCAGCCGGGCGCCGATGCCGCGGAAGGTGTCCCGGGAGGTGGAGCCGAGCAGGGCGCCAGCGCCCTGGCCGAACGAGGCGGCGCCGCGCCGGCCCGCGCTGCCGACCGCGCGCATCAGATGGACGTCGGCGAAGCCGAACAGCTGTACGAGAAGGAACGGCGAGAAGACGGCGGCGATCATCACGACCACGCCGCCGAGAATCGTCAGCGTCTGGTCGGCGGCCGAGCCGGTGTTGTCGCTGGCCATTCCCGCGCCCAGCGTGAAGATCGCATAGATCACCGGCTTGGCGAAGATCAACGCGATCAGGAACTCGGTGGCCCGCTTCATCCACGCGCTGGTCGACATCGACGGCTGGCCCGCCAGGTAGAGCGGGATGAACACGGCCATCGCGATGATCGCGACCTTACGGATATAAAGAACGACGAACAGGGCGAACGAGAACAACGCCACCAGTAGGGACAGCACCATGTCCAGTGCGAAGTTTCCCTGTTCTGGCAGGGATCTGAGCTGCCCGACCAGGCTCGCGCCGAGCGGCTGTCCGTCTCCGAAGGCGTCCGCCATGCCGTCGGACGCGGTAAGCACCATCTGTAGGAGCGTCAGCGCGATGAACGAGCCCAGAATCGCGGTTCCGGTCGCCGCGGCCGCCCGGGCGAAGATGTGGGGGTCGCCGCGTACCGCGCCCATGATGCACGCGCACAGGAAAAGGCCGGTGACGACCAGCACCGAGACGCCGAACACGATGTTGTAGTTCTTCACCACGTAGTCGGCCCGCAGGTCAACGGCCGTCTTCTGCGCCGCGAAACTGAACACCGACGACGAAAGATCCGCCGCCATGTTACAGAACGCTGTACCAATAGAACTCAGAAAAGAATCCGCAGTCCCGGTAATTGCGTCTTTCAATGGTGCGACCGGATCGAATCCAATAGCGAGGGGCTGTGATTGCGACGGGATCATGGTCATGCGGAGGGACCCCCGATGTAAAAGAAACGACGAAAATCTTCCCCCGGCCGTTGGGTGATCGATGGTCCATCAGGGCCGTCGGTTGCGGCGGAAAGCTTCCAATCCCCGGTCGTCCACGTTACAGTACAGTCATCGGATCCCCACACCTCGCGTGGAGCGGTCGTCGCGTCGTTGCTTGCGTACATTCCAATTCCACCGACCGACCAGATCGATATGGTCGCCGAATTAGCTGTTGATGATTTTGCGCTGAACCCGACAACTCTGAGATTAAAATTCAATCTCGGATCGGAAATTGAATTTGCACCCGCAGTCTTGGTATTAGTGTCGTCGGCCTTAATTATCTGATCGCTAATCGACTTGCTGGCGCTGTCGGTTGCGATCGAACCAAGAACAGCCTTGATGCGGGTTGGTTCGCGGTTGCGGACGTCGCTGTAGGCCGAGACGTAGTTGCCGCAGGCGCTGATGGCGCCGGGCTCGGTGTGGGGATAGCCGACGGGGATGCCGAACTCGTTGACCCGGCTCGGCGCGCCTGGCAGGGCGCCGACGGGTCCGGCGGTATTGTCGGCGCCGTCAGAAGTCGCCGACGGCACCACGGTCACGACGGTCGCCGGTGGCGACGGCTGGGAGGTGGCACCTGGCAGGGCGCTGTTCCCTCGGCTCTGATTCTGGGATGAACGGCCGAGGGTGTAGTAACCGATGGCGATGCCAACGGGAACGCCGACCACGAGTGTCGCGAGACACGTCCCCGCGGCTACCAGGGCCAGTCGCCTGGCGGCCCACCCCGTGACGCTAACCACGTACTTCCCCTCCCTGACGGCAGGGACATCATCCCAATACCGGCCCGCCGGTACCCGGAGAACGTCTCAGGAGGATGCGGAAGGTTCGTCATGGACCACGGCGGGGTCGTCCACGGTTCGGACGATGGCGGGTGGTCGCATGCCGTTCGTGGGGCCAGCCTTCGGTGTCCCGGAGGACGCGGTGCTGCCGGTCGCGAGGAAGAAGTTGACGAGCGCTGCGGCCGCGCCGACCAGGAATGCCAGGCCGAACCCGGCGAGCACCCCGCTCTTGCCCATGGACGACGCCCGGTCCAGGCCCATCCGTTCGCCGAGTGCCCAGGCGATGCCGCCGAGCAGCACAGCCGCGACCGCGGCGATGATGGCATAGGCCGCCAGGCCGTTGACCAGGTCTTTCAGCGCGTTGATTCCTGGTGCCTTCGTCTCATCTGGCTTGACCTGAACCGACGCGAGCAGCACTGTCGCCCGCGCGGACGCGGCGTCGACGATCATCGTAGTCCCTTCCCATGGGCACTTCGCCCTACTACGGCCCGGAGACCGCAGGTCTGGCGAATCATACGACGGGTGTCCGGAGCGTTTCCGGAGTGCTCCCGCGAGTCGCGTCGGCTGCCGTTGCGTGTGTCTTGACCGTTTCTTCGGCGGCAAGCCGAAGCAGGGACTCCACCACTGCCACACCGAGCCGCAGATACGACCGGCGAGTACTCGCGCGCAGCCTCGGGATGCGAATTGGCGCACGCTTGCTCGGGTCCAGCCGGCTTTCGTACGGAATCCTCACGACGCTGTCGACTTGCCGCGCCAGCCGGCCGGCGGCCGCCCGGGTACGCGGTGACCAGCGGCCCCGCCGCGGTGAGACGACGGCGACGATCACCGGCGGTCGGCGGCCGTCCTTGTCGACGGGCAGGAGCGGGGCGGCCGGATCACGCAGCGCGGCGGCGGTGCGGTCCAGGTCGGCCGGAGCGGCGAGGCTGACGACGACGATGAGGTCGGCGGCCCGCAGCGCGGTCGGCGACAGCGGTGCGGCGACGGGCGCGTCCACCAACACCAATGGGTAGGCGCGGGTCAGCTGGCCGAGTGCGGTTCGCAGCATCCCGGGTGTCACGGTGTCATCCGCCGGGACCACCGCCGCGCCGCCCCCGGGCGCCTGGCTCCGGCTCAACGGCACCACCTCCAGCGCCGGTGTGCCATCACCGGAGGAGCGCAGCAGCGCACGCAGGCCGGCGGCCGCGCCGTCCCGCCGGCGGGCGACGTCGGCGACCGTGACGTCGCCGGCCAGTCCGACCCGCGGGCACAGCGGATCCCCGCGGGGTTCCTCAGGCTCCTCGTCTGGCCACACGGACGGGCACAGATCGAGGGCGAGCACCGACTCGCCGCGGGCACCGGCCAGTACGAGCCCGAGGATGCCGACGAGGGTCGTCGTCCCCGAGTACGGGAACGCGGAGGTGATCCCGATCCGCCACGAGCCGGGCAGGTCGACCGCGGCCCGGTCGGGCAGCGACTCCCGCAGCGGGATCTCGTCCCAGTCCGCGAGGCCGTCCTCGTCGTCCCAGTCCCAGTCGTCGTCCGTGACCGCGGGCAGCGCGAACCGCCGGGCGACGGCGGAGCCGGGGACGGCCGGGAGCGTCGAGTGTCCGGGCTCCGCCACCGGGTGATCCGGCTCGGCCGAGGCCGCGGGCGGTGGAGTCCAGGCGCCGGGCTGGCTGGGTGCACCCGGTCCGGCAGGCCGGGACCGCCCGTCAGCCGGCGCCGGCTTGGCGAGCCGGGGGGGCTCTGTGAACCTCGGTGGTTCGGTCGGTCGGGCCGGTTCGGTCGGCGCGGTCGGGCGCGACCGGGCGGGCGGCGGGATGGTCCACGGCCCAGGAGCGGGCTGCGCCGAGGGCTCGGCCGTGCGGGTGGCCTGGCCGCGCGCCGCCGGTCTCGGCGGCTCGGGTGCCAGCGGCGGATGGGCCGGTGCCGCGGCACCCGGCGCCGCGCGGTCGCCGGGCCGGCTGGGCGGTGCCAGCACTGGCGGTGGCGTCGCCGGGGGCCGGGGTGGCATCCGGCGCCCGATCGGCGGCGTGGCGGGCTCGTCGTCCGGGTCGGCCGGATCGCCCGGCGCGGCGGCGTGTGGTGTTGCCGGCAGCCAGCCGGTCCGCGGCTGACGGGCTGGGGGCGGGCCGGGCGCCGGGCGCGACGAAGCGGGCCGGGCGGGCCCGGGCGGCTGGGCCGCCGGCGGCGACGCAGAGTGAGGCGACGGAGCGTAGGTGGACGGCGGGAGTGGCTGGGTGGGCCCCTCGATCCGGATCGACGGCTCGGGTGCGGCCGTCGTCTCCGCGCCGGCCGGCTCGGGCCCGTCCGCCGGCCGGTCGGTGCGGCGGGCTGGACGGTCGCTGACCGTGTCCGTTGGCCGGCCGGCGACGACGTGCGGCCGTGGGTCGCGGGCCGGTGGCAGCGGGACGGTCGGCCGGTCGTCCAGGTGAAACGCCTCGTCGCCCTCGGGGGCGGCGCCGTCGTCGGAGCGCCGGCGGTGGCGGCGCCGGCTGCGGCTGCCGCGTGAGTCGCCATCCCGGTCGAGGCGCGGGTCAGCGTCGTCCTCACCGGCCATGGGCCCGGTCGCGGAGATCTGCGCGCCGATGAGAGATACCGGTCGCGCGTCGCCCTCCTCGCCGTACGGTGTCGGTGGCACATTGCTCACGTGCCGTCGCCCTCCTGGCTGGTTCAGGCCGGTTGGCCCCAGTTGGGATTTCTTACCGTCACTTGCGGCGGGCCGCCACCAGATTCGGATAACCCGGGACGTAGAAGTATGACAAGCTCCCACAGAGCCTAACCATGGTTACCTGGGGTGGTACACCGTCCGTCACCATCAATGGGCGTCGACCACGTCGTTGCCGCCCTGATGCAGGGGGTGCTGCCGGGCTCCTGAGGGGACGCGCGACCATGCAAGCGGAATCCGCGACCGCCTGACCCGCGCGAAAGGGGCAGCCGCTATGCAGGAGGGTGTCCCGACGGCGCATGAGGGCGTATCGGCCGTCCCGTCTCCCCAGCGCCTGGAGCCCAAACGGCGGCTCGACCCGTCCGCTCGCCATGAGCCGCCTCAGCGCCAGGACGACGACGACGTTCTGACCGTGGACGAGCTGGTCGTCTGGCTGCGGCTGTCCGAGAGCACCGTGTTGCGGCTCCTGTCCGAGCGGGCCATTCCGGCTCGCAAGGTGGGGCATCAGTGGCGGGTCCGGCGCGGCCGGGTCCGGGACTGGTTGGACGGCCGCGAGTGATCCCGGGCGCCGTCGAGGTCAGGCCGACGCTGCCGACGGGCCCGGCCCCCCGCGTTGCCTGGACCGGGCGCCTGGCCTGCCTGCGGAGGCGGGGACCCGCGCTGGCCCCGAAGATCGGGGTCACGGTTGTCACCGTGGCCCTGATGATGGCCGGATGCTCGTTGCCGGGTGGCTCGGGGCAGCGGGCGACACCCTCGGCCCGGCCGGCCACGACGGGGCCACCGCCCGGCGCGAGCCAGGCCCCCGGCCCCCCGCTCGCGACCGCTTCGGCCGCCCCGAACGCGACCACACCGCCGGCCGGCTCGGACCCGGCCGCCGTCGCCACCTACTGCTTCGCTCGCTGGCAGACCTTCGACGCGCGCACCGACGCGAGCCTCGGCGCCGGCGTCCAACGTGCCGCCGCCGACCAGTGCTTCACTCCCGACTTCCTCGGCCAGCTGGCCAGCGGCACCGGAACCGGAGCGTCGACCCCCGACGCGGGCGCCGGGCCGGCCTGGGAGGACCTTCGCGCCCACGGCGCCCACTCGACCGTGACGGTGCTCGCCGCGACCCCGCTCGGCGACACCGCCGCGACCGGCCGGGTCGTGTACCTGCTCAATGCTCGCAGCGACTACGCGTCCGACAACGCCACGGCGACCCAAACCGTCTCCACTCCGACGGTGACGCTGCTGCGCGATACCGCCGGCCGCTGGCGGATCGCCGGCGCCGACCTGTCCGCCAGCGCGGGCGACGCGCCCGGGCGCTAGAGGAGGCGGACGTAGATGGCACGGGGGCGGCTCGGCCGGCGTCGCTGGATGCTGTGGCTCGGCGGCGGCGGGCTGGTGGCGGTCGGCGGGATGATCCTCTTCATCTGCCTCGTCGTGCTGCTGATCGCCGGGCCGTTCCTGGGTAGCAGCGACAACAACGGGCCGCACACGATCGTCAACTCGAAGGGCATCCCGGCCGAGTACCTGGATCTGATCGTCTCGGCGGCGAACGACGCGGGCTGCCCCGAGGTGACCCCGGCGCTTTTGGCCGCGCAGCTCTACCAGGAGTCCGGCTTCAACCCGCGGGCCTCGTCGCCGGTCGGGGCCATGGGCATCGCCCAGTTCATGCCGGCCACCTGGGCCGCCCATGGCGGCGGTGGCGACGTGTGGAACCCGGCCGACGCGATCCCGGCCGCGGCGCGGTACGACTGCGCGGTCGCGGCCTCGGTGGCGGCGGTGCCCGGCGCCGGCCAGGAGAAGATGCTCGCCGCCTACAACGCGGGCCCGGGGGCCGTACTGGCCTTCTCCGGCCTGCCCCCGTTCCCGGAGACCCGCAACTATGTCCGCACGATCCTGGCGAAGGCGCGCGAGTACGGCGACGACCTCGTGGCGGGGGCGATCGTCTCGGCCGAGGCGGTCGGGCCGGTGGTCGCGTTCATGCGCTCGCAGGTGGGCAAAGCGTACGTCTGGGGTTCGGTCGGCCCGGACACCTGGGACTGTTCGTCGCTGGTCCAGGCGGCCTACCGGGCGATCGGCCTGCAGCTGCCACGGGTGACCACCGAACAGCTGGCCGCCGGGCCACAGGTCTCCGGCGCGGACATCCAGCCGGGGGACCTGCTGTTCATTCCGGGCAGCGACGGCACGGTTGCCGCGCCGGGGCACGTGGGTATGTACGTCGGCGACGGCCAGGTGATCGACGCGAAGGGCGCCCGCTGGGGCGTCGTCGTCTCGGACATCTCAGCCTGGACCAACGTCGTCGCCGTAACCAGACCCCTAGCAGGCAAAGCCTAGAGCAGACGGACTGCTCGAGCCATGACGAGCCATGACGAGCCATGACGAGCCATGACGAGCCATGACGAGCCATGACGAGCCATGACGAGCCGTCTCTTGCTCAAGCGAAGATCAGCCAAGGTACCGGCCCTGGAGCAGCGTCTACCTCGGTCGTCTCCACCAACCCAGATTCACGTTAGGGAGGGCGCTCAGCGCCCGAGCTGGCGTAGCGGTCGGCGGGCGCTCCGCGCCCGTTCCGACCGCTACGCCGTTGCGTCGCTGACGAAGCTGGAGAAACCGTCGGCCATGGAACCGAGCCAGCCGAACGCGGTGTGGACGAAGTTGGCCGCGTCACTGGGCGCGGTCACCACATAGAAGGTCACGAAGATCCAGAAACCCCATGGCCACAGAACCTTCTTCACGCCCGACCTCTCAATGACCCGGCGACCGGCGAGCGGTCGGCTGACGACGAGGAGCCGGCGACGCCCCCCGGGCCGGACGGAGCGGACGGTCGGGGCCGCCACCGCGCCGCCCGGGGAAGGCCCCGGGCGGCGCGGTGGCGGCCATCCGCCGCCTCGACCGGCCTTGCTGCATCACCAGCATCGAGTTTGTACTTACGGTGGGTGCATACCGCAAGCTGACTCGCCGCTTTGAGTGATCGCTCAAACGCATATGGTGTGAGTCGCGTCGGCGTGTCGCGCGCTGACCGGCCGCGGGGAATCGCGTCGCGGGCAACCCGTGGGCACACCCGGGCCAGCTGCCGACGGTAGCGATCTGAGGCCGTTCCGCGCTGTACTGAGGTCAGGCGCCTCGAGCCGGTTGACGTCGACTCCCTGCTCGAGGCGCTTCCCGCCCTCCGGAGCTCAGATGGGGATGCTCTGAGCGAAGCGGAGGAGATTGCCCGGGTCGTAGTGGCGCTTCACGGCCGTCAGCCGCGGCAGGTTGGCGCCGTAGTAGGCCTGGGCCCAGTCGGCCAGCTCGGGGTCGATGTAGTTCTGGTACGCCTGGTTGGAGACGTAGGGCGCGGCGGCGGCTGCGATGTCGCGCGCCCAGTTGTGCGCCGCCTGGACGTTCTCGGCCCGCTCGCCCGCCGGGTAGCCGGCGAAGTACTGGACGCTGGCGATCGCGTTCCGGTGCACGAACGCGGTGTCCGCCGCCCCGGCCCGGCCGATCGCGCCACCCCACGAGTCCAGGATGACCCCGCCGCTGGCGGTGGCCAGCGGGTCGCGCTGGCGCTCCTCGATCATCCGCGTGAGGACGTCGATGCCGGCCGGGGCGATCGGCGCGACCAGGATCGCCGACGCCGCCTTCTGTCCCGGCCGGCGGGTGCCCGCGCTGATGCCCGTGGTGCTGCCACAGGTGCCGCCACTCGCCGAGCAGCCGCCTTCGATCCGCATCGCGGTCAGCTGGTCATGCTCGGCGATCGCGGTGCTGACGGGCGTGGCCGAGCGGAGCGCCGCGCGCAGGTCGGCCAGCGGGGCGGTAAGGCCGGCCCGGGGGCCGGCGAACACCCCGCTGACGCGCAGCGTCGGCGCCGAGCCGCCGGGTACCGAACCGGCGACGACCGTCGACCACAGCGTGTCCGGCATGGTGCCCAGCTTTCCGGTGATCCACTGCTGCCAGCCGGTGATGACGTCGGCCGCCGCGGACCACGGCCACCGCACCGAGAACAGCGTCAGCGGCCGGGTGGGGTGCGTCGCGAACCGGAACGCCGTGACGATCCCGACGTTGCCCCCGCCCCCGCCGCGCAGCGCCCAGAACAGGTCCGCGTCGTGGTTCTCGTCGACGCTGAGCCGCTCACCCGAGGCGAGCACGACGTCGGCGCCGGTCAGCTGGTCGCTGGTCAGGCCGTAGAGCCGGCCGAGCACGCCGATCCCACCGCCGAGCGTGAGCCCCGCGATGCCCACCGTCGGGCAGGAGCCTCCCGCGATGGCCCGGCCGGCGCCGGCGAGGTCCGTATAGACCTTGATCAGCCGGGCGCCGCCACCTATGGTCGCGATGCCGTTGGCGGCGACGTTCACCTGGTTCATCCGGGTGACGTCGATGACCAACCCATCGGACGTCGAGTAGCCGGCGTAGCTGTGGCCACCGCAGCGGGCGGCCAGCGGCACCCCGGTGGCCTGCGCGAACCGGACGGCCTCGGCCACGTCCGCGGGATCGGCCGCGTAGAGGATGCCCTGCGGGCGAACCGTGTCGAAGGCCGGGTCGAACAGCGCCCTGGCCCGGTCGTAGTCGGTATCCGTGGGGCGGACCAACTGGCCGGTCAGCCGCCGGGCGAAGGCGTCCCAGCTCTGGGCTGGGCCGAGCGCCGGCGTCCCACCGGCGGCCGTGGCCGAGCTGGAGGCGGCGGGGGCCGTCGGCTGGTGGGACCGGCCCGGCGAGCAACCGGCCGCGATGCCGCCGCCGAGCACGGCGAGCCCCGCCGCCCGTAACACTGCCCGACGGTCCGTCACGACGCCCATGTCCGGACCCTACGCGGGTGAAGCCCCAGGTCAGGGCCGCTCTGGGCGGCTGCCCGGCCGCCGGGCTGTCGGCCGGCGGACGCCCGGGCCGTGCGCAGCTACTTCTCCGGTGGCGCGAGCAGCGTGCGCACGATGTGGTTCGCCGGGTCGACCCGTACCAGGGTGCGGCCCACGCTCAGGGTGGCGTAGACCGCGCCGGACGGATCAACGGCCACCCCGTACAGGTCGGCCAGGTCGGCCTCGTCGGCGGTGGCGCCGTCCAGGCCGGTCGACTGGCTGGAGCTGGTCCCGGCGAAGGTCGCGATCACGCCCTTCGGGTCGATGCGCCGGATCTTCTCGTTGTGCGTGTCGGTGATGTAGAGCGAGCCATCCGGGCCGAGAGCCAGGCCGGTCGGCCCGCTCAGCAGCGCGTTCGCCGCCGGTCCGCCGTCGCCGGTCTCGCCGTCCTGGCTGGCGGTGCCCGCGACGGTCCGGATGATCCCGTCCGGGGTGATCTCGCGGACGGTGTTCAGATAGTCGTCGGCGACGTAGACCGAGCCGTTCGCGGTGACCGCCAGGCCGGACGGCGAGGGCAGCGATGCTTTCGTGGCCGGCCCGCCGTCGCCGAGGCTCGTGGAGCTGCTGCTGCCGTACGCGCCGGCGACCGTGGAGATCAGGCCGTCCTTGGTGATCTTACGAATCCGGGTGCCCTCGGCGACGTAGACCGAGCCGTCCGGACCGAGCGCCAGCGCGGCCGGGCCGTCCAGCGCCGCCCTGGTGGCGAGCCCCGAGCCGGCGGTGAAGCCCCCGTCGCCGCGGGTCGTCCCGGCGAAGACGAAGGCCGTGCCGTCCGGGGCGATCCGGTAGACCTGGTTCTCGTCGTGGTCGGCGGCGTAGACCGTGCCGTCCGGGGCCACCGCCAGCGCCTGCACGTCGTTCAGCACGAGCTGGGCTGCTGGCATGCCGGCCGCGGGCACCGGCGCGGGACTGGCCGTCGCGGGACTGGCCGTCGCGGTCGCCGGCGGCGTCGTCGCGCCCGCTGGAGCCGGTCCGACGCCGGCGACGGCCCGCACCGTTCCGCTGGCCGTGACCTTGTAGACGGCGCCGGTGCCCGCGCCGCTGTCGGAGACGGCCATGTAGACCGTGCCGTCCCGGCGAATCGCCACCGCGTCGAGGTACGTGCCCCGGTCGAGAGTGAGCTGCTGGCCGGCGTAGCCGGGCTTGGCGCCGCCCCCGCCACCGGCCGTCAGGCCCACCACCAGGCCGATCGCGAGCAGGACCACCACCAGCGTGACGCCCGCGCCGATCAGAAGGCCCGGCCGTCGCGGCCGGCGGCGCCGGCCGCGGGGCGGCGAGGCGACCCTGGTCGGGGCGAGCGGCGGCCCCGGCCGAGATGGCGGGCCGGAGGGCGACACGCCGCCCGGCCTCGGCGTGTGCATCGGGTACGGCGGCTGCGCGCCCCACCCGGCCTGCGCCGGGCCTGTGGGTGGCGTGGGCCGGCCGGGAACGGGGGTTGTCGGGGAAACCGCCGCGGCGCTCTCCGGCAGGAACTGGGTCGGCCTGGCCGGGTCGTCCGCGGCCCACCCGTCGTGGCTGCCGCCGGGAGGGGTCGTCGTCGGCCCGACGAGCGTCGGGGACACTCCGGGCGGTGCCCAGCCGGGGGCCATTCCCGGCAGGAGGTCCCCGAGCCGGTGTCCGGCGGCGGTGAGCACGTCGTCCGGCAGCCGAACCGGGACTCCAGTGGCGACGAGCCAGCCGGGCCCGAAGACGGCCGTCGCCGCGGCGGCCAGCATGAGGGCAAGATCGTGGGCACTCGCGGGCCGGTTGGCCGGGTTCTTGGCCAGCGCGGCCAGCACCACGGCGGCCAGTGGCGCTGGAACCTCGGGCATCGGGTCCGGTGGGACGGACAGGTGATGGTGCAGCAACGCCGGGACCGTCAGCCCGCGGCGGAACACGGGCCGGCCGCAGAGCAGCTCGTAGAGCACGACCCCAAGGGCGTACAGGTCGGTACCCGGGCCGAGCCGGGTGCCCTCGATCTGTTCGGGCGCCATGTACCGTGGCGTACCGATCAGACCGGTGGTGGTCACCGTGGCCGACTCGACGATCTTGGCGATGCCGAAGTCGGCGACCCGGGGCATCCCGTCGGCGCCGAACAGCAGGTTGTCGGGCTTGATGTCGCGGTGTAGCACACCGATCCGGTGCGCCGCCGCCAGCGCGGCCGCGGCCGTCAGGCCGATCGCGCAGACGGCCCGCGGGTCGAGGTTCGTGGGCTGGATCGGCTGGTTGGCCGGCGGCCACTCCGCCTGGCCGCGTGACGGCGGCGTGGTCGCGATCCGGGTTCGCAGACTGCCGCCGGTGAGCTGCTCCATGACGAGCAGACAAAGCCCCGCGTGTTCGACGTAGTCGTAGACGCGCACGATGTGCGGGTGGTCGAGCTCGGCCAGCACGCGCGCCTCCGCGAGGAAGCGGGTCCGTAGGTCGCCGCTCGGGGTCCCTGCCGGATCGGCGACAGGGTTCCTGCCGGATGGGCGGAACCCATCTGGGAGGTCGGCGATCTGGGAGGTCTGACCGGCCGATCCGTCGAAGGGGTCGCTGCCAGCCGCGGCCCCAGGGTCGACCAGCACCTTGACCGCGACGGCCCGGCCCATCAGCCGGTGCCGCGCGGCGTAGACGGCCCCGAAGCCGCCGCGGCCCAGCTCGGCGCCGATCTCGTACCCGGGAAGCGCGCCGGCGATCAGGTCGGGCGCGGGTGTCGGCGTGGTCAGGGCGCCTCTCCTAGCGCTCGCGGGACGGAGGTGGGCCTAGCTTGCCTGGCGGGCGATCACGTTGATCGTGCCGTTCGGGTCGATCCGACGGATCTCCTTGTTGCCGTTGTCGGCGATGTAGACGGCGCCGCTGGCGTCGACGACCACTGAGCTGGGGCTCTTCAGCTGCGCGGCCGTCGCCGGTCCGCCGTCGCCGGAGCTGCCCTCGGCGCCGGTCCCGGCGATCGTGGAGATGACGCCGTCGGGGGTGACCTTGCGAACGGTGTTGCTGCCGTAGTTGGAGATGTAGACCGTGCCGTCCGGGCCAAGGGTCAGGTCGGGAATCGACAGGGTGGCGTCGGCGGCGTCCCCACCGTCGCCGGTACGGCCGGTCTTGCCGTTGCCCGCGAACGGGCTCAGGATGCCGTTCTTGTCGATCTTCTGTACCGAGTCGCTGCCGAGGTTGCCGATGTAGATCGTGCCGTCGTCGGCGATCACGATGCTGTTCGGGTCGCTGATCTGGGCCGATATCGCGGGGGTCGGCGTACCGGTGTAGCCCTTCGTGCCGGTGCCCGCGATCGTCGTGATGATGCCGTCCGGCGTCACCTTGCGGATGCGCTCGTTCGTGTAGTCGGCGAGGTAGAGCGAACCGTCCGGGCCGACAGCCATGCCCTCGACGCTGTTGATCTCGGCCTGGGTCGCCGGGCCGCCGTCACCGGCGAAACCGGCGGTGCCGTTGCCCACCACCGTGGTGATCACTCCATTGGGGGTGATCTTGCGGACCCGGTTGTTCGCGGTGTCGGGGATGTAGATGTTCCCGTTCTTGTCGACGACGGCGGTGCCGGGGCCGTTCAGCTCGGCCGAGGTCGCCGGCCCACCGTCGCCGCTGAACCCTGCGGTGCCGTTGCCGGCGATCGGCGTGACGGTGCCGTCCTTGCTGATCCGGTGGACGATGTCGGTGTCCAGGCTGGAGACGTACACCGAGCCGTCAGTCCCCATGAACAGGTGCAGCGGCGCGAGGTTCGGGACCCGCAGCACTGGGCCCGAGTACGCGACCGCGGTCGCCGGCAGCCCGCGGGTCCGGTCCGGGTACGGCTCCTGGGTGCTCTCCACGGTGCCGCCGCCCCCGCTGCGGCCTCCACCACTGGCGGCCAGGCCGATCGCGGCGATCAGGCCGGCGACGAGCACGAACAGCAGCGTCGCGGCGATCACGGTGGCCCGCAGCGAGAGCCCGAACATGCCGTCTTTGGGCTGGTTGCGGTTCGGGGCGGGAAGCGGTGCCCGGACCGGCTGCGGTGTCATCGGCGGCCGCGGCTGGATGGGCTGCGGTGGCCGTGGCTGGACCGGCGGTGCGCCGCCGGGCGGCCAGCCGCCGGTGGCCGGAGGGCGGTACCCCGGGGTCGGCAGCGGGGCGGCGGGCGGCGTCGGGCCCGGCTGCGGCGTGGCCGGCGGCGCCGACCAGCCGGCGGGGCCGGACACCGGCGAGGTGCCGGCGAACGGCCGGCCTGTCGTCGGCACGGGCTGGCCGGGCACGTGCGGCCGGCCGGGCCCCGGCTGGTAGCCGGGGCCGGTGGGCATGCCGGGCCGGAACTGCTGGTTCGGGCGCGGCGGCCCGCCCGGGCCGTAGCCGGGAAAGCCCGGCGTGCCCGGCGGCGGCGTCTGCGGACCAACCGGGCGGGGCGGCCCGACGGGCGGCCCGGAGAAGCGCGAGCTGGGCGTCGAGGCCGTGCCGAGCGCGGCCTCGCGGATCTCGTCGTCCACCCGGATCTTGACGTCCGAGCGGGTCAGCCAGGCCGGGCCGAACGAGGCGACGCTCGCCCTGGCGAGCTCCAGGGCGAACTCGGTGGCCTCGCCGAGCCGGGTCGCCGGGTCCTTGGCGAGGGTGCGCATGATGACCGCGGCGACCTGTGGAGGCGCCATCGTCAGCGGCTCCGGCATGACGTTGAGATGGTGATGGGTGAGCGGCTGCACTCCCATCGGGCGGCCGAACAGTGGCCGCTCGGCGAGCATCTCGTAGAGGACGCCGGCCAGCGCGTACAGGTCGGTCGAGGGGAACAGCCGGCCGCCGAGGATCTGCTCTGGCGCCATGTAACGCGGTGTACCGAGGATCGCGCTGGCGGTCGTCTCGGCGCCGTCGAAGATCTTGGCGATGCCGAAGTCGGTCACCTTGAGCAGTCCGGCGCCGTCGAACATGATGTTGTCCGGCTTGACGTCCCGGTGCAGGACGCCGGCCGCGTGCGCTGTGGTCAGCGCCGCCGCGGCCGCGATCCCGACCGCGCAGACGGTCTCCTGGTTGATCTTTCCGGCCTGGATGCGCTGCTTGAGGGTGCCGCCGGGCAGCAGCTCCATCACCAGCAGGCAGGTGCCCTCGTGCTCGACGTAGTCGTGGACCCGCACGATGTGTGGGTGGTCGAGCTCGGCGAGCACCCGGGCCTCCGCGAGGAAGCGGGCGCGCAGTTCCGGGTCGTCCGAGGTGTCCAGGAGGATCTTGATGGCGACCTTGCGGCCGATGAGCCGGTGCTGGCCGGCGAGCACGAGGCCGTAACCACCCTTACCGAGGTCACCTTCGACCTGGTAGCCGGGGAGGGCCGCCTCCACCAGAGAACGATCGATTAGCAAGGTCTGGTCCCGTTCGCCGCCGGCCCCCGGGGATGAACGCGGGGAATCTAAAACGCGAAGGCCACGCCCGGGCTGCAAACGCGCCCTTCGTCGTGTACCCGGCGATACTACGGCCTGGTACCCCCCAGTTCCCCCCTGGTAGGGCCTAGTTGGTGTCCGTCGGATGTCCGACATGGGGCGGTCGGCCGGAGACGGCGCTCCGCGCCTCCGGCCGCCCCGCCTGTCGGGCGCTGAGCGCCCTCCCAACGCCTGATGTCCTGGGGTGTGGAGGTCGGGAGGCGGGGGTGTATCTGGGTCGGGTTCTTGGCTGGGTTGGGTTGTGCGGGTTGGGGCGGAGTACCTGCCGCTTGACGGCTCAGGGCATGGGATGTCTGTCGGACGCCGGGCGGTCGGGGCGCCCTGACTTCGACTGCCGGGCTGGCCGTAGACACTGACGGTGGCAGATCTCAGGCAAGAGGTTCGAAGGGCGGTCGCGTGATGTCGAGTTCGGTGCCGAGCTCTGAGTCGTCCCCGCTGGGGGGCGAGCCGGTGGTGATCACACAGACGCCCGAGCCGGTTGTGCTCACTCGGACAGCGGAGTGGGCCGCGCTGCGTGCACACCATGCCGAGCTCGCCGGAACCGGTCTGCGGGCCCTGTTCGCGGCCGAGCCCGGCCGGGCCGATAAGTTGTCCGTGCAAGCAGATGAGCTCTTCCTGGACTATTCGAAGAACCTGGTCACCGCCGAGACAATGCGGCTGCTGGTGGCCCTTGCCGAACGGGCCGGGCTCGCGGGCCGGGTCGAGGCGATGTTCACCGGTGAGAAAATCAACACCACCGAGCGCAGGGCCGTTCTGCACACCGCCCTGCGCGCTCCCGCGGGCGAGACCATCCTGGTCGACGGCGAGAACGTCGTGCCCGCGGTGCACGCCGTGCTCGCCAAGATGTACGCGTTCGCCGACCGGGTCCGTTCCGGGGTCTGGACGGGCGCCACCGGCAAGCACATCCGGACCGTCGTGAACATCGGCATCGGCGGGTCCGACCTCGGCCCGGCAATGGCCGCCGAGGCGCTGCGCACCTTCGCCGACCGATCCATCCAGACCCGTTTCGTCTCCAACGTCGACGGCTCGGACATCTGGGAGGCGACGCACGACCTGGACCCGGCCGAGACGCTGTTCATCATCTCGTCCAAGACGTTCACGACGCTCGAGACGATCGCGAACGCGAAGACGGCCCGCGCCTGGCTGGTCGCCGAGCTCGGCGAGGATGCCGTGCCGCACCACTTCGTGGCCGTCTCGACGAATGCCGAGAAGGTCGCCGAGTTCGGCATCGACACGGCGAACATGTTCGAGTTCTGGGACTGGGTCGGCGGCCGGTACTCGATGGACTCGGCCATCGGCCTGTCTCTGGTAGTGGCAATCGGGCCGGAGAACTTCGCCGAGCTGCTCGCCGGTTTCCACGCGATGGATGTGCATTTCCGCACGACGCCACTCGACCGTAACCTGCCGGTCCTCCTGGGACTGATCGGTTTGTGGTACCGGGACTTCTTCGGCCTGCAGACGCATGCGGTGCTGCCGTACAGCCACTACCTCAGCCGGTTCGCGGCCTATCTGCAGCAGCTCGACATGGAAAGCAACGGCAAGTCGGTCGACCGGGCCGGCCGCCCGGTCACCGCCGCCACCGGCCCGGTCGTCTGGGGCACTCCGGGCACGAACGGGCAGCACGCCTACTACCAGCTGCTCCACCAGGGCACGACGGTCATCCCGGCGGACTTCATCGGGTTCGTCGCCCCGACGCACGCGCAGGTCGGGGGCAGCGGTGCCGCGGACCAGCACCTGCTGCTGATGGCGAACTTCTTCGCCCAGACGGAGGCGTTGGCCTTCGGTAAGACCGCCGCCGAGGTCGCCGCCGAGGGGGTCGCGCCGGAGCTCGTCCCGCACAAGGTCTTCACCGGTGACCGGCCGACCAACACGCTGCTCGCGCCCCGGCTGACCCCGTTCACCCTCGGTCAGCTGATCGCGCTGTACGAGCACAAGGTGTTCACCCAGGGCGCGATCTGGGGGATCAACAGCTTCGACCAGTGGGGCGTCGAGCTCGGCAAGGTGCTCGCCGGCCGGATCATCCCCGAGCTGGCCGGGGCGGCCGAGCCCGACCTCGCGCACGACGGTTCCACCAACGCCCTCATCCACCGCTTCCGCGCCGGCTTCGCCGAGACGCTCCCGGCGCCCGTCGCCACCTGAGGCCCCAGGCTCCGGCGTCGGCCGGTCTCCCTCACCCGCTCGCGTCCGACTGAATCGACGGAGCCGCTGTTACTCTCCGTAACCATTCTGTGGACAGGGGATCGGGGATGAGATGCGGGTCGACGCGGGGGCGCTGCGGATGTCCGTGCACCGCGACGCGCGGGGCGGGGAGGACGTGCTCATTGAGCTCGCCGGCGAGCTGGACGCGGCCGGGCGGCGCTGCCTGCGTGACCAGATCGCCGAGCTGCTCGGCCGCGGGGGCAGCACGGTGACCGTCGACGTCGGCGGGCTGCGCCGGGTCGACATACCGGGGCTCGCCGCGCTGCTGCGGGCAGACCTGCTGCTGCGGCGGGTCCGCGGCTCGCTGGAGATCCGGTCGGCGACGCCGGCCTTCCTGGAGCTCGTGACGGCCACCGGGCTGACCGGCCGGCTCCAGCTTGTCCCGGCCCCGCCCACCTCACGGGCGCCGGGCGACCTCCCAGCGCGGTCGGCCACCGAGGCACCGACGCCGCCGTCAGGAGGTGCGGCTCGGACGTCTGGAGCAGGTGCGGCTCTGACGTCTGGAGCAGGTGCGGCTCTGACGTCTGGAGCAGGTGCGGCTCGGATCCCTGGGGCGGGACCCGCTGGGACGTCGCGAGTGGGAACAGCGCCGTCGGGTGGGGTCGGGGCGGTGGTCGGTCTGCCCGACCCCGGCTCGGCTTCAGGCGTCGGCGGCTGACACGCGGCCGGCCGAGCGCGTGGCCTTGACCAGCTGGAGGGCGGGGTGGAGCTCGGCTGTGCGGCTCCCGCCGTCGCTCGTCCCGAGCGCGGCGATCAGCGGGACCTCGGCCGCTGCCGGCACGTCGACGGCGCTCGCGGTGGACTCGGTGAGCTCACCTTCGCCGCCGGCGGCATCCGGTGGGGCGCCGCCAGGCACCAGGCGCAACTGCGCTCGTCCAGGGCTGGTCAACCACCTCTCGACCGTGTTCATCAACAGCATGACCAGCATCATCACGAGCGGAAATCCGATCACCAGCGCGGCGGTTGGCGCGGTTAGTTCCACCTGAACACCCCCTGTGCCAAAGGTCCGACAAGTCCGAGAAAGGCGCTCAATCGGCGCGGCGGGCCCGGACCGCGACCAGGTGCCTCATTCGTTTGGTTACCCGTAGTGGTTACTATGTCACCGGGCGCGGTTGTTCTCACCCATGCGGGGTGAGCCCGTCGAGAGTTGTCCTGGTGCGGGCCCCTCGGACACCGGAGGACCCGCAGGTTCGCGACCAGTCCCCGCCGACAGGCCGAGCCCGGTGGATCAGGCTTCGACGGCATTGGCGGGAGAGCCGGTTTCACGCTCTCACCGACGCGTCGTCCCGGCAGCCCAGTAGGCGGGCTCGCCGGGAAACGCCCTGAGTGCCGGGATGGGCCGGACTGGAGCCGATCGGCTGCGCCCTCTCGCCGAGCGGGAGCGGCTCGGACACCTTGGATCGGACACCTTGGACAGGAGCGGCTCGCCCCCGCCGTGGGGGCCGGCCCGCGCCGCGAGCGAGACCGGCATCCGGGCCGAGCAGGGCGCGGCCAGGTGACGGATGCCGTAGGTCATACCGTTCTGCCTGCGCAGCGGCCGGTGGCTGGAACCTCCGAACCCGACCGGGCCGGCCGTCACAATGCGGACCAACCGGCGCACGCGGTGGCCGGGCGCGAAGCGTCGTACGACGGGCTCGAAGCGCCCGTCGTACCCTGCCCTCACCATGTCTGTGTCGTCGTTCGGCTCGTACGAGGGCCACGCCCCCTACGAGTACGGGGGCGATTCCGGCTACCCGCCGGTCGACCAGGCCGAGATGCCGGTGCCGTCCCTGCCGTGGGCGACGGAAGCAGGGCCGGGCTCCGCCGGGCAGGGCGGAGTTCCGGGCGGCTTGGCGGTCAGCCACGTGACCGACTGGCGGATGGCCGCCGACGAGTTCGGCCGCCCGATCCCGCCTCCACCCGGCTACGCGGCGCAGGCCGCGCCGGACGGTCCGCAGCCGCCGACGACGCTGCTTCCGACGGCGCCCTTCCCGCCGCAGGGCCTGCCAGTGGGCCTGTTCCCAGTGCCGGCGGCCTGGTCGCCGAGCGGCTCGCCCGGCTACCAGGCCGCCCAGCCGCCACCCGTCTCGATGCATGCCGAGCGGGCGCCGTTCGAGGTCACGACGACCGCCGGAGTTGACGCCGAGCGGCTCGCCCCCGCACTGCCTGGCGACCACCGTCCCGAGCCGGTCGTGGCCCCGTACGGATCACTTCCGGGGGTTTCGCTGCCCTCGGGCGCCTTCGTGCCGGCGTCGGTGCCGGTCTCGGTGGCGGGCATCGGGGTGGGCCTGACCGCGCTGGACGACGGCGGGATCGGCGTCGACCTGCCGCTGCCACACCCGTCCCGCGAGATGGACCGGCCGCCCGGGACGGACCGGCCGTTCGTCCCGGACCAGCCCTACGGCCCCGGCCAACGCTATGAGCCTGACCAGTACTACGGCCCCGATCACCGCCACGGGCCGGACCAGCGCCACGGGCCGGACCGGTCCCGCGCGCCCGAGCTGTCGTACGGCCTGGACCCGTTCCATGGGCCGGACCAGTCGAGCCGACCCCGGCCGGAGGCACCGTCGGAGCCCCAGCGGCTCGGCTATGGGCCGTCGGCGCGCTCCCCTCAGGGCCCGGCGCCGGTGGCGGCCTCGGACTGGGAGGTCGTCGACGGGGCGGAACTGGCGGCGGCGGGACCCCCGGACGAGCGTTCGCCGACGCTGGCTGAGCCGGCAGCTGTGACGTCGCCCCCTGTGCTGGCCGGCCTCGCGGCGGCGGCCGCGGCGGTCCAGGCGGTGGCCGCCCTCGGACAGCCGGCGGCCGCCGACGGAGGCGACGGGCTCGCGGCCGGCACGGCGACCGGCCCGGTGCCGCTGGAGCCGTATCGCGGCCGGCGCCAGGTCAGCCCGCAGGACCTCGCGGCCAGGCACGCGGTGGTCCGTGAGCAGGTCGACTACGCGCTGGCGGAGATCGCCCTGGCCAAGGCCGCGTTCCGCCGGGCCTGCGAGGACACCGGCCGGCCCGGCTGGCCGTTCCGGGACACCGAGGTGGACCTGATGCGCCGGCCGGCGGTGGCGCACGCGCTGTTCTGCGAGCTGGCCGGTGTCGAGCGGCTCCGGGTCTGGGCACAGGAGCTCTACTGGCTTCAGGAGCAGACCCGCGGCTTCGCTTAGGTGCCGGTCTGTCGTCCAGCTACTGACTTCCTGGCCTCACCCGGGCTGACCAGCGGTAGATTGCCGCCAGGCATCTTGGGGGAGGGCTGTGATCAATCGTCGGAGTGCTGGCGGACCCATGGCCGCTCGCTTGCGGCTGCGGTCATCAGCGGGTCGAGCATCACCACGACCGGCCGGGAACTGACTACTGCCGCTACGACTGCGGGCATTACGGCCGAGTCACCCGGCCTGAGCCAGGCCGGGTCGCCACGGTGAAGTCGAGAGCGGGACGGCCGAGGCTGCCGGTCCTGGCCGCGTTGCGGCGGACGATCAGCGCGGCGGGCTCAGCATGACGACCGTGGTGTCCGGGCCTTCGAGGTTCTCGAAGGCCCGGTTGGCCAGCGCGGCGGCGGTGACGTTTCCCCTGCGGTGGTAGCGCTCGATCGCGCCCGCCAGGCTCACAGCCGCCTCGTCCTTGCGGTCGGCCCGGTGCAGTACCTCGGCGTGGGCCAGCAGCGCGACCGCCTGGCCGTCCAGATCGTCGGTCTGGCCGGACAGGTCGACGGCGGTCTCGGCGAACCGCAGCGCCTCGGCGTCGCGGCCCCGGATCGCCAGTAGCCGCGCGTGCACTCCGCACCAGCCGGCCTGCGCGGGCAGCTGGTCGGAGGCGGCCGCGTCCCGGCAGCGGGTGACGTACTTGCCGGCGTCGTCGAGCCGGCCCAGCGCGAGCATGACCTCCGCCAGCGCGGCTGCCCGGGTCGCGAGGTACGCCCGCTCGCCCATCTGCGACAGGTGCCGGCAGCTGCGGCGCAGCTCGCGCTCGGCGGTCGTCAGGTCGTCGGCGAGCACGGCCACCCTCGCGACGACAAACCCGCTGTGCAGCGGGTCGAACCGCGGTCCGCGCAGGTCCCAGACGATCTCCTCGGCGTCCTTGAGGTGGGTTCTCGCCGCCTCCATGTCCCCGGACATCGCGGTCAGCACGGCGAGCTGGGCGAGCAGCGCCCGGCGCTGGCCACGGTCGTCGCCGGCGGCGTCCAGGGCTGACGTCGCGATCCCAATCGCGTCGCCGACGGTCCGCGGTGTCCAGCTCAGCAGGCCGATCAGCTCGCGGCGCAGCGACTGGGCAGCCCTCGGCACGCCCGAGTCCTCGGCGTGCCCGACCGCCATCTCCATCGCCTTCTCTGCCGCGCCGAACTGGCCCGCGGCCGTGTAGGCAGCGGCCTGGCTGCGGCAGGCGAGCGCCGCGCCGACCTCGTCGCCGTCGCGGACGAAGTCGGTGAGCGCCTCGCCCGCCTCTTCAAGCGTCGTCGCGACGAGGCCGTCGGGTTCGGTGGAGAACAGCACTCGCAGGTGGGCGAGGCGGGCGTGCGCCCGTAGCCCGTCCTCGCCGGCGCGGCGCGCCCGGTCGGTGACCTGGCGCAGGATGCGGTCGGCGTCGGAGAGCCGGCCGAACGAGTACAGTGCCCAGCCCAGGTCGATCTCGGCCCGCAGCCGCAGCGGCTCCAGCTCCGGTAGCAGCACGATCGCGCGCTTGAGCAGCTGGGCGGCGCCCATCTCGTCGCCCTGGCGGACCCGGTCGGCGGCCTCGATCAGGCAGCTGGCGGCCTGCCGGCCGAGCTCGACGGTCGCCGCGTCCCGTTGGCCGAGCTCGACCCGGTAGCGGTAGGCCTGTTCCAGGTGGTAGCCGACGAGCTCGTCGTGCTCGCCCGGCCCGCCGACCATTCTGGCCTGCAGCCAGCGGGCGAACCGCTCGTGCAGGTCGGCGCGCTGCCGCTTCGAGGTTGCCTGGTAGGCGCAGTCACGCAGCAGCACGTGCAGGAAGCGGTACGCCTCGACGCCGGGCAGGTCGGAGCGGTCCGGGTGCACGAGCTCCTTGCGGACCAGGGCCAGGCAGTGCGCCGCGACCTGCGGGCGTTCCTCCGGCTCGGAGAGGTCGACGACGGCGTCCAGGTAGAACCGGCCACCGACGACGGCCGCCCGCTCCAGCACCTGCCGCTCGGCGGTGACCAGCCGGTCGAGCCGGGCCGCGAGCAGCGCGGAGATCGTCGGCGGGACCTTGACGTTGCGCAGGCTGCCGGTGGCCGTCCAGCGGTTGCCGTCCCGGCGCAGCAGGCCGTCGTCGACCAGCGCGGCCACCATCTGCTCGACGAACAGCGGGTTGCCCGACGCCGACGAGGTGATCCGCGCGACGAGCGCCGGGTCGAGGTCGTCGGAGCCCATCAGGCTGCGGATCAGCCGTTGGCAGCGGGCCTCGGTGAGTGGTTGCAGCAGCATCGAGGTGGCGTTCAGCTTGCCGCCGCCCCACTGCCGGCGCTCCTCCAACAGCTCGGGCCTGGTCAGGCACAGCAGCAGGATCGGCGCGTCGCGGGACCAGTCGGTGATGTGCTCGATCAGGTCGAGCAGGGTCGGCTCGGCCCAGTGCACGTCGTCGAAGCAGAGCACCAGCGGGCGGCGTTCGGCCAGCGCGTGGAAGAAGGTGCGTACCGCCCAGAAGCTTTCCTGGGTGCCGACCTCGGCGCCGCCGAGGCCGACCAGCGGTGCGAGCGCGGCGACGACCTCGGGCGCGCCGACGACGCCCAGCTCGTCGAGCAGCTCGCGCAGCCGGCGCTTGCCCTCCGGGGCCGGCGAGTCCGCCGACATCCCGGTGGCCTGGCGGACCATCTCCATCAGCGGCCAGTAGGCGATGCCCTCGCCGTAGGACAGGCAGCGCCCGGACAGCACGGTCGCCCGGCTCGCGACGCCTTCGCAGAACTCCTTGACCATCCGTGACTTTCCGATGCCGGCGGGGCCGAGCACGGTGAACAGATGACAGATCCGTTCCTCGACGACCGCCTCGAAGGCGTCCTGGATGCGTCGGCGCTCCCGGTTGCGCCCGATCACCGGGGCGGCCAGGCTCAGCGACGGCGTCCGGCTGCCCGGTCCCGCGGTGGGGTCGACCAGGCCGAGCAGGCGGTGTGCCCGCACGGGGTCGCGTTTCCCCTGTACGACCATCGGCGGCACGCTGTCGACAGTGACGCTGTGCCGGGTCAGCCGGTAGGTGGCGTCGCCGATCAGGATCTCGTCGGGGGCGGCGGCGACCTCCAGCCGGGAGGCGACGTTGACCGCGTCGCCGGTGACACCGCCGCCGGCGACGGTGACCTCGCCGGTGTTGACCCCGATCCGGACCCGCAGGCCGATGCCCCAGCCGCGGTGCAGGTCGAGGTTGAGCTCCCGCAGCCGGGCCCGGATCTCCAGTGCGGTGCGCACGGCCCGCAGTGAGTCGTCCTCGTGCAGGACCGGGATGCCGAAGACGGCGAAGACGGCGTCACCGATGAACTTCTCGACGGTGCCACCGTGTGCGTAGATCGCCTCTCTGGCGAGGTCGAAGAACCGCGACATCACCTGCTGCAGCGGCTCGGAGTCGATGTTCTCGGCCAGCCGCGTCGAGTCGGTGATGTCGACGAACAGCACCGTGACCGTCTTACGGGTCCCGCTGACCGCGGTGGGGAGAGCGTTCCCGCAGGCGGAGCAGAACCGGGAATCATCCTGGTTCTGCCGCGCACATACCGGGCACCGCACCATGTGCCGGATGGTAGGCCGAACGGGTGGCCCGGCGGCGGGGGATCTCGGCATCGGTCGGCTGCGCGGTGATCCGTCCCACATCGGCGCGTCGTGGGGCTTTTCCCTGGCCCAGGGGTGGGGGTTGCCTGAATCGCCCGATTGGTCGTTCATCCGCGCGAGCCCCGGCGCGGCGCGGCCCATGCCCAAGCCAAGCCGTGCCTCCCGCGGGTGCGGCATTCGGTCGGTACCACCATAGTCAGCGGCGCGCCGACGACCCTCGTCAGGAGATGTCGGCCCAGCGCAGGTCGCCGTTCGGTTCACGCAGGCAGGCGATCGGACGCCCCGACGGGTCCCGCTGGACCTGCCCCAGGTCCGAGCTGGCGCATTCCGAGCCGGGCGCCGGCCCGCTCGGCTGCGGCTTGGGCGGCGAGTCCGACCAGGCGCCCAGACCGGCAGAGCCCGCTGCGCCGGCGACCGGAACGCAGAAGAGCGTCAGCCCGTTGATCGCCGCCTGCGGGGTCGAGTCCTGGCTCGGCTGGCATGGCTCGCCGACGAAGACCGGCGAGGCGGCCACGTTGGGACTGGCGGCCGGCTCGGAGGCATCGGAACCGCCGGGGCCGCCGCTGGCCGTGCCGGCCGCGGCGCCCCCGGCCGCGCCCGAGGCCGCGCTGGACGCACCGGGTGACGGCTCGGTCTCGGTGCTCGGCGCGGGGGCTGAGGCGGTCGTCGTGGCCGGACCTGGCCCCGCGTCACTCGCCCCGGCGGCGGGACCGCCAGGTGCGGTGTTCGCGGCGGACGTGGCGGTGCTCTGGCTTCTCTCGTGCCCGCATCCGGCGAGGGCGCCGAACAGTGCCGCGGCAAGCATCGCCGGCAGCACGCCCGCCACAACCGCCTGGTGAACCCGCGTCCACCCGGCCACGGCGCACCCTCCTCCCACCCGGCGGACCGGGCCGGCACGCCAACGGGGCGGGCGCCACCCGGTGGCGATGCGCTTACAAGCTATCGCGTTGTGTAGCGGGGCGTGTTCCGCTCGGCCGCCTCCGTCGGGGTCTCACCACCCAGCTTAGGCATGCCATTGATCGTTGGTTGCTGCTTCGTCTTTCGTCCCGCGACACCCACCCCCTCCGTGGTGTCTGTGTGTTGCATCACAGGGAGTGGCCGTTGGCGGGTCGGTTGACCTGCCATCCCTTGTCTCCCCGGCTGGCTCGCATGTCGATCGCGACCGGTGGAGGCCGCGAAGACGGGTTTGCTCCTGGGTTACTCGCTAGTAGCATGGGTACGACGTACTCACCAGTAACAACGCCGACGGGCCCTGTGCTCGAACGTCGGCAAGGGCCTGGGGCAGGGCGGCGCGCGGCTACGGCCGAGCGGGTGGCCGATACCCGGGCCCGCATACGACATGGGGGCGGCCATGGGGCACTACCGGAGCAACCTTCGGGACATCGAGTTCAACCTCTTCGAAGTGTTCAAGGTCGACCAGATCCTGGGCACCGGCCCGTTCGAGGAAATGGATCGGGAGACGGCGCACGAGGTCCTCGTCGAGCTCGAGCGGCTGGCGACCGGACCGCTGGGCGAGTCGTTCGCGGACGCGGACCGCCATCCCCCTCAGTTCGACGCGGCCACCGGGACCGTCCGGCTGCCCGAGTCGTTCAAGAAGTCCTACCGCTCCCTTGAGGAGGGCGAGTGGTGGCGTCTGTTCGTGCCCGCGCACCTTGGCGGCCTCGGCGCCCCCCCGACCGTCGCCTGGGCCGCCTCCGAGCTGATCCTCGGGTCGAACCCGGCCGTGTTCATGTACATGGCCGGCCCGACCTTCGCGGGGATCCTCGACCGGCTCGGCACCGAGTCGCAGAAGAAGCTCGCCGCTCAGGCGATCGAGCGGCAGTGGGGCGCGACGATGGTGCTGACCGAGCCTGACGCTGGTTCGGACGTGGGCGCCGGGCGGACCAGGGCCGTCCAACAGCCCGACGGCACCTGGCACATCGAGGGCGTCAAGCGGTTCATCACCAGCGGTGACTGGGATATCCCCGAGAACATCTTCCACATGGTGCTTGCCCGGCCGGAAGGCCACGGCCCGGGCACCAAGGGCCTTTCGATGTTCATCGTGCCGAAGTTCATGCCCGACCCGGAGACGGGTGCGCCGGGGGCCCGTAACGGCGTCTACGTCACCAACGTCGAGCACAAAATGGGCCTGAAGGTCTCGGCGACCACCGAGCTGCGCTTCGGCGAGAAGGCGCCCGCCGTCGGCTGGCTGGTCGGCGACATCCACGACGGCATCGCCCAGATGTTCCAGGTGATCGAGCACGCCCGGATGATGGTCGGCACGAAGGCCATCGCCACGCTGTCCACCGGGTACCTCAACGCGCTGGAGTTCGCCAGGACCCGGGTCCAGGGCGCCGACCTCGCCGCCACCGACAAGGGCGCGCCGCGAGTGACGATCATCCATCACCCGGACGTCCGCAGGATGCTCATGGCGCAGAAGGCCTACGCCGAGGGCATGCGGGCGCTGGTGCTCTACACCGCGTCCTTCCAGGACACCGTCGCCGCCGCCGAGGCCGAGGGCGGCGTCCCCGGGACGCGGGCAGCGCTGTCCGGCGCGGACGGCTCGGCCGCCGAGCGGGCCGCCCGGATGAACGACCTGCTGCTGCCGATCGTCAAGGGCGTCGGTTCGGAGCGGTCGTACGAGCTGCTCGCCAGCTCGCTGCAGATCTTCGGCGGCTCCGGGTACCTGCAGGACTACCCGGTCGAGCAGTACATCCGGGATGCCAAGATCGACACCCTGTACGAGGGGACGACGTCGATCCAGGGGCAGGATCTGTTCTTCCGCAAGATCGTAAGGGATCAGGGCCAGGCGCTGACCGCGTTGCTCATCGACATCCAGGCGTTCGCCAAGGGCGACGCCGGTAACGGCACCCTCGCCAAGGAGCGCGACCAGCTCGCCACCGCGCTGGAGGACGTCCAGTCGATGGTCGGGGCCCTCGTCGGCTTCCTCACCGCCGCCGCCGAGACCCGCGACGAGGTCTACAAGGTGGGTCTCAACACCACCCGGCTGCTGATGAGCCTCGGCGACCTCGTGATCGGCTGGCTGCTCCTGCGCGGGGCCGAGGTCGCGATCACGGCGGTCGCGGACGGCCCGTCCGCCCGGGACGCCGCGTTCTACCAGGGCAAGATCGCCGCGGCCAAGTGGTTCGCCGCGAACATCCTTCCCGAGCTGCACACCCGCCGGGCCATGCTGGAGGCCGCCGACCTCGACCTCATGGCGCTGCCCGAGGAAGCGTTCTAGCCCTTCCCGCCGGTCCGCCCGACCGGTACCCGCCGGCCGCCTGGTGCTCCCGCACCGGTGGCCGGCGGCGTCTCGGCGGGTGTCCGAGGTGTGACGCGCTGGATTGCCAATAGGCGCGGCGGTTCTTGTGGCAGATCCTGGGTACACGCCGAGCCATGGGAATCATGGTGAGCCTGGTGTTCTTCGCGATCGGAGCGATCTTTACCTTCGCTATCCGAGCCGAGCCCTCCGGCATCAGCCTCGTCGCGGTAGGCGTGATCATCATGCTGGTCAGCGTCGCGGGCTTCGCGGCAGCTGTCTATCGCGACCTCTGGCGGCGGCGCATCTTCGAGGAGTCCATCGAGCAGGGGACGACGCCGCCACTGTCCCCCGACGACGACATCATCATGGTCGAGCCGACGACCCCGATCACCGCGCCGGCCCACGAGTACCCGAACCTGACCGAGCCCCTGTGACCACGGCCGCCCGGGCCGCGCGCGGGGGAGGGAACCCTTCTCCCTCCTGCCCGGAGCGCGCTTCGCCTTCGGCGCCGCGCGGGGACGCCTCGGATGGGGCGGACCTGGTCAGGAGGTCCGGAGGGGCGGGAAAGCCTGATCTAGCTCGTTGCGCATGTCGCGCTTGAGGATGTCGTCGGCCTCCGAGGATGGCTGGCCCTCGAGGAGGAAACGGGCGACGCGCAGCGTCAGGTCGACCCGCTCGGCCAGGTTGAGGGCGCCGGTGAAACGACCGCTCGTCTGACCCGCGGACGACGCGGAGGTGAGGACCTTGGCGACAAACTCGTCCGCGGCCATCAGAGCTTCCACGCGCGTCATATGGGTCACCTCTATTTGTCCCGTGAAGCCGGAGCCGTACTGATACCTGGCTGCGGTCCGCACGTTACCAGGCAGCATCCTGCCGCTGTTGTTCGCCCCACCTGCCCCCTTTGCGCCGGCCCGGGGAGTCTTGGCCGTCATCGCGGCATCTGTTGGGCGGATGCTGCCTGTTCGCGTGCGGACCACCCGTCGCCGTGATCTCCAGGGTCCGCGCGGCGCCGGCCCGCCGCGGTCAGGCGCGGCCACGCCATCAGCTACAGCGGGCCTGGTCAGCCCCAGGCGAGCAGGAGGGCGGGGTCGGTCAGCATGGCGGCGACGTCGGCGAGGACGGCGGAACCGAGCTCGCCGTCGACCAGGCGGTGGTCGAAGGAGAGCGCGAGCTGGCCGACGGTGCGGACCGCGAGCTGGCCCTCGTGGACCCACGGGGCCGGGCGGATCGCGCCGACGGCGAGGATCGCGGCCTCGCCCGGGTTCAGGATCGGCGTGCCGATGTCGACGCCGAAGACCCCGATGTTGGTGATGGTGATCGTGCCGCCGCTGAGATCCGCGGGCGTCGCCCCGCCGGACCTGGTCCGGGTGGTCAGGTCGTGCAGGGCCTGGGCGAGCCCGGCGAGGCCGAGCCGGTCAGCCTCGGGGACATTCGGCACGAGCAGGCCTCGCGGCGAGGCGACCGCGATGCCGAGGTTGACGGCGGCGGAGACGACGATCTCCGGGTCACCGACGCCGCTCTCGGCCCAGGTCGCGTTGATCATCGGGTGGCGCCGGACCGCGGCCAGCAGTGCACGGGCGACGAACAGCAACGGCGTCACCTTCAGGCCGGCGAACTCGGGCAGCGCGGCGATCCGGTCGCGGACCGCCAGCGTCGCCGTGAGGTCGACGGAGACGAACTCGGTGACGTGCGGCGCGGTGAAGGCGCTGCTCACCATGGCCCGCGCGGTCGCCCGGCGCACGCCGGCCACGCGGATCCGCCACGTCCGGCTGGCCTCGTCGAACGTGGCCCCGGCCGGGACCCAGCCGATGGGCTCGGCCGGCTGGCCGGCTGGCCGCCGCGGCGCCGGCCCGGTGCTCGACGCGGCGCCGTCAGGTCGTGCGGTGATGTCAGGTCGTGCGGTGATGTCAGGTCGTGCGGTGATGTCAGGTCGTGCGGTGCCGTCAGGACGTGCGGTGATGTCAGGTCGTGCGGTGATGTCAGGTCGTGCGGTGATGTCGGGCGGCACGGTCCGTGGCCCCCAGCCGGGCGCGGCAGGCGCTCCGGGCGAGGTGGCGAAGGATCCGGCGGGCCTGGGCGGCGCCGGAGACGTGAGCCGAGTGGCTGCCGACGGCGGTTCCGGATGACCGAGGACGCCGGCAGCCGCCTCGACGTCGTGCCGGCTGATGGTGCCCGCGGGGCCGGTGCCGACCAGCCCGCTGAGGTCGACACCCAGGTCGCGGGCCAGGCGGCGCACGGGTGGCTTCGCCAGCGCGGGTCCGCCGTCGTGCGGGTGGTCTGACGGCGTGGCGGTGGCGGCCCGGCCTCCGGCGGGCCGCCTGATCGCGGCCTGGGCGCCGGTGGCGGCCGCCGCGGGGTGATGGCGGCGGCGGGCTCGGCCGGGGCCGCCTGGCCCGCCGGCGGCAGCGGCGCGCGGGCCGTAGCCGACGAGCATCGGCTCCCGGCTGCCACCAGCCGCGCCGGCCGGCGCCGGAACGGTCGCCCCTCCCGGCGGGTTCGGGGTGCGGGCGGCGGTGCCGCCCGGCCGGGCGGCACCGGTCCTTGGCGAACCGTCGGTCGGGGCCATCTCGGCGGTCTCGTCGTCCTCAATGGTGACCAGGACGGTTCCCACCGAGATCGTGTCGCCCGCCGCGCCATGGGTCGCGACCAGCCGGCCGGCGAACGGGCTTGGCAGCTCGACCACGGCCTTCGCCGTCTCCACCTCGACCAGCGGCTGGTTGACGGTCACCTGGTCGCCGGCCGTGATCAGCCAGTGGACGATCTCTGCCTCCGCGAGCCCCTCGCCCAGGTCGGGGAGCCGGAACTCTCGTCGCGCCACCGTGTCTCCATCCAGGGCTCAGCAGGTGAGGGGGCTCAGTCAGCGGGGGCGCTCAGCTGCTGAGGGGTGCCCAGGACCTGAGCGTCGTCCGTCGGGCCGGGGCTCAGTAGGTGAAGGTCCGGTCCACGGCGTCGAGGATGCGGTCGACGTCGGGGAGGTAGCTCTCCTCCAGCCGGGACGGCGGGTACGGGGTGTCGAAGCCGGTGACCCGCAGGACCGGCGCCTCCAGCGAGTAGAAGGCCTGCTCGGTGACCCGGGCGGCTACCTCGGCGGAGAGTGAGACGTTCGACGGCGCCTCGTGCACCACCACCAGCCGCCCGGTCCGCCGGACCGACTCGACCACCGGTTCGAGGTCGAGCGGCGACAGCGTGCGCAGGTCGATGACCTCCAGGGACCGCCCGTCCTCGGCATCGGCGATGAGCGCCGCGTCCAGGCAGGTGCGCACCATCGGCCCGTAGCCGACGAGGGTGGCGTCCGAGCCTGGCCGGACCACCCGGCTGCTGAACAGCGGCGCCGGCACCCGGGCCGCGGGAACCGTCGTCGACCCGGCCCGCGCGTCCGCCTCGGCGATCCCCAGAACGACGGGGTCGACCTCGTCCTTCTCCCAGTAGCGCCGTTTCGGTTCCAGGAACACCACCGGGTCGTCGGCCGCGACGGCCTGCTGGATCATCACCTGGGCGTCGGCCGGGTTGGAGCAGGTCACCACCTTCAGCCCGGCGGTATGGCAGAAATACGCCTCCGGCGACTCGCTGTGGTGCTCGACCGCGCCGATCCCGCCGCCGACCGGAATCCGGATCGTCACCGGCATCCGCATCCGTCCGGCCGAGCGGTAGTGCAGCTTGGCCAGGTTGCTGACGATCTGGTCGAACGCCGGGTAGACGAAGCCGTCGAACTGGATCTCGCAGACCGGCCGGAAGCCGCGCATCGCCAGCCCGATCGCCGTGCCGATGATCGCGGACTCGGCCAGCGGGGTGTCGATCACCCGGTCCTCGCCGAACCGGGCGCGCAGCCCGTCCGTCACCCGGAAGACGCCGCCGAGCCGCCCGACGTCCTCTCCCATCACGACGACCTTGGGGTCGGACTCCATCGCCGCGCGCAGCCCGTTGTTGAGCGCGCCGGCCAGCGTCAGTGTGGGCACGATGCCTCCGGACCTGGGACCTGCGGCGGAGCGACTGGCCGCCCGCCGTTGCGCCGTGCTGCCTCGCTCGGTGCCACCGCCTGGGCGGCTGGCACAGGCGCGACGGAAGTCTCGGCCCCGGCGGCGGGCGGGGCACCGTCCTCCCGCGACGAGGCCGCGGGTGGCCGGGGCGACGAAGCGGACGCGGACGGGCCAGTCGGGCCGGGAGCCGTGGAACCGCCCTGGTGCGGGTGATCGTCCGGGTAGGGGTCGCGCAAGCGTCCGGGTCCCGGGGACGGGTCGTCTGGGTACGGATTGTGCGGGTACGCCTCGGCGGCATCCAGATCCGCGTTCGTGAGGCCGGCGCCGTCCGTGCCGGCGGCGAGCAGGTCGGCGAGATCGGCCCGTTCGGCCGCCAGGAGCTGGCTCTCCTCGACGGTCACATGGTCGAACAGCGTGAGCGGCGCCGGGTCCGGCAGGGCCAGGCACCGGCGGCGCAGGTCGGCGGCGAGCTCGTCGGCCCGGGCGGCGATCGCGGTCTCACCCGCCGGGTTCAGCGCGTCCTGGGCGACGAGGTGGGCCCGTACCCGGGCGATCGGGTCGCGCCGGGCCCAGTCCGCGACCTCGGCGGCGTCCCGGTAGCGGGTCGGGTCGTCGGCGGTGGTGTGCGCACCCATCCGGTAGGTGACCGCCTCAATGAGTGTCGGCCCGTCACCTGCCCTGGCCCTTTCCAACGCCCAGCGGGTCGCGGCCAGGGTGGCGAGGACGTCGTTGCCGTCGACGCGCACGCCGGGGAAGCCGTAGCCGACGGCCCGTTGGGAGATCGGCACCCGTGACTGGTAAGAGGTCGGTTCAGAGATCGCGTACTGGTTGTTCTGGCAGAAGAAGACGACCGGTGCGCCGAACACGGCCGCCCAGCCGAACGCCTCGTTGACGTCGCCCTGGCTGGAGGCGCCGTCGCCGAAGTACGTGATCGTGGCGCATTGGCCGCCGTCCCGGGTGATGCCCATCGCGTAGCCGGTCGCGTGCAGCGTCTGCGCGCCGACGACGATCGCGTAGAGCGCGAAGCCGTGGTCAGCGGGGTCCCAGCCGCCGTGCGAGACGCCGCGGAAGAGCCCGAGGATCGCGACCGGGTCGACGCCCCGGCAGTAGGCGACGCCGTGTTCGCGGTACGACGGGAAGGCCATGTCATCCGGCGCGAGGGCCCGGGCGGAGCCGACCTGGGCCGCCTCCTGGCCGCGCAGCGGAGCCCAGAGCCCGAGCTCACCTTGGCGCTGCAGCGCGGTGGCCTCCTCGTCCAGCCGGCGGACGACCACCATGTCGGTGTACAGGTCCAGCAGGCCCGCGACGCCCACGTCCGCGACGTGCGCCTCGATCTCACGCCCGGACGCCGCCGCCACCCGCTGCCCGCTGGGCGTGAGCAGCTGCATCAGCTCCGTCACGTTGGCTAACGATAGGACGGTCTCCTGTAACGGCAAGCCAGAAACGCCTTACTGATCAACGAGCGGTGGGGTGACGCCGCCGATCCCTGCGGGCCGAGGCCGAGGCTTCGGACGCGATCCGCGCCGGCGACAGGGCGCCGTCCGGTAGAGGCCGGGTGAGGTCGGTACGGTGACGGCGTGAGCGGATCCGAGGAACCAACCGTGCCCACCGCGAGCCCGGCCGCCCGGCCGTTGGTCGACGGTGCTGTCCTTGGCCGGGTCGGCGTCTGGAGCGGGCAGTTCGACTTCTCGCCGGCCACCGTGGTGCGGGAGGCCGTCGCCGAGCTCGACGAGCTGGGCTACCCGACGGTCTGGACCGGCGAGGTCAAGGGCCGGGAGGTGCTGGTGACGGCCGGGCTGATGCTCGCCGCCACGGCCCGGATCACCGTCGCGACCGGCATCGCGCAGATCCTGGCCCGCAACCCGCTCACGATGGCCGCCGGCCAGCTCGCCCTGGCCGAGGCGTTCCCGGGGCGGTTCGTGCTCGGCCTCGGGGTCTCGCACGCCGAGCTGATGCAGATCCGCGGCGCGCCGTACACGAAGCCGCTCGGCCAGATGTCGGCCTATCTGGCTGAGATGGACCGGATGGCCTCCGAACAGTACAGGGCGGTACCTCCGCTGACCGAGCCGCCGCGGGTGCTGGCCGCGCTCGGGCCGAAGATGCTGGAGCTCGCCCGCGACCGGGCCGACGGGGCACACACCTACTTCGTGCCGCCCGAGCACACCGCGGCCGCTCGCAAGGCGCTCGGCTCCGGCAAGCTGCTCGTCCCCGAGCAGGCGTTCGTGCTCGACACGGACACCGAGCGGGCCCGGGAGCTGGCCCGCCGGCATACCGGCTCCTACCTGCGGCTGCCGAACTACACCAACAACCTGCGCCGTTACGGCTACACCGACGACGACTTCGCGAACGCGGGCTCCGACCGGCTGGTCGACATGATCGTCCCGCATGGTGGTCCCGAGATGCTGGCGGCGCGGATCGCCGAGCATCTGGACGCGGGCGCCGACCAGGTCGCCATCCAGGTACTCGACTACGACCGGCGCGGCCTGCCCCGCCGCCAGTGGCGCGAGCTCGCGCCGGCCCTGCTCGCCCTGTAGGCGACGGGCGACGCGTGCTGCGGCCTCGCCTTCCATGATCTGGTGGATTTCCGGTAGCCCCGACGACCGGGAATCCACCAGATCATGATTCGGTCCGCCGACCGCCGCGAGCCGGCCGGCGGGTCGATGGCAAGTGGTCTGTCGGTGTCTGCGTACCGTGTCCTCTGGCTGGGGAGCCGGAACGGGCAGGGTGGAGCTGCGGTGCCGTCGCGCGGGGATCAGGGCAGGCCGGACGCCTCCGGTGTGGGCGTTCGCGCCCCGGAACGCCGCGAAGGTCCCAGGTTCGGCAGGTCATCGGGCGCCGGCCAGCGCCGGATGGATGGCCGCCGCGGTCCGGGTGGCCGGCCTGGTCCGGGTGGCCGGCTCAGCGGGCCGGCGCGGGCCGCGGCCGCGCTGACGGCCGTCGGGTTGGCCCTGGCGGGCTGTGGGCTGCTCGGCGGGTCGTCGTCCTACGCCCCGTCCGGTGGCGTCGATGCCGGGGCTTCGACGGGCGTGGCGGACCAGGCGTCCGCGTCGACGACGGCGAACGTGCCGCCGGGCGGGACGCAGCGGGCGCCGACCGGTCAGCCGGTGACGCTGCAGTTCGGTGGCGACGTGCACTTCGCCGGTTCGGCGGCCGCGGCCCTGAACGGCTTCGGCCCGATCGTGCCTGAACTGTCGGCCGCCGACCTCACCATGGTGAACCTGGAGACCGCGATCACCGATGGTGGCGAGCCGGCGGACAAGGAATTCACCTTCCGAGCCCCGTCCCGGGCGTTCACCGCACTGCGCGGCGCCGGCGTCGACGTCGTCACGATGGCGAACAACCACGCGATGGACTACGGCGTGACCGGCCTGCGGGACACGTTGAGCGCCGCCCAGGCGGCCAACTTCCCGGTCGTCGGGATCGGCGCGGACGACACCGCCGCGTTCCGGCCGTACAAGGTCACCATCAAGGGCCAGCGGATCGCGATCATCGCGGCGACCCGGGTGCTGGACGACAACCTGGCCGCCGCCTGGACGGCCGGGCCGGGCAAGCCGGGCCTGGCGTCGGCCAAGGACATGACGGAGCTGCTGGCCGCGGTGCGAGCGGCGCGCGCCGAGGCGGACACCGTCGTGGTGGACCTGCACTGGGGCGTCGAGACCCACAGCTGCCCGGGCACCGACCAGACCGGGATCGTCCCGCAGCTGGTCAACGCCGGGGCTGACATCGTCGTCGGCTCGCACGCCCACGTGCTCGAGGGCGGCGGCTGGCACCCGTCCGGCGCGTTCGTCGACTACGGCCTGGGCAACTTCGTCTTCTACTCCTCGGGCATGGGCGCGAGCACGCAGAGCGGAATCCTGCGCCTCACCGTCCAGGGCCGGGCGGTGACCCAGGCCCAGTGGCTGCCGGCCCGGATCTCCGGCGGCCTGCCCAGGCCCGCGACCGGGGTCGACGCGCAGCAGATCGTGGGCACCGTCGGCTCGCTGCAGCAGTGCGCCGGCCTCAACCCGAACCCACCCGCCTGGGGCGCCATCCCCGCGTCATCCGCCATCCCCGCGTAATCCGTCCCGCCCGTGGCGGCCCCGACCCACGGCTGACCGGCCCGGTGGGGCTATGAGCAGCGGGCGAGGACGCGCAGGGTGCCAGTGCCGGGGTAGTCAAAGGTCTGCGTCGCGCACCAGCCCGCGGCGCGCAGGCTCGCGAGCTCGCCGGCCGTGCCGGCCCGGTCGTAGACGAGGACGAAGAGCAGCAGCCGGTCCGGCGTCGGGCCCCGGCGCGCGGCGAGTGCGGCACGCGCCTCGCCCTTGCCCACCGCGGTGAGGAACACCGTCGCACCGGTGGGCACGCGCGGCCCGACCGGCCCAGGCTGCTTCGCCGACGACGCGAGGAAAGGCCCGTCCGCGCTGACGTCCATGGCATACAGCCAGCCGGACCGGGCGAGCCGGCCGCCGGCCACGACGACATCGCCCGGGCGGTAGAGCCGCCGGGTCTGGGTCGTCGCGTCGACCATGAGCGCCACCGGGCGGATCTCGCCGCGTTCCCGCCACAGCGGCCGCAGCGCGCTCGCCGACGCGGCCGGCGTCGCCGCGAGCACGACCAGGATGGCGACCAGCGCGGCTCGCGCGACCTCCCGGCCCGGCCGGCCGAGCCGGTGCCAGCCGGACGCGGCCAGCCGGCAGTACCGGACCAGGGCGCCCAGGCCGAGCCTGCGGGCGGTCGAGGCCCGTCGCCGGACGTGGTCCAGCTGGGCCAGGGGGTCGCGGGTGCTGGCGCGGCGGGCGAGGCGGTCGCCACCGGTGCCGACGACCGTGACCAGCAGTGGGACGAGGAAGAGGTTCGTGCGGTTGGCGCCGAAGGGCCAGTAGCGGCCGGCGCTGGCGGCAAGGGCGAGCACGAGCGCGCCTAGCACGGCCGCGACCACGTACCCACCGTCGTCCGCCGTCGCCGGCCGGTCGGACGGGCGGTGCGCGCCGCCGATGCCCCAGACCGTCCGGCTGATCGTGCTCCCGCGGGCCAGCGCGGCCGCGCCGACGAGGAACGCCACGGCGGCGGCGGGGGCGAGCAGCCAGGCCGCCGCGAAGGTCGGGTCGGTGGCCGGGTGCACCAGGTTCGGGTCGTACCGGTCGACGCCGGTCGGGGCGCCGCCGAAGATCCGGACCAGCTCACGGGCGACGAAACGCAGGCCGCCCAGCGGACCGCGGCCGGCCAGGAACTGGGTGTTCCAGAACTGGCTGGCCCGCTGGCTCGACTGATGGCCGATGAACAGCCACGTGTGCAGCCCACAGATCACGACCGCCGGCGCCGCGGTGGCCGCGGCCCACAGCCGGTGGCGCCAGCCGACTCGCCAGCTCCCGTAGCGGTAGCCGTAACCGGCGGTCACCACGTCGACGGCGGCCAGCGGGATGACCAGGAGCGCCGCCGGAACGGAGAACAGTGCGACCAGGCCCGCGGCGGTGCGCCAGCCGAGCCGCCGGTGCCACGGGGCCGTGCTCGGCGCCCTGACCCACAGCCAGACGATCACGAGCGAGGCGAGCGCCTCGACGCTGTACGGCTTGAGCTGGGTGCCGAGGTCGACCACGACCCCGGACAGGCCGAGGCTGGCCGCCGCCAGGCCGGCCGCCACCGGACCGGCGAAGCGGCGGATGAACGCGTACGTGACGACCGGCAGCGCCACCAGCGCCACCAGTTCGGGAACCCGCAGAGCCCAGGCGTGCCAGCCGGCGACGTCGCCGACGAGGCGGATGAGCACCGCCCAGCCGAGGGCCGACGGCGTGTTCGCCTGCGCGAGCTGGGACCAGTACGTCGACGGCGGCGCGGACAGGAAGTGCGGCCGCCAGATCTCGTCGTACCAGAGCGGCCTGGCCAGCATCGTGTGCAGCACGGCCAGCACGGCGACGACCGCGCCGGCCAGGGCGGCGGGCACGGCGATATCCACAGCCGCCCGGGGATGCCGACGGGCCGGCGGGCGCGGGGCCGGCGGGGTGACGGTCCCGGCGTCGGGGCCGCGCGAGGCCTCTTCCGGGCCTCCCGGCTCGGCTACGCCGGGTAGCGGCTCCTTGGTCGACTCGACGCTGGCATCCACAGTTGAGAGAGGCTTATCCACAGACCTTGTCCACAGAGTGCGTTGGGCTGTGGAAATCCTCCCGCAGAGTGTGGATGACGAGGTGCCCGGGGCCTCTGGCGACCGCAGCCTGTTAGCGCTGCGTGTACGTCGACAGGAAGTGGCCGATCCGGCCGATCGCGGCGGTCAGGTCGTCGACGTTCGGGAGGGTGACGATCCGGACGTGGTCGGGGCTCGGCCAGTTGAAGCCGGTGCCCTGCACCAGGAGGATCTTCTCGGCCCGCAGCAGGTCCAGAACGAACCGCTCGTCGTCCGTGATCGGGTAGACGTCCGGGTCCAGCCGCGGGAACGCGTACAGCGCGCCGCGCGGCGGCACGCAGGTGACCCCGGGGATGTCGGCCAGCAGCTTCACCACGGTGTCGCGCTGCTCGCGCAGCCGGCCGCCGGGCAGCACCAGGCTGCCGGCGCCCTCGTCGTTCCCCAGTGCCGCGACCACCGCGTACTGGCCGGGCACGTTCGCGCACAGCCGCATGTTCGCCAGGATGTTGAGACCCTCGATGTAGCTGCTGGCATGCTGGCGCGGGCCGGAGACGACCATCCAGCCGGCGCGGAAGCCGGCGAGCAGGTACGACTTCGACAGCCCGTTGAAGGTCACGCAGACCACGTCCGGCGCGAGCGCCGCGGTGGACACGTGCTCGGCGTCGTCGAAGAGCACCCGGTCGTAGATCTCGTCCGAGAAGAGCATCAGGTTGTGCTGGCGGGCCAGCTCCACGAGCGCCTCGACGGTGGCCCGGTCGTAGACCGCGCCGGTCGGGTTGTTCGGGTTGATCAGCACCAGTGCCCGGGTGCGGGGGGTGATCCTGGCGGCGACGTCCTCGATGTCGGGGGCCCAGTCCGCGGACTCGTCGCACAGGTAGTGCACCGGCCGGCCGCCGCAGAGGCTGACGACCGCCGTCCACAGCGGGTAGTCGGGCGCCGGCAGCAGCACCTCGTCACCGTTGTTGAGCAGCGCCTGAAGGGACATCATGATCAGTTCGGAGACGCCGTTTCCGAGGTAGACGTCGTCCGGCCCGATGCCGGCGATGCCCTTGCGGCGGTGGTAGTCGACGACCGCGGCGCGGGCGGCGGGAAGTCCCTTGGAGTCGCTGTAGCCCTGTGCGCTCGCGAGGTTCTCCATGACGGAGGCGAGGACCTCGGGCGGCGTGGAGAAGCCGAACGGAGCGGGGTTCCCGATGTTCAGCTTCAGGATCCGCTGGCCTGCGGTCTCCATCCGGGTCGCCTCGTCGAGGATTGGACCTCGGACGTCATAACAGACGCCGGCGAGCTTGTCGGACTGGGTGAACTCCATGCCATCCAGGGTAGGCCGGCTGTCCACGGGTTTATGCACGCCCAGTGGCCGCGGGAGGCCGCGTCACCCGCGCCGAGGGGAGCCTCGGGACCCGTATCGGCCCATTCTAGGCTCCTATTTTCACCCGCAGTGACCGTGCCTGCGTCCAGCGACACCACGGTGTGTGCAGAGACGACGGTCACCCGCCAACGGGCGGGCCTTCGGTTCAGGCGCCGAGGATCCCCGCCTTGGTCGCGGTCGGAGTCGGTGTGGGCGGCGCCTCGCTGGTGGGGACCGCGGTGGGAGACGGAGGCGGGGTGGTCGCGGGTGGCGGCGGCGAGGTGGTCTGCCTGGCCGGGGTGGTCGGCGCCGCGGTCTGGCGGGCGGCCGCACTGGACGTCGGCCGAGCCGAGGCGGAGGGCGTCCCCGTCGCGGGCGGTGCGGCGGGCGTGACGCCGGCCGAGGGGGCCGGCGCCGAGAAGGTGGCCATGGGCTGCCCGACCCGGGTGGCGAGCGCGGACCACTGCGCGTCGCCCTTGGTCAGCCCGGCCTTCACACGCTGCTGGATGGTGGAGACGGGCGCCGCCGTGCCGTCGAACAGGTTCCCGCAGGCCGCGACGCCGTCGCCGTAACCGTCGAGTCCACCGTCGAACAGGTCCTGGGCCGCGCTGTCCGGGCCCGGGGGGAGCGCGCGGGCCTCCGTGACGGCGTCGGCGAGGGCGCTGCACACCGGCTGCAGGGCCGTTCCGTTCTGCCCGGCCAGGTCGGTGCGGATGGCCGCGACGTCGAGCGCGACGAGTTGCCGGATGGCCTGCGTGCCGATGTACCACCGGGTCAGTGCGTCGCTGCTGACGGTTGATGCCGCGAATGCGCTGCCGCCGCTGTTCGCCGTCGAGTCCGCGGGCTTAGGGCCGGCGCAGGTGGTCAGCACCCCAGCGACCGCGATGAGGATGGCTCCGGCGAGGGCGAACGGCTTCCATAGTTCGCTGGGCTCCCCGTCGGCCTTTGCACGCAGGCTCAGCCGAGGGACCGCCATCCGACCGTTCTCCTTCGAGTCACCGGCGTCAGCCAGTAGCGCGTACGAGTCGGCACGATATCGCCAGTTACGTCAGCTGCCGACGGGGAGGGTCGTTAGGTGCACCTCGCGCTCTTTCTACCCTCCTTGTCGGCCGGGTCGGAGTCGGCCGCCCTGCAGGTGTTTTGACCTGGAAGGAATCCCTTGCCGAGGGCCGTCAGACCCGGTGCTGATCTGGCGGTGGATCAATCGGCTTCGCTTCCGCGAGGCCGATCGCCGGGTATACAGGGTGCCGGTCGTCCTGGGACCCCGTAGCGGCTGAGGTGAGAAAGTGGATGGTGTGTCGACCGTGAACCGCAGCCGAGCGAACGACGAAGCGTCCGGGCCTGGCCCGACGGCTCCCGTCGGCAGGGCCGCGGCGGGCCGAGGCACCGCGACGCGCTCGACCCGGCAGGGTGATGCCGTCTCCGCGGCGCTTGCCGCGACCAACGCGTTCACCAGCGCCCAGGAGCTGCACGCCCAGCTGCGCGCCGACGGCCAGCCGGTCGGGCTGACCACCGTCTACCGGCATCTGCAGGTGCTCGCCGACCGCGGCGAGGTCGACGTGCTGCGCCTCGACGACGGCGAGACGGTCTACCGCCGGTGCACCACCGACACCCACCACCACCATCTGGTCTGCCGGGTCTGCGGGCACACGGTCGAGGTCTCCGGCCGCGAGATCGAGCACTGGACCGAGCAGGTCGCCGCGGCCGAGGGCTTCACGGACGTCGCCCACACCGTCGAGATCTACGGCCGCTGCGCCAGCTGCGCCGCCGCCGGCGCCTGAGCCGGGCAAGCCTCGGCCCGCAGCCACGGAGCCACCAGCAGCGAGCCGGCGAACAGCGCCGTGACCGTCAGCACGATCGCGCCACCGGCCGCGATGTTCCACTGGGCGCTCATGGCCAGGCAGGCGACGCCGGCGACCATCCCCAGCGCCATCGCGAGCGCCGTCATCGAGCCGGTGCGGACGCACCACCGCCGGGCGGTCGCCGCCGGGCCGACGACCAGCGTCGACGCCGTTGAACGGCTCGTCCAGCAGCAGCAGCCGGGGCGCGCCCGCGATCGCCCTGGCCAGCAGGACCCGCTGGCGCTGGCCGCCGGACAGCGTGCCGAAACGGTCCTTCGCCCGGTGCGCGAGCCCGACCGCGTCCAGCGCGGTGTCGGCGGCGCTCACCGGAGTGCCCGCACGATCACGTCGGTGTTGTGCTGCTCGGCCTTCAGGTAGGTGTCACCGGCGGATCCGGCCGGGCCGAGCGAGTCGGCGTACAGCGAGTCCTCACCCGCCCGACGCGGCCAGGCTCAGGACGCCGAGAGCTCCCGCCGCGGCCCTGGTCCGGTGCCGCCGCCTTCGGGGGCCGGCCCGACGTTCGCCTCGATCGGGGGAGGAGCAGACCCCGCCACGGCTTCGCGCGTCCGTAATGAAAACAATTTCGGATAGTGGTCCAAACTGGCCGCTTCCGGTCGGGCGTGTCGAGGCCGGGCGTCGTGCCCAACCGGGCGAGAGTGGGTCGGCCGTTGCACGACACATGCGTCGGATACAGGGGACATGTCCGGGAACCTGTGGAGATGGGCATAGGGTCACCGTGTTGTGAGCCCAGTCCTCGCCTCGTCCCGAGCCGGGAACTTCGTCCGCGCGCTCATCGTCATCGGCCTGATCACGATCGTCTTCCGCGAGCTCTACCTGCTGTGGTACTTCCACACCCCCGCGTGGACGTCGCGGCCGAACGAGATCCGCTACTGCCGCACGTACTACGAGCGGCGCGACAGTCCGCCGGACGTGTCCACCGCCGACATGGAGTCGCTCGCGGGCGGCCGGGTCAAGCAGGTCATGCGCTCGCCGGTGCTGCGCCCCATCGCCGCCTACAAGCCGGCGAGGGCCTGCCCGCGCTACGTCTTCGCGAAGGTCGGCTCGGACCGCTTCGTCGTCTACACCTTCCCGACCGGCTGACGGCCGGTCACCGCGCCGGGCGCGGGATCGTGGCCTCGCCGGACGGCGGCGAGCCGGGGTGGCCGGCGGCGAGCACGTACACCCGGGCGTGGATGGACGTCCGCTGCTGCAGCGCGGCGCGGACGGCGCGATGCAGCCCGTCCTCCAGGTAGAGCGTGCCGTCCCATTCGACGACGTGCGGGAACAGGTCGCCGTAGAAGGTCGAGTCCTCGTCGAGCAGCAGATCGAGAGCGAGGACCCGCTTCGTCGTGACCAGCTGGTCGAGCCGGACCTGGCGCGGCGGGATCTTCGCCCAGTCGCGCTGGCCGAGCCCGTGATCGGGATACGGGCGACCGTCCCCGACCAGCTTGAAGATCACCTGTACCTCCTTCGCCGTCTCGTCAACCCACGCACACCGGGTGGCCGCGCGTCGACAACCGTCCCAACCGGCCGGAGCCGGAGCGGGTGGCCGCTCACCTTGCTCGGCGACGCCACCACTACAGCCTAGAATCCTGCGCCCGCACCCTCGCGCACTACCACTCTCCGGCCCGCAGTTGCCCAGGTCTTGAGACACACGGACGGCATTGGCGTCGCGTAGCCGTCAGCCGGTGCGCGTGGCCTCGTTGCCAGGGCGTGTCGCGGGGTGCCCACCCCGCCGGCCGGTGCCGGCTCACGCTGCCTTCGAACCCGCCCGGGCGGCCCGTGCCGCGGGATCAGCTCGCGAAAGCGCTTGACCTACGCCACGACACCCACTTAAGTAAGCCTAACTTCATGACTGCTTTGGGTGGGAGGGGCCTGATGGCCGCGGAGGAACCGGACGACGACGCGATGCCCCGGCTCGCGATCCACGCGCGGACCGTACTGGCCGGCGCTCGGCACGCGCTGCTCACCCTGCCGGGAGCGCGGGTGTGTGGCTGGACCGGCCTGATCGACGACGGCGGTGAGCCCGTCCTCCTGGTCGGAGCCGGCAGCCCGCCGACGCTGACGGCAGGGGCTCGCCGCTGCCGGCTCGACGTGCCGGGGTTCCGGGGCGAGCGGCTCGTGCTCGGCGGCCAGCTGCGCACCATGCCGGGCAGCGCCGAGCAGATCGCCCGGCGGATCGCCGGCCCCGGGCTGCGCCCGACCATGCAGGACTACGACGACGACGGGCTCGCCGCGCTGGCGCTGTCGGTCGACGAGGTGCTGCTCTGCCTGCCCACCCCGACCGAGCCAGGCGCGCGCCGCCGTGGCCACCGCGCCGGGCGCCGGGTCAACGCGCTCGCGGGACGGCGGGGGCTGGGCCGCGGCGCCGAGCCAGCGTGGCCGTCGACGGCGTCCGGCCGCCGGATCGAGCTGGACGCGTACGCGCTCGCCGAGCCCGACCTCATCGCCGCCTACGCGCCCGACCTCATCGAGCACCTGAACACCGCGCACGTAGGCCAGTTGCGGCTCATCGCCGCCGCCCACGGCCGGACGGTCGCCGCCGAGGTGCCTGGGACCGGGTCGGCTGCGCCGATGCGCCCGGCGGACCTCAGCAGCGTCGCGGGCATCGCCGTCGGAGCGCTCGACCGCGGCGGCCTGACCCTGTGGCTGGTCGACGAGGCGGGTGCCCACGAGCTGACGGTCGCCTTTCACAACCCGCTGACGGAGCCGCGCTCGTTGGGCCTCGAGCTGCGCCGCCTGCTCGCGGAGCCGTCCCGGTAGCGGCGGCGCGGCGGTCACCGCACGGTGTAGGCGACGGTGGTGGAGTACTCGTCGAAGTCGTTGATCCGCAAGGTGATGCCCATCCGCCACGAGCCTGCGAGCGGGACCTGGGCGGCCTGGGCGATCAGCTCGCCGGTGCCGGCCGCGACCATCGGGACGTCGATCGGCCCGACCTGGGCCGCCGGCAGCGACATCGTGACCGACGCCTCCACCAGCCGCTGCGGCTGGCCCTGCGGGTCGCGCACCCGGACGTCGACCGTCTCCAGGCCGGTCCGGGTCGGCGAGACGCGGACCTCGACGGTGAGGGGCCCGGCGGTGGTCGTCGTGTGGAACGGCGGCGCGTACGTCGTGCGGCCGGGAGCACGGTTGACGAGCGCCGCGGTGACCGCGAGCACCGCCAGGCCGATCACGGCCTCGGCCATCACGCCGCGTCGCAGCACCCCCAGCGAGCCGCGGGTGACCCTGCGGCGCCCCTCCTCGTCGAACTCCGCCTCGTCGTCGTCGGCCTCGGCGCTGGCCGCGTCGGTCTGCGCGGTCATCGCCAGCGCGACCGGGCGGAAGTGCCGGATCACCCAGCGGTTCGACACGAAGCCGACCCCGAGCATCGCCAGCACGAACCACAGCTTGTAGAGCAGCAGCCGGCCGTAGGCGGTGTCGAACAGCGCGCCCACCGCGCCGAGCTCACGCCAGCTCTGGTAAACGCCGGACAGGACGATCAGCGCGACCGCTGTCATCGCGGCGCGCGACCAGCGCGGAAGTACCGCGGCCAGCTCGGCCGCGCGGTCGGCCTCGACCGGCACGACGTCGCCGTCATGCTCGTCGAGGTAGGCGCGGGCGGCGGCCAGCGCGGCCTCGTCGTCGAGCTCGCCGTCCTCGTCACCCTCGTCGGGGCTGGACCGGCGGACGACCGCCTCGGCCCAGTCGGCCTGGTCCTCGCTGTCGGTGGGTGCGGGGCGGCGGCGGTCGAGCAGGCCGGTGGCGAGGACCGCCAGGCCACCGAGCCAGACCGACATCGCCAGCAGGTGCGCCGTGATGCTTGTGGTCGCCAGCCACGCCCACGAGCCGACGCCGCCGTGACCGGTGAGTGCCGTCGTCGCGGCGACCGCGACTGCGAGGCCGCCGAGCTCGGCCTTCGTCCAGACCGACGGCCGCCACCCCGGCTCATCGTCCGGGGTGGTCGGCGCGTCGGGCCGCGCGGCGGTGGCCGCGAGCACCGCGCGCAGCAGTGGGACGGCCAGCAGCAGCGCCAGCAGCCGGATCAGGGTGAGCTTGCCGTACCGGTCGGCCAGCGTGGAGCCGAGCGGTGCCCAGCGGAACAGCGCCGACAGCCCGAGATCGTCGCCATAGGGCCCCTGCAGGAAAAGACAGGCGACGGCCCCCACGAGCGCGGCCACCCACCCCGCGGCCAGCAGCCGGCGTGGCGCGGCCCGGCGCAGCCCGGCTGGCCAAAGCACCAGCAGGAAGAAGCCGGCGCCGAGCAGCACCGCCATCCCAACGAAGGCGACCAGCCTGGCCACGCCGAACACGAACCCGGTCACCGACGAGCCGGTCTGCGCCGCGTTCGCCGCAGCGGCCTCGCTCGCCGTGGGCGCCCGGCCGATCCCGAACGCGTACCCGCCGGCGACGGGGTGGCTGTCCTCCGAGATCACATGCCAGCTGACGAGATAGGTGCCCGTCGGCAGGTTGCGCTTGAGCGCGATCGTGACCTGGGAGGCGGTCGGGCCGCCGTGCGCGCCCCCGATGTCCACCCGGGTGCCGTGTGCGTCGATCACCCGGATGGACGTCGAATCCGCCCGGACGGACTCACTGAAGCCGAGCGTCACGGTCGCCGGCGACGTCGCGGCGGCCGTGCCACCGGCCGGCATCGCCCGTTCCAGGATCGCGTGCGCCCACGCGGGCGACGCTCCCAGCCCGATGAGGGCCACCACGGCGGTCACCGTGAGGGCCGCCAGCATGCCCGCCCGCCGGCGCCGTACGGTTCGCCTGCGGCGGCGGCGGCGGCCGGCCGGGTCGGCCGTCTGCGACGGGAGGAAGCGGGGCTCGTCAGCCGCCGTGCCGGAATTGCCGCTCATGCGCCCAGTCTCTTTCTGCCGGGCGCCCCGTGAAAGTCCGCCCGGCGCCCTGGTCCAGAAGGTCCCGTCGGCGGCGGGCTGGCCCGCCGCCGACGGTTCCCAGGTCAGCCGCCCGTGTTGGCGCGGCGGCGGGTCGACGCGAGCGCGAGGCCCGCGGTGACGAAGCCGAGCACGCCGACCACGAGGCCGGCGATCCCCAGCCCGCGGGCGGTGTCATCCGCCTTGGCCGCGGCGGGGGCCGCCGCCGGGGCAGGCGTGGCGCCGGCGGTGCTGGCCGTGTCGCCCGTCGCCGCGGTCAGGGTCACGGTGGGAGCCGGGTGTTCCGGCTCCGGCTGGCCGGCCTGGCTCTCGTCGATCCAACGAACCACCGAGCCGTCGGAGTACGTCTGCAGCGCCTTGAAGCTGACGGACTTCGCGTCGGTGGGCAGCGGACCGGCCGAGACGACGAAGGTGTCGAACTCGCCGGGCTTGATGCCCGGCCCGTCGGCAGTCCAGATGATCTCGCTGACAACCTGAGTGATCTTGTCACCGTCGTCGTCGGTGACCGGCCTGCTAGGGGCGCCGGTCTTGACCTCGTACGTCCAGCCGGCCTTCGGCTGCACCGCGACCGAGGCGATGGGATCGGCGGTCGGGAACTGCACGTCGAGCTTGGTCGTCGCCGCGGTGTCGCTCTCGGAGGGGACGTTGAAGGAGAGCTGGACGTATCCGCCCGCCGGGGCGCTCTGGGGCGACACCGTGACGTGCGCCGAGGCCGGCAAAGCCATCGCCACGACGGCGACGGCGCCGATCGTGGCCACGCCGGCGACTCTGGCGAACCGGGGCATTCTTCGGGACATGGTGGTCCTTCCACACAGGTGGACAGGCGAACAGGAATGGGCCGGCCCCCGCTCGGCCGGAACTGGGCGACGCGGCGTCGCGGGCAGGGCCGGAACGGGAGCGGTGATGGGCCGCCGAGGCACGCCACCGGCGTTCGCCCAGGCAGCGGCCTGCGGCGGACGGCTGCGAGCTAGGCGACCGGAACGCGAGGTCGGTCAGAGCAGTAGGCCGGGGCACCCGGGTTCCAGGTGCGCGGATCTGGTCAGACCACGAGGAGGGTGACGACCGGGCTCGCCGGCGGGCCGCGCCGCCGGGCGGCGCGGCCGACCGGATGCGTGCGCGGACGTACCGGGGGTCTGCTGGCCAGCGAACCGACGTCGAGGCGTCCGTCCGCATCACCGTCGGTGGCTGCAAGCACCATTAGGCGGCGCAGCCGGGCGGCGGCCGCGACCAGCGGCCCGACGATCCGGGCCGCGGCCCTCGGCAGCGCGGTGCGCAGCGTGGCGGCGGCCCACAGCAGCCTGTCGGCCCGGTGCAGCAGCAGGCCGGTGCCCAGGAGGGCGGCGAGATGGGCGAGGACCATGAACGCGGCTCGCGTCCACGTCGACCCGTCCTGCTCCAGGAGCAGTTCGGTGGGCCGCAGCACGTGGTGGTGGCCGGCACCCACCGGATGGCTGGCGAGCACGAACGCGACGTGCGCCGCGAGCTGCGAGCAGGTGAGCAGACCGAGCACCGCGGCGAGGCCGCGGCGCCTGCGGGCGAGGCCCCACGCCAGCCGGACGAACAGCGCTCCAGCCGCGAGGACCAGCCAGGCCGGCGGTGGCTGACCGCTGGCGGCGGTGTGTGCGCCGACCGCGAGGCTCACCGACGACCCGCCGGCCACGACGGCTCGGACCAGTCGGGTCGGCCCGGCCGCGGGCCCGTTGCCGGTGGCCGGCAGCGCGATCTCGACCGCCGGGATGCTGGGCCGGGCCGTGCTGGCGCCATGCGAACCTGGCGGCCGCGGCGCGTCTGCCCGACCGGACGTCACGCCGCGACTCTGCCACATCTTGAATGTTCGGCACGAGCCCCGTCGCCAGCGCGACGAACTGCCCTCTCGGCCAGCCAGGCGCCCACGGGCACAGTCCCCCGTCGGGGGACGAGCCCGGGCCGCGCGCTGGTTCGCTGGCATCGCCCGGGCAGCGGGTAGCGTCGAAGCGCGGACAGGACCGTGCGGGCAAGGGAGCGGGGCTGATGGGCGTGTCGACCGGTCCCCGCGTGTCCGAGCTCTACCGATACCCGGTCAAGGGCCTGACCGGTGAGCGGCTGGACGAGGTGGCCCTGGCCGCCGGCGACGGGGTCCCCGGGGATCGGATGTTCGCGCTCGCGCTGCCGAGCACCGAGTTCGACGAGGACCGTCCGGTCGCGCTGGGCAAGCGCCACTTCCTCATGCTGATGCGCGACGAGACGCTCGCGCGGGTGCGCACCGGCTACGACCCGGGGACCCGCGTGCTCACCGTCGACGACGGCGCGAGCCGTTGGTCGGCCGACCTGGGCACGGCCGCCGGCCGCCGGTCCGTCGAGGAGTACTTCGGCGCGCTGGCCGCGCCGACCGCCGGGACGTCCGGCGACGGTGGGCTGCCCCGGCTGGTCGCCGCCCAGCGCGGGCACCGGTTCACCGACGCGGGGCCGAGCGGGCCCGAGCTGATGCGGGCCGTCTCCCTGCTCAACCTCGCCAGCGTTCGCGACTTCGCCGAACGGGTCGGCCAGGCCGTCGACCCGCTGCGGTTCCGGGCGAACCTGCATCTCGACGGCGTGGCGGCCTGGGCCGAGCGGGACTGGGTCGGCCAGGAGATCCTCGTCGGGCCGGCCCGGCTGCGGGTCCTGCGCGACATCCCTCGCTGCGCGGCGACGATGGTCAACCCGCGGACCGCCGAAAGGGACCTGAAGGTCCTCAAGGAACTCCAGACCCATTACGGTCACACCGACTGCGGCAGCTATGCCACGGTGCTGACAGCCGGCACGGTCCGGCCCGGCGATCCGGTCACCCTGCTCGGCGCGGCCGGCTGAGCGCCAGGCCGGGGCCCGCCGCCGACGAGGAGTGGGAGGTGCCGTGCGGGTCGTGATCGCCGAGGACTCGGTGCTGCTGCGGGAGGGTTTGTCCAGGCTGCTGACCGACGCGGGCTGCGAGATCGTGGCGGCCGTCGGGGACGGCCCGGCGCTGGTGGGCGCGATCACGACGCACCGGCCGGACGTCTCCGTCGTGGACGTGCGGATGCCCCCGTCCCACCGGGACGAGGGGCTGCGGGCGGCGATCTCGGCGCGGGCCGAGGTGCCCGGCTCGCCGGTGCTGGTGCTGAGCCAGTACGTCGAGAAGCAGTACGCCGCCGAGCTGCTCGCCGACGGCGCCGGCTCGATCGGCTACCTGCTCAAGGACCGGGTGGCCGATGTCCGCGAGTTCGTCGACGCGGTCCGGCGCGTGGCCGGCGGCGGCACCGTGATGGACCCCGAGGTGGTCGCGCAGCTGCTGGTCCGCAGCCGCCGGGACGACCCGATGGCCACGCTGACGCCGCGTGAGCGGGAGGTGCTCCAGCTGATGGCCGAGGGGCGGTCCAACGCCGCGATCGCCTCGCATCTGGTGGTGAGCGCTGGCGCGGTCGAGAAGCACATCTCCAACGTCTTCGCCAAGCTCGGCCTGGAGGCGTCAGGCGGTGACCACCGCCGGGTGCTGGCGGTCCTCACCTACCTGCGCGAGTCCTGAGTCCAGCCGCCCGGGGGCGGCGAGGCTCGCCTGAGCGGGTCCGAGGTCGGTGAAGCTGGACCTGGTAAGTCAGTCGGACGGCGGCTGCCCGGCTAGAGGTTGGCGGTGCTGCCCGAGTCGAGCGTGCCGAGGACGGTCGACGGGTGGGGCAGCTGCAGCGTCGGGGCCGCCGTCGTGACCGGCGGGGTCGTCTTGCCGGCCGGCGGCGGGGTCGTCGCGGGCTGGGTCGGTGCCGGGCTGGTCGGTGCGCCGCCGGTCGGCGGCGGGCTGTGCGACGACGACCAGGTTGGGGTCACCGTCGGGCTCGAGTGCGACGTCGGGCCGTCTGTCGTCGTGGCCGGCGAGGTAACCGTGGCCGTCGGCGAGTTGGTGACCGTCGGCTGGGTGGGGGCGCCGCCGTCCGATGGTGGGGGCGGCGTCGTCGCGACGATCAAGTGATGGTCGACGACCGGGCGCGGCTGGCCGTGCGTGATGACCACCGCGGGGGCTTGCGGCGCCACCGGCGGGGTGATCCCAGGCGGGGTGGTCGCGGCGCCCTGCGTCGCCGTCGAGGTCACCGCCAGTGAGGGCGCGACGATCGCCGCGCCCGGGTAGTTCTCGGCCGACAGGTTCGCCGACGGCGTCGGCCAGTTGAGCGCGGCGGTGATACCCGCGACCGCGACCACCAGCGACGCGGCGATCGCGATCGCCGGCCGGGTGCGCCAGTCGGGGCTGAGCCCTCGACCGTGGCGGGTCTCGACGTCGTCGATCGGGACGAGGGGCGCGCCCTGGCCGTCCGCGTAGAACTGGTCGTCGGCGTAGAACGGCTGGGCCGCGGCGAACGGCAGGACGTTCGCCGGTAGCTCGGTGTCGAGTGTCGGCGGGTCGACATCAAGGTCGACGGCGCTCTCGGCCGCGGCGTCGCGCGGCCGCTTGACCAGGGCCACGGGCTGCTCGGCTCCGACCGCGTGGCCGCCGAGGCCGCTACCGCGGGCGACCGCGCCCGGGTCCGCCGTGGCATGGGCGGCCAGGTCGCCGGTACCGGGCCTGGCGGCCTTCGTCCCGTGCCCGGCCGACTTCCTGCTGAAGCGGCCGGCGGTCTTGGCGGCCCGGGTGACGTTCGCCGCCGCCTCGACCGTGACCTCGGCCAGGCCGTCGGCGACGGTCTCCAGGTCGTGGTCCTGCGCCTCGTCCAAGTGGGTGGCCCTGGTGACGTCTTCGGCTGCCTCGGCGGCGGCTTCGTGCGTCGCGTCCTGGCTGTGCGCGGCGGCGGCCTCGTGCGACCCCGCGCCGACTGTGGCGTCCTCGCCGTCCGCGAGTTCGGACGAGCTCAGCTCGAGCACGGCCGCCGCGTCGCGGAGCCCGGCCCCGGCCGCCGGGACATCGCCGCTGTCCGCCGCCAGGGCGGCGCCGGTCAACGCGGCGGCTGCCTCGGTGCTCCTCGGGCGCGGGACGTTCCGGGCGGCGAGGTGCTCGTGCGCGGCCCGCTCGTGCGCGGCGGCGCTGGCGGCCCGGTCGAAGGTGCGGGCGAGGCCGGTGTGCAGGCTCGCGGGCGCGGGGACGACGGCGCCCTCGATCATCTCCTCGGCGCCGACGCCGTGCGGGACCGGCACGCTGCGGGCCTGCGGCGAGCCGGACCAGGCCAGTGCGCTGCCTCGGGCGAGCTCGAGCAGCCAGGACCGCAGCCGGGACGGATCGGAAAGCGGGTTCATCCGGGTGCGGGCGACCAGCGCGAATGCGGTGCCGGCGGCGGCCCGCGCCACGGTCGGGTCGCCGAGAACGACCAGGCACATGGAGAAGACGTCGTCTGCATACCGATCGTAAAGATCGTCGAACGCCTGACGGTCACCGCGGCGCACTCGCGCCACCAGGTCCGCGTCGCCGCCCATATCGCCCGCCGCTCCCGTCGCTTACTCGGACGCACCAATACTAGGAGCCTGCCGTTCGGTGGGCGTGAACCTTGCGAAGATCGCCGTGTCGCGCGTTCGACAGCTCATCCGACTTGACGGCGATGACGGCACCTGATCCATCCGTAACCAACTGCGTAGCCCCCGCTGACCTCGATGATTTCACGTGATGGCAGGGCTCGTACAGCGGGTCTGGCCAGAATCCGGACCCTTCGTCTCCTCGGTCCCGAGCCGGCGGCCACGGGCGCGGACGGGCCGTCGATGCCCGTGTTCCGATGGGCTGTCCGGATACCAGACATGCCTCGCGGATCTGTCCCCTTGGACCGGATTATGGCCCAGGTGACTTGACCGTGGTGGTGCCCGGCTGGCGGCGGACCACTTCCGTGTCGTGCCATACGCCGGTTGCGTAGAATCGTTACCGAAATGTTCTCCCAGCGTTCCGGGCCGGCATTACCTGGGTATACGGTGTGGTACCGGTGGGCAAATCTGAAATCTCGGTCCGGCGGTTTTCGGGTATTCACCGGCGGGGACGGCCGGGCCGATTTGTGAGGCGGGCCCGGCCGGTGTGTGGACAGCCGCGGCGGGACGCGCGGCCGGCCGCCATAACGCGCCGAGGCCCGGCCGGTGAAACTCACCGGCCGGGCCTCGAAGGTCGCTGTGGGGCTACGAGGACGGCTGCTGCGCCAGTGTGACCTTGGCGGTCTGGCTCTGCCCGTTGCGGGTGTACGTCACCGTCACCGACTCGCCGATCTCGTGGGCGCGGACCGCCGCGATCAGCGCGTCGACGTCGGACACCGTCCGGTCGCCGATCTTGGTGATGATGTCGCCCGGCTGCAGACCGGCCTGCTGCGCCGGGCCGCCGCTGACGAGGTTCTGGATCTGCGCACCCTTGCCGCCGATGCCGGTGCCCGTCGGGTCGTTACCGGCGTCCTGCGCGTTGATCCCGAGGTACGGGTGGACCGCCTTGCCGGAGGTGATCAGCTGCTGGGCGATCTTCTGCGCGTAGTTGCTGGCGATGGCGAACCCGACGCCGATGTTGCCGGACTGCTGCTGCTGGCCGCCGAACGGGCTGCTGCTGCCGCTGTCGACCGTGGCGATCGCGCTGTTGACGCCGACGATCTGGCCCTTGCTGTTGACCAGCGGGCCGCCGGAGTTGCCCGGGTTGATCGGGGCGTCCGTCTGGATCGCGTCGAGGACCGCGTTGGCATCCTGGACCTGGCTGTCGCCGGTGCGCACCGGGCGGTGCACGGCGCTGACGATGCCGGAGGTGACCGTGCCGGCCAGGCCGAGCGGGCTGCCGACGGCGACCACCAGCTCACCGATCTGCAGGGCGTCCGAGTCGCCGAACGTCGCCGCGGTCAGGCCCGACTTGTTGATCTTGATGACGGCCAGGTCGGAGCTCGGGTCGGTGCCGACGACGGTCGCGTCGACGGTGTCCCCCGACTGCAGGGTGACGGTCAGCGAGCCGCTGGCTCCCGAGGCACCGGAGACCACGTGGTTGTTGGTCAGGATGTAGCCGTCGGCGCGGATGATGATGCCCGATCCCGTACCGGCCTCGTTGTTGCCGACCTCGGAGATCGTCACGACGCTGGGCAGGATGACCTGGGCGGCCTTGCTGACGGTGTTGTCGGCCGCCGGCGCCACCGGGTTCGAGTCGGTTGAGCGGGTCAGCCCGGAGCCGGTGACGACCTGTGTCGTCGAATGGTCGCTGTCTGCGACCAGGGCGCCGATCCCGCCGCCGACCCCGCCGCTGACGAGCGCGAGCGCGACGGCCGCGGCGACCAGCCGGCGCCGGCCACCCATCGGCCCGGAGCGCGCGGGGCCGGCGGTGATCCCGCCAGGGCCGCCGGGGCCACCAGGGCCGCCGGAGTACATCCCGCCTGGCGGCGGGTACTGCGGAGCGGACCACGCGTCGCCAGGCCGACCCGCCCAGGGCGAACCCGGCGGCGGGCCCCAGGGGCCGCCCTGGCCGGGGTTGGTCGGTGGGTTCGGCGCGTCCTCAGCCCGGAACGCCATAGGTACCCCGTTGGTAGGCGGGTCGATGGGAAAACCGCCGGTGACCGGCGGCCCGGCTGGCGCCGCGCCGAATCCCGGGTTCTCCGCCGGCGACAGCAGGGAGCCGTCGGGCCGGGCCCAGGGCGAGCGGTCCGCGGAGCCGTCCGAGGATCGAGCAGGGTCGAACGCGGTCTCCGACCCCTCCCGGGCGTCGAACGACCGACCGGCCGGGTCGCTGCCGTCGACCGCGGTGGTGTTGAAGGTGGGACGCGTTGTCATGAGAGGCACTTTCCCGGCGGACCCTGAGCGCTTGCTGAAGCCCGACCAACGTTTCCGCTAAGCGGTCTCAGGCAGCCTATCGGCTGCCCGACAACCATCTGGGCAGCTTCGCTGGTCGGTCGTGGTCGCCATGCGGACACTGCCGGGCTGGTCCACCTTCCGGGGCCGGCGCGCGGGCCCCCGCGGGCCGGCTCAGAGTCCCTTCGGAGGCTCGGCGGACTGACCGGTGGTGCCGCGGGCGGCGAGCAGGTCGCGGATCTCGACCAGCAGCAGGGCCTCGTCGGAGAGCACCGGGTCCGCCTGCGTGGGCGTCTCGCCACTGCGGCGCCGCTCGCTGATCTTGGCCAGCGGCATCACCACGAGGAAGTAGATCACGGCAGCGACGATCAGAAACGAGATCGCCTCGTTGATGAACAGTCCGTAGGTGAAGGCGCTGTGGTGGATCCGGAAGGTCAGCCCCTGGAAGCTTGGCTTGCCGGCGATGGCCGCGATCAGCGGCGTCAGGATGTTGTCCACCAGCGACTTCACCAGCGCGGTGAACGCGGTGCCGATGACGACGGCGACCGCCAGGTCGATGATGTTGCCGCGCATCAGGAAGTTCTTGAAGCCTTGCAGGGTGTCGCGCATGGGTCCCCCCTTTTGGGTCGGTTCTGGCCCGCGGCGGCGCCGACCGGGCGCGAACCTGGCTGTTTGTTTCGCTGGATCGGCCATTGCCCGCGCGCCCCGGTGAAGGCCATCCATCCGGTCGGCGGCCCACCGCGCCGACGCCGGTGCGCCGGGCGAGCGTGCGCTGTCCGTTCGGGTCACCGTAGACGAAAGTCCCGAACCACCGCCTGAGTGGTCGGAACAGAATTAATGGGAATTGGTGCCGCTATCGGCCGTCGAAAGTCTCAAACCGGGCGTGTCGGGTCAACGGCTCGTCAACCGCCAGTCGGCCCGGGCTGTCCGACGCCGCGCTCTTTGGTGACCGAGCGCGTCGGGGCGCGGCGAAATGGTCACCTGGATGGGGGCATCTGGTTGCGCTGTGTGTGCCAAGCCGGGCGATCCGGTGGCATCAGCGCGGAAGGGCGCCTTCTGGCGCGTGGGTCTCCCGCAATGGGCGACCAACGGCGTGGTACACCGGTCTGAGGCAGTGTGCCGGTCGGGGGCCTTGCCGGATGAGGCCCGGAGGGAGGCTGCCCGGTGACGGACGGTACGCGCCGACCGGGCCCGGTCGACCCTCGCCGAGCTCCGGCGGGCGGTCGACGTGCCGATGAGCCAGGTGGCTACCGCCAGGACGACTACCGCCCCGCCGCCCCGCCGCCCCGCCGCGGCGGGCCGGCGGGCGACCCCCGGAACGCCACCGGTCGCCGGGCTGACGAGGCGAACCCGCGGAACCGCCAGAGTGGGCGCCTGCCGGGCGCGGCCAGTGGCTATCCCGGCCGCGCGCCTGACCGTGCCCCGGACCGTGCCCCGGACCGCGGCGCCCCCCCGCCACGCCGCGCGGACGACCCCCACCGCCGTGATCCAGGCGCCGTCGGCGGGGGCTGGGACAGCGACGACGACCCGTACCGGCAGGACAGCCGCCCGCGGAACACCGGCTCATTCCCACCGGGCGGCCCCGACCGGACGGGGCAGGGCCGGGAGCGCCGCGGGCCGGAGGGCCGCGTCGCCGCGAACGGTCGCGACGGCGACGACTCACGGCCCGGCTTCACGGGCCGCAAGGTGCTGGTGCCGCCCGCTGGCAACACCGCCGGCGGTCGCGGCCCGGCAGCCGGACGTTCCCCGGCTGATGGTCCCGGCCCGGCCGGTGGTCCCGGCCCGGCGGGCGATCGTGCCCCGGCGCCCGGTCGTCGCCCGGCTGACCAGGTGACGGGAGGCCGTCGGCGAACCGGAGGCACCGGCCCCCGCGTGGCCGCGGCTGGCCCTGAGGCGGCCGCACGCGACCGATTCGGCCCGCCGCCCCCCGAGTCCCGCGCCGAACAGACGATGCTCAGCCCGCGCGCTCCAGGCCCTGGAGCCGGCGGCGCCGACGGCAGGACCGGCCGCGATGCCAGGACCGGCCGTGACCTTGATGGCAGGACCGGCCGTGACCTTGATGGCAGGACCGGCCGTGACCTTGATGGCAGGACCGGCCGTGACACTGGTGGGACCGGCGCCCGCGGCCGATTTGAAGACCCTCAGCGGGAATCCGTCAGCGAGCAGACGATGATCAGGCGCCCCCGACGGGGCGGCCCGTGGGCCGATGGCCGCGACGACGCCCTCCTCGACGGCCCCGCCGACCCGGCCTCCGAGCTCGGCCGCGGCGCCGACTGGGACTGGGATGGCGAGCGCGGCCCTCGGGTCGGCCGGGACGGCCCGGCGGCGTCGCGCGGCGGTGCCGGGCCGCGCCGGGCCGGCGCCGGCCCGGCCGGCCGTTTGGGGACGGAGGGCGGCTCGGCCGGCTCGGGCCGGCTGGCCGCCTTCGCCGAGACGGACGAGGACGAGGACGACGACCCGCCGGAGACCGAACGACCTGATCTCGGCATGGCGCTGTTCTGGCGCCGCCTGGTGATCACGCTGGTCTGGCTCGGGTTCGCGCTGGGCCTCGGTGTCGGGGCTGGCGTCGTCTGGGAGAAGATCCGCCCGAGTGGCGACGCGACGACGGCCTCCTCGGCGAGCCTCACCCCGTCCGCCAGTGCGCCCGCCGCTGCCGCGCCGGCGCCGAGGACCAGCGCCACCCCGACCCCGGCCGTCCCGGCGGACTGGGCCGCCTACACGGCCACCACCAGCAACGCGAGGTCGACGTTCTCGCACCCGGGCACCTGGACGATCCACCCGGACAGCACGGCCGTCTTCTTCGTCGAGCCGAGCGGCCCCCGGATGGTCGGCGTCGCGCGGCGGGCCGGCCTGACCGACGGGGCGGCCGCCGTCTCGAAGGTGGACGCGCTGGAGTTCAACACCCTGGCCGGCCACACGGTCACCGGCTCCGGCAACGTCAAGGACCCGGTCAGCGGCGCCACGGCGTGGGAGCTGACCGGCACCTACACCCGCCAGGGCCAGAAGGTCGCGTACATGATGCACTCCGTGGACGGGCCGGGCGCCGAGTACGTCCTCATCGTCCGGGTGCCGGCGGACTCCTCGTCCGAGCTGGACGGCCTGATGCGGTCGCTGCGGGCCTCGTTCCAGCCCGCGGCCTGACCCACCTTGGCCTGACGCGGCCGTCGGGCTACCGGCTGGGGACGGGGTTGGCCCGGGCGCCGCTCAGGATGCGCCACACGACGGTCGCAGTGTCGAACGCGGCCGGGCCGGTCGACGCGGGCCAGCCGTGGTCGACGTCGGGCAGGAAGTAGTCGACCACCCGGGCGCTCGCGGCACAGGTGGACTCGGTCCGCACAGCGTCGGTCGGGCTGGTCGCCGTGCTGACCGGCACCGGCGTGATCGGCGCGGCGCCGCCGGAGGCCGGGTCGCCGGACGTCCGTGCGCCGGCCAGCGTGGCGCGGATCTGCGCCGGTGTCACTGCCGGGCTGCCGGTGCTGAGCGCGTCGCTCAGGCGCGGCGCACCGTCCGGGCCAGTCGCCGTGACGTCGCCGGCGCTGGTGGCCGGCTCACAGCGGTCCAGGGCACGAAACGGGGCCAGGCTGTCCACGGTCGAGGTGATCGGCGCGCCGAGATCGGGCTGCCAGGGAGTTCCGGCGGCCGGCACGTGCTGGTCCTTGCCGCCGTGTACCGATACGACGGTCACCGGAGTCCTCGGCGCGCACCCGGGCACTTCCAGGCTGCCGGCCACGACGGCGATCCCGGCGATGTCCTCGGGGTGCTCGCAGGCGTAGCGGTACGCCAGCATGCCGCCGTTGGACAGTCCGACGATCAGCACCCTGGTCGGGTCGATCGGGTAGTTCGCCTCCAGGTGCTCGATCAGCGCGTGCAGGTAGGCGACGTCGTCGATCTTCTTGCTGGCCGCGGCGCCGCAGCAGTTGCCCGCGTCCCACGAGCCGTCGATGCCGTCCGGGCTGACCATCGCGAAGCCCGCGGTCTCGGCGAGCTGGCTCAGTCCCCAGCCGTCCGTCTCGGTTGCCGAGTGGAACAGGCTGTGCAGCGCGATGACCAGCGGGTAGGGCCCGGCGGTGTCCGGCCCGGGCAGCACGAGGCGCAGCTGGGCCGTGCGGCCGGAGCGTTCGTAGGCGTCCGGGCCGGTCGTGTGGGTGGGGGTGGCGGCGGCGGCCACGGCGGCCGGCGTCGCCCCGGCCGCGCCACCGGCAGCGGGCGGGTCACCGGCCGGGAAGCCGCATCCGGCGAAGGCCAGAGCGGCGAACAGGAGGCTGAGGGGCCAGACCGTGACGGCCCGGCGGCGACGGACGGCCGACACATCGCCCATTTTGCCGTTTCCCTGGGCGGACCCGACGCCCGGTTGTCCATCATGGCCGTCAGTGGTCCCTTTGCCACGTGTCGCCCGTCTTCGGGTGTGCTGGGCGGGTGACATCCCAGGTCGTCTCCGCCACATGAGGTCGTGGCGCCGGCTGGCGGCCACGCAGGGCCCAGGCGCTCCGGCTGCGGCGTCGGCGCCCTGGTGGCGGGCTTGGCGGCATCACTCGGCGACGGGCGGCGTCGGGCGTTTGGGCGGGCGCGAGAGGATGACACGGTGGGGAGGGGTTCGGCGAACTGTCGGGCGTGGCCGGCCCTTGTGCGGCACTCTGGGAGTGGAAGCCAGCGCGGGCGACGAGCCAGCTGACGGCGGGCCGGCCGGCTCGTCGCAATGTGAAGCGCGACTGCCCCCAGGGTAGGTAGTCAGGAGACGCGACCGGAGCGAGCAATCGGCAATCCGGAGGGACAACTCTCGGTGGACGAGCTATCGGACATGGACCGTTCCCGCCTGCTCCTTGGGTGGCTGGCGGCGCGGCGCGCAGTGGACCACTGCCTGTCGGACCTGCTGGCTGCCGGACCGGCGGGTGAGCGGCGCGTCCGGGCCCAGCTGGCCCTGGTGGACGACCTGGAGAGCCGTGCCCAGGCGGCCTTCGACCGTTACCGCACGGCCGCGGAGAAGACGGCTGGCGCCCAGCACGAGCGCCCCCACCTCAACGTCGTCCGCGGCGAGCGACCCTAGCGGTACCCACCCACGAAGCCGGCCCATCTCGACGTCGTCCGCGGCGAACGACCTAGTCGGCGAGCGGCCTCAGCCGGTGCAGCAGCCTCAAGCGGTACGCGACCGCAATGGGCGAGCGCCAAGCGATGCCAGCCACGAAGCCAACCCGCCCATCTCCACCGTCGTCCGCGGCGAACGACCCTAGTCGGCGAGCGGCCTTGGCCGGTGCGGCAGCCTCAGGCGGTACGCGACCTCAGCCGGCGGGCGCCCAAGCGAGACCCGGCCACGAAGCCAACCCAGTACGGCCTCGGCTCCCGATTTCCACGTCCCGATCGATAGGCGTTCGCAGGGCGCCCTAGCGCCCGACGGGCGGTCGGCCAGCGGGCGCTCCGCGCCCGTTCTGGCCGACCGCCGCGGTCGCGCCTCCGTACGCCCCCCTCCGAGCGTCGGGCCGGCGCGACCGCGGCCGGGTGGGACCGTCGGCAACGCGCGGAGCCCTCCAACTCACGCACGTGCGCGGTCCCCCGGTGGCGGAGGAGTCCCCACAGCCTCCGCCTGGCCTTCGTTGCGTGGCTCAGTGCCCGCGACCAGCTCTGGGGCATCTACCCGGTTGGAGCGGGGCTAACGCCTCCTACCTGCGAACCTGGCTGATCGCCGCGTCCAAGCCCGGCTCGGCGACCACGTCGGCGACCGTCCTTCGCCAGGCGCGCCGATCGCTCCCTCGGGTGGCTCACGGAAGGACCGCGGTTGACGCCACCCGAGGGGTTGAAAGTGCGATCAGGCGATGATGTCGACCGGGGTGCCGGTCGGGACCGTTCCGGCGAGCCGGGTGATCGCGTCGTTGCTGAGCCGGATACAGCCGTGCGAGACGTCGTGGCCCAGCAGCTGGGGCTGGTTGGTCCCGTGCAGGCCGATGACCGGCTTCGTCCCGTCGAACGACGCCAGGGTCGTCGAGAAGCCGCTCAGCCCGAACGCGTACGGTCCGTAGGGGCCGTTCGGGTTCGGCGGCTTGAGCAGTTCGGCGAGGTAGAACCGGCCACCCGGAGTCGGGGTGTCCGAGGTGCCGATCGCGACCTTCTCGACGGCGATCACGCCACCCGACTTGTAGAGGGTCATCGTGTGCTGGCCGCGCGAGACCACGATCCGGTAGGGCGTGGTACTCGCCGTGACCTGGTCGGTCTTGACCCAGCCGGTGCTGCCGTTGGGCTGGACCGGCAGGAGGACCTGCCACCAGCCAGGCAGCTTTGCCGTCACCAGGAAGACCAGCTTGGCGCCGTCCTGGTTCGGGTTGGCGAGCCGGACCTTCACCGTCCCGGCGCTTCCGGCCGTGCTGGGCGCCGCGTAGACGGCGACTGAGCCGGTGTTGGCGGTCAGGATCGTGCTGTCCACGCCGACGCCGGCCACTGCGGAGAGCTCGCTCTTCACGGTGTCCGGGATCTGGGTCGAGGTGGCGGACGAGGAGCCCTTGCCACCGCCGCAACCGGCCACGGCGACGACGGCGATGGCCGCTGTCGCCGTGACGCGGGCGAGTGAGGCTGAGAAACGCACGGTCAGCCCGTGAAGTGCGGGGTGCCCGGGACGGCCACGCCCGTGGCGGGCGGGGCGACCGGCAGCACGATCGGCGGGATCTTGACGGAGGTGCCGCCGGGGCAGGTCGAGTAGCCGACGGCCGGGATCGCGACCAGCAGGGTGCTGGTCTTGGCGTCCCAGGGCGAGGCGATCACGGCGATCGAGTGGCTGTTCAGGGTCTGGCTCTCACCTGGGGCGATCATCGAGACGCCGCCACCGAGGTTGATGTCGAACCAGCCGTAGCCCAGCGCGGCGGTGCCGGTGTTCGTGACCGTCCAGATCGGGCCGTCCGGGCCGCACTTGGCCGTGATGACCAGCGGGTTCGGCACGAAGTCCTGGATGCCCGTGATCTGCTTGTCACAGGGCAGCTTGACCGGCGAGAACGAGTTGAAGGCGTCGCAGTCCTTCTTGATGTCCAGGTTGATCGTCCCGAGGCCCGGGATGACGATGACACCGGGCGACGAGCTCGGGCTCGTGTTGGGGGTGCCGGGGGTGGTCACCTCCGGCGTCGCGGTGCCGCCCGCCACGATCACGCCGCAGGGCGCGGCGGTGGTCTCGGTCGCCGTCGGAGTCGGCGCGCTCGCGGTGCTGGTCGCCGTGGCGGTGGGCGTGCCGGTCGGCGTCGTTGTCGTGGTCGCCGTGACCGACGCTGCGGCCGTCGGTGACGGCGTGGTGCAGGAGGTCGACGTCGGCGTCGGGGTCGGGGTGTCGGCGGCCCAGGCGGGGCTGGCGATGGCGACCATTGCCGCGCCAAGCAGGCCGGCCGTGGCGGCCCGCATTCTGGAGTTACGCATGGATCCGTTCTCCCTTGCAGGACGACGGGCCCACGGCGGTCATGTTCCCGCGCGGCCCCGGCTAGCCGGACTCGACGGGCATCCTGCTCGGGTGCGCCGTCGCCGGCAGGAACGGTACCAATATCGCAAAGCGCATACTCGACGCGGGTACCGGGCTAGCGCGCACGTTGGGTACGGGTTTCTTTTGGGCGCCGGTGCCGAGCCGGTGGCCGGAGCACGCGAGAACGGCCGGCCGGATCCCCTGACGGGATCCGGCCGGCCGATCACGCGGTAGTGGGCCCGCCGGCTCGTTACAGCCGGTCGACCACGTACTCGATCGCGCCGGTGAGCGCCTCGACGTCGGCCGGGTCGACCGCGGGGAAGCACGCGATCCGCAGCTGGTTGCGCCCGAGCTTGCGGTACGGCTCGACGTCGACGACGCCGTTCGCCCGCAGCGCCTCGGCGACCGCCGCCGCGTCCACCCCGTCGAAGTCGATCGTTACGACGACCTGCGACCGCTGCGCCGGGTCGGCGACGAAGGGCGTGACGTAGGACGTCTTCTCGGCCCAGTTGTAGAGGATCGAGCTCGAGTCGGCGGTCCGGGCGACGCACCAGTCCAGGCCGCCCTGGCCGTTCATCCAGTCCAGCTGCTCGGCGAACAGGAACAGCGTCGCCACCGACGGGGTGTTGTACGTCTGGTCCTTGGTGGAGTTGTCGAGCGCGGTCGTCAGGTCCAGGAACGGTGGGATCCACCGGCCCGTCGCCTTGATCTCGCCCAGCCGGGCGAGCGCCGCCGGCGACATCAGCGCGACGAACAGCCCGCCGTCGGAGGCGAAGCACTTCTGCGGCGCGAAGTAGTAGACGTCGGCCTCGGACACGTCGACTGGCAGGCCGCCGGCGCCGGAGGTCGCGTCGACCACGTGCAGCGCGCCGGCGTCGGCGCCCACCGGGCGGCGGACCGGCTTGGCGACGCCCGTCGACGTCTCGTTGTGCGGGGTCGCGTAGGCGTCGACGCCGGCCAGCGGCGACCAGTCCGGGTGCGAGCCGGGCTCGGACCTGATCACCGACGGGTCGGCCAGGAACGGCGCACCCGCGGTGGTCTCGGCGAACTTGCCGCCGAACTCGCCGAAGACGAGGTGCTGCGAGCGCTCCCGGACCAGGTTGAACGCGGCCGCGTCCCAGAAGGCGGTGGACCCGCCGACACCGAGGACGACCTCGTAGCCGTCGGGCAGCGAGAAGAGCTGTGCGAGCCCGGACCGGACCCGGCCCACCAGGTTCTTGACCGGCTTCTGCCGGTGGGACGTGCCGAGCAGGCTGGTGCCGGTCGCGGCGAGGGCCGCCACCGCCTCCGGCCGGATCTTCGATGGCCCGCAGCCGAACCGGCCGTCGACCGGGCGAAGGTGATCAGGCAGAACGATCGTCATCGTCCCTTGCTGTGAGTCAGTCGTCTGTTCGACTTCAGGCACTTGCCACATCCCCCAGGGGCCGAGGCGCCGGGCCGACGTAGCGGGCGGACGGCCGGATCAGCCGTCCGGTGCGCTTCTGCTCCATGACGTGCGCGCTCCACCCGGCGGTCCGCGCGCAGGTGAACATGGACGTGAACATATGTGCCGGCACCTCGGCGAAGTCCAGCACCACGGCCGACCAGAACTCGACATTGGTCCGCAGCGGCCGGTCCGGGTAGCGGTTCGTCAGCTCCTCGATGGCCGCCGCCTCCAGCGCCTCGGCCACCTCGTACCGGTGCGAGCCGAGGTCGCGGGCCGTGCGCCGCAGCACCCGGGCGCGCGGGTCCTCGGCCCGGTAGACCCGGTGGCCGAAGCCCATCAGCCGCTCGTGGTTGTCCAGCGCCTGCTTCACGTAGCCGACCGGGTCGCCGGTCCGCTCGACCTCGTCGAGCATGGCGAGCACCCGGGACGGCGCCCCGCCGTGCAACGGGCCGGACAGGGCGCCGACCGCGCCCGACAGCGCCGCGGCGCAGTCGGCACCGGTGGAGGCGATGACCCGGGCGGTGAACGTCGACGCGTTCATGCCGTGCTCGGCGGCGGACACCCAGTAGGCGTCGACGGCCTGGACGTGCTTCGGGTCCGGCTCGCCGCGCCAGCGGATCATGAACCGCTCGGTGATCGTCCGGGCCTTGTCGACCTCGGTCTGCGGCACGGCCGGGAGCCCGAGGCCACGGGCCGACTGCGCGACGAAGGACAGCGCCATCACGGACGACCGGGCCAGATCCATCCGGGCCTGCTCGTCGGGGATGTCGATCAGCTGGCCGAAGCCCCAGTACGGGGCCAGCATGGCCAGCGCGCTCTGCACGTCGACTCTTATGTCACCGGAGTGCACCGGCACCGGAAACGGCTCGGCCGGTGGCAGGCCGGGCTCGAACGAGCCATCGACGAGCAGGCCCCAGACGTGGCCGTAGTCGACCTTGCCGACCAGGTCCTCGATGTCGACGCCGCGATAGCGCAGCGCACTGCCTTCCTTGTCCGGCTCGGCGATCTCGGTCTCGAAGGCGATGACGCCTTCCAGTCCGGGCTTGAAATCGCTTGTCTTCTCGGCCATCGAGTCCGGATCTCCGCTCTGAGTTCGCGACTTGAATCCTGTTGTGGTTCGTTGCCTGCTTCGGATCGGGTTCGGCGAGCCGCGGGTGGCGCGCGTCCTGCCGCCCTGGCTGTGCCCGGCCGGCCAGTCTCGCCGAAAACGGCGTCCGCCGGCCATCCCTCCATCCAACTCTTCTCGACGGACCTTCGCCCTCAAGGCGGCGTGGAGAAAGCCCTCACCGCGCCGAGGTGTCGTAGCTCACATCGGGGCGAAGCCGGTAGGAGCCGGAAAACGGTCCGGTCACGTCCCAGCGGAGGTCGCCGCCGCTCACTGCCGCGTCGTGGGCTCGCGGTCCGTGCCGCGGTGCCCGGATCGGGCGGTGGCGTGGTGCCAGGATCGGGCTCATGGCCGCCCGCGAACCCGCCCCCGCCGGGGCACCGGACACGTACGTCGAGGCCCCGGCCGCCGGCGTCGCGCCGCCCCGTTCCGCGGAACGCGGAGATCACCGCGGCCGGGGCCTGGACAGGCATGACGACGTTCCTGACCACGATGGCGCCGATGTGACGGCCAACCTTGGCGAGCTTCGACGGGTCTACGACGTCGGCTGGCTCGATGAGGGTGACCTTGCGCCAGTCTGGGTGGAGCAGTTCGCCAACTGGTTCGCCGACGCGGAGGCTCCCGGTTCCGGGGTGCTCGAGCCCAACGCGATGGTCTTCGGCACAGCCGACGCCGCCGGCCGGCCGAGCGCCAGGACCGTGCTGCTGAAGGGCTTCAGCGCCGAGGGGTTCCTGCTCTTCACCAACTACAACTCCCGCAAGGGCCAGGAGAGCGCGGCCAACCCACACGGCAGCCTCGTGTTCCCCTGGTACGCGCTGGAACGTCAGGTGATCGTCGTCGGCGCGGTCGAACGGATCTCACCGGCCCATTCGGCCGAGTACTTCCGGTCCCGGCCGAGAGGCAGCCAGCTCGGTGCCTGGGCCAGCCGGCAGTCCGCCGTCCTGACCTCGCGCGCGGAGCTGGAACGGCGCGACCTGCAGTTCGCCGAGCGCTGGCCCGACGGCACCGAGATCCCTGTCCCGACCTTCTGGGGAGGCCTCCTGGTCGTGCCCGAGACGGTCGAGTTCTGGCAGGGCCGACCGGACCGCCTCCACGACCGCCTCCGGTATCGCCGCGTCACTGCACCTGGCCCCGATGGCCCGGACAACTGGGTCATCGAACGCCTTTCCCCCTGACTCGTGCGGCTGCCACTCCGGTCGTTCCGGCCGTCGCTGGCAGAAGCCGATCAAGGCGCTGGTGCGGACGACGAAGGGTCGGCCCAACCCCATGGATCAGGGGCCGGGCCGGCCTTCTGACCGAGCCTTGCCGGGGGCGCTAGCGCAGTGGGCGCTCCGGGGCGGCCTGGGCCGCCTGGGCCGCGATGGCGTCCACATCGGCGTCGATGTCGGCGGTGCGTGCCGACATCGGGACATACGAACGCTCGCCGTGGCCGACGTAGAGCTGGCGGGGGCGGGCGATCTTCTGCTCGGGGTCGAGCAGGCCCTCCTCCCACTGCGCCAGCCAGCCGGGCATGCGGCCGATGGCGAACAGCACCGGGAACATCTCCACCGGGAAGCCCATCGCCTGGTAGATGATGCCCGTGTAGAAGTCGACGTTCGGGTACAGCTTGCGGGAGATGAAGTACTCGTCCGAAAGGGCGATCCGCTCCAGCTCCATCGCCAGGTCGAGCAGCGGGTTGGTGCCCGTCACCTTGAAGACCTCGTCGGCGACCTGACGGATCACCCGGGCCCGCGGGTCGTAGTTCTTGTAGACCCGGTGCCCGAAGCCCATGAGCTTCTTCTTGCCGTCCTTCACCTGGGCGATGAAGGTCGGGATGTTCTCCACCGAGCCGATCTCGCGCAGCATCCGCAGGACCTGCTCGTTGGCGCCGCCGTGCAGCGGGCCGTAGAGCGCGGCGATCGCGGCGGCCGCGGCCGAGAACGGGTCCGCCTCGGAGCTGCCGACCGCGCGCATGGCGTTCGCGGAGCAGTTCTGCTCGTGGTCGGCGTGCAGGATGAACAGCACGTCGAGCGCGTGCTCGAGGTTGGGGTCCGGCTCGTACTTGAGCTCCGTCGCCTTCCACATCATGTTGAGGAAGTTCCCGGCGTACGACAGGTCGTTGTCCGGGTACGCGTACGGGAAGCCCACCGAATGCCGGTAGGAGTAGCCGGCCAGCGTGGTGATCTTCGCGATCAGGCGGACGATCTGCAGGCGGCGCAGTCCCGGGTCCTTGATCTTCTTGGCGTCCGGGTAGAACGTCGACAGTGCACCGACGGACGACACGAGCATGCCCATCGGGTGCGCGTCGTGGTGGAAGCCGTCGATGAACTTCTTAATCGACTCATGCACCAGCGTGTGGTGCGTGATCTCGTCTTCCCAGGTGGCCAGCTCGTCCTTCGACGGCAGCTCGCCCGCCAGCAGGAGGTAGGCGACCTCCAGGAAGCTGCTCTTCTCGGCGAGGTCCTGGATCGGGTAGCCGCGGTACCGCAGGATGCCGGCGTCGCCGTCGATGTAGGTGATCTCGCTCCGGCAGCTCGCCGTGTTGGTGAACGCCGGGTCGTAGGTCATCAGCCCGAAGTCGTCGTCGTCGACCTTTATTTTGCGGAAGTCCGCAGCGCGCACGGCGCCGTCTTTGATCGGTACTTCGTAGCTACGACCGGTGCGGTTGTCGGTCACGGTCAGGGTGCTGACCTGCTCGGACACGCCGGGCTCCTCTCGCTGTGGCAGCGCAGTCGGTCGACGGGCTGGCACGACGCCGGCGCCGTGAGTCCGGGGTTGCGGAGCCCTCGCGCCGGTTTGCTGGCAGTTCGTTGCTCCCAAGTCTCGCCGCTGGAGGCGCCACATGCGCGTGATCGGAGTGGAACATCCGACGTGGGCTGCGCCACCCGGTCTGTCCCCCGTCGCCGGGTTGGTCAGCGCTGTTGTGCGCCCACCGCGTAGCGCTGTGACCTGGCTACATGACGTGTTCGTCAGACCGGTGAACGTTGCTTCCTGACGGGTGATACCCAGTCTTGATGTGAATGCGTTGAGCGTCGTCGCGGCGGCCGGTGGGTGCGCCGGGCCGGCGGTCCGTCCGGGTGCGAGTTGTCACACTCGGTGGTATCCGCGCCGGGCGCGGGCCTCGCGGCCACACCGCGGGCCCGCACGTCCGGCTCAGGAGCCGGCGAGCCGCTCCAGGATCGGTGCCGCGTGGCGCAGCGCGGCGATCTCGAGATCGGAGAGCTCCGCCAGGCGTTCGGCCAGCCATTCGTCCCGGCGGCGGCGGTCCGCCTCCAGCAGCGCCCGGCCGGCCTCGGTGACCTCCGCGATGACCTGCCGGCCGTCAGTGGGGTGCGCCGACCTCGCCACCAGGCCGGAATCCGCGAGATTGCTGATGACCCGGGTCATCGAGGGCGGCTGAACCCGCTCGTGCGCCGCGATCTCGCCCAACGTCATCGGGCCGTGCCGCTCCAGCGTGGCGAGCACCGCGAGCTGCGTCGGCGTGAGGCTGCTCGACCGCTCCTGGCGCATCCGCCGCGACAGCCGCATCACCGAGAGACGCAATGCCGACGCAAGCTCGGTCTTCGCGGCGCTGTCCATCATCTGACGGTACTCATGACCCAACTTCAGGATCTAGCCGCCGCTCGGCAAGTGCCGGTGCGAACGGTTCCGACCGGACGACAGCCGACAGCCGCCCGCGCGCCGGGGGCGCGGCCGGGACTAGAGCTCCACCCAGCCGCCGGCCTCGCGGGAGCGGCGCGCCGCGTCCTGCAGTCGCGTGACCGTCAGCAGATCGTGGACGGTCGCGCCGCGGACCATCGCCGGGTCGTCCAGCTCGACCGCCCGCACCAGGTCGTAGGTCGCCTCGACCAGGCCCGGGCGCTCGGAGACCGGCGGCGGCATCCACACGGTGCGCACCCCCTCGTGGTCGGACCGCCGGACCCGCCGGCCCTCGACCACGATCCGGCCCTCCTCACCGCACAGCGTGAACGTCGCGTCGGTGAGCCTCGCGCCCATCTGCTCGTGGACGAGCACCGTGGCGCCGCTCGCGGTCAGCAGCGCGAGGGTAACCGGCGCGGTGCTGGTCAGCAGCGGGGCCGGCATGCCCGCCGGGTCGGCGCAGACCGCCAGCACCTCGCCGCACCAGCGCACGGTCAGGTCGAGGATCTCCGCCCGCCCGAGCGGCCCGGACGGCGCGCCGACGACGGTCATCTGGGTGAGCCGGCCGAGCGCCGGCACCGACGCCTGGACGTGCCAGGCCGCCGGCCAGGCCCGGTCGTCGAACGCCACGACGTGCGCGAGGTCCGCGTCCTCGGCGACGTCGGCGACCGCGCGCAGCGCCTCCGGGTCCGAGGTGACCGCCCTGACCAGCAGCACGTGCAGCCCGGCCTCGGCGGCCCGCTGAGCGATCAGGTCGGACGCCGGCGGCGCGAGCTCGATGCACACAGCCTCGATGTCGTCCGACAGCAGCGCGGCCAGGTCGCCGTACGCCCGTGGTGCCCCCACGTCGGCGGCCCAGGCGAGCGACTCCAGCGGCTCCGGCGCGAGGAGCCCGACCACGTCCATCCCGGCCTCCCGCAGCAGGCTCGCGGTCAGGCGCTCGGAGCCGTCGGTGACCAGCGCCGCGGCGACCGGAAGCTGCGGGTCGCGGCGCCGGTCTGCCCGCCGCTGCTCCCGCCAGGTCTGCGCGGCGACCGGGTCGCGCGGCCCGACGAGCTCGGGAACGGTGGTCATGGCACCAGATAGTGCCTCCGCCTGCGCCCCGGCGACGAACGGTTGGGCCGAGCCACCGGCGGCAATCTTGTCGATCTTTGGTGAGCGGGCGCAGTCCGGGCGTGATGGGCGATGATCGGGGCATGGCGAGGCTGTTCGTCGCCGCTACGCCGCCGGCCGAGGTCATCGCGGCGCTCGGCGCGGCGGTGGCCCGGGCGAGACCGACGGCGCCGGCGCTGCGCTGGGTGGATCTGGCCCGCAGCCACCTGACGCTCGTGTTCCTCGGCTCGGTCGACGACGCCCTGCGCGCCGCGCTGGCCGAGCGGCTCGGCCGGGTCGCGCGGCGCCACCCACCGGTGGAGGTCGCCCTGGCCGGAGCCGGGCGGTTCGGCGACCGGGTCCTGTGGGCCGGGGTCGACGGCGAGCTGGCCCCGCTGGCCGCGGGGATATGTCGCGCGGCGCGGCGAGCGGGCGTGGCCGACCTGGACCCGCGCCCGTTGCGGGCGCACCTCACTCTTGCCTACGCCCGCGCTGGCCGCCGGGTGGACCAGGCCGGCTCGGCGCGCGCGGCGGCTGGTTCCCGGGCCGCTGGCACTTCCGGTGGGCCGGGCGCCTCGGCGGAGCCTATGGACCTGCGTCCGGTCGTGGCCGCCCTCGGCGGGCTGCCGGCCCTGGCCTGGACGGTCGACCGCTTCGAGCTGATGAGCAGCGTGCTGGGCCCCCAGCCCGCCTACACGGTCGAGTCGACCTGGCCGTTGGCCGGCGCCTGACGCTCAAAAGTTCAGTTTGTTAAGTCAAGAAGTAGAAAAGTGAATCACGACACACCGGTAAGGCGTTGGCGGGCCGGCTGCGGGTGTGTTTCTGTTGGCTTGTGCTGAAGCCGGCTTACCTGGTCACCCGGGGCCACATCGACCTGCTCCGGGTCTCTTCCGCGGCCTGTCCGGTCCGCTGAAGACCCCGCCGACCCTGCCGCCAGCCACTCCAGGCCGCCTCACTCGCTGACCTCACTCGGTCAGCACGGCGGCCCGCATCGCCTCCGGGACCACCTCCCGATCGCGCCGCGCCGGGCCCAGCCCGCCGCTCCCTCCCGCCAGTTCCTGGCCGTCGGCCTCGCGTCGCCGGGAACCTGCCGACACGGCCACCGGTGGTCCCTCGACCCGCGAAGCCCAGCGCGCGAGCCCTGGACTCGACCGGCTGGCAGGCGGCGGACCCGGGCGGGACCGGCCCCGCGCTACCGAAGCCTCACTCGCTCAGCCGCCACGCCCAAGGAGAACGCCATGTCGCCCCAGCCCGCCACGGTCCGCGCCGCCTCGGAGCACCTGGTCGCGCCACGCCCGCTCGCGCCCGTCGCCCCCGTCCGCCGCCTGCCGGGCCCGGCCGTCCCGACGGCACAGACGGCGCGGGCTCAGCTGGGCCGCCCGGCCGGGGTGGCCCGCCCGGGCGAGCGGTTCGACCTGCGGCAGTTCCACCGTGCGCCGGCCGCCGCCGGAGCGGCGGCCGGGGCCGCGGCGACCAGCGCCTATGCCACGCCGCTGCCGAGCCGGCGCGTGGGCCTGGCGGTCGACCGGTCGGCCTGGGCCGCCTGGCTGGACGGCGAGCTGCTGAACCTGACCTATCTGGAGTTCGAGGTCCTGGACTTCCTGGCCCGACACCCCGGCCGGGTGTACTCCCGGGCCGCCCTGCTGCGCCACGTCTGGGGCCACCGGGTCGACGACGACCCCGGTCAGGCCGGCCGGACCGTCGACGTGCTGGTGACCCGGCTGCGCCGCAAGCTCGGCCCGGACAACCGGGCCAGGATCGAGACCGTCCGCCGCGTCGGGTACCGCTACCGGCCGGCCCCCGTCGACACGGTCGCCTGAGCCGGGCTGTCCCAGTAGCGCCGCCTTCGTCACTTCGGGCCCGGTTGTGGGATCTCGATTCGTATGGTCAGGTGAGGCATCGCCGGTGGCGTCCAGGCCAGTCGGCCACCTCGCGGCGACGACGTGCTCGGCGGAGCCTGGGAGCGGCTGCCGTCCCCGGGGACCAGCCGAGCAAGCCGTGTGAGACTTCGACTCGGGCGGCTGGCTAGTCGTTTTCTGACTCGAAGGGTGGTCATGACCAGCGTGCCGGGGGTTGCCAGGGACGCGCGGCGGCCGGCCGTCGTAGGTCCGGCAATCGAGCCGGACGCGCTGCGGCAGGCGTTCCGCAGGCACGCTGCCGGGGTAGCGGTGGTCACGTGTGCCGGGCCGGCTGGTCCGGTCGGTTTCACCGCGACCTCGGTCGCGTCGCTGTCGGCGGCCCCACCGCTGCTGTCGCTGTCGCTGTCGGCGACGTCGTCCAGCGCGCCCGCGGTGCTCGAGGCCGACACGCTGATCGTCCACCTGCTGTCGTGGGAGCACGAGGAGATCGCCCGGCGGTTCTCGACCCGTGGCGTCGACCGGTTCGCCGCCCCGATCCGGTGGGAGACGCTCCCGACCGGGGAGCCGTTGCTGTCGGACGTCGCCGTCTGGCTGCGTATCCGGATCGGGCACCGGATCCCGGCCGGGGAGAGCTACCTCGTCGTCGCCGAGGTGATCGACTGTCGGGTCGACCGGGCGGACGAGCCGCTCGTCTACCACGACGGCCGCTACGCCACGCTGACCGACATGACCCCGCCCGGTGAGCGGGTGCAGGAGCCGGAGAGCTGAGCTCGGCCGGCTCGGTCAGTTCGCGTTGGACCGCTCGCCGCGCCGGATCCGGTTGCGCCTACGGATGACGATGAACAGGCCGACCAGCCCGAGGCCGGAGCCGCACGCGGCTGTCGCCAGCCACCACAGGTGGCCGTCGTGGCGCAGCCGACCGGCGAGCGGGATCATCACGGCCAGCGCGATCAGCCACAGGACGGTGCCACCCGCGACCGAGCCGACCCCGTCGTAGGGCAGCGGCGCCAGGCCGGCGCCGGCCGGCCCGGCCCCGTCGCCCACCCCGCCCGTGTCGGCCTCGGTGGCCTTCACCGCGGTCGACGTCGGGCCTGCCGGCCGCTGGCCGGCCGCGTCCTGCTCCAGCGGCACTTTCGCCTCCACGCCGGCGACGTTACCCGCCACCGGGGCCGAGCGCTCGGGCGGCCAGGACCGCACCCCCCGAGCCGCCGCCGGTGGCTGCTCAGCCTCCCCACAGCGGGACGCCGGAGTCGTCGAGGTCGTCCTCGGCGTCCCGGAACTCGGTGCCGTCCGGGTCGCGCAGCGCGGCCGCCAGGGCGTGCCGTCGGTGCCAGGTGCCGGCCTGCCAGGCGAGCGCGCGAGCCAGCGCGTCGGAGCCGGCGGAGGCGTCGACGTGGATCTCGCCGCCGATGCCGCCGACGACCCGCCAGCCCGTCCGGGTCGGGCGGCCGGCCAGGTCCGCGACCGTGAGCCGGGTGTGCTGGACGTACGGCGTGCCGTCCGGGGCCTGCTGCTCGATCGCGGCGTCGGCGGGGTCGGCGAGGATCGGGCAGTCGGCCAGCGCCGAGGCCAGCGGGACACCTAGTACGTGCCCGACCTCGGCCGCGCGGTCCAGCGGGAGCCGCAGCGGCGCCACGTCACCGAGGAGCGTGAGCAGGTCGGGCGCGTCGAGGATCACCGCGTCGCCGGTCGGGACGACGCCGAGTGGGGTGCGAACCGTGAGCGGCGGGTCCAACCGGCCGTCGGCGAGGCCGCCGCCGGGTCGGCCGTCCGGGCCGGTCGCGAGCAGCGTCGCGGCGGTCACCGCTGCCACGTAGAGCGCGCGGGCGCTGGGCCAGGGGACTTCCCGGTCGACGTCGCCGAGCCGGTCCAGCAGGTCGAGCACCCCGGCCAGGTCGCCGAGGACGTCGTCCAGGGTGAACCGGCAGCCGAGCGCGCGCAGCAGCTCCGGGTCGACGCCCGGCAGCGGGGCCGCGGGGGCGAACAGGCCGTCGAGCAGCGGGTCCGCCTTGGGCAGCCGCAGCTCCGGCGGTGGCAGCCGGACCACCCGGCCGGCCAGTGGCCCGGCACCGTCGAGGCCGTCGTCGAGGCCGTCACCAAAACCGGCGTCGCCGAAGGCGCCGGCCGAGCCGTCCGAGTGGGTCATGGCCCGGCTCGCGACCGGCAGCAGGGCATGGCGGGACAGCCACCAGCGAGTGTAGGACGGCTCGTCGCCGAGAACGACGTGACGCAGCGGTGGCTGAGCCAGCTCGGCGAGAGCCCGCGGCCAGGCGGCCGAGTCGACCAGCTCCAGGTCACGCACGGCCGCGAAGCTCGCGAGCACGACCGGGGCGCGACCCGCGAACTCGCCGTCGCCGGCCCCGTAGGAACCCCGGCCCGCGCCGGCCCGCGCCGCCGCCGCCCGGACCGCGGCCAGGGCCGGGGAATCGGCCGCCTCCTCGACCCACGTGTCGCTGTCGTCGAGGTCGAACAGCACGGGCTCGTCCGGGTCGAGGGTCACGTCGTTCGCGTAGAGCACGCCGAACGTGCGCAGCACTCCGACGGCTTCCAGGACGGCCGGCGGCCAGGCGTCGGTCAGCTCGGGCCCGAGGACGGCGAACGGGGCGTCGTCGGCGACCAGCCGGTCGAGCGGGCCGCCGGCGATGAGCAGCTCGGAGGCCGGGACGAACTCGCCGTCGACGTCCGGCAGCAGCAGCTCGCCCAGCCAGTCCAGCCCTCCCGTGAGCTCCTCGGCGGTGAGCCCCGCGTCACGGACCAGCGCGAGCACCGCAGCGGCCAGCGCCCGCAGCTCCTCCGGATCGTCGTCGGGGTCGGCGTCGACGACCGCCTCGTGCACCGCGGGGTCGCGCAGCACACCCGCGGGGGTGCCCTCGACGGCGCCGAGCGTGCGCAGCGCGTCCCGGGCGCCGCCGAGGCAGGCGTCCGGGTGCACGACCCGCAGCGGCAGCCCGGAGGCGGCCAGCGCGACGACGTCCAGCCCGTCGGTGGGCAGCAGCACCCCGCGCGGCCCGGTGACCATCCGGACCCGCAGGGGCGCCGCGCTCGAGGTGTCGCCGACCAGCGAGTCCTGGCCCGTCACCGGACCGGCGGGACCGCCTGGGGAGAACGTCCGCGTGTCGTCGTCGGCCACGGTCGCGATGGGAACGGGCAGCGCGCCGAGCGCGTCCCGGTCCGGCGCGGTGATCAGAGCCGAGTACAGCGCCGACCACCAGGCCGGCGGCCGGCGTAGCCCGGCCAGCACCTCCACCAGCCCGGCGCTGTCCAGCCGGCGCACGCCGAGGGCATCCAGAGCCCGTCGCCAGTGCCGGGCGGCGTACCGCGCGGGCAGCAGGCCGGCTACGACGCCCGCCGTCTGGTCCTCGCCGACCGGGGAACCCAGCTCGACGGCGACCCCGAAGCCGCTGTCGAACCCGGCGTCGAGGAGATCGGGGCTGGAGGCGACGCCGTGGTCGACCCGATGGCCCGCGTCGGCGCGGCCGAGCGGGTGGGGACCGGCGAGCAGGGCGGTCACGGCGTCGGTGGCCGGGCCGAGGTCGCAGACGACGCATTCGCGGCCGAGCCGGCCGCCCGGCATCATCGCGGCCTCGGGCAGCATCGCGGCGACGGCATCCCGCAGCCGGCCGTCGACGGCTCCGGCGGGCAGCCCGGCCGGGACCAGCTCCAGCGCCACCAGCGGGTCCGGCGGCACCAGCGGATCCGCACCCGGCGCCGTGGCGGCCTGCGGCCGGCCCGGCCGCGGGGCGAAGACGGCGAACAGGTCGTCGTCCGCCCCGTCGGCGTCACTGCCGGCGGCACCGGCGAGGTCGGCGGGATCGTCGGTGGAGCCGGCGGTGCCGAGGTGGATGGCGAGCGCGGCGAGCGCCTCGGCGAGCCGGTCGGTCAGCCAGTCGCGCAGCGGGCCGGCGACGGTGTGCCGCCGGGACGGCTCCAACGGGAGCTCGACGCTGGCCAGCACCGGCAGCGACAACGCCTCGTCGGTCGGCTGTGGTGCCCGGACCACCTTCGGCACGCCGGTCGGCCAGCCACCGTCGCGCACCATCACCCGAGCCACGTAGCCGGTCCTGGTCCGCTCCTCGACCGGACGGCCGGCGAGCAGCGCGGCCGGGATCGTGCCGCGCCGCACGCAGCCGCGCCAGCGCTCCCCGTTCAGCAGCGCGATCTCCAACGTCGTGTCCAGCGGGGTCTCCACGGGCTCTTGGCCCTCGTCGGCGCCGGACGGGCGCGTGAACAGACTCGCCGCCGGCTCGGCGCCCGGAGCCTCGACGGCGGGCAGCTCGGATCCGGCCGCACTGGCGCCGAGGTGCTCCCAGACGCAGCTGTGGGTGCGGAGCTGGCCGTCGACCTCCAGTACGACCTCGCTCAGGCCTGGCAGCACCAGCAGCAGGGTCGGGTCGAACGCGGCGAGCAGCTCGTGGGCCATGGCGGCCGCGTCGGCGTCCCGCAGAGGCAGGCGCACGACCGTGTCGTAACCGGCCGGCACCGGCTGCGGCGCCGGTTCGGCGAACGGCAGCCGCAGCACGGGCGCCGCTCCCTCTCGACGGCCCAGCTCGGTGCGCAGCCCGGCGGCACCGATCTCGTGCACGGCCATGGCCGTCCATTCCTTCGACCACCGCACCCCGCGCCAGGCCGCGGGATCCCCTGGCGAGGCCGCGCGCGAGACGACGGACGGGTCGTCGCTCACGGCCAGCACGGCGGCGAACCCCGCGCCGAAACGGCCGACGGCGGCCACATCCCGCTTCGCCGAGGCGCGCAGCGTGCTGAGCGCCTCGACGCCCTCGGCCGTCAGCGGCGCTCCGGTGTTCGCGACCTCCAGCAGGTCCCCGGCGAGCCGGATCAGGACCCGGCCGGGAACGCCGGCCGACGCGGCGGCGTCGACCCCGTTCTGCAACAGCTCGGCGACGAGCCGGTCGCGGTAGGCGCCGAGCGCCGCGTCCTCCTCGGCATTCGCGTCCTCCCGGAACCGGGCCGGCGATGCCGCCCACGCGTCTAGCACCCGGGATCGGATCGCCGCCGTCCCGAACGGGTCTGCCTGGCCGGCGGAGAGGTCGGGGCCTGCCGGCCCCGCGCCGTCGATCGCGTCGAGATGCGTCGCTTCCACTGCTCTATCTTCGCGACCCGCGCGCCCGGTTGGCGGGTGGCCGTCCACCTGGGCCCGAGTCGTCCGGCGATGCGGCCACTGGTGCGGTGCCAGGGCGGCAATGACGGGCGGCCGTGACGCGTGCGGGGCGGGTGCGGCGATCGTCGGGATCACGGCAGGATGGGCCGGTGGCACGAGGAGCTAGAGCCAGACGGCCGGACGACGCGCGGCTGGCCGAGGCGTTCGGCGAGCAGTGGCGGGTCGTCGCCGCGGGGGTCGACGCCCTGCCGGACGCCGCCTTCGACGCGGCCAGCCCGCTGCCAGGCTGGACCGTCGGTGCCCTGGTCGCGCACTGCGCCCGCTCCGGCGGCGCGCTGGCGGTGGCGTTGGCGGCCGGCCCAGCCGCCGGCGTGAGCGCTGCGGACGCCGTCGACTATCTGGGCGGCGTCGGTGCGCGAGCGGAGGCGGTCGCGGACACCGCCCGGTCCGACGCGGCAGGGCCGGGCGCCGTCGAGCTGCGTGGCCGGCTCCGGGACGCGGTGGCCGCGTCGGCCGGGGGGCTGCAGGCCGCGCTCGGTGCCGGTTCGTCGCCTGGCTGGGATCAGGTGGTCAGCTCGCCGGGCGGGCCGATCCGGCTCGGGGACTTCGTCGTGACCCGGTGTGTCGAGGGGGTCGTGCACGGGCTGGACCTCGGGTTCGCGCCGGCTCGGGACGCGCTGCGGATCGTCACCCGGGCGCTCGTCGACCTGCTGGCGGCGCGGGCGCCCGGCCGGTCGGTGGAGGTCCGGGTGCCGCCGTTCGCCGCGGTGCAGGTGGTCGACGGCCCCCGGCACACCCGCGGCACCCCGCCGAACGTGGTCGAGGCGGATCCGGTGGCGTTCGTCGAGGTGGCGGCCGGCCGGCTCGAATGGGCCAGGGCGCTCGCCACCGGCCGGATCACAGCCAGTGGTGATCGTGCCGACCTACGCCCCTGGCTCCCGCTGCTGTAGCCACCTTCAGGCCAGGCCGAGTTTCCAAGGTCATTGCCAGATCGGTTGCATAGTTCCGACCGGACCGGCAAAACCAGCCGACATGCCGGCCCTTGACCAGCGCTGATCGCCGGACTTCTTCGCCGGCCCCGTACCACATCGGGGAGGGCGCTCAGCGCCCGGACCAGGCGGAGCGGGCGGCGGGCGCTCCGCGCCCGTTCCGGCCGATCGCCGTGGCACTGGTCACGGGTATGTCCGAAGGGAAATGCTCGCTCACCCAGCCCCTGTTAGCGTGAAAGCCGGTGGCTGTCGACGGTGCGTCCACCTTCGCGTACAAGACCGTCCATGTCCCGTGTTGCCTGCCCGGGGGGACAGATCCCCGGCACCCCTCAAACGGCCTGACGGCGAGGAGACTGGTGCCAGTGACCAAGGGGACGGCTGCTGCCCCGGACGCGGGAGGCTCGGGTAACCCGAGGCCCGTGCCCACCGAACCTGGCTGCGACACTCGCGGCACGGGCGGCCGGGCTACCGGTGGCGTCGACGACCGGGCCTGGGAGCGGGAGCTGCACGACGCGGCGGGGCCCCAGGACGCCTGCGGGGTCTTCGGCATCTGGGCGCCCGGCGAGGACATCGCGAACCTCACCTACTACGGCCTTTACGCGCTTCAGCACCGTGGCCAGGAGGCCGCCGGCATGGCGGTCGCGGACGGTCGCACGATCGTGGTCTTCAAGGAGCTGGGCCTGGTCGCCCAGGTCTTCGACGAGCGGACCCTCTCCAGCCTGTCAGGCCATCTGGCCGTCGGGCACACCCGCTACTCGACGACCGGCTCCTCCACCTGGGAGAACGCCCAGCCGTCGTACCGGACCGCCAAGCTGGGCGGTGGCGTCGCGCTCGCGCACAACGGCAACCTGACCAACATCCTGGAGCTGGCCGAGGGCCTCGGTGACAACCGGGACGCCGGCATGCACGCCACCACCGACTCCGACCTGATCACCGCGCTCCTCGCCGAGCACCCCGGCCCGACCCTCGTCGAGGCCGCGCTGGACGTGCTGCCCCGGCTGCGCGGCGCGTTCTCACTGGCCTTCTCCGACGCCGCGACCGTCTACGCGGCCCGCGACACACACGGCATCCACCCGCTGGTGCTAGGGCGCCTCGACGGCCGGACCGAGGGTGGCGCCGAGCATCCGTCCGGCTCCTGGGTGGTCGCCAGCGAGACGTGCGCGCTGGACATCGTAGGCGCGACGTTCGTCCGCGAGGTCGAGCCCGGTGAGCTGCTGGTCATCGACGAGGCCGGGCCGCGCTCGCTGCGGTTCGCCCCGGCTGACCGGCATGGCTGCCTGTTCGAGTTCGTCTACCTGGCCCGTCCGGACACGACGATCGCCGGCCGCTCGGTGCACGCCACCAGGGTCGAGGTCGGCCGGACGCTGGCCCGCGAGGCACCGGTAGACGCGGACCTGGTGATCCCGGTGCCGCAGTCCGGAGTGCCGGCGGCGGTCGGCTACGCCGAGGCGTCCGGCATCCCGTTCGGCGAGGGCCTGGTGAAGAACTCCTACGTCGGCCGGACGTTCATCCAGCCGTCGCAGAAGATCCGCCAGCGGGGCATCCGGCTGAAGCTCAACCCGCTGCGCGAGGTGATCGAGGGCCGCCGGCTGGTCGTCGTCGACGACTCGATCGTGCGGGGCAACACCCAGCGAGCGCTGGTGCGGATGCTGCGCGAGGCCGGCGCCGCCGAGGTACACGTGCGGATCTCGTCGCCGCCGGTGCGCTGGCCCTGCTTCTACGGCATCGACTTCGCCACCAGGGCCGAGCTGATCGCCAGCGGCCTCGGGGTTGAGGAGATCCGCGCCTCGCTCGGGGCGGACTCGCTGGCCTACGTCTCGCTCGACGGCCTGGTCGACGCGTCCCGGCAGCCGGCGAACGAGCTGTGCCGGGCCTGCTTCGACGGCGTCTACCCGGTACCGCTGATGGATTCCGACCGACTGGGCGGCAGGCACCAGCTGGAGGGGATGGGCAGCGGCGCGGCAACCGGTGCCGCGCTCGCGGAAGCGTTCAGCCGGCGAGTCGTGGTCGGGATGAACGGCGCCGATCCGTCGCCTGACGCGCTGGACGAACTCGCCGGCCTCGCCGGTCTGGACACGCTCGGGGAGATGGACACGCTCGGGGAGATGGCCGCGATCGACGGTCCGGCCGCGGACGTCGCTCCGGCGGGAAGCAGGAGCTCGTGACCGGCACCGACGGCGCTCGCGCGTCGGCCGGGGCCTCCTACCGGGCCGCCGGCGTGGACGTGGCGGCCGGGGAGCGCGCCGTCGAGGCGATGCGGGGGCATGTGGCCCGGGCGACCCGGCCGGAGGTGGTGGGGTCGCTGGGCGGTTTCGCCGGCCTGTTCGCCCTGGACACCGGCCGTTACCGCAAGCCGCTGCTGGCCTCGTCCACCGACGGTGTCGGCACCAAGATCGCTCTCGCGCGGGCGCTGGACGTCCACGACACGGTCGGCATCGACCTGGTCGCGATGGTCGTCGACGACCTGGTCGTCTGCGGCGCGGAACCGCTGTTCCTGCTGGACTACATCGCCTGCGGATCGCTCGACCCGAGCCGGGTCGCGTCGATCGTCGCCGGGATCGCGACCGGCTGCGAGCAGGCCGGCTGCGCCCTCGTCGGCGGCGAGACGGCCGAGCACCCGGGCCTGATGGGCGCGGACGACTACGACCTGGCCGCGACCGGGATCGGCGTCGTCGAGGCGGACGAGGTGCTGGGCCCGGAGCGGGTCCGGGCCGGCGACGCGCTGATCGCGATCGCGTCGTCCGGGGTGCACTCGAACGGCTTCTCGCTGGTGCGCCACGTGCTGTTCGGCGCCGTCGACCCGACCGCGCCCGGCGGCATCGGCGCCGAGGGCCAGGCCGCGCTGCGGGCGGTCGAGCCGGCGCTCGGCACGACGCTGGGGGAGGCGTTGCTGACCCCGACCCGGATCTACGCGAAGGACTGCCTGGCGGCCGCGGCCGCCGCCGAGGTGCGTGCGTTCGCGCACATCACCGGAGGCGGGCTGGCGGCGAACCTGGCCCGGGTGATCCCGGCCGGGCTGCTGGCGACGCTTGACCGGTCCACCTGGACGCCGCCGGCGGTTTTCGCGCTGCTGGCCGAACGCGGTGACATCCCGCTCGCGGAGATGGAGCAGACGTTCAACCAGGGCGTCGGAATGATCGCCGTCGTCGCTCCGGGTGCCGTTGACACGACGCTTGCCGTACTGGCCGACCGTGGCGTCCCGGCCTGGCTCGCCGGCCACGTCGACGCGGCGGACGCCGAGGACGGCCTGACCGCCCGCGTGACCGGTGCCCATCCCTGATCCGTGAGCGTGCGGCCGGCCCGGTGTGCCGGGCGGGGCCGGGCGGTCGTCCGGGGTGGCGATGACGGCGAAAGCCGTGCGCGGGAGTCGATCCCGTGCTGACCTGGCCAGCGGCTGCCGAGGCCGCGGTTCGGGCCCTGGCACGCCAAGCTCCCGGGCTTTGCCTCGGGAGCGTTGGCGCGGGCCTGGGCGTGCTGACCGGAGGTCAGCGCCGGATGGCCGGGCTAATCATCGTCGTCGACGAGATACGCGCTGTACTCGTCGTCGTCGTATTCGTCGTCCGCGTTGGGATCATCACCCTCGGTGGTGCTTCGAGTGGTCGACCCATTTACGCCCAGATCCGCCTTCAACCGGTCGAGATCCATATTTGGCGAGTTGTACTTGAGCTCGCGGGCGACTTTCGTCTGCTTGGCCTTCGCTCGGCCGCGCCCCATGGCTCGACCCCCTCGAACATGACGACGGGGACCCGCCCCGGTGCTCTAACTGTCTCGTGCTTACCGAGACTACAGGGATCGCGGGCCGGTCGGCACGCCAACCCCGCAGTTGCCGCCGGCGGGCCATGGAGCGTCCGCCTTCTGCTACTTCGTGCCCTGCCTTCGCCCCGTTCGGACGATGGCGGTGGGTGCGAGCGCGGGGTCTCAGGGCAACAGGATGCGGCGAAGCCGGCCGATTCCGGTCATCCGGCGTTCCGCGAGTGTCACCGCGGCGGCACCGGGCGTCTGCCCCTCGGCCTCGGCGAGCTCGAAAACGTTCCGAGTCGTCCGGAAGATCCGCGCGGCAGACGCCTTGGCCCGGTCGGCCCGGTAGCCCTCGATCTCGTCGGCGACCTGGATCAGCCCGCCGGCATTGACGACGAAGTCCGGCGCGTACAAGATCCCGGCGTCGGCGAGCAGCTTGTCGACGCCGGAGTGGGCCAGCTGGTTGTTGGCTCCGCCGCAGACCACCTTCGCGCGCAGCCGGCCGACCGTCTCCTCCGTGAGCGCGCCGCCGAGCGCGCACGGCGAGTAGACGTCCGCTGCCGCGCCGATCAGCTCGTCGGGGTCGTCGACGATCTCGACCGTCGGATGCAGCGTGCGCAGCCGGGCCAGTGCGGCGGGGTTGACGTCGGTGGCCAGCACCGACGCGCCGTCCTCGATCAGGTGGCCGACCAGCCGTGCGCCCACCTTTCCCACCCCACTGACGGCCACCGTCCGCCCCGCCAGGGTAGGGCTGCCCCAGACCCTGGCGGCGCTGGCCCGCATCCCCTCGAACACGCCGTAGGCGGTCAGCACACCCGAGTCGCCCGACCCGCCGTGCGCCGGCGACCGCCCGGCCACCCAGCGTGCCTCCCGGGCCACGACGTCCATGTCCTCGACATAGGTTCCGACGTCGCAGGCCGTGATGTAACGCCCGCCGAGCGAGGCCACGAACCGGCCGTACGCGCGCAGCAGCGCCTCGGAGGAGTCCTTCGCCGGGTCGCCGATGATGACGGCCTTGCCGCCGCCGAGGTCCAGACCGGCGCAGGCCGCCTTGTAGGCCATCGCCCGCGAGAGGGCCAGCGCATCGGCCAAGGCCGAGGACTCGTCCGGGTAGGGGTGGAACCGGGTGCCACCCAGGGCCGGGCCGAGCGCGGTCGAGAAGATGGCGATGATCGCGCGCAGACCGGAGGCCGGGTCGGAGCAGAAGACGACCTGCTCGTGCTCGGCGCCGGCGTCGAACACCGACGACGCGACCCGCGGCTCGCCGGGATAGGCGGACACCGTTGTCATGCCTGGAACCCTACGGCGGGCACCGGGCCCGCCGCGCTCGGGCGCGAGGCGCCCCTGCCGCACTTGGCCTCGTGTTGAACCGACGTTCTGGCCCAGGCCCAGCGACGTCCATCGAACCAGCCGCCCCGTGCTGACCGGCGACTCAAAAGTGTGAACCAGCCACGAAACCGGCCGGGATGATGACCGGCTGCAATTTCCATGTCATGAGACGACGAAGATGACAACGAAGATTGGGAGGGCGCTAAGCGCCCGACAGGCGGAGCCAGGTTCCTGCCGGATCGAGCGATGCGCGCAAGCGCCGGTTCCGGCCGATCGCCGTTTGCGCGATAGCCTCGCCTCGGCGGGATCAGGCTGGGGAGGGGGTCCAAGGTGCCTGTTGTCTCTCCGGCGGCGTATCTGCGGGTCTACGAGCCACTGGCCGCCTTCTCGCCGGCCGAGCGGCTGCGCTGGCAGCGCTTCGCGGCGACGGCTCCGCCGTCACGCCGGGCCGGCACCCGCCGGGAGCGGGTGGTCGCGCTGGTCGCGACGGTCCGCCCGTCGCTCGACGTCGCGGGCGAGTCGGCGTTCGTGCAGATGGTCGACGGTCTGATGTTCGTCTGCCCCTGGTCCACCCAGTTGCGGGTGTGGCAGGCCGCGGTGGAGTTCCGCGGCGGGATGCCGGAGCGGATCGCGGACGTGTTCCTGCCGCGGCGGGTCATCGACTCGGCCGAGACGGAGCTGGACCGCTGGCGGGCCCGGCGGCCCGAACCGAAGGTGCACATCGAGACATCGACCTGGACGGTCCCGGCGCCGTGGTTCCTGCTGTTCGACCCGGCCGAGCGGATGCTCGTGACGGGCGACACAGCCGAGCGGTCGATGGTCTACCGGACCGAGATCGGCCTGGCTCGCCGGCGGATCTCCGAGGCGACCGACACGTTGGCCGCGATGCGCGCCTCGATGCCGGACACCGCCGCCGCGGAGGGCGTCACCGACCTCGCCCGCTGGCTGGACGCCTTCCACCCGCGCAGCCGGGTCGAGCTGGACTACGACGGGCTGGTCGACCTGCTCGAGGACGACGTGCTGCGCCAGGACAGCTCCGTGGAGGACCTCGCCGAGGCCGTCCGGGCGTTACGCCAAGGGCGAACAGACCGGGCGACGGAGGCCTACGAGCGGGTGCTCGTCCGCTGGCGACCCATGCAGGCACGGGAATCCGCGAGCTGAGCTCGGGCGTTAGCTAACAGAGAGTCGCCACCCGCTTCGGACGAGCTGTGACTAGTCAGCAGATGGTCCCGACGTGCCATGTCCGAAATGCCCCCGAAGGATGCACGATCTGTATGGGACGGAGCGACGCTCTGTGACGGGAGGCCAACGCAATGACGACGAGAACGCCGGACGCCGAGCCCCTGCTGACGCCGGCCGAGGTGGCGACGATGTTTCGGGTTGATCCGAAGACCGTCACCCGGTGGGCCAAGGCCGGGAAGCTGACGTCGATCCGCACGCTCGGTGGCCATCGGCGCTACCGGGAGGCAGAGGTCCGTGCCCTGTTGAAGGGTGTCCCCAGCATGGGGGGCGACCTCTAGGTGGATTGATCCAGGTCGGTCGCACGCCAAGCCAGCAATCTGGCCGCCCACGGGGACGGCGGCCGGTGGCCGGTGCGGCGCGTACCGACTGGGGTGGGTTTCTGGGCAGGCACGCCAACCTGCCAGTGCCGATGAGCTGGTGGCCTATGGGCCCTGGTCATCGGTCCTTCTGGCGTGCCGGCTCAGTTCTTTCACGTGCCCGTCCCACCGATCTGCCGGATCGGGAGAAGGGGCTTGCCCGCCGAGGCTGCGCAGTCGCGTAGGTCGGCAGGATCCCTGCGGCGCCGAACCGGACGGCCTGCACTGGGCTGCCCGGTTCACACGCACCAACCGCTTCACCTGCACCAACACGAGGACGGACGGCATCACGCCGTCCGTCCTCGTGCTGTGTACGCCCGGCGCAGGTGAGCGAACCGGACCGGGCGGGGAATGCTGCCGGTAGGCACCAGGCCGGGGGCGCTTCGCCTGTGCCGGCAGACCGGTGGGGGGACGCCCGTGGCGAGGAACCGGAAGGCGACGTTCGGGCCCGTGCTGGCCGTTCCGGAGCAGGACCGCGCCATCTCCGACCTGTTGGAGGCCGTTCGGCACCGGCTGGGGATGGACGTCGTCTGGCTGGCCAGGGCCGAGGGCGACCTGGTGGTCATCGAGGCCCTCGACGGCGACGCCGGCTCGTTCGGCATCAGCGTCGGCACGACCATGCGCCACACGGCCACCGCCTATCCCCGCGTCATCACCGGCGAGCTTCCGGCGTTTGTCCGGGACGTCCGCGGTGACGACGCGGTCCGGCAGCTGCCCGCGGTGGAGGCATTGCGTTCCGGCGCGTACATCTCGGCAACGGTGTTCGAACGCGACGGCACGCTCTACGGCGTGCTCACGGCATTGGCCCACGAGCCGCGCCCCGACCTGCAGGAACGCGATGTCCGGTTCCTGCGGCTGGCCGCCGAGATGATCGCCGACTCGGTCTCCGACCTGCCCCGGATGTGGGAGCGGCGCCGGGCGTACTGGGACCGGATCAGTGCTGTGATCGACGCCGGCGGCCCGGCCATGGTCTACCAGCCGATCGCGGACCTGGGAGCGGGGGGCCGTCTCGTCGGCGTCGAGGCGCTGGCCCGTTTTCCTCCGTACCCGGACCTCGCGGGGCTCGATCCGGGGGAAGGCCAGACGCGGTCAGACCCGGGAGCCCGGTTCGCCGCCGCGTGGGCGGGCGGGGACCGGTCCGTAACCGGAGGTTCCGGCGGCCCGGGGAACGGCGTCCAGACCGAGACCGAACGCTGGTTCGCCTGCGCTGCGGCGGTGGGCCTGGGCGTCGAGCTGGAGTATGCCGCCATGCGGTCCGCGCTCGCCGAGCTCGGACGCCTGCCGTCGGGGCTCTTTCTCTCGGTCAACGTGTCGCCCGACAGCGTGCGCCCGGATCTGCTGGAACTGATCCAGGAGGTCGAGCCGAGTCGGCTGCTCCTGGAGATCACCGAACACAACCGGCTCGAGGCGGAGTCCGAGGCGCTGCGGGTGATCGACGAGGTGCGGGCCCGCGGCGTGCGGATTGGCGCGGATGACGTCGGATCGGGTTACGCCGGTCTCGCGCAGTTCCTGGTGCTGCGTCCAGATCTCGTAAAGATGGACCGGTTTCTCACGCATGGGATCGACACCGACCCAGCCCGGCAGGTGATCGCCGGTGCGCTCATCCAGGTCGCGGACGAGATCGGGGCGACCATGCTGGCTGAGGGCATCGAGACCTGGGAGGAACTGGCCACCCTCCGGGCCGCGCAGGTACGGCTCGGCCAGGGGAACTACATAGCGCCACCTGACCGTCTGTCCTCGGTATACGAGCCCGGCCCGTGGGAGGCCCGGCCCGGCGGCCCGGCGGCCCGAAAGTGGTCCGAGTCGCCTATGTGCAGTGATAGCGGTCTGTAACCGGAAAGTCGGTAGGTAGCTCGACGTACCGCCACCCCTGAGTCGTCGCGGGTTACTCGATCGGCCCGGTAGACCGGGCGGTCAGACGGCCATCGGTAGGTAGGCCGCCGTCGGGACTGTCTCCAGCGCTAGACCGACGGCGCCCCGGTGAATGCCGTCCAATGCGATCCACCCGGTCTCGGTCTCCGCGAACGCCGCCCAGGCCGGGCCATGCTGGCGCAGCAGGAACGGCAGCGACTGACCATCGACTGGGAGGTACATCGTCGTCCAGTCCTCGGCGTCGAGGTTCGTGGACAGCCAGCCAGCGAGCTCCAGCTGGTAGCGCCACCATTCCTGCCGGTCTACGGAGCTCGGGAACGCGGGAGCGACGGCGTGCAGCATGCTCTGCTGCGCCCAGCCGATGGCGTCATCGGCCACGGTCGGGCCGTAGCCCACCTCACCGACCTGCATCGCCGGCAGCCTCGGCACCGTCGTCACGATGACCCGCGGTCCCGCGTGGGCCGCGTCGCCGTGCCCGAGGCATACGCGCCAGACCTGTTCCGACCGCGGGCGCCAGGTATCCCACAGCTCGAGCCATCGCGGCTCCAGCAGTCCCCGGCGCAGACCGTAGATGGGGAAACCGGCGGAGGGGGGTGGCAGCAGTCCCGGCACCGCCACAGTGTGCAGCCTGGTCGCCCAACGCTGTGGGCCGACCCCGCACAGATTCAGGACAATCCGTCCCGTGATACCCGTCGCGCCCCGATGTAGGCGACGGTAGGGGAGGTGGACCAGGACGCTCCATTGGCCCTATTGCTACCCTTGCGGCTGTCCACTCGCGGGCTCTATCTCATCCATCACCCACGATTCGGACGCCATTGCCGAATCTGGCCAACACCAGCGGCGCAACAGTCCTGGTGATGGGCGGACCTGCCGGCACGATGGCCGGGCGGGCCGACCTGGTCTGCGCCGGTCTGTGCAAAATCTGGTCATTCGAGGCGTTCGGTGAACGCTGCGGCCCACGCAGCACGTTGCCCCGATGACCAGCTGTGAGTCGGAGCGCGCCGCCGGTTCACGCTCCGGGTGGGGAGGAACCTTGCGACGTCGGGATCGCGATCTCGCTGACCGTGCCGCCCGCTGGATGCCGCTGACCGGTCGTCGGGTGGCTCCGCGTCGTCGGGTGGCTCTGCGTGGTCGGGTGGTTCCGTGGGGCTGCTGACGCGCCGCGCCCCCCGCGCCCAGGAGATCGACGAGGGCGCGCCGGTCGTGCTCCCCGAGCCCGAGCCGGGTCTTCCTCGCCGTCCGAAGGACCCGGCGTTCGTCGGTGACTACCGCGTCCTGCGCCTGCTCGGCGAGGGTGGAATGGGCACCGTCTACCTCGGCGAGTCGGTCGATGGCCGGCGGGTGGCCGTCAAGGTCATCCAGTCCGAGTACGCCCGGGACCCCGAGTTCCGGGAGCGGTTCCGGGCCGAGACGGCACATGCCCGTCAGGTCGAGGAGGCCTACACCGCCGCGGTGCTCGACGCCGACCCGGACGCGGCACTGCCCTACCTGGTCACCGAGTTCGTGCCAGGGCCCACGCTGCGTGCCGCCGTGAACGCCGGAGGCCCGCTTGGCACCGGCGACCTGGCCCGGCTCGCGGTCGGCATGGGCGCGGCGCTGACCGCGATCCACGGCGCCGGTATCGCCCACCATGACCTCAAGCCCGGCAACGTGCTGCTCGGCCCGTCGGGGCCACGGGTGATCGACTTCGGCATCGCCAACGGCTTTGGTGGCCAGGCCCTCGGCCAGCAGCACGGGCGGGGCGGCAGGGGCCGCGGCCGTGGCCGCCGCGGGCACGCGGCGCCGGAGGCCAGCCAGATCGGCACCCCCGGCTACATGGCGCCCGAGCAGGCTCGCGGCGACGAGGTCGGCCCGGCCGCCGACGTCTTCGCCTGGGCGGCCGTCATGACGTTCGCCGCGAGCGGGGCACCGCCGTTCGGTGACGGCACCCCGGAGCAGTTGCTGCACCGGGTCACGCACGATACCCCCGACCTCGGCGCGCTGCCGGCGGACCTGGCCCCGCTGGTCCGCGCCGCCTTCAGCAAGGACCCGCAGGACCGGCCGTCCGCTGGTGACCTGCTGCTCACGCTGATGGGCGAGAAGTCCGCGGGCCGGCTCAGCGCGCGTGAGCCCGAGCGTCGCCTCGCGCTGCCCGCCGGGCCGGCCCGGCCCGTCGCCGAGCCGGCACCTGCCGCCGCGCCGAGTGCGCGGCTCGCGCCGTTCGCGTGGGCGCCACCGGCCGCCATCGCGCCCCCGGTGCCTCGACCAGCCACGCCGGTTCCCGCTCCGCCGGTGGAGGCTGTGCCGTCCGTTGAGGCTGTGCCGGGGGCCGACGGTGTGCCGGCGTTCGACGGCCCGCAGGCCGTCGCGGCTGCGCTGGCTGTCGACGAGGTGTCGCCGATGCTGGCTGCGCCGGCGCTCGACGACGTGCCACCGGTCGGGGCCGGGCCGGCGTTCGGCGTCGTGCCGGCGTTCGGCGTCGGCCCGGCTGCCGCAGCCGTGCCAGCCCCGGAGGCCGTGCCAGCCCCGGAGGCCGTGCCAGCCCCGGAGGCCGTGCCAGCCCCGGAGGCCGTGCCAGCCCGACCGGCCAGCGCCTGAATCCGGGCCAGGTCCTGAGTTCGTGTCGGCTTCCGAGGTCGTGCCGCCGGTTGACGCTGCGCCGGTGTCCGAGCCTTCGCCGGTGTTCGAGACGGTGCCGCCTTTCGAGACGGTGCCGCCTTTCGAGGCCACCGTGCCCTCCGACGCCCCGCCGTTCGACCGTGCCGCGCCCGCGGCGGCCGCGTCGACGGATGCCGCTTCCGTGGACGCGGCGCCTGTGCCCGCGCCGGCCGAGGTGGCCGCACCCGTCGCGCGGTCGTCGGGCGATTCCGTTCTCGAGGTGCCGGACCAGGTCGTTCCAGGCCCGATCCGCCCGGCGGACTCGTCGCCAGACGAGGCCGTCGCCACGCCCGACGTCCGGTTCCCGCTCATGCCTCCGGTCGCCTCGCACGGGAGCACGGATCCGGCGCAGGCTGGGACGGAGCCGTCCGGCCAGGACCCTGCGGCGCTCACCGCCGCCGAGGCGCCGGTGGCTGGCGAGCCGGTCGCCGAGCCGCGGGTGGAGCCCCCGACCGGCCTTGGGACACACGCGGTGGGCGTCGACTCGTGGGACGACTGGGCGCCCGTTCTCGGTTCGATCGGCGAGGCGCACGGCGCGCTCGCGCCGACGGGCCCGGGCGGCTCGGAGATCGTGCCGTTCGGGACCGAGCCGGCAAGCCCGGCGCCGGCCGATGAGGCGCCGGTTGTCCCGGGGCCGGAGGCCGAGGTCGTCGATCCGCTGTTCGCCCCGCTGACCGACCTGCAGCCGGCTGACGACGGAGCCGGATCGGTCTTCGCCGACGTCGTCGGCGCCTTCCCGGCTGTCGCCGCGGGCGTCGGTGCCGTTGACGGCGCGGACACCGGCCATCGCGTGCCCTCGTCCGGCGAGATCGCTGTCGCGGATGCCGTTGGCGTCACGGACGAGACCGCCGGTGCTCCCCCGGCGGCCGCGCCGGGCGCGCCCGCCGGGCCGGGCAGCGAGTCCGCGCCCGGAGTGGACGTCGGTCAGGGCATCGACGCCCCGGCGGCGCTCCCGCTGCGTGACGTCGACATCGCCTTCGAAGACCTTCTCGAGGAAGACCGGGCCGACGCGGACATCGCGGAGATCACCGTCGTCGAGGTCGCGGCGGCGGAGATCACGGTCGCGAACCTCGCGGACGCCGTCGCCGCGCCCGCGGTCGAGGCAGCGCCGACCCCGGTGGTGGGATCCGAGCTCGTCCTGTCGACCGGTCCACGCTCGGTCGTGCTGCCCGAGAGCGACGTGCCAGCGGACCAGACCGCCGCGGCCATCCTGACCGGCCCGATCTCGATCCGCGCTGTCGCCGGCCCGGCCAGGCCTGACCTGGGCGACCACCCGAGTGACCTTCGCCTGAGCGCCATCCAGCTGAGCAACGGCCACCTCACTGGCGATGAGCCGGATGACGGCAGCCAGGACGATCCGCGGGACACAACTCCCGGCGAGGCACCCGTCGCCAGCAAGGCCGCCGAGGCTACCTCGACGCCGGACGAGGTGGCCGCTTCCGGCCCGGGCGCCGAGCTGGTCCTCGCGCCGTGGCCAGACTCGGCCGCCGCGCTCGCCGAGCTGCTGCCGCCCGGGGTACTCGTCGCCCGCGCGGCCGACGCCGAGATCGATGTCGACGGCGTCATCGACGTCGGCCCGGACTGGATTCAGGAGACGGGTGGCCGGTCCGAGCCGGCCCTGCCGCCCATCCGGTTCGCCGACCTGCACGCGTTGTGGGACGGCGAGGTTGATCTCGACCCGGCGGCGAGCGTGCCCGCGGCGCGCGCGATCGGCGCTGACGTAGCGCTGATCGGCCCGACGCAGTCGCCGCCGGCGTCGGCTCGCCCGTCCACCGAGCTGGAACCGTTCCAGCCCGCGGGCCCGCGGCTGCCCGAGCTGGCCGCGCCCGTGATTCCCCGGGCTACGTCCGCGGAAGGGCCGGCGACGGAACCGGTCGCGCTGACCCCGACAGGCGGTCAACCGAGCCTGTCGGTCGACAGCGCCCCGACCATGCAGCTGGTGCTGCCCGGCCAGCCCGGCGCGCGGGCCAGGGCGGCCGCGGTCCGCCGCGGCGCCCGGCGGCGGCGCAACGTGACGATCCTGGTCGCCCTCGTCGTCGCGCTGGTGGCGACCCTGGTACCGATCCTGCTGAGCTCGTCGGGCGGCGCGGCGACGGCGACGGCCGCCGGGCTTACGCCCTCGGCGGGCGGGCCCGCCCCGACGCCGGCCGCCAGCCTTCCGGCGGCCGCGACGACCGGCAGCCCTGCCGCGTCGGCCAGCCCGACCGACGCGGCCACCACGCCACCGGCTCCCCCCGGGAACCAGCCGGGTGTGCCCGGACTGTTCCTGCAGTCGGTGCCGGGCGGCGTCACGGTCACGATCATCGCCCCGTTCAACGGCGGTCCCGTCACGTCGTACACGGTGACCTCGACTCCGGGCGGCGCCCGCACGCTCTCGAAGCCCGGGATCTTCCAGGTCCCGGTCGACGGCTGCGGCCAGCTGACCGCCACCGTCCGAGCCAGCGGTCCCGGGGGCCTGTCGGAGCCGTCCGCGACAGTGCAGGCTCTGGGCTGCGTTCCGCCTGGGCCGCCGACCGGGATCCTGGCGATCCCGGATGGTCACGGCCATCTGATCGTCAACTGGGATGTCCCCGCCAACGTCGGTGGCAACGCGGTCAATCTGGTGTATGTCGTGACCGTTTTCCGGACGGGTCCGGCCGGCGTGACCTCGGACAGCTACACGATCTCGGGGCATAGCTACACGCGTACCGCTCCGACCGCCGCCGACCCGTATTTCCGGGTCACGGTGGCCGCGAAGAATGCCGCTGGTGTCGGTGAGCCCGTCGTCGCCTGGGCTAGCCACTAAGCAGTAGCCGCGACTGGCCGCCGCGGCCGCCTCGCTCGCCACCATCGGCCTTTTCGCCTACGCCCGCCACGAGGGATTCATCCCCAACGCCCGGTTGTGGCTCGCGCCCGTGGCCGCGGTCGCTGTCGCCGCGCTGACGCTGATCGCGGCCCGTGCCACCCTTCGGCTGGGAAGCCTGGAGCCCGCGGACGGGCTCAGATGACGCGCCACATGACGATGTGTGAACCGATCAGCGGCTCCTCCCAGGGCTCACCGCGAGTCCGGAGGCCGGCGCGTTGGTAGAACGGGACCGCGCGAACACGGGCGTTGCACCACAGCAGACCACCGCCCTGGCCGCGGACGTGCTCGATTGCGCCGGAAAGGAGCCTGGAGCCGATTCCCCGGCCTCGAACTTCCGCTTCCGTCGCCATGCCGCGCAGGCGCCAGCCCGGGTCTCCCCAGGGCGACTCCTCACGCAGCACCGACGCGGTCCCGATGACGGTCCCGTCGGCCAGCCGGGCGACGAGATGCGCGGTGTGAGGCTCGTCGTCGTGCGGGAAGCGGACCAGCTCGCTGGCCGCCAGATGCGGCCGCAGCACCCGGCGCCGCAGTGCCAGCGTGGCCTCGACGCTGGCCCGTTCGACGCGGACGCCGGCCGGCTGGCCGCTGCTCACGGCCCGATCCTCGCCATGCCCGGGCTCTGCCGCGAGTCCGGCGTCTGCCGCGCGGCGCGATCCAGCTTGTAGTTCGTGAACACCAGATCCCAGCTGCCGCGATTACGCCCGACCAGGTTGATGTCGCGGCGCGTCGGGAGCCGAAGCGTCTGGAACTGCGGCCCGAAGAGCTCGCGAACGAACTCGGTGTCGCTGTTCGTCAGCATCAGGTACACGCCACGCCGGTCCGCGCGCCGCATCGCCGCGCACAGCCGGACATGGTCCTGCGCGCCGAACTGGCCAGCCGTATACCGCTTGAAGTCAGACCAGCCGCCGAGCGGGACATACGGCGGGTCGAGGAAAATCCAGTCGCCCGCCTCGGCGGCGTCGACGGCCGTCTCGAAGTCCGACTCCACCACGGCGGCGGCCCGCAGCGCCTCGGCGGCACGGGACAGCGTCTCCCGGTTGTAGTACGGGCGGTCGTAGGCGCCATACGGGGTGTTGAACTCACCCTTCCGGTTGACCCGCCAGAGCCCGCGGAAACTGGTCTTGTTCAGGTAGATCACGCGCGCGGCCCGCTCCAGCTCGGAGAGTTCGGCGGGGTCGCGGCGCCGCGTCCGCTCAAAGTGCTCGGCGGTGTTCGGCATCGTGTCGAGCAGCGCCATCACCTCGGCAGGCTGGCGGCGAACCTGCTGGAAACAGACGACCAGCTCGCCGTTGGCGTCGCTCAGTACCGCTCTCGCCGGCCGGAGCTCGAAGAACACTGCCCCGCTGCCGAGAAACGGCTCCCGGTACGTCCCCGCGAACTCCGGTGCCAGCGCCACCAGGGTGCTGGCATAGCGCGTCTTCCCGCCGGCCCACTTCAGAAACGACCGCTCACCAGGCGCGGGACGCGCAACCTCTACCCGAGCCGGCTGCACATGCGGAGCCTACCGGGCCGGGCCGGCGCACCCGGCTCCGGCGGTGCATCGGGGTGCTCGGTGAGTCGGGCGGGTGTTTGTGCAGGTGGTGCGGTGTGGCGGTCCGCGATGTGGGTGTGATCATGTTGGGCCCACGGCCCCCGCGTTAGAGGTCGTCGGGTGATGTCGGAGATCGCAACTTTCCCGGCGCCAGCCGGCTGCGCCGCCTGGCAGCTGACGGGTGGAAGCTGCTGGCCCGGCTGCCCGGCGGGCTGACGGTACGCAGGGCCGGCGACTGGCTGGACGACGGATCGTTCCTCGCTGACATGGACCGACGACGTGCTGACCGGCTGGCGGGTCGTGGAGTACGACGTCTTCGCGGACGGCGTCCACACCGGACAGACGTACGCGGTCGCCAGCAACGTCACCGATCCCGCCGTGCTGCCCGCCGTCCAGGCCTCCGGCGCGTACCAGGCCCGGTGGGGCGCGACCGAGACCCCGCTACGCGAACACAAGTCGATGATCACCGGGGCTGGGCCCGGTACCGGCCCGATGCTGCGCGCCAGGGACCCGTTCGAGGTCGACCAGGAACTACCCGCCTGGATCATCACGGCCAGCCTGCTGCTGCGTGCGCTGCAACGGGCCACGGCGGCCCAGGCCACCCCTGCGGCCCGCGGCCGCCGGGCGGGGCAGCCCGTACTTGTGCGCGAGTTGTCGTTCACCGCGACCCGCCACGCCCCCGTCCGCGGTCTCGACGCCGCGACCACCGGCCTGCCCACCGAGATCGTCCAGATCCGGCACGCCCAGGACCTGCCCGGCCGCCGCCGCGACACCCTTGACCGCCACGGCGCCCGGCCCCGCGCGGCGAAGAGCGCCTCCGACTTCCCGACCGCCGGACCCGACATCAAGACCACGACCAACATCAGCTATGAGGTCAGGATCTGCGGGGCGACCCCGCACCACACCACCACGGCCGCCACCGACCGTGCTGCCACCCCGCCCGGCGTCGCCACCCCGCCGGCGCTCACCGCCATGCCGGCCGTCATCACCCTGCCAGCACGTCACCAACTGTGACCACACCCCGGACCTGGCCACAGCCGCGTAACCGACGCGATCATGCGCTGGTTGTCGGCATTGCCTCAACACCCCGGGCCAGGCCAGGCACGCTGGTTCGGTCGTGCGGTGGCGCGAGGGCCGTCGGCGGCGGACTTGGCAGGCCACATGAAAACTGGATCTGGCGCTGTCCGGCCGACGGGAAGTAGCAATAAGTAGCGCGCCGGATACCTTGAGTGTGCCCCCAACGGGATTCGAACCCGTGCTACCGCCTTGAAAGGGCGACGTCCTGGGCCACTAGACGATGGGGGCCGAGAGTTCCGAACCGTCACGGCGCGTTGCCAAACCCCGCCGAGAGGTCCGGGCAAGCATAGGGGACAGCCAGGTCCACCGCCAAACGCGTCTCTGCCGCCGGGATCGTCCCGGATCGTGCGCCGGCCGCCGGGACGCGTCGAGACCCTGGCGCCGGGACTGCTGGCGCCGGGGTCTCGGACGGTGAAGCGGTGGGTTAGATGCGCCCGGTAGAGGCAGCCCGCTTGCGGCTCAGGGCGTCGACGCTGGCGGCGACAGCAAGGACGCAACCGGTGACGACGAACTTGACGCCTGCGCTGTACCCCATCAGGCCCATGCCGTTGTCGATTACGGCGACCACCGCGCCACCGAGGACGGCGTCGATGATCCGGCCCTTGCCACCGAAGAGGCTGGTGCCACCGATGACGGCCGCGCCGACCGCGTACAGCAGGGTGTTGCTGCCGCCGGCGTTCGGGTCGACGGAGGTTGCCCGGGACGCGGCGATGATGCCGCCTACCGCCGCCATCGACGAGCAGATGACGAAGCAGGAGATCCGGATCGCGACCACGTTGATGCCGGCGCGGCGCGCGGCCTCGGCGTTGCCGCCGACCGCGTAGATGTGACGTCCGTACGCGGTGCGATTGAGCACGTACGTCCCCGCGACGACCAGCACCAGGATCACGGGGATCACGATCGGGACGCCCTTGAGCGAGACGATCGCCGTGCGCGAGCGCTCCCGGTTGAGCACGTAGACCGCGACCCCGAAGAGCACGGCCAGCGCGCCCGTGCGCAGGGCGATGACCGAGACCGGGTCGGCCGACAGGCCGCCGCGACGGCGCCCGAGGGTGCGGAGCAGCTGGGTGGCGCCGAAGCCGAGCACGACCACCGCGAACAGGATCCAGCCGCCATAGACGGGAAGGTTCTTGTTCGCGATCGCGACCAGGGTCCTGTCCCTGATCGAGATGTTCCCGCCATTCCCGATGATCAGCAGGACTGTGCCCTGGAACGCGAGGAACGCGGCCAGGGTCACCACGAAGGAGGGGATACCGACCCTTGAGACCAGGAACCCGAGTACGAAACCGATCACGACGCCGGTGCCGATCCCAGCGAGGATCGACACGATCCAAGACTGGCCGTGCTGGGCGGTCAGGGTCGCCATCACGGCGGCGCACACGCCCGACGCGAAGCCAGCCGACAGGTCGATCTCACCCAGCAGCAGGACGAAGATCAGGCCTATCGCGATGACGGTGACCGCCGCGCCCTGGGTGAAGAGGTTGGCGAAGTTGATGGCCGACACGAAACGCGAGCGCAGGATCGCGAACGCGACGCACAGCACCAGGAGACCGAGGACGGCCGGCAGCGCGCCCATGTCGCCGCCGCGAACGCGGCTGACGTAGTTACGCCCGTAGTCGAGCGGGCTCGGGTCCGTGGCTGGTATGGGGGCGGTCCCCTTGGCCAACGGGGCGGCGGGCTCCGGGTTGACGGGGGTAGCGACCTCGGTGGTGCTCATGCCGCTCCTCCCGCGGTGGCGCCGGCGGAGGCGTCCGCCAGGGCACCGTTCGTGGAAAGGGTCTTCGCCGCCGGGGCGCCCGGCGCGTTACCCGTCGTGATCGTCTGTACGACGTCCGCCACGGTGACGTCCTTCGACCGGACGTCGGCCGCGACCCGGCCCAGGTAGAGCGCGCAGATCCGGTCCGACACATCCATCACGTCCCGCATGTTGTGCGAGATCAGGACGACGGCCAGGCCCTTGTCGGCGAGCCGGCGGACCAGCTGCAGCACCTGCTCGGTCTGCGCGACGCCGAGGGCGGCGGTCGGCTCGTCGAGGATGACCACGGAGCTGTTCCACAGCACGGCCTTGGCGATCGCGACCGTCTGGCGCTGGCCACCGGACAGGCTGGAGACCCGCTGGCGCAGCGAGGTCACCGTCCGGACCGAGAGGCCGGCGAGTGTCTCGCCGGCCTGCTTCTCCATCGCGGCCTCGTCGAGACCGAGAAAGCGGCCGCGCCGCTCCCGGCCGAGGAACATGTTCTGGACGATGTCGAGGTTGTCGCACAGGGCCAGGTCCTGATAGACGATCTCGACGCCGAGCGCCCCGGCGTCCTTCGGCTGGTTGACCGAGACCTGCTTCCCAAGGAAGGAATAGATGCCGGAGTCGATCGGGTGGATACCGCCGATGCATTTGACCAGCGTCGACTTGCCGGCACCGTTGTCGCCGACGAGCGCGGTGACCTCGCCCGCGTTGGCCGCGAAGTCGACGTCGTTCAGCACGTGTACCGGGCCGAAACTCTTGTTCACGCCGCGTAGCTCGAGGACGGGCGTCCCCGCCGGCGGTGGATTGTCAGTCATGTCACTCCTCGCCCGGACGAAGGCACGGCCGGTCGTCGGCGCGCGTCAGCGATGGATGAGCGCCTCAGGCGAATAGGTAGGTGTGATCCGGACTACAGGTAGCCAGCAGTATGGGCGTACCAGCGCCGGCTGAACAGAGATCCGAGAACCCACCCGGACGTAGGAATCCGTCCGTGGGTGGCGTTGAAGCTACCACCCACGGACGGTTCCCATGTGATCACGACTGGTGGCCGTGATCGGCCGGGGCTAGATTCCGGCGGTGGTGCAGAGCGCCGCGAACTTGCCGGTGCAGAGCTCGGCCTTGGTCACGTAACCGTCGTCGACGACGAACTTCACGTTGTCCTTGGTGATGGCGACCGGCTGCAGCAGCACCGACGGCACGTCCCGGTTACCGGTCGGGTCGTGGATGGTCTGCGGGGCGTCGCCCTTTTCACCCTTGGCGAGGCTGATCGCCAGCGCCGACGCCGCGTCCGCCTCCTTCTTGACGGCCTTGTACACGGTCATGCACTGGTCGCCGTCGAGGATGTTCTGCAGAGCCGGGGTCGTGGCGTCCTGGCCGGTGACCGGGACCTTCCCGTTGAGCCCGTTCTTCGCCAGGATCGCGAGCGCGGCCCCACCGAGACCGTCGTTGGCGGTCAGCACGCCGCCGATCTCCGGCTGCTGGGTGAGCATCTGCTCGAAGATCGTGCCGCCCTGCTGGTTGTCCCAGTCAGGCACGGACTGATCCGGGCCCTTGACCAGGGTGCCGTCCTTGTACAGCGGGTCGAGCACCGAGTCGTAGCCCTGCTTGAACAGCGTGGCGTTGTTGTCGGTCGGCGAGCCGTTCAGCTCGGCGACGATCGGCTTCTGCGCGCCCGAGGCCTTGAGGCAGTCAACCAGGCCCTGGCCCTGCAGCTTGCCGACCGCGACGTTGTCGAAGCTGACGTAGTACTGAGCGGAACCGCCCAGCGTCAGCCGGTCGTAGTCGATCGTCGCGACGCCCTGCGCCTTGGCCTTGTCCTCGATCGCCTTACCGGAACCGGAGTCCAGGTTTGTGATCATCAGAACGGTCACGCCGTTGGTGATCATCTGGTCGGCGATCGTCTGCATCTGGGTGGCGTCGCCCTGGGCGTTCTGGATGTCGTACTGAACGCCCGCGGCCTTGAAGGCTGCCGCCAGCAACGGCTGGTCAGCCGTCGCCCAGCGAGCCGAGGACTTGGTGTCAGGCAGGATGACACCGATCTTGCCCTTGACCTTCGCACCACCGGACGAGGTGCTGCTACCCCCGCCGCCGCTGCTGCCACAGGCCGCAACGGTCAGCGCAACACATGCTCCCGCCGTCGCGAACCGTAAAACCTTCCCGCGCATCTGCGTGGCCCCTTCCTTGGGCGTTGTCGCCCAGGATGCGGATGCTAAGTTGTTTGCCAGAATATATTCATGTGATCAGTCTCACGCAAGGAGATTGCCGAAGGCAAGAGGAATTGGTAACTATATGTACGCAGTCAGCTACTTACCGACGGCGGGCTGCTCCGGGAGACTGGACACGTGATGCGTCTTCCCCGACCGCACCCATCGCCGGCCGGGATCAAGCAGGATGAGCTACGTCGGCACAACCTGAGCCTGCTGCTGCGTTACGTGCACCTGGCCGGACCGACACAGCGAGCTACCTTGACCGCGCGGACGGGCCTGAACCGCAGCACCATCGGTGCCTTGGCCGCCGACCTCGCGAGCACGGCCGGGCTGGTCCGCGAGGAGTCGCCGGATACCCATTCCGGTGCCGGCCGCCCGTCGCTGGTGGTGGTGCCGGAGACCGAGCGCTACCAGGTGCTGGCCTTCGACCTGGGGGTTGACCGGATCGTCGCGGCGCGGGTCGGTCTGGGCGGCGCGTTGCTCTCGCGCGAGGTCGTTCCGCTACCTCCGGGTGAGCGGGACCTCAGAACCGTGGTGGAACTCACGGCCGCGACGGCGCGCCGTCTCGCGGAGGCGCTCCCTCCGCTCACTCACTGTGTCGGTATCGGGGTCGCCGTCCCCGCGGTCGTCCGCAGCGCCGACGGCTTCGTTCGCTTCGCGCCGAACCTCGGCTGGGAGCAGCAGCCGCTGGGTGCCGCGCTGCGAGCCGCGCTCGTCGACGCGCTGCCCGGCCGGGCGATCGGCGGGCCCGTCGGCAGCCCGGTGGTCGAGGTCGCCAACGAGGCCGATCTCGGTGCGCTCGCCGAGCACGCGCGCGGCGTGGCCCGCGGCCACGACGACATCGTCTACCTCTCCGGCCAGGTCGGCCTCGGCGCGGGGATCATCTGCGGTGGGCGGCCGCTGCGCGGCCACGGCGGCTACGCGGGCGAGGCTGGCCACATGATCGTCAACCCGAGCGGCCAGCGCTGCCGCTGCGGCGCGCGCGGCTGCTGGGAGACGGAGATCGGCACCGACGCCATCCTGCGGGCCGCCGGGCACGAGCCGGGCGACGGCGGCTCCGTACGGTCGGTCGTCGCCGAGGCGACGGCGGGCGACGCCCGGGCCCGCCTGGCGCTCTACGAGGTCAGTCGCTGGCTCGCCGTCGGGGTCGGCAACCTCGTCAACCTGTTCAACCCCGAGCTTGTGATCTTCGGCGGGGAGCTGCGCGACCTGCTCGAGGTGGTCGAGCACGACGTCGTCGGCCGGATGGGCGCGGGTGGCCTGACCGTCTCACGTGAGCACGTCGCGCTGGTCCCGAGCGCGCTCGGCGGCGACTCGAGCCTGTTCGGTGCCGCCGAGCTGGCCTTCGCCCGCCTGTTGGACGACCCGCTCGGGGTCGCCGCCACGCTCGCGACCGCGGCCGAGGTCTGAGCCGCCGGCCGCTACGGGCCGGCCCGTAGCGGCCGGCGACCCCAAGGCGACCGGCCCGAAGAACGACGGACGGGTCTACTCCGACTCGCGCTCGCGCCGCAGCAGCGGCAGGACGCCGGCCAGGACGTCGGCGAAGGCGGCGCGCGTCGCCGGGTCAGGCTCGGCGGCGACGAGGTCGGCGGCGACCGGCCAGTCAGGCGGCGCGGCGGCGCCGGACAGCGCCCAGGCGGCCTGACGGGCCGCGCCGATCGCGACCCACTCGCGGCCCGGGTCCGGCAGTGCGACCGGCAGCCCGAGAACCGCCGGGGCGATCGCGCGCACCGCCAGCGAGCGCGCGCCCCCACCCACCAGCAACGCGCGGCGGGCCTCGACGCCGTGCTGGCGCAGCGCGTCGACCCCGGCCGCCAGCCCGCACAGCACTCCCTCCACGGCGGCCCTGGCCAGGTTCTCCCGGGAGAAGTTGCCGCGCGAGAGCCCGGCGAGCAGCCCGCGTGACCGGGGCAGGTTCGGGGTGCGCTCCCCGTCCAGGAACGGCAGCAGGGTGAGCCCGCCCGCGCCGGGCCGCGCGCCCAGCGCCAGCGCGTCGAAGCCGTCCGGGCTGACGCCGAGCAGGTCGGCGACGGTCGCGAGCACCCGGGCCGCGTTCAGCGTGCAGACCAACGGAAGGAACCGCCCGGTCGCGTCGGCGAAGCCGGCGACCAGCCCGGCCTCGTCGTGCGTCGCCGCCTCGGACGCCGTGAAGATCGTCCCACTGGTGCCCAAGGAGACGATCACATCGCCGGGCAGTGGCGCGAGGCCGAGCGCCGCGGCCATGTTGTCGCCGGTACCCGGGGCCAGCAACGCGCCTGGCGGGGCCAGCCGCGCCGCCTCCCCGACGACCTCGCACGGGGCGGCGACGCGGGGGAGCTCCAGCGGATGACCGAGGGCGCGCTCAACGAGGTCAGGCCGGTACTCGCCGGCCGCCGGCGACCAGTAGCCGGTGCCGGAGGCGTCGCCGCGGTCCGTCGTCGCCGGAAGGTCAGGACGCTCGTCAGGCGCGGGCCCGCCGCCGGCCAGCCGCCAGGTCAGCCAGTCGTGCGGGAGCAGCGCGGACCTCGTCCGCGCGGCGTTCGCCGGCTCGTGGCGGGCGAGCCAGCGCAGCTTGGTGACCGTGAAGCTCGCCGTCGGCACGCTGCCGGTGGCCGTCGCCCACGTCGCGGCCCCCAGCTCGGCGACGAGATCGGCGGCGTCGTCGGCCGAGCGGACGTCGTTCCAGAGAAGCGCCGGGCGGACTGTCTGGCCGGCGGCGTCGAGCGCGACCAGGCCGTGCTGCTGGCCGGCTACCGAGATCGCCGCGACGCCGTCGAGCAGCCCGCCGCCGGCGGCCGTGCGCAGCGCGCCCCACCAGGCCTCCGGGTCGACGGCGGTGCCGTCCGGGTGCGGCGCGGCGGCGGTTCGGACGATGGTGCCGTCCGCCACCTCACAGACCACGATCTTCGTTGACTGCGTCGATGAGTCGACACCCGCGACCAGCGTCATGGCCTGCTCCCGATGCGTGACCGCCGCGGCGGCGGAGTACGAGACGCCGCGGGCCGACGGCCCGTTCGTGCGGGGTGCCCTCGTATCGCTGCCGCCAGTGTGACTGTCGGTAACGATTGGCCGCCTCGACGGCGCTCCGGCCGTTGGTTGCGCGGTGAGATGCGCCCGTGGCGCGACTTGGGCGATCGAGGCCCGGCTCCGCGAGGCTTCGGCATTTTACCTGGTGAACGGCGAACAGCCCTCTCGTCGAGGGCTACGCGACTCTGGGTCGGGGCTTGCGTGGCGGCTCCGTCCGGCTTATTTGTTGTATCCAACACCAAACTAGCCGCGAGGTGACCCCATGGCCAGTGATCTGACCGCCAGTGACCTGACCGTCAGTGATCTGACCGCCAGTGATCTGACGCCCACCAAGGCAGACCGGTTCACCTTCGGCCTGTGGACCGTCGGCTGGCAGGGGCGCGACCCCTTCGGTGAGGCCACCCGCCCGCCGCTCGACCCGGTCGAGAGCGTGCACCGGCTCGCCGACCTCGGCGCCTATGGCGTGACCTTCCACGACGACGACCTGATCCCGTTCGCGGCGGACAACGCCGAGCGGGAGCGCTGCATCAAGCGGTTCCGATCAGCTCTCGACGAGACCGGCCTGATCGTCCCGATGATGACCACCAACCTTTTCTTCCACCCGGTCTTCAAGGAAGGCGCGTTCACCGCGAACGACCGCGGTGTCCGTCGGTTCGCCCTGCGCAAGACGATGCGCAACATCGACCTCGCCGCTGAGTTCGGCGCGAAACTCTACGTCGCATGGGGCGGCCGGGAGGGTGCGGAGAGTGACGCTGCCAAGGATCCACGCGCGGCGCTCGACCGCATGAAGGAAGCCATCGACACGCTGTGCCAGTACGTCCTCGACCGGGGCTACGACATCCGGTTCGCGCTCGAACCGAAGCCCAATGAGCCTCGTGGCGACATCCTGCTCCCCACGATCGGCCACGCCCTGGCCTTCATCAACCAGCTCGAATATCCGGACATGGTCGGCCTGAACCCGGAGGTCGGCCACGAGACGATGGCCGGCCTGAACGTCGTCCACGGCTACGCCCAGGCGCTGTGGGCCGGCAAGCTGTTCCACATCGACCTCAACGGCCAGCACGGGCTCAAGTACGACCAGGACCTACGCTTCGGCGCGGCCGACGTCAAGAGCGCGTTCTTCCTCGTCGACCTGCTGGAGAGCGCCGGCTACGACGGCCCCCGCCACTTCGACTTCAAGCCACCGCGGGCCGAGAACATCCACGGCGTCTGGGTCTCTGCGGCCGCCTGCATGCGGACCTACCTGATCCTCAAGGAGAAGGCCGCGGCGTTCCGGGCCGACCCTCGCGTCGTCGCGGCGCTGAGCGCGGCCGGCGTCGACGAGCTGTCGACCCCGACCCTTGCCCCTGGCGAGACTGCAGCCGACCTGTTGGCCGACCCCTCGTCGTACGAGAACTTCGACGCCGACGCAGCGGGTGCTCGTGCGGTCAACATCGAGGCGCTCGACCAGCTGGCCCTTGAGCACCTCCTCGGTATCGCCTGACAGTTGGGGTCGCACTAGGCGAGGGCGGCCCGGCATGAAGTAGCTACTTAGGACGCCTCCGTCGCCCGGCCTGGCCAAGGGCCCGGCCGGACTGGCCCGGCGCAGCAGTTCGGCCCGTGGTCTCGCCTGACGCCGTCCGTGGCCGGGGACACGTCAGGCCGTGATCGCCGTCTTGTTGCGCCACGAACTCGAAGGGAGACGCCGATCTGAGGTAGACGGTGATCTTTTGGAGGGGTGCTGCACGGGAGATGGAGGTTGGCCCTCCGTGATCGCCATGCGGGTGGTGGTCACAAACCGCCGTCAGCGGCGTCAGCCGAACAGCTGGGGTCGTGAGCGTGACGGAAAAGGCGCGGCGGTGATCGTGTCAGGTGTGGGCCGGGAAGGCGAGCGCGAGCGAACCACCGTTGAAGTGTCGAAAAGATGTGGATGGCGTCAGAACCGGGGCAGTGAAACGGCTTCGGGATGAGTCTGGGGGTTACCCGTCTACTGCCCAGACGGCGTCCGGCATGCAGGTGGCGCGAGCCCGGTCCGGGCTTCCGTGTGGAACGTGGGAACTTTCCGTATGCCACGTCTCGCGTCGAGTATGGCGTGGGTGAGGGAGAACTCCAAGCGGCGGAATCCGTGAGGACAGAGTACCGAAGGTGGAAACGGAAGGGGCGGACCGCCTCGTAGTAGCGCGGAGACTCCTGTAATGGGGGTGGAGCGAAGGGGGCGGGCTGTCCGGTGACAATGTGTCGGTCAACCGTTGGATGCGGGAGGAGCCGGTCGGCGTGTCACAGCCGAAACCGTTTGACATTGACAAGCGGCTGTTCGTGGAGGCTTTTGGGAGAGTCCGGGCCAACAAGGGTGCGGCGGGAGTCGACGGGACGTCGATCGCCACGTTCGAGAGCAGGCTTAAAGACAACCTGTACAAGACGTGGAATCGGATGTCGTCGGGTACCTACTTCCCGTCGCCGTTGCGTGAGGTGGTGATACCGAAGCCGGAGGGTGGCTCGCGCGTGTTGGCGGTGCCGACCGTGGCGGATCGGGTCGCGCAGACGGTGGCCGTGCTGGTCCTGGACCCGCGAGTGGAGCCGATGTTCCATCGGGACTCCTACGGGTACCGGCCAGGGCGCTCGCCGCTGGACGCGGTCGCGGCCGCACGTACGCGGTGCTGGAAGAACGACTGGGTCATCGACCTGGATATTCGGGCGTTCTTCGACAGCGTGCCGTGGGATAAGCTGATGGCGGCGGTGCACCGGCACCTCGACTGGGATACCCGATGGGTCGGGCTGTATGTGGAGCGCTGGCTGAGGGCTCCCCTGGTCCGAGCGGACGGGACCCGGGAAGAACGGACACGGGGATGCCCGCAGGGGTCGCCTGTGTCACCATTGCTGGCTAACATCTATCTTCACTATGCGTTCGACACCTGGATGATCCGGGAATTTCCGGGTGTCCTGTTCGAGCGGTTCAGTGACGATGTGGTCGTGCACTGCACCAGCGAGCAGCAGGCTCGCAGGGTGCTGGCGGATATACGCGGCCGGCTGGCGGAATGTGGCTTGGAACTGAACGAGTCCAAGACCCAGGTCGTTTACTGCGCGGACGACGGACGGAGGAAACCCTGGGACGGGCCGACGGGCTTCGACTTCCTTGGGTACACGTTCCATGCCCGGACGGTTCGCCGCCGGGACGGGGCACTGTTCGTCGGTTTCACTCCCGCGATCAGCGACAGGAATGCCAAACGGCTACGCCGCCAGATACGCCGGTGGAGGTTGCATCGGCGCACGGCCGGGACTCTCCAGGACCTGGCAGCGAGAATCAATCCGCTGATCAGGGGTTGGATCAACTACTACGGTGCGTTTACACCGTCTCGGTTGGCTCCGACCCTCCGCCTGATCGACGCCTACCTGGCGCGATGGCTGCAACGCAAATACAGGCGGTTCCGACGGCGGTGGCGCCGGTCGCTACGGTTCCTCGCGGAGGTACGTCGCCGCGACCCGGGACTGTTCGCGCACTGGCAGCAACCGCTGGCGGTCGGTAGGACAGCACGAGCCGGATGAGTCGAGAGGCTCACGTCCGGATCTGTGGGGGCCGGCGGGTGAGACTCCCGCCGGCTACCCGGCACTCTCGACCGGTCACGGAATCGCCCCGGTTACGGCCGCGCGAGGGTCAAATGGCGATCACGGCGGGGTTTCGCGACCTGCGCGACCGGGTCAGCGGGCTGGCCGGGCGGCGTCGACCGGCTGGGGAGGTGGGGCCGGCGAACGTCGGCCACACGTGGTTCGAGGGGTGGGCGAGTGGCCCTCCTGGACTGTCTCGCGGTCCTGTATGCTTCTCCACGGAGCACAGAGCGGTCTAAGGATCTAGATCTGAACGAGGATCTAGGCCGGCTGACCAGCAGGTGGTTCGTACGGTAAGGTCGCAAAACTGAACGCCCTTGGTCCCGTGGTGAAGCCTGGAGTTCACGCCGCCCTGTCAAGGCGGAGGTCGCGGGTTCGAATCCCGTCGGGACCGCGCACAACGTCCGAAGCGGCCAGCCTGCTGGCCGCTCGGATGTGTCGTCTGGGGGCAGGTAGCTCAGTCGGTACGAGCGTCCGCCTGAAAAGCGGAAGGTCGGCGGTTCGACCCCGCCCCTGCCCACCCATTTGACCTGCGGAAATACCCGAAATTTCGATCAACGCCTGATCGATATATGGCAACGCGTGTGGCAACGGGACCGTCCAATCCCAGCGGCCGACCGGCTCGGACCCTGGCTGACCTGCGAAGACAGCGAGGCTGACCGTCCGCTTTTCGGGTGGAAGGTCACGAAGATCCTTTTCTAGGGGTGGCCGGCCGACGGTGTTCCGGCACTGTTTGTGCTGGTAGGAGGCCCCAACGACCGTCCGGGCGCGGGGGCATTCGTTCGCTGACGTCCATGGACGTTGCCACACAACATGGCCCTGTATGGCAGAGGAGCTCGCCCGGTGCCCTGCTGGCGAGCGACCCACCTGCGACGATGAAGAGGATCGAGGAGAGCGCACGTCCGCTTATTGGGCGGACGGTCCCGGATCGCGGAGGCGATCAAAAACCGATCAGCGCAGCGCGCAGGTGATGACCGTCCGGGCGACGCCCAGCACGAGGGCGGCTACAGCACCTCACGAGCCTTCTTCCGCGAACCCGTCGGAACTGCGAGCTGTGGATGGACTTCACCGCGATCACCGCCCCGGCCTGGCGGCGCTTCGCCAAGGAGTACCTGCTCGCCCGGCTGGCACCCACCCTCGACGAGGTGGCCGTGCTCGCGCACGCCTACCGGACACCGCTGGCGCTGACCAGCTGCCACCAGCGGCTGCGCGCGCTGACCGGCTGGCTGAACTGGCTGACCAGCCACGGCGTGTCCAGCCTGGATCAGGTCAGCCAGCAGCACTGCGACCGGTATCTGAACCAGCGGCGGGCCCGGCACGATCCCGACGGGAACCCGGTCGGCCCGCTCGGGGACTACAGCGTCCGCCTGATCGCCGCGGTCATCATCGAGCTCGCCTACTACACCGAGCTGTTCACCGCCGACCGCTACCCGCCCGGCTTCCTGCCCTGGTCGGGACGATCAGCCTGGGCGGTAACAGGGGCCAACCCGCCCGGGTCCAACACCACCCCGGTGGTGCGCCAGCAGGTGCTGGCGCCGATGCTCGCCGCCACGCTCTACCTCGTCGGCACGCTCGCCGAGCCCATCACCCTGCTGCGCCGCGGGCTGGCCGCCCACCAGGACCAGGTACGGGCGCTACCCGGCTCGCACGCCACACCCGCCGCCCTGCGGGTCGTCCTGCGCCGCCACGAGTCCACCGGCATTCCGTTGGAGCAGGTCGCCGACCACATCGTGCACGGTCGGCTGGCCCGGGGCTGGGCCGACGACGACCCGCTGCTGGCGGTCAACCTGCACGCCCTGGCCCGCCGCACCGGCCGCGCCAAGATCAGCAACACGACCGTGCAGGCGCTGCGGCCGGCGATCGAACACACCCTCCGCCTGGTCGGCGTCGAACGGCCCTGGGGCCGCGACGCCCCGCACGTCGAGCGGGCCGACGGCGCGGGCCCCATCCGGTGGACACTGCCGATCGACGAAGCCGACGTGCGCTACCTGGCCGACCACCTGTTCACCGCCTGCCTGCTGGTGACCGCCACCGTCACCGGGATGCGCGAGTGCGAGCTGATGGAACTGCGCACCGGCTGCCGCCGCCCACCCGCCGAGGACACCCTCGACCGGCACCGGCTGACCGGCACCCTCGTCAAAGGCCAGCCCCTCGGCGGCACCCGCGACGAATGGGTCGTCATCGGCGAGGTCGACCACGCCATCGCCGTCGCCGAACGGCTCCACAGAACGGAGCGCCGCGACGGTGACCTGCTGTTCGGCCGGTTTGCCTTCGCGTCCCGCTACCAGCACCTACGCTCCTGGGTGAACGGGCCGGCCGGCCGGCGGCTCGGCCTGGACCCCATCCCCGACGACCCGGTCAACCCGCGGATGCTGCGCCGCACCCTCGCCCAAGAACTCGCCTACCGGCCCGGCGGCCTGCTCGCCACGAAAATCCATTTGAAGCATGTGTCGGTGGCGACGACCGAGGGCTACGCCGCCCGGCCCGGCGGCGCCCAAGCGAAACTGCTCGCCGAGATCAGCGAACACGAAACCGAACGCAACCAGCAGCTGATCCTCGCCGAATACCGCAACCACCAGCAGCAGATCATGCCCGCTGGGCCTGGCGCCCGGGACCTGACCGCCTTGTTCGCGCACATCGACGCCGAGCTCTCCGCCCACGCCCCCATCGCGCCCGGGGTCCTCGACAGCGACAAACATGTGATCAACCTGCTGTCCAAACGGGCCGGGACGCTGCACCTCGGCGCCGCGAACTACTGCTGGTTCATCGACCCGGCCCGCGCGCTCTGCCTGACACTCGCCGGCACCCCGACCGCGGACAAGCCCCTGGCCGGGATGTGCGACTCCGCCCGCTGCCCGCAGGCCACCCACCACCCCTGCCACCGCGACGTCTGGGCCGACACGGTCACCCAGGCCACCGCCTTCCTTGGCAACCTCGGCCGCACCCACACCGCCGAACGCGCCCGGCTACGCGGTGAACTCGCCCGCGCCCAACGTGTCCTGGACGCGATCGACACCGCGTCTGGATCATCCACGGCTTCCGACGCCGAAAGCGAGTAGCCCCATGCGCGTCAGCGACGCCCAGCGCCGCGACACCGAAGACCGCATCCGCGCCACCGCCCGCGCACTGCTACGCGGCGAACTACCACCCGGCGGCAAGTGCGACACCACCACCCTGGCCCGCCTCGCCGGGATCTCCCGGGCCACCCTCTACCGCAGCTACCCGCACCTCAAGGCCGAGTTCGAAAAGCAGTTCGCCGACCTTCACGCCACCGGCGGCACCGTCGTCGACTCCCGAGACGCCCAGATCACCCGCCTCAAACGGGACAACGCCGACCTGCACCGCCGGCTCGCCGAACGCGACAGCCAACTCGCCGAGCACGAAGCGTTCAGAACCCTCGCGATCTCCCGGCTCGCCGCCCAACACGACGAGATCCACCGCCTCCGCACCGCCGCGGCGGCCCCCGCCGGCACACTGCGCGCCCTACCTACCCGACGATCCACCGGCCAGATCGGACCATGCTGACCGCGCCAGACCGGGGACAGCCACGAGCCATGACCTGCCTCACACCCAAGCGCTCCGACACGGCTCGAAACGAGACACGACCGCTCGCCGCCGAATTAAACGAGACACGCAGACTGCGGACAAAAAGCCGATTCTCTCTGCTTTGTGACAGCGTCTCGTTTTCTCCTTTCGGTGGGGCTGGCTGTCTCGTTTGCCGGTTGCGGGGTGGTGTGCGGCGTTCGTAGGGTCGCGCCTCGTGTATCTGACCTTCTTCTCCGGTGCGGGCTGGCAGGGCTGGGATGTGGCGGCGGCGCCGGCGATCCCTGAGCGGATGCCGGTGCTGGTCGATGACGATCTGCGGTTCGACGGCGACGGTGGTGTGCCGCGGCCGGCGGTCGTGGTGAACCGGTGGCTGTGGGAGCTGCCCACGAGGGGTGCGCCGGCGAGCGCGACGTGGGCGGCCTACGCGCGGGTGCTGCGGGACTGGATCGAGTTCCTCACGGGCCTCGGGGTCGGTCTGTTCGACGGCCGGGAGGCGTTGAAGCGGGCGCTGGGGGCGTATGCGGCGCACCGGGCGGACGGGCCGGTGGCGGCGCGGTTCGCGGCGACGACCTGGAACCGGCACGTGAGCGTGTTGTCGTGCTTCTACCAGTGGGCGGTGGCCGAGGGGTATGCGGTGGCGGTGCCGTTCAGCTATGCCCAGGGCCGCGCCGGTTTCGCCGGTCCGGCCGGGCCGGTGCGGGTGAATCTGGCCCGGCGGCGGACACCGAAGGCGCACGTGACCATCAAGTATCTGGAGGCCGAGTTCGCGGAGATGTTCGTGCGCGCGCTGGCGGGGCTGCGGCCCGATGGCGTGGCGGACGAGGGCTATCGGGGCCGGGAGTTGGAACGCAACGCCGCGATGGCCCGGTTGGCGTTGGCGAGCGGGCTGCGCCGGGCGGAGTTCACCTACCTGCTGGTCTACGAGGTCCCGGCGCTGCCCCGAGCGGCGAGGGACCTGCCGGTGCCGCTGGCGGTGCCGGCGGGAGTGGCCAAGGGCCGCAAACCCCGGACCACCTGGGTTGATCACGCCGCGTTGGAGGCGGTGCACCGCTATGTGGGGCTGGACCGGGCGGCGAGCACGGCCGGGTCGTCGTGGCGTCCCCCGCCCCGGTGGGGAACGCCACTGCACGTCAGCGACCCCGACCCGATCGGCGGGCGGGTCAACGGGGTCCGGGTGCGCTGGGCGAGCCTGCGTCCCGCGGACCGGCGGCGCCTCGTCGACCCGGACGGTGGGTCGTGCCTGCTGGCGCTGCGCGGTGACGGCGGGCCGTTCACCGCGTGGGACAGCGTGTTCACCCGCGCCTCAGAGCGCATCCGCGAGGCTTTCGAGCCCCGCTTCCCGCATGTCCACCCGCACCGGCTGCGGCACTCGTTCGCCCTCGCCACGTTGGAGAAGCTGGTCGGCGGCTACTACCGGCAGGCCGCGGCGCTCACGGCGGCGACCGGCGGCGAGGGCGGCCCGGACGTGGCGTTGGCGTTGTATCTGTCCAAGGCCGACCCGCTGATGGTGCTGCGTGACCTACTCGGCCACTCCTCCGTGATGGTCACCGAAACCTACCTGCGCCGGTTGGACACCACCCGCATCTACCGGGACGCCTACCAGCACGCCGGCGCCGCCCACGGCCTGACGGCCGACCCTGCTGCGCAGCGTGAGGCGGACGCGGAGTTCACCGGCACCTACGTGGAGGGGGACGAGTTCTGATGCCCGCCCAGCTGCGAGAGGACGGGCTCGGGATCGCCTGCGTGTTCAGCGACGGCCGCCGCCGAGCGTTCACGGTCGCGGGCGTGGCGCCAGCGCCGCTGGCCGCTGATCTGCTGGTCGGGCTGGCCGGGCTGGTCCACCCGCACGGCAGCGTCGACGCGCCGGCCACCGTCGGCTGCTACCTGACCGGCCTGAAGGACCTGGCCGCCTTCGCCCACGGCCGTGGGCTGGCTGGTGGGGCGGCGACGCTGACCCGCGCCGTGCTCGCCGAGTACTGGCTGCAAGCGGGCTGGCTGGCGGAGCTGACGACCCGGCGGATGCTGACCAGCTACGACACGACGACCGGTGCCTTGCCGCCGCCAGTGCGGGAGCTGGCCGGCGGGCGGCTGTTCAACTCCGCGCCGGCGTCGACGCCGCTGGTCCCCTACCCGGTGCAGGAGTGGGAACGGCTGCACAAAGCCTGCCGGACGGCGGTCGATGAGGCGTTCGCCAGCCACCGGGTCATGCAGGCGGCGGCACGGCGTGGCGGCGACCCGCGCGAGCTCGGCTTCAGCCAGGACAATGTTGCCTGGCTGCTGGCCGAACACGGTCCGGCCACCGCCACCGACGTCGCCGCGTATCTGGGCCGGACCAACCGGTGGATCGAGCTACGCGGCGGGGTCCGCCCCGTCTGCCAGGCTCTCTACCCCGACGTCCACACGGTGATCGCCTACCGGCTGCTGCTGGGCATCTACACCGGGATCGTGCCCGACGGCATCGCCGACCTCGGCGTGAGCGACCTCGACTGGGCCGGGGACGCCACCGTGCTGCTCGCCTACGTCAAGGGCCGGCGGGCAGCCGAATCGGTCACCCTGCCCGCCAAGGCGGTCCGGCTGCTCGAGCAGTGGCTGGCCCACAGCGCGCCCGCCCGGGCCTTCGCTCCCGCCGGACTACGCGGCCATCTGTGGGCGCACTTCCACTACTACGCGGCCCGCACGGGCAGCCGGCAGCAGTGGTGGACGACGCAGGTTCCCGCGCCGACCCAGCGGGCGTGGGCGCAGCGCCGGGGCCTGACGGTCGACCGGCGCCGCATCCGCACGACCTACCTGTCGTTGCGGGACCGGCGGTCCTGGCACGGCAGCTCCCGGACGCTGATCGACCCGAACCACAGCCCGGCCGTGGAAGGCGACAGTTACCTCACCGCCACCACCCCCGCCCAGCGTGAGGCGGTCGAGGCGGTCATCGCCGACGCGCAGCACGACATGCTGCGCCGCGCCCACCCGCCGGTCGTGCTCGGCGACGCCGACACGGCCGCCGCGGTGGCTGGCTTCCCGCGGCTGGCCGCCGACCTCGGTGGTTGCCCGCTGTGTCCGGTTCCTGTGAGCCGCGGAGCGGGTGCTGGCCTGGGTGCGCGAGGAAAGGCGGGCTTGCTGATAGGTGGGGCGCTGCGGGGGCGCGCAGGGAATGCGGGTGCCGAGGTGGGTTTGGCTCGGCCGTTCAGGGAGTTACGCACTTGGTCGAGCAGGTCACGCTGCGCGTCATCGGCGGCTAGGCCGAATAGGTCGATGGACACCACTCCGTGGAGCAGTCCGGGCCGGTCGCAGTCCTCGACACGGATCGGCAGGAGTTTGCGGCCGAAGCCTGTGGGATCAGCGGCTTGGGCTGCTTGCCACTCCTGTTGGCCGTAGACGGAATCGAGGTAGGCGGCAGACAGGATCGCGATCGTCCGAGTCGCTCGCTGCACCCCATCGTTCATGCGAAACTGCCAGTTCGAGCCGGCGACGAAGTCCCAAGCCTGGATCAAGACGCTGTAGCGAGAGTCCTCCAACTGCCAAGCCACCCACTCAGCCCACGCGCGGTCTGTGTGGGTGTAGGAGACAAAGAAGTCTCACCCGTCGGCGCGCGGCAAATCCCCCGAAGCCGTCACATGACCGATCCTCGCACGAGAACAGGACCCACGGCCCGGGATGGTCGACAAGATGGAGTCCCCACCCGGCCTAGGCCGAACACATCGATGGACATCACTCCCCACAGTCAGGGTTCCGCAGCCGAGGCGTAACGGCGGGCAGCCACCGTGGCGGCCAAGCCGACGGACGACTGTGGACGAGCGTGGATGTCTTGAAATCCAAAACGCCCGCGACCTGCACTAGCGGGCGTCTGCGGACATCCATGGACAAATCACCAAGATCTCTTAAGCTGCGGGTCGAGGACCGCCCGCACGATGGTGCCGTCCCGCGCTGTCTGCGCTTCCGCTACTCGACGCTCGTGCCTGCGTTGCCAGCGGGCAGGAACGTGCGTGGTCTCAGTCTTGGTCTCGTTCAGGGCCGTTCGGCAGCGGTCGAGACAACGTCGTGGCATCGCCCCGCCTGCATCGCGGACCGCTATGAAGGCCGGCGTACGAGCCACCGTGGCACTGAAAGGCGGAAGGTCGGCGGTTCGACCCCGCCCCTGCCCACCACCTCTGACCAGCGGTTTTACACCGCAACAGAGATCAAATCGGCCGTTTTGAAGATCGTTATGTAGCAACGGGTGTAGCAACGCCGACCGAGACCTGGCGGCGGACGGTCACCCGCACACCAGCGCTGACCTGCACAGACACCTCCGGCAGACCGTCCGCTTCGGGACAAAACAGTCGAGCCGGATCTCGCCGGCCGCGGTCGTCGCACCGCCCGTGCCCGAGGTAGCGCAAACACCCTGGTCAAGCCTCTGCCGCAGGACGCCGATCCTGCCCCGTCTCCAGGCGAAGCGACCGATCAGACCTCTGGACCTGCGGTTCCGCATTGACGGCCCAGCGCGCCACACGCCTCGTCGGCGATCGCAGGCTGTTGCTACACCGGTAGCTACAGAACAGACGCCGACATCAGCGGAACGCGCCGGCGCAGCTGTCTGACCTGCCTCGATCCGCGGAGCGAACCAGCGGACCGTCCGTTTCGGCAGCGGACGATCGGGGACACCCGTCCACCTCGGGACGCCACACCGCAAAGGTCAGAGACGGACTACACCCGGCACACACCACCAAGATGCACAACAGGCACTAAGCGGCTGCCACGGATCTGGTCGAGCAGGTGACGTGGGCGTCGTCGACAGCCCGGTCGAACAGGTCGATGGAGACAACAGCGCCGAGGAGGCCTGGGCGGGAACAGTCCTCGATGCGAACGGGAAGCAGCTTGCGGGCGAAGCCGTGCGGGTCGGCTGGTTGGGCGGCTAGCCATTCGACCTGGCCGTAGACCGAGTCCAGGTACGCGCCGGACAGGACCAGGGCTGCGGCAAGATAACAGTCCGGATTGATCAAACTACGCCTCCAGTCTGGTCGGGCCTGGAGAAGTACTTTGAGTTGATCCGGAAACCCAGTAACCACAGGCGGTTCAATCGCTGCCGGCCTATCCGTGCCGACCGAATCCGACTACCTTGAGTTGCCACACGCTACCGAGAGCGATCTCGCCGCAGCCCTGGGTCAGGCCAGTCCCGCGACGGGCATCCGTCGCCAACCCAGCGGAGAACCGCGCGCTGGCGCTCGTTGAGCTGGGTTGGACGCGGCATAGGACCACCTCACGGTGTCCGGCAACTCGGGCGGAATCAGTTAAATGAGTAACTCAGAGCAACGTCGTTGATGCGCAAACTACTCGACCCATCAGGATAGCCGGACAGCGGGGCCGCCGAATGCACGAAAGAACTGAAGCGGCAGACACTGGAATCGCCGCGTGCGGCGACCGTTACCCATGCGCCCGGTGAACCCGCAAATTCTTGAACACTTCGAATAGCACCTTCCGGGTAGGAGACGACTGCAGGCTCACGGCGGGACAGTGAAGCCAGCAGTCAACATCGCCTGGCCAGACTCTCGGTCTTCGCGGCGGCACGGTGTAGCACCTGGTGCTACCCTGGCTGGGTGAGTACTCCTGAGATCACGCAGCGGGACCTGCGGTCGAAGTCGCGGGAAATCATGGACGCCGTCGAGCATGGGCAGTCGTTCACGGTCACTCGGGATGGTCACCGGATCGGACAGCTCGTCCCGATCCGACGTCGGCGCCGGTTCGTCTCGCGGCAGGAGTTCGCCGCGATGTCGCGCAACGTGCCTGACGCCGGTCTGGAGGCGTTCCGCGCCGACCAGGACGCGGCAGCCGACCACGAGGCCACGAGCGCCTATGACCAGTGAGCCCGTCCGGCAGGGCCTGCTGGACACCAACATCCTGATCCTGCGCCGCTGGGTCGATGTCGCCGAGCTTCCGGACGAGATGGCGATCAGCGTGGTGACGCTGGCGGAGCTGTCCGCCGGGCCGCACCAGGTCCGGCGCAACGACGAGCAGGACCTGTACGACGAGCACGAGGAACGGGCCCGGCGGATGGAGATACTCCAACGCGCAGAGAACGAGTTCGACCCGATCCCGTTCGACACCGAGGCCGCGCGAGTCTACGGCCGACTGACCGCAGCCGTCGTCGCCGCAGGTCGCAAACCGCGCCGCCGCACCGCGGACCTCATGATTGCCGCTACTGCGGTCGCCGAGGACCTCCCGCTGTTCACCACCAATCCCGGCGACTACACCGGCTTGGAAAAGCTCCTACGCACGGTTCCAGTCACGAGGCCGCCCTTGCCCCACGAGAAGAAGCCCTGACCAAGCCGGCGGGGTGACAACAGGGGCCCCTTCTCTGGCACGCGGCTCTGAGTCCGCCAAGGATCGGGGAAGCTACATAGCCCCGCATCAGCCCGGACCCGTTACTAGCCGTCTCTTCCGTGGGCGATGTGTCCGTAGTTCACACCGACCGCGACCCCTCCGCCCGGAGCCGACACATCGCCGATCCGGATCGCTCATGCTGGTGAGGTGCCAGGCATGCTCGGCGCTGCCGCGCCGGGGAAGGTCGGTGCGTCCGCGGCGGCGGGTCGGGCGGCGCCAGGGAAGGTCGGTGCGTCCGCGGCGGCGGGTCGGGCGGCGCCAGGGAAGGTCGGTGCGTCCGTGGCTCGCCGTCGGGGTGAACTACGGCAACATCTTGCGGCATTCCGTGGAAGCTCCTGGTGAGCAGCTCCGGGGTCGGTGGCTGGTGCGGGAAGCGCAGCTTCCGGACCGGCTTAAGGAACTTTCCAGATCGTCTGAGCCGCTGATACTGGCGGCGTGGCGCGACGAACCGGATCTGACCTGGTCCCTGGTTACGGCGTTGACCAGCAGCGAGCATCGACCTTCCGACGTCGTCGCTGGCTGGGCGCGGCACACGCCGTCCTGGCTACGCGACGCCCCATCGCAGGTCCAGATCGCTGCGGGCGACCTCGCCGACGCCTACGGCGCGCCGATCTTGGCGGCGGATCTGTTCCTGGCTGCCAGCGAAAAGGGAGTGGGACGCCGCGATTTCTGGCTCGCGCGCGCCGCGCTCCTCTTCCGCGATCACGCTCGGCCGGCGAAGGAGGGGGAAGCACTTGCAGCCCTTGGCGCGCCTGCGGGGGTGTCCGAGCCCTACGCCCGCATCGTTGTGGCGCTGCTTTCTGGGGACACGCGAACGGCGGACCGGGACCTCGACCGCTGGTCACCCAGTCCCGCCGATCGCGCGCTGCATACCGCCCTTCGACTGCGCGTCCTTGATGCGGAGTTGAACGGGGCGATGCCGAGCAGGGAGGCGCTCGACCACGCGATCAATCTCCTCGCCGCGTCGCTGCGGGAGCAATGGACCGCCGGGTTCGCCGTCGGCCGCGCCCGGTTCCTGATCTGGCGAGTAAGTCGAGGACACTCGCCGAACGCGCCAGCCGATCTTCGGGACGCCTACGATCTCGCCGTGCGCGCCCGCGACGACCGGCGCCGCTACCGCGGTGACAGCGCCGAAGCAGTGGCACTCGCCTGCCAGGCGGCCCTCATCGCGGACGACTTCCGCAGTGTGCTCGCAGTCGGCACCGTGGCCCGCGACGGTGCGACCGAACATGAGGCAGCGGCTCCCGCCATCCGCAGCTACGTCGCTGCGGCTGCGATGCAACTCGGTGATCTTGACCTTGCGCGCGACAGCGCGAGCCGTGTCGACGACCAAGCCCTGCGGGCCCGCCTTCACGCGCTCGCGGCCGAAGCCAGGGGCGAGAACGCCCGATCACACTGGCTACGCGCCGTCGAACTGGCCCGGGACGACGACCAGCAACTCGCCATTGCCCTAGCTGGCCTGGCGGACGCCGGCGGCCTCGACCCGGCGCAGATCGAGGACTTCGCGGCCCGTCATCCTGACGAGGCGGCCGAGATCCTCGCCATGTCCGATCTTGCAACCGGCAATACGGACGCGGCAATCAGCCAGCTTCGTCCACGGCGGCGGCACTCAGTGACCGCCGCGCTAGCGCTAGCGAAGGCGTACCAGGTCGCAGGCCAGGTAGACAACCAGATACGCACCCTCCCTGAGCGGACGATTTCCACGACCCATCGCTGCACCTCACCGCCGTAGAAGTCTTGGTGCACCACGACCGTCGTTCCGACGCCGAGAACGAGGTAGGCAGCCTCCTCGCGTCAGCATCCGCCGAGTGGACACGTCGACCAGCTGCACTGCGCCTCGCAGCACAGCTTGCCTACCTGGACAACAGGTTCGATAAGGCGCAGGAACTCCTCGACGCGGCGTTGCGGCTTCGGCCGGACGACGCCCCCACCCGCTGGGCACTTATCCATGTCCTCCTATACGGGCGCGGTGACCTAAAGGGAAAACAGGTGACCGATCAGCGCGAGGCGAGTCCGCGGGTCCGGCGACGGCGCTGGGGCAGGCGGTGTGGTCGTGCTGGGTCAGGCGGCGGTGGCCTGGTCGGGTCGTCTGGTGATGACGGTGTCGTAGCCGAGGGCGTCGAGCTGGGCGGCCAGTCGCTGGGCGTGGCGGGCGGGGTCGCGGCGGCGGGTGAAGTAGTCGGCGCCGAGGTCCCGGTAGGGCTCGCCGCGGTCGAGCATGTGGAAGAGGGCGACGAGGCCCGGCCCGGGGCTCGCGTCCCAGGCCGCGAGGCCGGCTGAGCTCGGAATCGTCGCGAGACCTGGTCGCCGCCGCGTCGACCGCGGCGACCAGATCGCGGACGATCTCGCAGGCCGCGCCGAGCGCGGGGGTGTCCGTGACACCCAACCCGCCGAAACTCCGTGCCGGTCAATGCCCGCGGTGGCCACATTCCACGAAGACGAGCAGCTGAGCCCCAGAGGCCCGCGACGTCCCATCTCGTCCAGCGCGTCGTGGAGCTGGCCCGTCGCAGGCGCACGATGCGCCGGGCTGCTCTTTGGGCGAGATCGTCGTGCTCGCGGGGCGTCGTGGGGCCAACATGAGATGCCGGGCTGCGGCCGTCGGGTCATCCGACCGGCGCGACCGACTCGATGTTGGCCACGGTGAAGTCCCGTTGATCGTCCCGCAGGTGGCACCACGCGTCGAGCCACCGGCCATACAGCTGGCGCGGCTGGATTTCCCGCACGGTCCGGTTTCCGGTCTTGTTCCGATAGCTGATCAGTACATCGCGCTGGGACTCGACCGCGTCGGCCAACAGGATGATCTCGGCATCGCTCAGGCCCGGGTTCAGCTGCGCCAACCGCGCGAACATCTCCGAGGTGTCCGCCCCGCTGCTGTCACCGCCGGCCGGGTCCGCGAGCAGCCGCGCGGCCAGCTTCTCCGCCTCCAGCCGGCCCCGGGACGCGGACCGCTTCGGCGACCGGGGCGCGGACGCCTGGTGCTCCCGCCGCTGCTCGACGATCACTGTGCCCGTCGCATCCTCGGCGACTGGGGACAACCCGGCCGCGCGCAGCCGTTCCAGCACGTCCTGCAGCTCGTACGGGCTGGACAGCACCGTCGGCGCCACCCGCGCCAAGGACAGTTTCGCCAACGACCGGGTGTGCAGAAGCTCGTTGATCGTGGCCTCTTCGGCTACGACGCACGAGCGCATCCCCCGCACCCGGATCTTTCCGTGTAGACGGCCCACATCCTTGACAAGAAATTCCAGCGGCTGCGGCACCGGCCGATTCGATATCGCCGTCAGATCGGCTAGCAACTGCTCGGCGGTCCAGCCGGCGTCGAACGCCGCCCGGACGCTGGCCGGACTGAACCGCCAGACTCCTGCCGTGCTACGGGACTCGCTCACCGCGGCTGTTCCCAGCAGGCGCGAGACCACCGTTGTCGGCTGTCCGGACACCACCGCGGTCAGGTCCGACTGGAGTATCACCTCGCACGGCCTCTCCACCAGCACTCCGGCCACCCGTTCGGTCAACGCGTCCACCGGCTCGGCGTCCGCCGGCTCCGCGCCGGCGAGCTCGGCGTCGAGAAGGGCCACGAGCTGTTCGCCGCATTCGGTCAGCACGTCCGCGGCGGCCACACCCAGCAGCTCCGCCTCCCGTCCTGCGGCGGCCACCTTGTCCCGCAGCTGGTCGGGCTCGTACCCATGCAGCGGAAAGAACCAGTCGGCGTGTTCGCCGGCCGCCCGCAGCGACAGCCCGCCACGGGCCGCGCTCATCACGGCGCGTCGCAGCCCACCGGCAGCCGAGACCAGGGGCAGCGGCGGGGGCAGCTCCTTGCCCCCTTCGATCTCCCGGCTGGTCGGCGCATGTCCCAACATCAACCACGCGGTCGCCAGCGCGGACCACTGACGGGCCGGAGGTGCCTCCCGCCACGGCGCGTACCGATCGGTCGGCGCATAGCCCGTGTCCGCGCGACCGAGCAGCCCGGCCGCGTATGTCAGGTCGATCACCAGCACCAGCACCTCGGCTGGCAGCGCCAGCCGCGCAGCCAGCCGAGACTGTTCCCGCGGTCCGACGCCGCCCTTCTTCAGCGCGACGATCGCATGTGAGCGCGCCTCGTCCAACAGCGCCGTGACCCCACGGAGCAGATCCGCGGCGGCGGCCTGCGCGGCGGCCCGCGTCGACCCGCTCCTGACCGCGGCCGAAGGGATCCGCGGCCGGCCGGTCGCCACCAGGTCCCGGCGCGCCAACCAGGCCGCGGCCTCGATCTCCCAAGGCACCTCCCACCGCCCGTTGACCCGTATCACCAGGCCGGCGGCGGCCAACGCACGATCGGCACTTGTGGCTGCCTGCGCGGGAGAGCCGAAGTAGATCTGGCCGTAGCGATGGCAGAGCTGCGACAGGCGGCCTCGCGCGGGCTCAGGCAGCTGTCGCACCACGTCGGCCATCGCGCGGACGTCGGACACGGCGTCCACCAGCCGGGCGATCAACTCAGGCTTGCGCAGGCCAGCCACCTCGACACCCAGCGCCTCGGCCGCCGAACGCACGTCCTCGACCGGCGCCGACCGCGCGATCGTGGCCAACGGCCGACCGTCGCCGATCTCGGCTGACCAGTGCTCGGCCAATCGCTCCGGTAGGCGGATCGTCCCGGACTCCAGCCAGGCCAGCCCACGGCCGCGCAGCTCGTCGAGGGCGTCCCGCACGGCCTGTTCCGGCGCGGCGGCCAGGCGCGTAACAGCCTCCACCGTGGCCAGCGATCCCAGGGCGGCCACCGCCTGGCCGACGACCACCGCGTCCCGATCGGCCGAGCGCAGCGCCGCGACCAGCGAGTCCGGGCCGCACAGTCGCTGCGCCAGCTGCTCGAACCCGCGCGGGACCGGCTCGACCAGCACGTCCGGGCGCGCCCGCAGCAACCCCGTGAGCGCCGACTCGTCCAACCCGGCCAGATACTCGGCAAACGATCCGGAAGCCATGCCAGCATTCTCCCGAACACCCATCGCCACGCCGTCAGGCTATCCGCACCAGGTGCCTCGGGTCTCCCGGAAGAACTCTCAGCCGAGCGCGTCGAGGGCACTCCCATCCGGGTCGACGGCGTGTGCGATGCGGCGCCCGATGTCGCCCAGCTGCCGCTGCTGCGCGCGGGTGAGGGGATCGAAGACGAGGGCACGGACCGCCGCGACGTGCCCGGGGGCGGCCGCGATGACCTTCGCCCAGCCCGCGTCGGTGAGGATCGCCAGGGTGTAGCGACCGTCGCCGGGGTCCGGCGTGCGGCGCACCCAGCCGGCCCTGTCCAGCCGTCCGACCACGTGGGAGAGCCGGGAGAGCGACCCGTTGGCGAACACGGCCAGGGTGCTCATCCGCAGGGTGCGCTCGGGGGCCTCGGACAGCATGGCCAGCACCTGGTACTCGAAGTGGCTGATCCCGGCATCGCGCTGGAGCTGGTCGTCGAGTGCTGCCGGAAGCCTGATCAGCACCCTCGCCAGGGTCAGCCAGACCTGCATCTCATCGTTGGCCAGCCAGCGCGGCTCCTGCGCGTCCACGCCATCAGCCTAGCTTGAAGCATCAACCGAAAATCTGTTGATCACTTGACATGTCAAGTGATCTCGCCGTAGATTGAGTTGAAACTTCAACTCATAGACGGGCGTCCGCCGCGGCCAGACCGGGCCGCGGCGCGCACCCACCCTCCGGGCTCGTCTTCGACCCCGATCTCCTTGGGAGCACACATGCGCGCACTGAATGTCCCGGCCGCCGGCGAGCAGCCCCGCCTGTCGGACCTGCCCGTCCCCGAAGCGACCGAGGACACCGTTCTGGTCCGGGTGAAGGCGGCCGGGCTCAATGCCCTCGACAACGCCCTGGCCGCCGGGGTGATGGCCGAGATGCTGCCGCACCTGTACCCGCTGGTCCTCGGCCGTGATGCCGCCGGCATCGTCGAGGCGGTTGGAGCTGGCGTCGACCACGTCGCCGTCGGCGACGAGGTGATCGGCCACATGCTGCTGGCCCCGCCGATTCAGGCCGGCACGCTCGCCGAGTACGCGCTGCTGCCCGCCGCCGCCGTCACCCGCAAGCCCGCCGGTCTCAGCTTCACCACGGCCGCGGCCCTTCCCCTCGCGGCGGCCGCGGCCAAGGCGGCCGTCGATGCCGTCGAGCCCGAGCAGGGACAGACCGTCCTCGTCGTGGGGGCCGGTGGTGGCGTGGGCTCCTACGCCGTCCAGCTGCTCGCGGCCAGCGGCGTCACGGTCGTGGCCACCGGCACCGCCGCCGACGCCGGCCGGCTGATCACGCTCGGCGCGGCCACTGTGGTCGACTACACCGCCGGCCCGATCGCCGAGCAGGTGCACGCCGCGTACCCTGACGGTGTCGACGCCCTGATCGACCTCGTCGCCTACACCGCCGAAGGCGCACCGCTCGGGGCGGTTCGCAAGGGCGGCAAGGTGGCCAGCACCCTGGGCGCCGCCGCCGACGAACAGGCCCTCGCCGCCGGCGGCCTGACCGGCACCAGCGTCATGGCCGCCCCACTTCGTGAAGTCGTCGCGGAGCTTGCCGAGCGGGCCGCCGCCGGCACGCTGAAGGTTGACGTCACCACCGTCCTGCCCCTTGAGAAGGCCACCGACGGGCTCGCCACCCTCGCCAGCGGAACCGCCCGAGGAAAGATCGTCGTCGAGATCGGCGTCTGACAGAGGGCAGCCAGGGCGACGGCTACCGGCTGGCCGAGTTGACGGTCACGGGCGGGTTGGCCGCGGCGCCGCCTCGTCGGGCGGCAGGAAGCGGATCGGTACTGTCGTCTTCTCGGTGCCGTCCGTGGCCGTGGGCTCTCGGTCGGGTGGTCCGCCGACCAGCGACTGGGTCCATCCGAGGTCCTGCACGTCGCGGCCCTGATCGGACTGGCCGCTGGGCTTGTGGTGGGTGCTCGGGGCTGGCCGGTGGGGGCTGAGCAGGTGCAGGAGCGCGGGCAGCAGTGTCGCTCGCAGCACGAACGCGTCGATGGCGACTCCGGCGGCGAGGCCGCAGCCGATCACTTTCATCATGCGGGCCGGCTGGGCGGCGACGGCGGCGAACAGGAACAGCATCACCAGGTTCATGGTGACCATGACGTGGCCGACGTCGGCGTGGCCGAGCCGGACCGGCCCGGTGGCGCCACGGCGCCGTTCCCGTCGGCGCAGGCCGGCATCGGCGGGCTGCGTGAGCCGGGCGACCAGGCTGAAGTTCAGCCCCGGGAGCAGGCCGAACACGGCGACCAGGACGATGACCAGTAGCGACGGTTCGACCGGCCCGGTCGCTAGTCCCAGTGTTCGGGTGACCGGGCCGGTCTGGAACAGCAGCGCCAGGACACCGGCCGCGGCGAGAATCGCCAGCACGCTCGTCAACGCCACAGTGGCCGCGATCATCGAGGACCGCAGCATCAGCAGCCCGCAGCACAGCACCGTCAGCAGGACCACCGCGAGGAACCCGGTGGTCGCGCCGCGGAAGCTCGCCGCCATGTCGGCGAACAGGGCGGTGGAACCGCCGACGTAGGCCCGTGAGCCGGTGCCGCCCAGTACTCGTGGGAGCACCTGGCCGCGTAGCCGGTGCAGCAGGGCGGTGGCCTCTGGCGAGCGTGGGCCGGCCGCCGGGAACACCCGGATCACGGCGACGCCCGCCTGCGCGTTGTTCACGCTCACCGCCGCCCGGGCGACCCCGGGAGTCCGGGCCAACGCGGTCACCACGGCATCCGGAGACACCGCCGACGGCGCGGGGCCGAGCTCGACGGCGACGAGCATCGGCCCGTTCAGCCCAGGAAAGAAGTCAGCGCTAAGCAGGTCGTAGGCCCGCCGGGTCGTCGACGATGTCGACTCGGCGCCGTCGTCGGCACCGCCGAGCTTGAGAGTCAGCGCCGGTGCGGCGAGCGCCAGCAACAGGAGGCCCGCCGCGCAGGCAGCGGCCAACGGGTGGCGGTGCACCCAGCCGGCCCACCTCGCCCGCAGCCCCGGCGGCTGGCTCAGCCCACGGCCGCTGGTCGTCAGATGCTGGCGTTCCGTCCAGCCCAGCAGCCGTGGCCCGCAGATCGCCAGCAGCGCCGGGAGCAGGGTAAGGACCACCAGACCGGTCGCCGTCCCGGCGGCGGCGGAGCCGAGCGCGACACCGCTGAAGAAGGGCAGCCCCAACGCCACAACGCCGTCCATCGCCAGTGTCACGCAGAAGCCGCCGCATGCGATCGCGAAGCCCGTCCGCGCGGCAGCCCGCGTCACCGCCTCGGACGAAGCGGCCCCCTCCCGCAGGCCGGACTGAGCCTGGTGCACGACGACGACCGCGCCGCCCAGGCTGCTCCCAGCCGCGACGACCGCCGCGAGCAGCGGCGCGTACAACGTCATCGCCGTCGTGTGCGACGCCAGCTCCACAATCGCCACCGCGGTCACAGTCGCCACCGCTGTCGTCATGGCACAGACGACCACCGCGCCCCGGGAACGCAACGTGGCACCGAGCAGCAACAGGGCTGCCGCGAGCGCGATGAGGATTGGCCACCAGGAGATGGCGGTGGCGTTGACCGCGGCCGCGTCCGGGCCCGCGACCTCGACCTCCAGACTCGGCCCGTCATAGGAGCGCGCCGCTGTAACGAGGCGCCGCGCTGCTGCCAGGTCAGGATGCAGCGCCGAGCCCTTCACGATCACCGTGGCCACCGCGGTGCGCCGATCGGCACTGACCGGGTCGACACCGAGAACGACCGCGCCAGCCGCCGAGAACGGACTGACCACACCGGCGACCTTCGGCACCTTCCCCAGCTGTGCCACCACCGCGGCGATCTGCGCCCGTACCAGCGGATCATCGACCGTCCCCTGGCGGGCACGCAGCACCACCGTCTCGGTGTCCGGGACACCCGACCCGCCCAGCCCCCGGCTGACGAGGTCGAGAGCACGCCCGGAATCGCTGCCTGGAACGGCGACCTCGGTGTCGAACCGGAATCCCTGCCCCCGCGCCAGGACAACAAGCGTCACCAGGCAGAGAGCCCACAAACCGACGACCACCCAGCGGTGCCCGACACACAACCCGGCGAGACGCGTCCGTCCGGCCGAACCGAAACTGCTGTCTCGCCTCATTCACGACAAATTAACCCCAATCGTCGGCTCGAACCAGGTTTCGGAACCTGACCGTGACTATCTGCACACGTCTTGTCGGACCGTGCCAGCCAAACGCGCGGTGGGTGCGGCCCGCTCTCAGGGGCTGATGATCGGAGCGAGGGCGTCGCGTACGGCCGCGCTGACATCGGTGTCCGGCGCGTCCACGTACTCGTCCGGGGACGGCCCGGTGTCGAAGGAGCCGTAGGTCGTGTACGAGATGACGGCGGGGCAGATGGTGCCGTCTACCTGGACGAACAGGTTGGCCACGACGTGCCCGGTCAGAACCTCGATGACGCGGATCGGAACCGCGATTTTGTGGAACGACACGGTGTTCGTGCCGTAGAGGCTGGTCAGGACCGAGCCGGACTGGTACTCGCAGCTCTGGACGATGTCGCCCTGCTCCTTCGGGCTGACGCAGATGACGAGTGGCGCCTTGGCCACGTCGTCGACCACCCAGTCGGCCGGCAGCTGGTTCGTGTAGGCGCTGTCGCCACGGAGCACCGCCCGGTTCGGGGAGGCGGCGCGGTACGGGGTGGCACCGCTCCAGGTTGCCGGGTTGGAGCAGTAAGACGTGTCCGATCCGGCGCCTAGCCCGGTGCGCACGTGGTCCAGTTCGATCGCCTGGTTGGCGGCGATGAGCCCGATGAAAGCCTTCGGGGCCAGCGGGCTCTGCGGGTAGTCGTCGAGTAGGCGCTGGTAGGAGGACTTCGCGCCGTTCCAGTCCTTGGACTGGAATTCGCGATCGCCGCAGCCGACGAGCGCTGCGGGTGCGAGGCGGGGGACGACGGCCTTCGCCCGATCCCGGACGGCATCACGGGTGCTGTAGGAGCCGAGGGTGTCGAGGACCGTTGTGGTGTCGCAGGGGTTCGACAAGGGCAGCCGGCCGAGGAAGTCGTCCAGGGTGCGAAGGACCAGCTTGTCGTCGTCGGGGTGCGTGGCGAGGACAGCGGAGAGGTTCTTCAACTCTGGCGGCAGCGAGTTCGGGTCGCTGTTCGTGACGACCGCGGCGAGGCGGGCGGCGGTTTCTCCCAGCTCGCCGCACACCCGGCCGGTGCCCGCGCCCTGGACGGCGCCGGGGGCGTTCGCCAGATAGTCCCCCGCCCATCGATCGTCCAACGCGGCGGCGACGCGACGGCAGTCGCCGGTCCGGACCGCGGCGGCGACTCGGCTGTTGATCGAGGCGACGTGGACCCGCAGCAGCGAGAAGGCCAGCAGCACCGGTAGGAAGAAGGCCGCGCCGAGGATGAGGCGGCTCCTGCTCCCGCCTCGGTGGCGACCTCGCGGCCATCCCTGCGCGAGGTACCAGCCATGCCCCACGAGCGCGGTCCACCACAGCAGGACGACGATCTCGAACCACAGGGTCCTTGCCGCGGTGCCGAGGATGATCAGCAGGATCAGCGTGACCAGCCCGGTGACCGCCGCGAGCCCCCGGCGGCCCAGCATGAGGTAGCCGACGTTGAAAAAGGACGCGTTTCCGAGTATTACGGCCAGCGGGTCGCGGTTGACGGGCGGTTCCGGATCAGTGGTGCCTTCGGGGCCGTACTCCGGGGTGTCGTCCGGAGCCTGCGCCGTACTCACGAGAGTGGTCCCTTGCGTCCGCTGCGCGCATCGTGAGCTGGCATCCCGAAACCCCTCAGCCGTGCCGGGGCCGGCCCGGCGGATCCGCTGCAATGTAAGGGTTCGGCGCGCCACGCCGGGCCGGTTTTGCGCCAGTCGTCCGCCGTCATCCACCCGACAGCGGGAGTTCCCGCCAACGCGGGACAGCGCGCAGCCGACGCGGCTCTCCGAGGAACACCACGGCCCGGCCGGCGACTGGCGGTTCCGGTACGAGCCGACCTGGGTGCTGCGCGGCCTGACCGAGCTGCACCTGGAGTTCACGGCCGTCGAAGGCGGGGCCCGATGAGCAGGGCCGCCGTCGTGACGGGTGGCGCCTCGGGCATCGGCCGCACGTGACGGTGTGCACCGAACTGGTTTCGCGCCGTCTCGTGGGCGCGAAGTTCGCGCGGACCTCGACCTGCCGGGCACGGCAGCTGGCAGGTCCGGTGTGCCTGCTGCCGCGCTGCGATATGAAGGGCAGATGGTCAGCCAGCATCGGACGGCTCCGGCGGAGTCAGGTCGCCGGGAGCAGCTTCTCGACGCCGCGGAGCAGCTGCTGCTGGAGGAAGGCTACGCCGCCGTCACCTCGCGCCGGGTGGGTGCGCGGGCCGGCCTGACGCCGCAGCTGGTGCACTACTACTTCCACACCATGGACGAGCTTTTCCTGCAGATATTCCGGCGTCGCGCCGACGCGGGCCTGGAAATGCTCCGGGAGGTCGTGGGTGCCCGCCCGACGCTGCGGCAGCTCTGGGACCTGCGGGAGACCGGCCTCACCACCACGCGACTCAGCCTCGAGTTCATGGCGCTGGCGAACCACCGCAAGGTCATCCGGTCCGCGCTCGTCGACTACTACCAGCGTTGTCGCCAGCTCCAGCTCGACGCGTTCACGGCGGCGCTCACCGACCGCGGCGTCCCGCCGGAACGGTGCCCACCGCTGTTCGCCCAGCTGGCGATGATCGGGATAACCCAGATCATGACGATCGACGCCGACCTCGGCGTCGCCTACGACTTTGAGCCCGTGAACGCCTACATCACCCGTCTGATCGACGAGATCGACGAAATCGACGAGCCTTAGCGAACCGGCCGGCCAGGCCTGGGACGATCCGGCCCCGGGACAGGCCGCGAGCTGGTCAGCCCTCCTGGGCCGGGTAGACGGCAAGGTCGGTCGCCTTGATCGTGGCCCAGACCGGAGTACCCGGAGCGAGCCGAAGATCGGCGAGCGCCGCAGCCGTGATGTCGGCGTGGATCGGTGGGTCGGAGGCGATGGTGACCCGGACCCGGTCACCAAACGGTTCGAGCGTCTCCACCAGCCCTGGCAGCACGTTGCGGGGGCTGCCCTGCGCGGGCCGGCCCGTGTGCAGGGCCACCGCCGTCGGGCGGATCGCGACGAGCACCGCGGCACCGGCCCCCGGCGGCGAGCTGTCAGCGGGGATGTGGAGCTGACCGCCACCGTCCAGGGTGACCAGATCTCCACGAGCCGTCCCCGAACAGAGGTTGAGGCCGACCAGGCGCGCCACGTAACGAGTGCGGGGGCGGCGGGCGACCTCCGCGGCCGGCCCTTCCTGGACGATGCGGCCGGTTTCGAGGATGACGATCCGGTCGGCCAGGATCATCGCGTCGAGTGGGTCGTGCGTGACCAGCAGCACCGGCGTCGGCGCGGCGGCGAGCGCGCGGGCCAGGTGGGCGCGCACGTCGGAGCGGGTGGCGACGTCGAGGGCGGCCAGCGGCTCGTCGAGCAGCAGCAGCCGGGGCGCGGGCGCCAGCGCACGGGCGAGGGCGACGCGTTGCGCCTGCCCGCCGGACAGCTGGCCGGGCCGGCGGTCGGCATGGTCGGCGAGGCCCAGCCGGTCCAGCCAGCCGTCCGCGACCTGGCGGGCCTCCCGCCGGCCGGTGCGCTCCCGGGCGCGCAGGCCGAAGGCGACGTTGTCGCGGGCGGACAGGTGCGGGAACAGCAGGTAGTCCTGGAAGACGACGCCGACCGGGCGGCGGTGCGCCGGCCTGAACACGCCGGCGGCCGGGTCGTCGAGGGTGTCACCGTCGAGGACGATGCGCCCGGAGCTGATCGGGGTGAGCCCGGCCAGGGCGCGCAGCAGGGTCGTCTTGCCTGCGCCGTTCGGCCCGAGCACGCAGGTGACCTCGCCGGGGGGCACCGCGAGCGCCACCTGGACGGTGAAGGCACCGAGGTCGACGACGACGTCCGCGACCAGCCCGGCCGGCGTGACCTGGGAGTCCGGACCGGTCGCGGGCGGGAGGCCGGCTGCCAGGGCGGTCTGGTCGGGGGTGGTCATGCGGCGGCGGCCACGCCGCGCGCGCCGGACAGCCAGCGGCGCCGCAGCACGATCAGGACGGTCACACAGACCACGAGTAACAACAGGGAAAGGGCGATCGCGGCGTCCGGGTCGTTCTCCAACGCCAGGTAGACGGCCAACGGCATGGTCTGGGTGGTGCCCGGGAAGTTGCCGGCGAAGGTGATGGTCGCGCCGAACTCGCCGAGCGCCCGGGCCCAGCACAGCACGGCTCCCGCGCCGACCGATGGGGCGATCATCGGGAGGGTGACCCGCCGGAAGGTCAGCCAGCGGTTGGCGCCGAGAGTCGCGGCGGCGTCCTCGAAGCGGCGGTCGGCTGCGGCCAGCGCGCCCTCGACGGACACGACCAGGAACGGCATGGCGACGAACGTCTCCGCGATCACCACGCCGGTGGTCGTGAACGGCAGCGTGATCCCGAAGATGCTGTCGAGGTGGCGGCCGACGACGCCGTTGCGGCCGAAGGCGAGCAGCAACGCCACGCCGCCGACGACCGGCGGCAGCACCAGCGGCAGCGTGACCAGCGCCTGGAGCACAGACCGTCCGGGCAGCCTGGTCCGGGCGAGCACCCATGCCAGCGGAACCCCGGTCACGATCGAGACGCCGGTCGCCAGGGTCGCCGTCTCCAGCGACAGGACGAGGGCCTGGCGGACCTCGGCCTGCCCGAGGAGGCTCGGCAGCCGCCGCCACGGCGCCCGGACCAGCAGCCCGACGAGCGGGAGGACCAGGAACGCGACGGCGAGGCCGGCGGGCAGGGCCAGCGGCCAGGGCGCCCGTCCCTGGCCGGTCCGCCGCGGCCGGCCCCGGCCGCGCCCACCGCCAGTCGCGGCGGGCGCGGGCGGGCCGGTCACGGGCGGGCCGGTCACGGGCGGGGCGGTCACGGCTGGCTGAAGCCAGCCTGGGTCAGGACCGAGCGGCCGGTCGCGGACAGCACATAGGCAACGAACGCGTCGGCTGTCGCCTTGTTCTTCGTCGCGGTGAGGGTCGCGATCGGGTAGGCGGTGGAGGCGTTCTCGTTCTCCGGAATGGCGATGCCCGTGACCTTGCCGCCGGCGGCCAGCACGTCGGTCTTGTAGACGATGCCTGCGTCAACCTCGCCGAGCTCGACCGTGGTCAGCACACTCTTGACGTCGGGGCCCTCGGTCACCGGCTTAACCGTGATCTTGGCCTTGGCGAAGGCGGCCTGGGCCACGACGCCACACGGCACCGCAGCCTGGCAGAGCGCGACCTTGACGCCCGGCCTCGCCAGGTCCTCGATCGCGGCGATGTGCTGCGGGTTCGCGGGCGGAACCGCGATCTCCGCCTCGTTCGTCGCGAACGTCGTCGGGTTGGCGGCGTTCTTCTGGTCGGTCACCTGGGTCATGTTCTTGGTGCTGGCCGACGCGAACACGTCCGCGGGGGCACCCGAGTTGATCTGGGTGGCCAGGGCGGAGCTGGCGCCGAAGCTGAACTTCACGGTCACGCCCGGGTGCGCGGCCTCGAAGCTCTTGCCCAGGTCGGTGAAGGTCCCGGTCAGCGAGGACGCCGCGAGCACCGTGATGGTCCCGGACAGCGCCGGCGTGCTCGACGCCCTCGGGGTGGCTCCAGCTCCGGTGGAACCACCGGAGCTGGAGCCGCAGCCGGCCAGCACGACGACGGTGACCACACCGGCGAGGGCTGCCGCCGCGGGGCGGGGTATGCGCACGGGGATTCTCCACAGCGACGTGACACGACTCGGGAACGGCGGGTGATGACGGCGTCGCGTCGGTGCGACCGGGCGTTCAGCGATGCTGCTGGGGGACCTCGACCACGACGTTCGTCGCCTTGACCGAGCCGATCGCCAGTACCCCCGGCTCCAGGCCGAGCTCGTCGGCGGCCTCCCGGCTCATCAGCGAGACGATTCGATGCGGCCCGGCCTGGATCTCCACCTGGGCCATCACGCCGTCTCGCTGGACTCGGGTCACGATCCCGGGGAAGCGGTTGCGAGCCGATTCGCCGACGATGACCGCCCGTCCGGCAGGGGATTCGACGCCCTCGGCGAGTTCGGTGGCGAACTGGGCCAGCACGGCCCCCTCGACCGCCTGACGGCCCGAGTCGTCGCGGACGGTCGGCAGCCGGCCGATGTCCGCCCAACGGCGGACGGTGTCGTCACTGACACCGAGCAGCCCCGCCGCCTCGCTGATCCGAAACCTCGGCATGGCGGAACAGTACCACCCGTACTTACGGACACATCGACCGAACCGTTCCGGGATTACGGACATCGGGCCGCAAAGACAACGTGATTGCGGAAGCCGGCGCCTGTCCCGTGGGTCAGGGGTTGGCTTGCGTCGCGGGACCATCCGGGGCTGTCGAGATGACCGCGGGGTCGGACCAGCGGTAGGCGGTGTGGAAGAACCCGCGGACAGGCCGGCCGCCGACGCGGAGGTTGTGCGTGATGGGCACCGGTCCGGCCGGGTTCGCGAGGTCGAACGACAGAGTGACGTCGTCGGCGCCGGCGAGCGGGGTGTTCGGGTCGTAGACGCGCAGGGTGACCGTCGTGCCGACCAGGTCGTAGCCGTAGGCCAGGACCTGGTGGTTCAGGCCGAGCTTCAGCGGGTCGAGCGAGTGCACGGTGACGATCCCGAGGGCGGGCAGCCGGCCGGAGTCGAGGTCGGTGCGGACGCGAGGCCACTCGTCGACGACCGTGATCCGGCCGAGCCCGGGCCGCCGGCCGAGCGCCCAGGTCACGTCGGCGTCCCCGGTCGCCTGCAGCTGGTAGTAGCGCAGCCCGCCGCGCGGCAGGTCCCAGCTGTCGAACAGCCGCCGGACGATGTACCGGTAGAGGGGAGAGCCTGGCCCGGGCGGGGCCGCGTCGGGCGGGGGCTTACGGCCGGCCTCGAACAGGTCGCGAACCGTGAAGATCATGCCGCCGCACAGGCCGCGGCTTGCGTCGCCGATCGGGATCCGCTTGCCGAGGCCCGGTATCGCGACCGTGAGAACCGGCTGATGCGGGAAGTCGTTCGTGAACTGGAGCGCCGAGGCGCGGGGCCGGAACCCGTTCGCCCCCGCCGCCGTGCCGCCGACCATGCCGCCGCCTCCCCGTGGCCCTGGCGCGTCGCAGCTCACGGTGACCGATCAACCGAGCCGGCGCAAGAGCCCGGCCGGCCCAGGGCGGCGAGGTCGCGGTCCTAGCTCCAGACGTCGCAGTGGTGGGCGGACCAGGTGCCGGCCACCGCCCCGACCTTCGCCGGGGTCAGCAGCATTCGGTCCTGGCCGCCCCGGACGGTGCGGACGTCGAAGCGTGGCCAGGCCGGCAGCGATCCGGCGGTCGTCACGGCGCCGCTCGGGTCGCCGGTGGCGGCGAACCGGGTCCAGTACCCGACCATCGCCTTGGACAGTGAGGCCCGTCCTGGGCTGGTGAGCTGGGACGAGGTCGCAGCGGGGAACAGATAGTCGAGATCCCAGCCGTGGGTGGCGCCCGGGCCGAACTCGGGCGAGCTGGCCGGCGCGTCGGGCACGTCGAACTCGTAGAGGTAGGCCGGCTGCTGGGCGATTCCGGTGGCCAGCTGCGCGAACGTGGTTGTCTGGCAGGTGAACATGTCGTCGGTGATGATGCGCGCCAGCCGCTCGCGCGGTGGGGCCTGGCCGGCTGGGTAGGCGGCCAGCACGCGGTCGTCCCGGTCCGGGAAATGCGTCCGGATCAGGGCGTCCACGCCCCAGTCGGTGATCGGGCCCTCGGCGGCCCAGTGGTTCGTGAACGGCCGTCCCTCGTCGGTGACGGTGCCCATCAGCAGCGGGACCCGGGCCAGCCGGCCGTCCCAGAGCGCCTGGGATGGGCTGAGCGGCAGCGTCGTCCCGCCCACCGTCGGCGCGAACGCGAAGGCGCTGAAGATCTCGGTGTCGTCGGCCGCGGCGGTGACCAGCTGGTTCGCCGAGCGGGTCCGCAGGCAGGCCGCCGCGGTCAGCGGGCCGGGGCAGCCCAGCTTGGCCGCGAGGGCCAGCCCGGTCTGGGCGGCCTGGGCCATGGTCGGCAGCTCCCAGCTGCACGGGCCGCTTTCCATGATTGCCCGCTGGAACAGCCCGTCAGCCGCCGGCGCGGCCAGCAGCGCGCAGACGTTCACCGAGCCAGCCGACTCGCCCATGATCGTGACGTTGTTCGGGTCGCCGCCGAACCCGGCCGCGTTGGCACGCACCCAGCGCAGCGCCGCGATGAGGTCCTCGGTGGCGAAGTTTCCGGCGTCACCGGCGCCCAGCGACGGAACGACCAGGTATCCGAGCGGCCCGAGCCGGTAGTTCGTCGTCACGACGATCGCCGGGCCACCGGCCACCAGTGCGGACGGGTCGAAGGTCTCCCCGGTGCCGCCGACGAAGGCGCCGCCGTGAATCCAGAGAATCACCGGCAGGCGTCCGGTCAGCGGAGCCCCGGCCGGCCGGCCCAACGACAGGTAGAGACAGTCCTCGCTGGAGATCGCGAATAAGGGTCCGTCCTGCTTGCAGGGCGGCCCCCCGCGCGTGCCGTCCCGGACCCCGGACCACGGCGCCGGCTGCTGCGGCGCGGTCCAGCGCAGCGCCCCGACGGGGGGCGCGGCGAACGGAATGCCGTGGTAGCGGTCCATCTTCCCGGTGCGCACGCCGCTGACTCGCCCGTCGGTCGTGGCGACCAGTGGTGGCGGCGCGTCCGGGTTCGCGGTGTAGCTGGTCGGTGTGGCGGCCACTGCCGGCCGGCCGCGGGTTGGCTGGGAGCCTCCCGTCCCGGCCGTGCAGCCGCCGAGCCCGGCGGCGAGGAGCAACAGGCCCGCCAGCAGGGCCGTCAGCCGCGCGCGCCCCATCCTCGGCCCCTCCCCGGTCAGACAGACCCACACACGCCGGGCCTGTCGCCCGGCTGGCGGCCGACGGCGCCGCTCGCGCGACAACGGATCTTTAGCCGTCGAGCGTAGTCGGGCCGCTGCCGGTCCACCTCGGCGGTGTGGCATGGTTCGTGCACCGGTGAGGATTCGGTGAGTTTGGTGGTCGTGCGGTGCTCAGTCCCTTCCAGTCCAACGGCGACGGCAGCGGCGTCAAGCAGGTCCGCTTCGTGCTCGGCCGCATCGACTGGAGCCTGTGGTCGAAGGACGGCTGGAGCAGCCAGTCCACCATCGACCTGCCCGGCCCGGTCGACTACCGGAACAACTAGGCCGGCGCCGGGCCCGGGCAGCCTCGGGCCGTGGCGCCGGTTGGGGGCGGGGCCGCCGTCAGCCCCGGTGGGCGCGGCCGACGCGCCGCCGCCGCCAGCCGGATCCGGCCGACCCGGCCACCTCGACCGCGGGTACCTCGTCGGCCGTGGCCACCGGCTGGTCGTCGTCGGGCTCGACGTCGTAGGGGTCGTCGTCGGGCGGCGGCTCCTCGTCCCGGACGGAGCGCGGCTGCTCGCCGTGGTTCGCGGACGGCTGGCGCGGGACCGTGGGCTCCGGCTCGGTGGCGAGCGGCCGGCGCTCGATGAGCAGCATGGCGAGGTCGTCCCGCAGGTGCCCGCCGGCGTGTTCGGTGACCCGTTGGGTCAGCCGGTCGAGCGCCTGCTCCGGAGTGCCCTCGAGCAGCCGCTCGAGATGGTCCTCCAGCGGGAAGAACTCGCCATCCGGCGAACGCGCCTCGATCAGCCCGTCGGTGAACAGCAGGAGGCGGTCGCCGATGCTCCAGCGGGCGGACGACGGGGTGAACCGTTCGGCGAGCCCCAGCGGGGGGCTCGGCGACTTCAACAGCACCTGACCGAGCCCGGTGGCCGGCTCGCCGCCGGTGCCGTCGGCCTGCCCCACGGTCTTCGCGGAAGACCGTGCCAGCAGCATGGGCGGATGATGCCCGGCCGAGCAGAGGCTGAGCCGGCCGTCGGGATGGATGTCCACCAGCAGTGCGGTGACGAAGTCCTCCGGGCCCGCCTCCCGGTTGACGGCCCCGGCGCAGGCCGCGGCCACCTGCTCCGGCTCCAGCCAGGTCACCGCCGCCTCCCGGAAGGCGCCGAGGACGACGGAGGCAAGCCTGACGGCGGGCAGGCCCTTGCCGCGGACGTCGCCGATGATGACCCGGATCGTGTGCCGGGTGGCGACGACCTCGTACAGGTCGCCGCCGACGGTGGCCTCCTCGGCCGCCGAAAGGTAGCGGGCCGCGAAGCAGGCGCCGTCGATCGTCGTGGGCACCTCGGGCAGCAGCGCCCGCTGCGCGACGTCGGCGACGGCGCGCACCCGGACGAGCTCCGTCTCCCGGTGGCGCAGCTCCGACTCCCGGCGGGACCGATGGATCGCGATCCAGACGGCCACCGCCGACTGCGCTGCGACCAGCCCGATCGCGGCCAGATGCTGCGAGTTGAGAAACCGGTGGTCCCACAGGCCGGACACCACGGCCACCAGGACCGCCAGCGAGCCCATCGCGGCCGTGCGGCGCGGGCCGCGTGCGCCCGAGACGAGCAGCGCGGCCAGCCCGAAGTACCCGGCCATGGCCACGTTGGTGAGCAGACTGATGCCGACCGCGCAGCACAGCACGGCCAGCCCGAGCGCCAGCGCCCGGTCCAGCTTCCAGGGCATGAGGCATTGTCGCTGTCCACCTGCCGGCACTGGGCAGGTACCGCCGGATTCATCGGGGCGATATACGCCGGGTGGCCTCTTCGACCGGAAAATCGCACCCAGATCCGGGCTTCGACCGGTCAGGCTGCCGACGGGGCAGCGCCCGTCCGCTGGCCCGGACGCCTTTCGTACCAGCGCTGCGACCGCTCCAACTGGGCGGCGAGCGAGATCAGCAGGCTCTCGCTGTTCGCCGGGCCCATCAGCTGGGCGCCCAGCGGCAGACCGGTGGGGGCCAGCCCGGCCGGCACGTTGACCGCGGGCCAGCCGAGCACGTTCCACGGCCAGGTGAACGGACAGGCGGCGACGATCGCGTGGTCGGTCTCCCAGTTCGTCGGCCGGTTGAGCTCGCCCACCAGCGGTGGCGGCACCGCCGTCGTCGGCGCGAGCAGCACGTCGACCGACCGGAACACCTGGCCGATCCGCCAGCGTGACATCGGTTCCGCCCCGCGCGCGGCGAGCAGCAGCGGGCGCAGCACCCGGCCGGTGCGGGCATTGGCGACCGTACGACCGTCGAGCAGTCGCGGGTCGGGCACCCGGTGGGCCCAGTCGTCGATCGCCTCCAACGAGCGCGGCAGGAAGGTCACGCCCAGCAGCCCGTACGCCGGATCCGCGAGGACGACCTCGTGGCCGAGCTCCGTCAGCGTCACGCCGACCTTCTCGACCGCGTCGCGCACCGACGGGTCGAGACTGGCCGCCATGCCGCTGTACGGAATCTTCAGGGACAGGCCGATCCGCAGCCGGCGCGGCTCCCGGCTGGCGGCGGCCTCGAACGGCTCGTCCGGAGCCGGCGGGCGGGCCCGGTCGACGGGCGCGCTGCCGGACAGCACGTCCAGCAGCAGGGCCGCGTCGCCGACGGTCAGCGCCAGCGGGCCGAACGTCGTCAGGCCGTTGAACTGCTCGGAGACCGGGGCACTGGAGATCCGGCCGCGCTGTGGCTTGATGCCGACGAGGTTCGTCCAGGCCGCCGGGATCCGCACCGAGCCGGCGCCGTCCGACCCGACCGCCGCCGCGACGAGGCCGGCCGCCACGGCCGCCGCCGCCCCGCCCGAGGACCCGCCCGGCGTGTGGTCGAGGTTCCAGGGGTTGCGGGTGACCCCGAACGCCGGGCCCTCCGTGAACGGCCACTGCCCGAACTCCGGGGTGTTCGTCTTGCCGACGATCACCGCCCCGGCCGCCTTCAGCTTGCGCACCATCTCGCTGTCCGCCTGCTGCGGCGGGAACTCACCGCGCGCGCCGAAGGCCGTCGGCTCGCCGGCCAGGTCGGTGTCGTCCTTGATCGCGATAGGCACGCCCAGCAGGGGCAGCCGTTCTCCCGCGCCGAGCCGCCGGTCGGCCGCGTCGGCCTCGGCGAGCGCGGCCTGCGGCCGCAACCGCCGGAACGCGTTGAGCGTCGACTGGGTCGCCTGGATGCGATCGAGAGCGGCGCCGACGAGCTCGCGTGCCGACACCGCGCCGGCGGCGAGTGCCGTGGCCTGGTCGCGCAGGCCCACCAGGTCGTCCCGCACCCCGACCTCCCCTCCGGCCCGACGAGGCCGCCGTGCCGTTGCCGCCGGGCCTGGCCCGGCCGCCGCTGTGGCGCGGGCCCCGCGCCACCGGTGCGCCGTCGGGTCCGCACCGGAGCGGAGTTCGCCGGTCTGCGCCCGAGGGCCGAGTCCGCCGCCCAGGAAACCGTAGCCGAACGCGGCCCCTCGGCCCCTCCCGTCGCCCGAAACGCGCTGGTCAGCGGATTCGCCCCGATCGGCGGCCGGCTTGAGGGGCCTGCCGTTCGGCGCGCGTCGAGGTGGGGTGCGTCGAGATGTCGTGTCGTGGTCCACGCGGTCTTTCGGTCACGCCGCCCCTGTTGGGGTGTCCTTGCGGTGAAGAACGACGGACTATCTCCATAGCACCACGGGTAGCTCAAGTAATGCGCATTCTGCCGACCATGTCCCGTCCTGCGGGGTGTGGCCGGTGTTGTGGGGCGGTCCGTTCGTGGCAGCACCCCGCGGGCACCCGCCCGCTGGCGATCATTCACCACCGACCGGAGCACCAAGAAGGGAACGAGGTGACCGAAGCAGACAACTCGTCGGAGTCCACCGGGACCCCGCCGGAGGGCGCCACCAAGCCCCCGGCTCCCCACTCCGCGTTGTCCGATATCGCGCCCGGCAACGACGACACCACCCCCAGCCGGGAGCCACTCGGCAGCCTGGTCGCCGGGCTCAACGGCGCGTCCACCGCCAACGGGCACCACCCGGCGGACGGCGAGCCGGCGGCGGCGCTGGGTCCGGCCGTCCAGCCGGGCGACGAGGCACCGGCCGACGGCGAGCCGGACACTCCCGGGGTGGTCGCGGGCGCGCGCCAGCGGGTCGGCCCGGCCGTGGCCACGGTTCTGGACAAGGTGGGCCCCGCCGTCGCGAAGGTGGGCCCCGCCGTCGCGACGGCCCGCGAGAAGATCGCCCCTGCCGTCGCCAGGATAGGCCCGGCGGTCTCGACGGCGAAGGGCATGGTCGGGCCCGCGGTCTCGACGGCGAAGGACAAGGTTGCCCCGGCCGTCGCGAGCGCTCGCGAGAAGGTGACTCCCCAGGTGGCCGCCGCGACGGAGCGCACCAGGTCCGCCGCTGGCAGGGTCCGCTCCCAGGCGGGCGAGCACCCGTGGGTGGCGACCGCGGCGGAACGTGCCGCGGCGGTCGCGTCGAGCGGGAAGACCGCGCGTGAGCTCGGCCAGGAGGTCCGGCGGCACCCCGCCGTCGCCGGGGGTGCCGGTGCCGCGCTCGCCGCGGCCGTCGGGACCGTCTGGCTGCGGCTGCGGCTGCGGTCCCGCCGGCGGCCGGACGCCTGAGACCTCGCCCCGCTGGCGGGAACCACGACCCGTCCTTGACGTGACGGGGTTCCCACCGGTCCGCGTCCCGACCGTCCCCCGGCCGTCCACGGCCATCGGGACGCGGACCGGGGCTCGCGCGCTCCGGAGGTTGACCGTGGGTCCCGGCGCGCGGCGGCGGCCGTGGTTCGCCGCCGGCTCCGTCGGTGTGCCCGTGAGCCCTGGTGATCCCGCCTGAGCGTGCGTCCGCCGCCTGGCGATGTCTCCTGCCGGACACCCCTTGCCCTCGGGTGATCTGTCGCATAGGTTCTTCTCAATCTCAGATTTACTCAATTCGAGAAGAACTGTCGACGGAGTGGAGAGCTCGATGACGGACGAGGCCTCAGCCGGTAGCGGCGCGGCGGCGGAGGTCGCGTTCCTCGCGTCCTACGACCCGCGCGACTACGAACCGGTCGCGGTCACCGTCGACGTCGTCGCGCTCACCATCCGGCCGGTGGGCAGCCCGGCCGGGGAGCCGGTCCCCACGCTGCACGTGCTGCTGGTGCAACGGGGCCAGGCGCCCTTCGAGGGCCGGTGGGCCCTGCCGGGTGGCTTCATCCGGACGACGGTCGGGCCGGACGGCTCCCGGGCCGAGGAGGACCTCGGCGAGGCCGCCGTCCGGGAGCTCGCCGAGGAGACCGGCCTGGCCGCGTCGCCCGACCGGCGGGCGGCCGACCGCCGGCTCGGCCGGATCCACCTGGAACAGCTCGGGACGTACGGCACTCCGGGGCGTGATCCGAGGATGCGGGTCATCTCGGTCGCGTACCTGGCGTTCGCCCCTGATCTGCCCGATCCGACCGCCGGTGGCGACGCGGCCTCGGCCGCCTGGCTTCCGGTCACGTCGGTCAGGCGGGACGAGATGGCCTTCGATCACGCGCGAATCCTGGCGCACGGCCTGGAACGGGCCAGGTCGAAGCTTGAGTACACGCCGCTGGCCACCGCGTTCGTTGCCGCCGAGTTCACCGTCACCGAGCTGCGGGCCGTCTACGAGACGGTCTGGGGCCAGCCCCTGCACGCTCCCAACTTCCACCGCAAGGTGCTCTCCGCGCCGGGGTTCGTCGAGGACACCGGTGCCACCACCGCCCGCGGCGGCGCCCGCGGCGGCCGCCGGGCACGCCTCTACCGGGCCGGTCCCGCCAGGCTGCTACACCCCGCGCTGCTGCGTCCCGGGCACGAGGAGTCCCGATGACCACACCCGCCTTCACGGCCGCACCCCCCAGGACCGGCTCGACGGCTCACCCGCCGGTCACGTTCGACGAGATCGTGGACCTGGTACTGCGGCGGAGCCCGCCCGCGCCGGTGCTGTTCGGCCCGCTCGGCCCTGCCGGCACGCAGGCCCGGGAGGCGTCGCGCGCGGCGCGCCGTGCCTACCGCGCCATGGCCCGCCAGGTCCACCCGGATGTCGCCCCGCCGGGTCGGCGGGCCGAGGCCGCGGCGGCGTTCGCCCGGCTCACCGAGCTGTGGTTCGCCTACCAGGACGGCGCCGCCGGGGTGCCGACCGGTCCGAGTGCCGACGGGCCGGCTGGCGTGGTCGTCGTCGGCCGCGCCCGGCACGCCTACACCGTCGGTGGCCCCTACGCCGAGGGCGACCTGGCCACGCTGTACCGGGCCGGCGGCGTCGAGCCGGCCGACGGCCGTCCCGCGCCAGGCGAACTGCTGGTGAAGATGGCCCGTTCGGCGGACGACGACGACCTCGTAGCCCGGGAGGCGACGGCCCTGCGGCGGCTGGCCCGGCTCGGCGACCCGAGGCACGCCGCCTACGCGCCGACCCTGGTCGACACGGCTCGGCTGGCGCGGACCGGCTCGGCGTCATGGCCCGGCACACATCCCTGGACTGCTTCGAGAAGCGCGCCAAGAAGGGCTACCTGTTCGTCATCGGCGACGAGAAGCCCTACCGGAAGGTCGACGCCCGCCAGGTCCGGGACCTCGTCGGCGACCAGCTGCGGGTCGGCCTCCCGACCAGGGAGATCGTCGAGGAGCTGGAGCGGACGTACAACGTCTTCTTCCTCATCCCGGCCGGGACCGCGCACGCGCAGGACCAGGAGGTGCTGGCGACCTGGCGGGAGCTGCTGGGCGAGCGGGTGATCGAGCTCGACGACCTGGGTCTGGCCTGCGAGACGATCGCGCTGACGATCGGCATCCTGGAGGACTCGATCGACCTCGACGAGGGCCTCGACGACCTGCGTGACGTCGGCGCCGGCGCGGCCGTCGTCCCGGTCGGCAAGGCGCTCGCCCGGATGCGCGCCGACGGCCCGGACCGTCGCGAGATCGCCCTCGGCCCTGGCGGCCAGCCGCCGGCGCAGCGCGGCGGAACCGGCATCGCCCGGCTCTGACCCACCCGCCCGGGCACCCACCCGCCCGGGCACCCAACCGCCCGGGCACCCAACCGCCCGGGCACCCACCCGCCCGGGCATCCACCCGCCCGGGCACCCACCCTCGCGGCAGGGCCGTACCGGCCCACCAGCAGACCCGACGTCCAGCGGACCAGGAGGAGCTCTCATGCGGCACACGATCGTCGTCGACCTCGGGTTCGGCGACGCAGGCAAGGGGACGGTCGTCGACCATCTCTGCCGGGTCGCGGCGGCGGGCGGCGAGCCGGCGGCGGCCGTGGTCCGGTTCAACGGCGGCGCGCAGGCGGCGCACAACGTCGTCACCGACGACGGCCGGCACCACACGTTCGCCCAGTTCGGGTCGGGCACGCTCACCGGCGTTCCGACGCACCTGTCCCGGTACGTCCTCGTCGACCCGCTGGCGCTCGCGGCCGAGGCCGCGCACCTCGCGGCCCTCGGCGTGCCCGACCCGTTCGCCCGGCTGACGGTGCACGGCGACGCCCTGCTCACCACGCCGTACCACGTCGTGGCGAATCGGGCCAGGGAACTGGCACGCGGCGCGGGGCGGCACGGCTCGTGCGGGATGGGCATCGGTGAGACGGCCGCCTACGGGCTCGCCCATCCGGACACCGCCCCGCGGGCGCGCGACTGCGCGCGGCCAGCCCGGCTGCGCCGGCTGCTGACCGAGCTGCGCGACCGGCTGGAGGCGGAGCTCGGCTCGTTGGAGGTACCCGCCCGGGCCGGTGTCGGGCTGCCACCGGTGGACGCCTGTGTCGAGGTGTTCGGCCAGTTCTCTCGGGCCGTCCGGCTCGTCGACGACCGGCACCTCGCCGAGCTGGCCCGGGTCGGCCCGGTGGTCCTCGAGGGGGCGCAGGGAGTGCTGCTCGACGAGTGGCACGGCTTCCACCCGTACACGACCTGGTCGACGACGACGTTCGCGAACGCGGAGAAGCTGCTGTGCGACGCGGGGGTGCCCGCGGGCGACGCGCGCCGGCTCGGGGTGGTGCGCACCTACACCACCCGCCACGGCGCCGGCCCGCTGGTGACCGAGGACGCCGCGTTGACCGCGGCGCTGCCCGACCGGTACAACGGCACCGGCCGCTGGCAGGGCGCGTTCCGCGTCGGCCATTTCGACGCGGTCGCGCACCGTTACGCCGTCGAGGTCGCCGGCGGGGTCGACGCGGTGGCGCTCACGCATCTCGACGCGCCCGGCAGCCAGCCGCTGGGCATCTGCCGGTCCTACGAGGTCAGCCCGGCTGGCACAGTCGTCCAGCCGACTCCCGACGGTGCCGACATTCCGGACTGTGACGACATTGGGCCGGCCGCTACGCGCAACGCTGACCGCATGGACGCGAGTGCTGTGCGTGGCCTAGCCAGCCCGGCGGAGGCCGAGCCGGCCGGCTCGCGGCGGGTCGACCGCCTGGTGCCCGGGCCACCCGGTGACCTGGCGCGCGCGGCGGAGCTGACCGGGCTGCTGTGGCGGGCCCGGCCCGTCCTCGACCCGCGCCCACCGGGCGCGGCGGACTGGCCGGACGTCGTCGCGGACGTGTGCGGTGCGCCGGTGGCCATCCGCTCCCACGGACCCAGGAGCGGTGACAAGCACTGATCGGAACAGGTCCACGGCCACTGGTCGCCCCTGCCCCAGGTGGCCAGCCAGCGTGGACAGCGCAAGAACCGAACCCATGGAGGTTCGCCGTGCTGGAGTTCTACGTCTTCACACTGATCCTGGCGCTGGTCTTCGCGTCAGGGACCGTCTTCCTGCTGGTCCTGCTCCGGGTGCTGGAAGAGCGGCGCGACGTCGCTGACACCCGGATGGCCGACGCGATCCGGGCCCTGCGGGAGGACCGGCACGCGTAGCGTCTCCGACCATGTCGACCCCACCACTCCCGGACGGGCCGGACACGTCGCCCGCGCTCGTGTTCTCGTCCGCGCCGGGCAGATGGGTGCTGGTCGCGACCGTGCTCGGCTCTGGGCTCGCCGCGATCGACGCGACCGCGGTCGGGGTCGCGCTGCCCGCGATCGGGCGCGACTTCGGCACCGGGCTCGCGTCGCTGCAGTGGGTCGTGACGGCTTACACGCTGACCCTCGCCGGGCTGCTGCTGGTCGGCGGGTCGCTCGGGGACCGGTACGGCCGCCGCAGGGTCTTCGTGGTCGGCGTCGTCTGGTTCGCCACGGCCTCACTGCTGTGCGGGCTCGCGCCGAGCGCGTCGGCGCTGATCGGCGCCCGGGCGCTGCAGGGGGTCGGTGCCGCGCTGCTCACCCCGGGCAGCCTCGCGATCCTCCAGTCCTCCTTCGGCGCTGAGGACCGGTCCCGGGCGATCGGCGCCTGGTCCGGCCTGTCCGGCGTCGCGACGGCGGTGGGGCCGTTCCTCGGCGGCTGGCTGGTGGCGGCCGTGTCGTGGCGGCTGATCTTCTTCGTAAACCTGCCCCTCGCCGTCGCCGTGATCCTCATCGCCGCCCGGCACGTTCCCGAGTCGACGGACCCGGCCGCGCCGCGGCGCATCGACCTGACCGGAGCGGCCCTGGGAACGCTCGGCCTGGTCGGGCTCTGCTACGGGCTGATCGAGGGCCCGTCCCGGGGCTGGACGTCGATTCCGGTGATCGTGCCGCTGGCGGCGGGAACCGGGATTCTGGTGGCCTTCGTGGCCGCCGAACGACGGACCCACGAGCCGATGCTCCCGCCGAGCCTGTTCGCGTCGCGCCAGTTCTCGGCGGCCAACCTGGTCACCTTCGTGGTCTATGCGGGGCTCGGCGGGGCGCTGTTCCTGCTTCCGATCGAGCTACAGCAGGTCGGCCATTACTCGCCGGTCGAGGCGGGCACCGCCCTGCTGCCCGTCACGATCATCATGTTGACGCTGTCGGCACGGTCCGGGGCGCTGGCCGCCCGGATCGGGCCCCGGCTGCAGATGAGTGTCGGCCCGCTGGTGGTCGGGGCCGGGCTCGCGCTGCTGTCCCGCGCCGGCCACGGTGACGGCTACTGGCGTGACGTGCTGCCCGCGGTGATCGTGCTCGGCCTGGGACTGGCGACGACCGTCGCGCCGTTGACGTCGACCGCGCTCGCAGCGGCGCCGGTCGAGAAGGCGGGCGTCGCCTCCGCGGTGAACAACGACGTCGCGCGCACCGCCCAGCTGCTCGCGGTCGCCGTCCTGCCCGCCGGCGCCGGCCTCGCCGGCGCGTCCTACCTGCGGGCCGGAGCGTTCGACCACGGATTCCGGATCGCGATGCTGCTGGCCGCCGCGATCGCCGCCGTCGGTGGTCTCACCGCCGCCGCCAGCATCCGCGACCGGCCGGACCAGCGCGCGGCGCATCGCAGGCGCCCGCGGCTGCGGCCCGCGCCCTTCACCCACTGCGCCCTGGACGCGACGCCCGTCGCCACCACCGCGGACAACTGCCCGCTGAGCGCCGGGGGCCGTTACCCCAGATACTCCGCCACGACACCGAGGTAGGCGTCGTTGAGCAGGGCGCGCTGACGGGACAGGAAGTGCAGGATGCGGACGCCGGCGCCGCGGGCCTCGTCGACGGAGGCGAACGCCTTGGGCCGGCGGTTCCAGGTCGAGTCGAGAGTGGCGACCTTCGTCCCGGTGGCGGCGATCGCGCGGACGAGCGCGAGCTGGTCCTCGCCGCCGAAGCGGTTCCATTCCTGGTGCCACCGGTTGAACATTCGGGACATGCGGCCGTTCTGGTCCCAGAGCATGACGCCGCTGTTGTAGTAGCGGCGGCCGGCCAGACCCAGCTCCTGCATCAGCTGGTACTCGGGGGCGCGGCGGCTCGGGTCGTTGACGCTCCTGGCGATGACGTCGGCGACGGACGAGTGCATGTCGGGCGCCATCGCCATGTCGCGGCCGGCCAGCAGCTCCCAGACCTCGTCGATCGAAGAGATGACGATGGTGTCGGCGTCGAGGAAGAGCGTGCGCTCGAACGACCAGCGATACAGCTGGGTCTTGTGGAAACGGGACGCGAAGCCGCCAGGGAGGCTGCCGACGACGAGGGTCTCGCATTCCAGGTCGACCAGCTCGTGGCTCGGCGCGTCGGTGATGACCCGCACCGGGCCGTCGTAGCCGTGCAGCCGCAGCGTGCGCGCGCTGTCCGTGACGAGGTTGGCGTAGCTCTCGCCGAGGGCGAGGTAGACGACGCCGCGGTTGGCTCCCGGCCTGCCGGGCCGCGCCGCCGGCCTGGCAGGCCTCCCGTTCTGGCCGGGCCCATGACCGTTCAGTTGGCGGACCGGCGCATGGCCGTTCGGGGAAACGCCGAGCGGCGCCACCGAGAACTCCGTGGCCAGCGTCTCGTCCGGCTCGCGGACCGTGCCGCCGTTTACCCGGTCCCGGTCGGCCGCGGTGAGCTGCTTGGGGACGGCGGGCGGCGGGCTGACCGAGAGCCAGCCGATCGCCCTGGCGGCGAGCATGAAGTCGATCCGGCGCTGGATGTGGTCCGGTCGCCGGTGCAGCGCGTGCGGGTCCGGCAGCTCGGCCCGGTTCATCAGTGTCTCGGGGTCCGGGTCGCTCGGCGCCAGGTAGTTGCGCAGCCCGGCACACAGCCGCATCGCGACGCAGAGCAGCATGTCGTCCTCGGGGACCTGCTCGGCCATGTAGTTCATCAGCCAGCGGAGCTGGGCGATGTGATGCAGGTTCCGGGTCCGGACGAAGAAGCCACGGACCAGGATGTCGATCTCCCGTGCCCTGGGCAGCCGGCCGACGTTGCGGGCCGTGTAGACCCCGTCGGCCGGGACGATCCGGCCCATCTGCCCGATCGAGCCGAAGCCGGGGAGTGACTCCGCGGTCTCGACGAAGTGCTCGACGCAGCGGGTCCCGGGCAGCATGTCGTCGTCGACGAAGAACGTGTACTCGTGGTCGTAGGCGGCCAGCGGCACGAACCTGGAGTACGGCCCGGTGTTGTGGCCCCAGCGGTAGACCCGGTCGGCGCTGGACAGCGTCGCCTCGGACAGCGTGTATTGGTCGTCGAGATGGGTGTCACATACCGTCACCGTGCACGGGGTGGATTGTGCGCGTAGCGCATCCACGATCCGCTCTACATTGCCTGGACGTTTCCAGTTAATGACGACAGCCTCAACCTTGTTCATGCCACCCGTCGACATCCGCCCATGACGAATACAGCGTTTAACGCACGCCTGCCGGCGCGCGAAGAATGGGTGACCCGTGACCGGTCGCCGGCACACCGCGTCGGCGCGGGCACCTTGGAGCGGGGGGTTGACCGAAATGTTCGCACGTCAGCGGGCGGATTCTCAAGGGATCCGAAACCTCGACCGAAGTGTGAGCTGTGGCACATTCAGTCTGGTTGGGCTTCCGTGCGGAGTCCGGCCGGCGTGCGTCGTGGCGGCGTGCGCGCGGGGCGGCGATGTTTTTCGGTGGCGTTGAGAGATGACGTACATGTTTCGCGCGGCTGAATCCTGCGTGCTGTTTCGGAAACATGACGCGCGAGCCCCGGGGAGCCGCCCGTACGAAGATGCGTACCCGGACTACTACTGGTTGTAGTTCCGTGGCGCGGTCTCGCCGGCGCGCGGCGCCCGAGGCGGCGGGCACGCGCGGCTCGCGGGCGAGGCGCTGGAAGAACCGGCCCTACAGGCTGCTCGCGGGCGAGGCCGCGGACGAAGCCTGCCGTCCGGGCGGCTCGCGGCGAGGCCGATCGTGCGGGTGGCTCGCGGGCGAGGCGGCGGGAGAAGCCGGCTGCGCGGGCGGCTCCCGGCTCACGCGGAGCGCCCCGGGAGAGAGGGCCGGACGCGGCCTCGGCCGTCGAGGTGGCCGAGGCCGCGTCGGGAGGATCCAGAAGCTGCGAGCGGTCAGGCCTGGTAGATGTTGTCGCCCTTGACGGTGACGTTGACCGCGGACAGGGGGCGGGGCGCCGGGCCGCCGATGTTCTTGCCGGTGCTGGCGTCGAACATGCTGCCGTGACAGGGGCACTTGATGGCACCGTCGGAGACCGAACCGACGGTGCAGCCCATGTGGGTGCAGACGGCGGAGAAGGCGTGGACCGTGCCGCCGGAGTCACGGGTGATGACGATCTTCTTGTCGGCGAGGATCAGCCCGCCGCCGACGGGCACCTTGCTGAGGCTGGCGAGCTCCTTGGCGTCGCTGGCCGAGCCGCTCGTCTGCGCGGCGGTGCTGGGGGTCTTGTCCGCGCCGCCGCCGCTGTCCGTCGAGGCGGGCGCGTTCGTACTGGCATTGGTGGTCGAGTCCGACGAGCTGCCGCACGCCGCGACCAGGAAGCCGCCGGCGCCAGCGGCAAGGGCGAACAGGGGAACCGTCACTCGCCGGGTCAGCCCGGGGTGCGGCGTCGGCAGTTCCGTCGGCTCCACCTCGGTCGTGGCGTCCAGCGTCATGGCATTCCTTCCTGCAAGTGGGTATCGCCTGGCAGTCCGACGGTAGGTGTGCGGAAGGGCCTCCCGAGTCGTGGCATGCCGTGAACTTCTAAAGAACTGGTGAGAGCACGCGGAGTGGCCCCGGATATCCGGGCGCACGAAGCTGGCGAAATGGCCGCTCGACGGGCGTAGTTACCGCCCGTCGGCGCCAGCGGTCGTCAGTGCCTGTTGCTCAGGAGAGCGCGACCAGGGCGCCGAGGGCGAACGCGGCCGCGAAAAGCCAGACTAGCGTGGGCACGGTGCTCAGCCAGCGCGGCGGCCGTCGCCGGGCCGCGACGGGCGTGTTGGGAATGGGCGCCGGAGCCGCGGCCGGCGCGGTCGCGCGGCCGGGGCGCGCCAGCGGGCCGCTGGCGGGGGCGAGCCGGGTCTCGGCCTCGTCGACGTCCGGCTCGGCCGGGGCCGCCGGAGCGACGTCGACGGGGACGATGGCCGCCACCGTCAGCTCCGGGCCGTCCAGGGCACCGAGCCGCAGCCGGACCGGCTGCTGACCGACCGGGACGGAGCTGACCCGCTGGCCGTCATGCCACATCCCGTTGGCGCTGAGATCACTGGCGGTCCAGCCGTCCGCGCCCGGCTCGAGCGAGACGTGCCGGCGGGACACCTTGGGGTGGCTGACCACGATGTCCGAGTCCGAGGCCCGGCCGACCACGACCTTGCGGTCGCCGGGCAGCGTGAGCTGCGTGGTCGAGGTCTGCACGCGCAGCGCGACGAGAGGCACGCTGATCCTCTCTCCTGCCGGGCTTCCGGCGGTCGTGGAGCCGAATTGGTCGCTACTCAGGCCGCACCCGACGGGCACGGCGCCGCTGCTGGCCGCGGACTGCCGGCCGGCTCAGGCAGGGAAGACGGCGTTGTCGTGGACGCTGACCTGGACCGGGGGCAACGGGGTCGACGCCGGGCCCGCCACCGGGGCGCCGGTCGACACGTCGAACTTGCTGCCGTGGCACGGGCAGTTGATCGTGCCGCCGGTCACCTCGCTGACGGTGCAGCCCTGGTGTGTGCAGACCGCCGAGAAGGCGTGCACGTCGCCGGCCTGGTCCTTGGTCAGCACGACCCCGGCCTTCTCCAGGATCAGGCCGCCGCCGGCCGGGACCTGGTCGAGCGTCGCCAGCGGCGTGTCGCCGGCTGCCGCCCCGCCGGCGGGGCTGCCCCCGGCCGCGTTGGCGCCGGGCCCAGCGCCGTCGCGGTGGTTCCACGCGACGCCGAAACCGGCCGCCGCGCCGACGACGACGACCGCCGCGGGAATGGCCCGCCGGGTGAGCGAGCCGGCCCCGTCCGAGGTGGAGATGTCCTGCGTCATCTGAGCGCCTTCCTCGGAGCGGGGCCGCGGTGAACCGTGGGCAGCAGGGATGCCGCGGGCGGGCGGCGCGCGGCCGGGCGGGGATCAGACATGGGGAATGCCGGTACGGGTGAAGAACCACAACGCGGCCGTCAGCCACAGCAGCACGAGCAGCGAGAAAACGAGCCCGCCGAGCACCGGCAGCGCCCAGCCGGGCAGGGATTTCACTCGCAGCCCGAGCATCTTCGCCGCGTACGCGCCATAGAACGTGCACCCTGCGACGCTGTGTACGACGACCCTCGTGTCTGCCGTCGAAAATCCAAGGGCCCAGAGGCAGTGGAAGGCGACCGGAAGGGAGATGGCGAAGGCCGCCGTCCCGCTCCAGCGATGCGCGATCGAAACCACTGGCCCGCCGGCTTTGACGCCGGGCAGGCGCCCCCACATCCACAGCGCCGTCAGCAACTGCACGACAACGAGGGCGAGGACGATTGTCGTCAGCCATGCCTTCATCGGCAGTGGGCTGGAGAAACCGAGGGTGTACAGCGGGCGACGGGCGGGCGTGTGCTCCCGGCCGTACACACCGAGGACGACCGCGATGACGGCGCCTACGAGTACTGCGCCGGCGAGCCCGGTGGACCCGCTCAGGGCCGACCGGCGCTGTGGCGCGGCGGTGCCCGCGGTCGGCTCGGGTATCGACATATCGCCTCCGTCCCGGCCCCCCGGCCGGCTCAGGCAGTTTCCGCGCGGTCGGATGGCCCGCCGCTGGAATGCCTGACGATTTGTCTCGTAACCGGAGGTCGGTGTCAAGGCACGCAGGCTGACGGATTTGCGGCGTCGGGTCTGCGTCATCGCAGCCAAACGGCGCGCGCCTTAGAGCTGTATGTCGCGAGCTGGATTTCCGACGAAGCATTCCGTCGGTTTCCGGCAACCGCCCAGCATAGAGGCGCAGGCGCGGCGAGGATGCACCAGTCGCCGAAAAGGATGCCCGTGCTGTCGAGGGGAACCGCTCGGTGTCCGGACCGAGGCCAGAAGGCGGAGAGCCGGCTCCTACTTAGGGCTGATCACGGCGCGGGGCCGGCTCCCGTACCGTGAGGATTCATGGAGGCGGCTCTCGGTCGGCGCGCGGGCGGCCGCGACCACCCGGACCGGCCGCGGCCGCCGGCCCGGGTCTGGCGGGACTGGGCTCTGGTCGCCGTGTTCACGCCCATGGCCCTGCTCGAAGGGCTGCTGCGGCCGGATCTGCCCTGGCGGCCGGTGGCGCTCGTCATCGGCGTCGGGCTGGTGCCGACGCTGCTGTGGCGCCGGACAAGGCCGTTCCTGATGACGGCCATCGCGTTCGGCGTCGGCATCGTCGCCTCGCTCGCGACCAGCGGGCCGCCGCCCGAGCTGAACTCGATGTTCTACCTGCTGCTCTTCCCATACGCGCTGGCCCGTTGGGGCGAGGGCCGGGCGGTCCCGGCGGGCCTTTCGATCGCGGTGCTGGCCGACGTCGTGTCGTTCGTCGCCGACCCCGAGTCGCTGGGCAGCGCGGCTGGTGGGCTGGCGGTCCTGACCACCTCCGCCGCGCTCGGCGCCGCGTTCCGCTACCGGGCCTGGGCCCGGTTCCGAGAGTTCGAGCAGGTGAAGCTCGTCGAACGGGAGCGGCTCGCCCGCGACCTGCACGACACCGTCGCCCACCACGTCTCGGCTATCGCGATCCGCGCGCAGGCCGGCCTCGCGACGGCGCCGGCCCGCCAGGAGGCCGCCACCGAGGCGTTGCGCCTGATCGAGACCGAGGCGAGACGGACGCTGGCCGAGATGCGGACGATGGTCCGTGTCCTGCGCCGTGACCAGCCGCTCACCGCCACGGGCTCTTCGCTGCCCGTCGCCCCGCCCCTGGGCGGGCCGGGACCGCTGGCCGGGCCGACGCCGCCGCGGCCCGAGGATCTCGCGCCAACGCCGGGCATCACGGACCTGGGCCGGCTGGCGGACGACCGGGCCGGGCTTCCCGTCGCGGTCAGCCTCGCCGGACCGGTGGACGACGTCGCGGCTCCGGTGGCCACCGCCGTCTACCGGCTCGCGCAGGAGGCGGTGACGAACGCCCGCCGACACGCGCGCGGTGCGACCGGCATCGAGGTGGAGGTGACCGCGGACGACGGCGCGGTCCGGCTGCGGGTACGGGACGACGGCGACACCAGCGGGGCGGCGCCGAGCCCGACGCCCGGGTACGGCCTGCTCGGGATGCGCGAGCGCGTACACCTGCTGGGTGGCACCTTCGAGGCCGGCCCCGAGCAGCGGCCTGGAGCGCGCGGCGGCTGGACGGTGCACGCGGTCCTTCCTCGCGCCGGGGCGCCAGCGTGACCGGTCCCGCTGGCCGGGTCGTCCGGGTGCTGGTCGCCGACGACCAGGAGATCGTCCGAACCGGCCTGCGCATGATCCTCGACGCCCAGCCGGGCATTGAGGTCGTCGGCGAGGCCGCCGACGGGCTGGCCGCCGTCGAGCTGGCCGGCCAGCTGCGCCCCGACGTGTGCCTGCTCGACATCCGGATGCCGGCCATGGACGGGATCGAGGCCACCGCCCGGCTCGCGGGCCCCGGCGTGGCCGACCCGATCGCGGTCGTCGTGATCACCACGTTCGACCTGGACGAGTATGTGTACGCCGCGCTGCGGGCCGGCGCTCGGGGCTTTCTGCTGAAGGACGCCGGTCCGGACCTGCTCGCCCAGGCCGTCCACGCCGCGGCCGCCGGCGACGCGCTCATCGCTCCGGCCGTCACGGCCCGGCTGCTGGCCGCCTTCGCCGAGTCGGGCTCGGGCCGGCCGCCGCGCCAGCCCGTCGAGCCGCTCACCGACCGCGAGGAGCAGGTGCTCGCCGCGGTGGCCCGCGGCCGGACCAACAACGAGGTCGCGGCCGAGCTCTACATCACGCTGAGCACGGTCAAGACCCACGTTGCCAGCCTGATGGCCAAGCTCGCCGCGCGAAACCGCGTCGAGATCGCCATCTGGGCCTACGAGACCCGGCGGGTCCGCCCCGGCTGAGCCGGTCAGGGCGGCGGCCGGGTCAGGTCCGGCGGGCGTTCAGGTCCGGCGGGCGTTCAGGGCCGCCTGGTGCTCAGGGCCGCCTGGTGCTCAGGGCCGCCTGGTAGTCAGGGCCGCCTGGTAGTCAGGACCGCTCGATCTTCGTGAGGGCGAGCTCGCCGTCGAGGTCGACGTGGGCGGCGCCGTACCGCTCGGTGAGCGCGAGCGAGCTCTCCCTGCGCGGGAAGCCGTCGGTGCCCAGCGTCGACAGCCAGATCGCCAGGCCGTAGGCGGCCGAGGCCCGGTAGTGCGTCCAGGCGTCCTCGAAGGACGGGCGGGTCTCGTCCGGCACGTCGAGCGCGGCCGAATACTCCGTCAGCAGGTCGGCCTCGGCGCGGCGGCGGTCGGCGATGGTGAGCGAGCCGACCAGGAAGGAGCCGACGTCCCGTCCCGGGCGACCAGCGTGGCCGTGTCGACCACCGCGCCGGGGTGCTGCTGCGCGAGGGCCGCGGTCATCCATTCCGGCGTCACGTCGGCCCAGTCCGCGGGTACCTGTAACAGCGCGGGCGACGTCGGCTCAGTCATCCGCTAAGTATGTGATCGCTCACTTCCGGGGTCAACCGTCCGCTCGGCCGGCGAGCTGCCTGACCAGGTCCGTCACCTGCAGGTCCGTCACCTGCAGGTCCGTCAGCGGTTGTCCGATCCGGTCAGGGCCACGTCGAGGGTGGGCTCGATGCGGGCGGCGAGCCACTGCGACTCGGTGCCGGTCAGGGTGCGCGCCAGGTTTCCAGGCAGCCGCCGCCAGCCGAGGCCTGGCGCGAGCAGCGTGAGGTCACCGGTCGCGCGCCGCATCAGTGGGAACCGGTCTTCCCAGCTCGCGGCGCCGGGGCCGTCGCCGGTCGTGAAGCCCACGACGAGCTCGGCGGGTGCGGTGAGCGTGGCGGCGCTGATCTCGCCCGGCCCACCGGGCGCCGCGCCGTCGAGCACGAAGGTGCCGTCGCCGCCCGAAGCCACCTTCAGCTGCTGGGACTGGGTCTGCCCACCCAGCCGCACATAGAGCCGGGCGCCCGCCCCGAGGCCACCGGCGGAGACGCCGGCGGTGCCGGGGGCCGGCGGCCGGACGGTCACCCGGATCTGGATGCTGGTGCCCTGAACCTGGTGCAGCTGCACGAACGAGCCTCGGTAGCTGCCGGGGACGTCCGCGTCGACGAGCTCGTTCGGCCGTACCCGGTAGATCGTCCGGTCGGGCATCCGGTCGGGCAGGGCGGCGATGCCGGGGCCGATGTCGGCCGCGTAGACGATCCGTCCGTCCAGTCCGGGCGCGTTGCGCAGCGTGTGGTACGGGATCTGGGTGTAGCGGGTGGGGGTCGCGGGCGTCACCACTACCAGTGCCGGGCCCGGGAGCTGGTCCGGTATCAGCGCGTCGAGGAACGCGTTGCCGGAGTTCACGCCGCGCTGGACGTGGATCCTGGCCGGGATGGTGGGCACGGTCAGCGCCACGAATCCGGCCACGGTGAGCACCAGGGCGGTGATCCGGACCAGCGGCTTCGGACGGGATCGGCGCGCCCGCCGCCCGCTGCGCCGCTCCTGGGGAAGCAGCGTCCACAGCCAGCGGGCGCCGGCGGCCCCGAGGATGGCGACCGGAGTGAAGCCGGCGAGGTGGTAGTGGGGGCCGAGCCCGTCACGCAGCCCCGGCATGGCGAAGGCCGAGCCCCACCAGAAGAAGTAGCCGACCAGCACCGCCCCGGTCGTCACGGCGAGCAGCAGGCGCTCCGCGCGGTGTCGAGGAGCCAGCAGGCCGATGACGGCGAGCGCGATCAGGCCCAGGCCGCCGAAATACCAACTTGGCGCCGCCTTCAGCGTCGCCGAGAGGGCCTGCTCGGCGAGGTGACGGCTGAAGGTGAAGGCCGGCTCGGACGGCAGGATGCGCCGCGGGCCGAACCCGAACGTGTCCAACGGGTCCGACGCCGTCTGCGGGAGCCGGGTCGGCGACCCCGTCACGTGTGCGCAGTAGGCCAACAGCAGGCCGACGAACGGGGCCGCGCCGAGGACGCCCCAGCCCGATCGGGCCAGGAAGATCCCTGGAGTCCGCCACATCCGGGCGAATGCGAACACGATGAGGGGCCCTACGACGAGAACCACGTCGAACGGCCTGATCAGCACCGCGAACCCGACCAGTGCGCCACCGGCGACCAGCGTGCGCCGTGTCCCGGTCCGCACCCCGCGTAGCAGCAGGGCGCTGGCCAGCGTGAGTACTGCCGCGCAGGGGGCGTAGGCCAGGGGAAGCGCGGTGTGCAGCAGCACGAGCGGGGAGAGCGCGACCATCCCGGCCGCGATCACGGCGGTCCAGGCGTCCTCGAACAGCTCGCGGGTAAACAGGTAGGTACCGATGACCCAGCAGGCCGCGACCGCCGCGGGAGCGACGGCCATCGTGCCGAAGATGGCCTGCGACGTGGCGAGCAGCGCGGGCCAGCCGGGCAGGTACTTGGTGAACACCTCGGTGCCGCGCACGCCGGTCAGCCACGGCTGGAAGAACGGCTCCACCACCCGGGCGTCGAGAGTGAGCCGCCCGTCCAGCAGCATCCGCGCCTGCAGGACGTAGGCAGCCTCGTCGGCGTCCCCGGAGCCCTGCCGGTAGAGGCCGGCCTGCAACAGGAGGCTCACGGCGAACGAGCAGGCCGCGAGGAGCAGGACGGCCCGGCTCTGCACGTCGATCCGGGCCAGCCGAACCCGCCAGGCTGGCTCCTGGAAGCCGGGTTCGACTACGGCCGGCCGCCAGCCGACACCGGTCGGCCGCCGTCGTCGCACCCGAAGGGGAACCGTCTCGGGAGCGGAGACGTCGACGGTCATCGGGGCTCGCGGTGTGCGACGTCGGCCATCATGACTGCGTCACGGCACGCTGCCGCCCGTCTCCGGTCACGCGTGGGCACCATCCGTCGCATCGCTGTCGCTAATCGCGCTTATCTGCACGGAGCAGCCGCATTCTGCGGCTTCGCGCCATTAGCACGATAGACGACCCATAAGCGATCACTGGCGGCCGTACCCGGTCGTCTCGGTGCCTTCTCGCAGCCGTCCTGGTGCCGGGTCCGATCGGCCAGGTGGCGCTTCCGGTCGGCCCGCGGTCGGTCGGCCGAGCTCCGGTCGCGGTGGAGAGGTGGCCGTCGCCGCGTCGGTCAGGACCGCCAAGACCCCGCCGGATCCGTAGAGTCCTCGATGACCACAGCAGAAACCCGGCAGAAACCGCGCCGGACCTCTCGTTGACGGAGACAGCGATGACTCTGACGATCGGCGACACCGCGCCTGACTTCGTGGCCGCGACCACGGAGGGCACCATCAAGTTCCATGACTGGATCGGTGACTCCTGGGCGGTGCTCTTCTCGCACCCCAAGAACTTCACGCCGATCTGCACCACCGAGCTCGGCTACGTCGCGTCGATCAAGCCCGAGTTCGACCGCCGCGGCGTGAAGATCATCGGATTGTCCGTGGACCCGGTCGAGCTGCACGAGGACTGGTCCAAGGACATCGCCGAGACGCAGGGCACCGCGCCGAACTACCCGCTGATCGGTGACTCCGACTTCACGATCTCCAAGGCCTACGGCATGCTCGGCGCGGACGTCAGCGGCGACCCGTCGGACCGGACCGCGGCGGACAACCAGACCGTCCGCAACGTGTTCGTGATCGGCCCGGACAAGAAGATCAAGCTGATCCTGGTCTACCCGATGACGACCGGCCGCAACTTCGACGAGGTCCTGCGGGTCATCGACTCGCTGCAGCTGACCACGAAGCACAAGGTCGCCACCCCGGTGAACTGGAAGCAGGGCGAGGACGTCGTCATCGCCGGCTCGGTCAGTAACGACCAGGCCAAGGAGCTGTTCGGCACCTGGCAGGCCCCGAAGCCCTACCTGCGCATTGTCCCGCAGCCCAGCGCCTGACCAGCCAGGCCCCCGGCCCCTTCCCGGCCGCCGCGTGAGTCATACGTGGTGGCTGGGAAGGGACTCGGAGGCACGACCGTAGGTCATGACTCGGCCTGGCCCCCGGCCCTGTCCGCGTTCGTGGGCTCGTCGCCCGGCTCGCCGCGGACGGCGCGTAGCCAGAGGATCGGGTCGCCGTCGTCGACCTGCTGGCCGGCGGCTCGCAGCAGTTCCCGGGTCAGCTGCCGGCGGTGCGCGGCGAACGTGAGCACGTGCGCGATCACGGAGCTGAGCACGAAGCTCACCGGCGGGTCGCAGAGCGCGTCGATCAGGCGGTCGCCCCAGGCCCCGCGGCGGTCGATGTCGCGGACGGCCGCGAGCCAGCGCGGGGCGGTGGCGTCATGACGCGCCAGCAGGGCGGCCGCGTCGCCATCCTCGTCGCGGGCCGGCAGGTCGAGGCCCTCGATGGCAGCGAGCCATACCTCCTTGGTCCAGATGTGATGTTCCAGGACCGCGGCGATCGACCCCTCCAGGCCCTCCCAGGACGTCACCGTCGCACCGGGTCGCCGGACGGCCCGGAACTCGGCGTCGGTCAGGCCTTTTCGCGAGTTCCAGCAGGTCGCGGGTGTCGTCCAGGTCGTGGCTGACCAGTTGGTCGGTAAGCGGGTTCATCGCATGCTCCGTCGAGTGCACCCACAGCGACATCGGTGGGTGGTAACGGCTGGCGCTGGGAACCGGCGTAAGACGGCGGCCTGCCCCGGCCACCTCGGCGGGCGACTGTCGACGGGGACGCCGAGCCCGGCGGAGACGATTCGGGCGAGCGCGGTGAGCAGGGCCGCGCGCGAGCGTCGCGTCGTGGTGGTCAGACGCGGTGCAGCCTGATGTCGCCGAAGGGCGTCCGCGCGTGGATCTCGACCTTGTTCTCGGCCTCACTCGGCTCGCCGGTGACGGCGTCGAGCTCGTTTCGCATGTGGCCGTGTCCGGTCTGGACGTCGAGCCACGCCGCGGTGCCCGTGGCGATGCCGACCTCGAGGTCGCCCGCGGCCGTGCGCAGCGCGACCGCGCCGCTGACCACCCCGCCCACCCGGATGCTGCCGTTGGCCGTGCGTGCGTCGACCCCGGTGGCCGCCCGGTCGATGACGATCTCGCCGTTGGCGTTGCGAACCCGGGCCTCCCCGGACACCGCGCCGATCCGGGTGGCGCCGTTGGAGTTGCGGACCACCACGTCGCCCTTGACCGTGCCGATCCGCACGGCGCCGGTCCCGGTCTTGGCCTCGGCATCGCCGGCCACGCCGTCGACCGCGATGTCGCCGGCCCCGGTGCTCAGCCGCGCCGGCCCGCAGTGCTCCAGCCGGATGGCGCCCATGGTCGTCTTGATCCGGCATTCACCCAGCTCGCCGGAGCTGGTCACGTCGGCGACCGATGCCTCGCAGTCCACCTGCGACGCGGCCGGGAGCTCGACCGTCACGTCGACGGACCTGGTCTTGCGGGAAAAGGCCAGGGCCCGGGTCCGGGGCGCCCGCACGAGCAGCGCACCGTCGGAGTACTCGACCCGGGTCTGCCGGGCTGCCTCGACGTCCGACTCGTCGTCCGGGTCGGTCGGTCGGACCTCGACGACCGTGTCCACGCGGTCGGTCGCGATGATTCTCGCGTTTCCGCAGAACAGCTCGAGAGTGGCCGCAATCGGTGACGGTGTGTCGAAAATGGGCATGGCTGTCCTCACTTAGGTACTGATTCTGGTTTTTGGCCGCTCGAAGTCGTCGAGCAGCGCCGAAGAATGGTGTTTAGTGCACCCAGCCGGTGACGTGCTGCGAGCCGCGCTTACCTCCGGTCGGCCGGGCGGCCCCGTCCTGCGGCGAACGCAGGGCGGCGGTGGCGGCCCGGACGAGCCAGGCGTTGACCGACCGGCCCTCCTGGGCCGCCGCCGCCTCCACGGCGACCTTGAGCTGTTCGGGCAGCCGCACGTTGATCCGTGCCGTGGCACCGTCCTCCGACACCGGGTCCAGCGTCATCGCCGCCGGCTGCGTCTCGGCCGGCTGGTCCGCCTGTGGCATGGCCACGACGAACTCGGGCTCCCGTCCACGTAGCCGGACCTCCACCGATCCCGGCGCGAGCTCCTGCGTGATCTCGTTCGCGGCCGCGGACAACGTCTCGAGCAACGTGAGCCGGATCGCCGACTCCAGCCCGCCCGTCAGCCGCTCGACCAGCTCGCGTACGTCGTCGCCGCCGGCCTCCAGCAACGTGACGAGCTCTTGTCCGAGCCTGTCCACCTGCTTGCTCAACTCCATGACGCCATATTGGCACCAGTTTGGCTCATATGCAAGAGGATTGGCGCCAGGATGGCACCGAAATGGCGCCACGCCCTCTCGAGAGGGCTACGCGAGGGGACGCGGCTACCGCGGGAGGGCCGTCAGGATCGCGTCGCGGACCGCCGCTGGTCGTTCGGCCCACGGCGCGTGCCCGGCGGCGTCGAACACGATCCGAGATCCCTGGGTGGCCCACAGCGCGGCGGAGTGGTCACGCGCGGCGGGACCAGGCGAGAAGTCGGGCCGCCACTGCAGCAGGCACCACTCCCGTTCCTCGGCCGGGCTGCGGCGGCGTTGGGAGAGCTCCGTCCACCGGGGCAGGTCGGTGCCCAGTCGGCGCTGCCGCTCGGCGAGGTACCTGGCGCGGAATCCGTCGCCCGCGCCGACGCCGGCGACGTAGACGACGCCTGTCACGCTGTCTGGTGAGTGCGCGGCATAACGCAGGCCCAGCTCGGCCACCCCCCACGAGTGCCCCACCACGCCCCAGCGGTCCACCAGCGGTGGTGGGCGGTTCACCATGGCGCAGGCCCTCGACGACCTGGATCAGGTCCGGGCCGCCCACGGAGTGGACCGCGAACGTCCGCAGCCCCGCTGATCGAACCGGATCACCGTGAACACGTCGTCCAGCAGCGCGGCCACCGGTGCCAGGTAGTCCCACAGGCCTGGTCCGCCATGGCCCAGCACGACGGGTGGACCGCCACCGCTGACCTCGGTCCACAGTCGCGTGCCGTCGGCCAGCCTGATCACACCACTTTCCTAGCATCGGCGATCCGGGCTGGTGTCGTGATTGCCCGGCGTAGGCGCCGCGGGCGCCGTGCCGTGCCGGACTGTGTCGCTTGGGCGCGGCATTGAGGCCGCTAATGTGGGCCAATGGAGAAGGTCACGGGCATTGGCGGTGTATTCCAGCGAGCGGGCGGTTCCGAGAGCCTCCGGGACTGGTACGCAAAGCACCTGGGTATCGACCTGGCTGAGTACGGTGGCGCCCAGTTTCACTGGGAACCTGGGGGCTCGACGACCTGGGCGATCTTCGATCGGGATACCGACCGTTTCGGCCGGCCCGAGTAGGCTTTTATGATCAACTTCCGGGTGGCCAACCTGGACGCGATGCTCGCCCAGTTGCGTGCCGCCGGGGTCGAGGTGATCGACCCGGGCGAGGATTCCGAGTACGGCCGGTACGCCTGGGCCGTGGATCCGGAGGGGACCCGGTTCGAGCTCTGGGAACCCGCGTCCGACCAGTAGCAGGCGCGTCCCGCGGCCAGCGGCCCCGCGGGTCACGGTCGGCCCTCGTCCTGCGCGGCCACGGACTCGTAAAGCAAGCCCGGCCGACCTGCCGATCTCGTCCGCGCGGGACACGCGACTCGGCGCACCGCCGTAGCTCGGTGACTCTGTGTAACCATTGCCGTGGTTCCTCGCCTGGTTGGCCAGGGACGACGGGCGCTGCTCGCCGCCGCAGGCGGACGGACCGGGCCCGCACGGCTGGGCGCGCAGACGGGCGGGGGCCCGAGCGCCCGCTGGTAAGCGCGAGGAGCGGCGCGATGTCGACATGCACCAACACAGGCCTGGCCGAGCACGGGGCGGCGGGGGTGCAGGTCCACCCGTGCTGAGGCGGGACCTGGACTCCGCGCGGTCGGGCGCGGCGTGCCCGCCTGACCAGCCCGCTCAGGCGGCGGTGCCGGTCGTTCGGGGTATGGCATTGGCACGTGGCGAGCCGGTCCGTCGCGCAGGACTACGTCTCGTCCTCCGCCTCGGCGGCGAGGATCAGCGCGATGTGTTCCAGGCTCGGCCGCCCTTCGCCGTTCAGCGTCGCGGCAAGATAGGCGACCGCGGCGATCCGCATCGCCGCTTCCTCAATGATCTTTCCTGTGGCTTCGGCAAGCGCGCCGGGGTTGCTCTCGGCCAGGTCGTGCAGCAACTGTCTGGCCGACCGGCCATCATCCGACTCGCCACCATCCGCGTCGGTCGACTCTTCGGGAAGGCCGGCGCTGAGGCCGATGGCCCGGCGGATTTCGGCGGTCAACTGGGCCAGGTCATGCGACGCGGCGGCGGTGATGACGGCGATGCCCTCGACCAGCCGATCGTGCGCCTCGGTCACGCCGCCGCCGCTCGTGACGACCGCCTCGTCGCCGGGTCGCGCGGGGATCGCTGAGAGTCCGGCGACGAGTTCCTGACGAGGTTGGCCGACCCGGCCCAGTCGAGAGTCCAGATGCGCTGGATGCCATTGGCAGCCAGGGGTTCCTCGGCGGAGATCCGGGGGTGCCGCGGTGGGTGCATCGGGCACTCGGCTCCTGGAGTGCTCATGACTTGGGCCCTCCAAGCTGGTCTCTCCGGTGTGCTGCGACAGGGCCGATCATAGGCGGTCAACTGCCCGCCACCGCGTGCCGTGTTTGATGCCGTCCTCGCTGCCCGTGATGAGGCGCGGCGACTCGACCGCGAGGTCGGCGGCTGACCAGCCCCGAAAGACCGACAGCTTGCGAGACCTGGCGCCCTCGCTCGCGGCGGCCGACGCCCGTTACAGAGGGCGGGGTCTGTCAGCCGAGGTTGGCTCCGTACACGTGGTCGACCGTCATGCGCATGAGGACCCTGCGGTCGGCCACCATCACTGACCGGTACTCGTCCCAGTCCGGGTGCTCGCCCGCCGCGGCACGGTAGTAGTCGACGAGCGCCTGAACCTCGGAACCGTGCGGGTCGGCAGCCGGCCCGACGAGCGTCACCGCGCCTTCCGCGGTGGCCCAGGCTCGACCGTCGGGACTGGTGACCTCCAAAGCGGCTCGTGGGTCCCGCCGCAGGTTCGCCGTCTTGGCGCGTCCCTCGGTCATCGAGACGTAGAGGACGCCGGCCCCCCGGTCGTAGAAAGGCAGGACGGGAGAAAGCTGCGGGCGGCCGTCCGACCTGATCGTCGCGAGGACACCGAGCCGGCTTTCGGCGAGCAGCGCGTGCGGGTCGAACGGCGTACCAGTCATGTCCGTAGCAAGACCTCCGTTACGCCGCGCATTCCGGCGGGCGCCGGCGGCGTAGGAGACGGACCGGGTCTACGCCATGAACCTTGCGGTGATCCGCAAGGCGGCGCGGATAACCCGGTCCGAGGTCGCCAAGAAGCTCGGGGCCGGTCGCGGCGGCCGGCGGCGACGAGCCAGTCGCGGGCCTCGCTGTCGGCGTGGTCGGTGTGGGGCGCGCCGCGCCAGCGGCCAATCTTGATTTGAACAGGACCCGCACCGCCGCCGTCACCGTCGTCGAGAGTGGCTGGGCTGCCGGCCACCTCGATCCCGCCATCGCGTTCCAGGCCGTCGCCGTATTGTAGTAGCGGGTAGTAGTTAGGGGTGGGAGATGATCGTCTATCCGCGGACGGCCGCGTCCGCGGCGGTCGCGCTGGGATGCGGTGCCCGCCGGCGGCACCGGGGCATCTGAGCGAGGCTGTCGCGCCGGTCTGTGGGAGGTCGTGTGACTACTGGGTCGCTGTTTCTGGCTGTCTTTCTCGCGTGCGCGGTCGAGGCCGTGGAGGCGACGACGATCGTGCTCGCCGCCGGCACCGCCCGTGACTGGCGCTCGGCAATACAGGGCCTGATCTCCGCCCTGGTGGTGCTCACCGCGGTCGTCGCAGTGCTTGGACCCGCGCTGACGGTGATCCCGCTGACCGGGTTGCGGGTCGTGGTCGGCACCCTACTTTTGATCTTCGGGTTGCAGTGGCTGCGCAAGGCCATCCTTCGTGCCAGCGGCCACAAGGCGTTGCACGACGAGGACGCGCTCTACCAGCGGGAACTGGCCGCCGCCCAGGGCGCGCTCGTCACCGGCCGCGGCGTGGTCCGTGACTGGTATGCGTTCACCCTGTCGTTCAAGGGTGTGTTGCTCGAAGGGCTGGAGGTCGCGTTCATCGCGGTCACGTTCGGCTCCAACCAGCGTGACATCCCGACCGCCGCGATCGCCGCCGTCGCGGCGGTCGTCGTCGTGGCCGGCGCCGGGCTCGCGGTGCGGGCGCCGCTGGCCCGGGTGCCGGAGAACACGATGAAGTTCGTCGTCGGGGTCATGCTGACCGCGTTCGGCACCTACTGGGCCGCCGAGGGTGCCGGCGGAGCCTGGCCCGGGCACGACGCCGCGCTGCTGGTCATCGTGCCGGCGATCGCGCTGTTCTCGCTCGCCCTCGTCGTCCTGCTGCGCCGCGCGGCGACGGGTGGGGCGCCGCTGCCTGGCGCCCCCGCTCAGGCGACGAACGGGGGCTGACCGATGACCGCGAAGATCCGCGCGTTCCTTGTGTTCTGGTACGACTTCCTCGTCGGCGACGACTGGCGGGTCGCCCTCGGCGTCGTGCTCGCCGTCGCCGTGACCGCGGCCATCCACATACTGATGCCAGCGTGGTGGCTGCTGCCGCTGACGGTGGCCATCCTGCTCCCGTTCACCCTCTGGAGAACGGCCCGGCACCGCTGATCCGGAAGCCGCAGGTAACCCTCCAGGGCCGACCCGCTCCGATGAGCAGGCGGCAGCGAGCGGGTTGACCGGTGGCCTGGTCCGTCCAGCACCTGCGCTCCAGAGCGAGTCGCCGCATCCTGGAAGGAGGGAGTGCGGAACGGGTACCGATTCGGCCGTCCGTCCGCTTGCCTCGGGAGGTGACAGTGATGATGTACTGGCACTACGGCCATGGCATGGGGGGCTGGGGATGGTTCGCCATGTCTTTGGGTATGTTGCTGTTCTGGGCCGTGCTCATCGTCGGGGCGGTACTGGTGGTACGTGCGCTGACCAACGCCGGCGACCGGGGTCGTTCCGAGATGCGGCCACCCGCCGGGCCTGCAGCCACCGATGGGCCTGTCCGCCCGTCGCCCGAGCAGATACTCGCTGATCGCTTCGCCCGGGGTGAGATCGACGAAAAGGAGTACCGCGCCCGCCTCGCCGCCCTCCGTGAGACGGCCGACCAGCTTGTCAAACACTGACGGCCAACCGAGGCGTTGACCGGTCGCGGCACGCTCACCATCCATGTGCGCGCGCGGCGTGCCAGCCGGCCAGTGGCACTGGCCTCGGACCCTCGCGACGAGCGAACCTGAGCACCGCGCCGGTGCCGTAGTCGCGGTGCGCCCCAGACGCGACACGCGTGGACGGCCTCCGTCGGGCACTCGGGGCAGTTGCTGGTGAGAAGGTGGTCGTCGTCCGCGATGACGATCCTGGTCATGGCGCTGGCCTGGAGTGGGGCAGCCACAATCTGATCTGGAACTCGTCGCCGCTGCGGCCGGCGGTCAGCGTGTCCTCGCAAGAGGTCGTCTGAGTGTCCGTTGACCGGACGGGACGCGTCATCGCCCGCGCGGACACGGCGCCAGCCGCACGCAGCCGCCCGGCGTCAGTCGCCAGGAACCTGGTCGTGCGGAATGTGCGCGGTGCCGGATAGAGGGCACATCAGCCGGGAGACGTCGCCAAGTCCGGACGGATCCGGCAGGTCCGGGAACCGCGCGAGGGCGACGCACCGGGGCTGGGCTTCGGCGCGGGCGTGCGCGTCGCTTTACAGACGAAGCACGCAGAGCAAGGACAGTAACGACGCGTTCGGTGGCGGCGGGTGTGGCGGCGGGTTATCGCCGACGACAGGAGGTCGCCTCATCGCCTCGCCGTACCGCCTGACGGCAAGGAGCAGAAGGACCGTCAGGCCTGCGAGCAGCGCCAGGGCACGCATTACGCCAAGGCACATCTCGCCAACGTGACCGTCACGGCCCGGAAGGGCCTTCAGCGCCGCGCGCACGCCCGGTGGGAAAGCGTCCGGAACTGGCAATCGAGCCATGCCCCGCTCCGACGTCACCGAGGGCCTGGCCATGCCCACGGCGCCACCTGAGGCCGGCACGCCCGATGCCGATTTCATCATCATGCCGGCACCGGTGTGGATGCCCAGCCCGCCGTGCATCAGCAGGATGCCGAGCAGGACGGCACTGACCAGCACCAGACCGCCCACCCCGACACGGGGAGCGGCCAGGCCGCGACGGCGGCTGGCTGGCCTGGTCACGGCGTCATCCTTCCAGATCCCCGGTCGAGCGCGGACCGTCGCGCCCGTCCCGTCTTCAGATACGCCGGGATGTCACTCATGCGGATCTACAGCACTCGGCCGACGTAGTACCTGCTGGTGTAGATCGGCTCCAGCTTGACCACGTCGCCGGTCTGGGGTGCCGCCCACATGTAGCCGTTACCGGCGTAGATACCCATGTGGTAGATGTTGTTCGGTGTCCCGAAGAAGATCAGGTCGCCGGGCTGCTTGGCGGACAGGGGCACGCGCAATGTCGCGTTGAACTGCTGCTGGGCGGTGCGGGGCAGGTAGCGGCCGAGCTGTTTGAAGATGTACTGCGAGAAGCCGGAACAGTCGAACGCGTACGGGCCGGTGGCACCCCAGACGTACGGTTTGCCCTTTTGCGGCGACGCCAGATAAACCGCTCTGGCCCCGATGGTGCTGCCCGGGATCACCGACACATTGCCGCTTACGCCGGCCGCGCCGGTGGAGCTGGTCACGGTGACGGTGGTGGCGTTGGCCACCGACGGGCGCAGCGCGGTGGTGCCGTCGAAGACGGCGGTCACCGTGGTCGTCGAGAGCAGCCGCGCGCCGATCTGCGCGGCCCCGTGCTCGTCGGTCCACAGTGTCGCACTCGTCGTCCAGCGCGTTCCGGTCACGACGACGACGTTCACGTCCTCATCCACGACCGGCCTGCCCGACAATGCGTCGCGGACGGTAATGCTGAAGCGTGCCTCGGCGTTCGGGCTGATGGTGGACTTGGCCGCCTCGATCGTCGTGCTGGTGAAGCCGGGCGTCGGGTTGGCGAGCGCCTCGGCGAGCGACGCGGGCGGGTGGGTCGAGACCGGGGTTCCGACACCTCCGAAGATCGACGCCCGGGTGACTGAGCCTGCGTCGGCCGGGCTGCTGTCGCCCCCGGCACCGGCGGTCGAGGTCGTCGCGGCGAAGCCCGCGGTCGACACCGCGAGGCTGCTCGTGGCCAGGGCGACAACAGTGGCCACCTGCCGTCGTCCCGTGAAGCGCGGTCGCCAGCTCGTGGTCGGGCGTACGTCGTCGGCTGGCGGGCGCTGGGGCGACTGGCCCCGCCGGGGCCACGCCGTGTCGACCGGCGGATGGTCCCTGGCGGCGTCCATGAGCCGCCCGACACCGGTCGTCGCCGTCAAGGGGCTCACCAAGCGGTATGGCGGCCGGCCCGTCGTCGACGACCTGACGTTCGCCCTCGACCGCGGCGAGATCGCCGGGTTCCTCGGGCCCAACGGCGCCGGCAAATCGACCACCCTGCGCCTGCTCCTCGGACTCGCCGCCCCCTCCAGCGGCACCGCCCACGTCCTGGGCCGGCCCTTCGCCGAGCTCACCGACCCCGCGGGCACCGTCGGCGCCGTTCTCGAATCCGCTGACTTCCACCCGGCCCGCAACGGCCGAGACCACCTGCGTGTGCTCGCCCTCGCCGCCGGCATCGACCGCGCCCGGGTCGAGACGGCGCTGCAGACCGTGGAACTGACCGACGCGGCTGGCCGACCGGTGCGGACCTATTCGCTCGGGATGCGTCAGCGGCTCGGGCTCGCCGCCGCCCTGCTCGGTGACCCGGCGCTTCTCGTCCTCGACGAACCCATCAACGGGCTGGACCCAGCCGGCGTGCACTGGCTGCGTGGCCTGCTGCGCACCTTCGCCGACCAGGGAGGAACCGTGCTCGTCTCCAGCCACGTCCTGGCCGAGGTCACCCAGACCGTCGACCAAGGTCCTCATCATCAACCGCGGCAGGCTCGTCGCAGACCAGCCGATCGCCGACTTCGCCCTGGACGGCTCCCTCGAAGACGCCTACCTCACGTTCACCGCGGCGGCGACGGCATGAGGCGCCAGCTGCGTTCCGAACTCGCCAAGCTCACCACGACGCCGACGGCGACGGCGATCCTGGCCACCCTCGTCGGGCTCGTCGCGCTCGCCGTCGCACTGCACGCCTACGGTCTCTCGACGAGCCAGCTGACTACGAGATCCGACCAACGGGGCATCTTCATCGACGTCGCCGTCAACCTCGGCGCACTGTTCGCTGCCCTGCTGGGCGCCTTGTCGATCACAGCCGAGGTCCGCACCGGCACCATCCGCCCGACCTTCCTGGCGACTCCGCGCCGCGCGACGGTGATCAGGGCGAAGGCGGTGTCGGTGTTCGCCGCCGGGCTGCTCGTCGGGCTGGTCGCGACCGGCACCGTCGCGGGCGTCGGCTCGGTGGCCCTGGACCTGCGCGGGCTGGGCGTCCGGCTTACCGCAGGCGACTACGCGCAGCTCCTCGGCGGTGGTGCCCTCGGCGGCGGGCTGCTCGCCGTCGTGGGACTGGCCGTAGGCGCGGTCATCCGCGCGCAGGTACCGTCCCTCGTCGCGCTGTTCGCCTGGCTGTTGTTCGTGGAGAACCTGCTGACCGACCTGCCAGCGGTGCACCGGTTCGTTCCCGGCGGGCTCGCCCAGGCCCTCGCTGGGCAGGACCGCGCAGGCGCGCTGCGCACGCCCGGCATCGCTGGCGCACTCCTGGCGGCGCACACCGTCGCGGCGCTCGCCGCCGCCACGCTGGCGACCGGTCGACGCGATGTCGCCTGATTCGCCCAGGGCCGACGGGCGCGTCGCCACGGACCGGGCGGCCCGATATCTCACCCAGTTGTGCGGCCATCTCAACGCCATCCAACACCGCCACGAAGCACGACACAGCAGCGCTGGTCTGCCCCAGATCCGGACCGTGACCCTGAGCGGCAACGCTGCCCTGCTCGAGTTCGACCGCGGGACCTGCCGGCTCGAAGCCAACGACGACGCGCTCATCCTCTCGGCCGACGCCACGGACGCCGACAGCCTGCAACAGATCAAAACGGCGCTCACCCACCGGCTGGAGACGATCGGCGCCCGGGAAGGACTGAGGCTCACCTGGTAGGCAAACGCGGCAAGCGCCGGGCCGTTACGCCGGCGCCGACCGCCCGGTGCCGTCTCCCTGACCGGCATCGGGATCGTCGGCACTGGTCTCGTGCGCCGCCGGGCCGGCCTGGTGGCCACCGTGAGAAGGGCCCTCGTGCTGGGCATTGTGATCGTGGCTGGCCATGTCGTTCGGCCCGCCGCCCATCATCGCGAGCATGGCTGTCCCGCCGGTGCGCACGAAACGCACGACGAGCGCGGCGGCCAGCGCCAGGAAGGCGATATTGAGGAACGTGGTGTAGTTCCACGACAGGTGCGCCATCTCCACCCTCGCGTGCCGTCCGGACGGGATCAGACCGGCGACGCCGAAGAGAATCTCGACAAGGTAGCCCGCGATGACCATAGAAACGTAGAAGGTGACGGCCAGGAATGCCGTCATGCGGACGCCGTAGTACCTCCGATAGATCATCAGGATCGGGAGGATCAGCAGGTCGGCGAAGATGAAGCTCGCGACCCCGCCGAAACTGATCCCGCCGTTCCACAGCACCGCGGCCAGCGGCACGTTGCCGATCGAGCAGACGAAGCTGACGACGGCGACGAGTGGGCCGACGAGCGGGCCCCAGATCTTGGCCAGCAGCGGGTGATCGGTCAGGAAGAAATGCCGCCAGAAGCTGTCGGGCACCCAGGCGCCGATGGCGCCGGCGATGAGCAGGCCGATCACGATGTCCCGCAGCACCGCCGCCCACTCCATGACGAAGATGTGGCTGACCGCGGTGCGTCCCCGGGACGACGAGAGCCGCCGCCAGAACGAGCCGTCGGCCTGGACGCTCATGTCCATCGCGGCGTGGCCCTCCATCGACCCGGCCAGCCCGCGGTCCGCCTGCCGGCGGGCCTCCGCGACCAGCGCCGGCCGGAGGAACAGGCGGAACAGCGCCGCGAGGGCGACGATCATGATCGGGCCGCCGACGAACTCACCGAGGGTGAACTGCCAGCCGAGCAGCAGCGCCAGAATGATGCCCAGCTCGATCACCAGGTTGGTCGAGGCGATCTCGAACGCCATCGCCGCGGTGAAGTTCGCGCCTTTGCGGAACAGCGAGCGGGCCAGGGCCACCGCCGCGTACGAGCACGACGACGACGCCGCGCCCAGCCCGGCGGCGACGCCGAGGGTCCTGGGCCGGTCGTCGCCGAGCAGGCCGGTGATGGTCTGTCGACGGACCAGCGCCTGGACCGCGGCGGACAGGAAGAACCCGAGGACGAGCGCCCAGGTGATCTCCCACGTCATCGCGAACGCCAGTTCCAGGGCGTGACCGAGCGCAGCTAGAAGAGCCATCAGTTGCCGCCTCCGCAGGTCGGGCTGGGCGCTGTCAGCCGCGTCGCATCAGCCGTGCGACGGAGGCCATGAGCTCGTCGGTCTTGTCGACCCGGTCGGCGCCGTTCGGCTGCAACATCGCCGCGCTGCCACTCGCCGCCGCCAGGCTACTCAATCCTCTCTTCAGGGACTCGAACCCTGAACTCGCCTGCTAGTCCTGTCTTTCGCACGTGCGTGTGATGGGCCAGTTGTGTGATGTTTTGGTTGTTCCGTGTCGGGCCCGCTGGTCGGCAGGACCGGTCTCCGCGGCTCCGGCTTCGCGGCCAGGACGCGGCCGAGAGGGACGCCGAAGACAAGCTGGCGATCGTGCGGGCCGGCCAGCGGCACGTCGGAACGCTCACCGTCAGCCAGTACCTGGACGAATGGCTCGCGGGCAAGCGGCGGCTGCGGCCGACCACACGGCGTGGCTACGAGACCGACATCCGCTTGCACCTCAAGCCGCTGATCGGGGCGGTGCCTCTGTCGGGCCTGGCGCAAGGCCCACATTGACGCCATGATCAGGCGGCTTGAGGACGGCAACGCGACTCGGCGCCGGAAGATCGGGCCCAAGACGATCGCGGAGATCTTCGGCACGCTGCGGGCCGCGCTGAACGACGCGGTCGACAACCGGCTGATCTCCTTCAACCCCTGCAACGACGTCGAGCTACCGGAGAACGACCGGGCCGAGATCGAGCCGTGGGAAGCCAAGGAGATCGGACGGTTCCTCGACGAGGCCGCGGGCGACCGTCTGTCCGCGCCGTTTGAACTGATCGCCCTGCACGGGCCGCGTCGGGGCGAGGCCTGCGGGGCGACGTGGGACGGCCTGGACGGCGAGACCGGGGTGCTCACCATCCGGCAGCAGATCACCGACTCCGGCGGACAGGTCGGTGTGTGGCCGCCGAAGACCAGGTCCGGCAGGCGAAAAGTCGATCTGGACGGCGACACGCTCGGGTCGTTGGCGGCGCATCGCCTGGCCCAGGACGCGGAGCGCGAGCGGCTCGCAACGGCATGGGACAACGGAACCCTGCCCGATCAGCGGTCACACCTGGGGGGTCAGGACGAGGTGCGGCGAGGTGGTCGCGCGCCGCGTGCCCGGGGAGCCGAGGAGAGCGGTAAGGGTGCCGGTCTCGTCGGCGATCAGCTCGCTGCCGTCCCACACCAGCAGCAGGGCGCTGACCGTGTGCTGGACGGGGGAGTGCGCGAGGTCGTAGTGCGCGGCGGCGCGGACCGCGGCCGAGGTCGCCCACAGGTCGTAGCCGGTCATGAACAGGTCGAGGTCGAACTGCGCCGCCAGGGACATGAGCTCGGCGCGGCCGGTGTCGTCCACCCCGGCGAACGCCTCGTCGAGGGCAAGCAGCCGGGGCGCGTCGGGGCGCGCCGTGTTCAGGGTCGCGTGCGCCGCCGCAAACAGCGGCAGGTGCAGCGACACCGACTGCTCGCCGCCGGACAGCCTGCTGTGCCTGGCCCGGGTCAGCGTCTCCTCCCCGCCCTCGGGGCTGACCAGATGGAACGAGAACTGCCGCCAGCGCCGGTAGTCCAGCACGGAGGCGAGGAGTTCGCGGTAGGGCTGGTCCCGGTGGCGCGCCCGCTCGGTCTTGATCCGATCGGCGAAGTGCGCCCGCATCCGGGCGAGCGACTCCGGCGCCAAGCGGGAGGATTCCGTGTCGAGCAGGCTCACGACCGCCCGCTGCTCGGCATCGAGGGCATCGGACATCTGCCAGCTCACGCCGACCTTCTTGCCCGACGACATCCGCCGCTCGCGCATCTCCCTGTTCATCGCCCGGATCAGGTCGCGCGCGTCGACGGTGCGGTCGTGGATCTGTTGTGCCAGCCGGGTCAGCAGCGCGTCCTCGAGGATCCGCTGCTCGCTGCCGGACAGCAGCAGGTGCTGGTCACGGCGCGCGGCGGAGATCCGGTTGGCGAACGCCGCGGCGGGCAGCGGCCCCTGCTCGTCAGCGATCCGCACGACGATCACACCGTCCGGGCTGTCCCACTCGGGGTGGTAGTCCTGGCCGGCCGCCGCGAGCTGCGCCTGCAGCTCCTCGAGCGCCCGGGTCAGCCGGGTGGTCGATGCCTTCTGCGACGTCTCGGTCGCGGACATGCCCCGGGTGGCCGTGAGGATCGCGTCATGGATCGCGAGCGCTGCCGGCGGGGTCTCGCCACGCGTCCACTCATCCTCGCTCGCGGGCCACCGCAGCCCAGGCGGGCACGCCAGCACGTCGAGCAGCTCCCGGGCCGCGAACGGAGCCAGCCTCCGGGCGGTGGCGAGCTCCTCGTCCAGCGCGACGCGCAGCGCTGCCCGGCCCGAGGCGACCCGCTCGGTGGCAGCGGACGCCAGCCGGATCGCCTCCATCTCGGCGCCGCGGGCGGCCTTCTCCTCGCCCTGCGCGGCGGCCAGCCCGGACTCGGCCTCCGAGACCCGCGCCAGTACCGCCTGAGCCTCGGCGCCGACGGACTCCCGCAGCGCCTGCAGCTTCGCGTCCTCCTCGGCGTGGCGGCGGTACGCGGAGCGGTGCGTGCTGGCGGCCGCCTGTTCCTCCGCATCGGCGTGCTCGACGCGGTCGCGGGCGTCGGCGACGGCGTCGGCCTGCCGCCCGCGTTCCCGGTGCCTGGCTTCGAGGTCGCGGGCGGCCGCCTCGAAACGGCGGGTCGCGTCCTCGACCTGGTCGGCGCCCTCGGGGGTGAGCGCGTTGTCGGCAGCGACCCGGCGCAGGGCGCGCTCGGTCACGGTGACGGCGGCGACGGACTCGTCGAAGCTCGCCCGAGCCTGCTCAGCGGCGTGCCGGGCGCTGCGCAGGTGCCCGGCGGCCCGGTTGTGCTCCCGCTGGGCGCCGGCGATCTGACCGGTCGCGGGCAGGTCCCTGCGTGCCTCCCCGAACGCGGCCAGGGTGCCGGCGAGCGCCCGCGCCCGCTCGTCGAGGCCGGCGATCTCGGTGGTCAGCGTGGCGATCCTCGCGTCGCACTCGGCGATCCGCGCGGCGCGGCGGTGGGCGCGGGCGGTCGCGCCGATGTACTCGGCATGCTCCTTGCGGTGCCACCCGGCGATGATGCCCTGCGAGTAGCGCCCGTCGGCGCCGGTCACGGCGGCGCTGGAGAACAGGCTCCCGTCGAGCGCGACCGACGCCAGGATGGCGGTGACCAGTCGCCGTGGCACGGGTGTGTCGTCCTCGGGTTCCAGTACGCCGGTGAGGTTCGGGCCGGCGACGGCCGTCCCGGGGACCAGGTACCCGTCATGGCCGGGCGCGGCCAGCAGGCTGGCGTGGTCGTCCGGCGACACCCAGGCGTCGAGCATGCCGCTGGCCTCAAGGGCCGCCTCGATCGCCGCCGCCCGCGTGTCGTCGACGCCGGGCGCGAAGCGGACCAGGCGCCACAGCGGGGCGCCGGCGACATCCGTGCGGTCCGCGGTCCGTCCGGGATACCGCGGCGGGGCGTCATCTCGCTCGGCGGCGATGGCAGCCCGGTCGGCGGTCACGGCCTTCCGCTCTGCGGCGAGGGCGGTGTGCTGGGCGCGCAGTGCCGCCTGCTCGTCGCGGACCTGGTGTTCCGCCGGGGCAGTCCCGGCGTTGTACGTGCTCTCCGGCAGCGCCGCGCCCGGCTCGCCGAACAGGGTCAGCGCGTCGCCCAGCGCCTCGGTGAGGTCCGCCCAGTTGTGCGTGGGCAACAGCCCGGAGTGCCGGGACGACCAGGCGGCCAGGGCCTGCCCGGCGGCCTCGACGGCGCTGGCGACCGCGCCGTCGGCGGCCTGCTCGGCCTGCTCGGCGTCGGTGCGGGCCTGGGCTGCGCGGTCAAGGGCGATCCGGGCGAGGTCACGGGCCTGCTCGGCCTTGCGATGCTCGGCGTCGGGCGCGCGGACGGCCCGGACGTTCTCGAGGCGGACGGCAGCGCGGGCGCTGGCCCGCCGTACCACTCCGGCCGCCTCGGCGTCGGCAGCCTGCCACTCGATCCCCGCCCGCGCCGCATGGTCGAGGAGCTCCGCCGCGGCGCGGGTCGCCGCCGCGGAGAGGTCGGCGAGCTCGGTGCCCGCCCGCTCGGCCTCGGACCGCGCGCGGGCGGTTGCCGCCTGGCGGCGGCCCAGCTCGGCCCTCGTCTCGTTGGCGGTCTGCAGGCAGGTGCGGACCAGGCGTTCCAGGTCGCCCATCTGCTCGACCGCCTGGTAGGCGCTGCTCGCCCTGAGCTGCTCGATCCGGCCGCGCAGCCCGGCGACGGCCGTCTCGGCCTGCTCGCGGCGGTCCTCGGCGACCCGCTGCCCGTCGTGCGCGGCCCGCTCGGCCTCCTCGTCCGCCGCGGCCGCGGCGCGGTGGGCCTGCGTCGCCTCGCGTCGGCGGGTCAGCGCGTCGGCGGCGGCGCGGGCGTGGGTGCGCAGGTAGGTCGTGTAGCTGGCGAGGAACGCGGCAGTCGCCTCGTCGGTGGCCACCAGGCCCTCCAGGGTGCGGGTGACCGCCTCCATATCGTCGAAGCTGCGCGCCGCCTCGTTGATGAGGTCGTCGCCGACGGGCCGCAGGCCGTCGGTCAGCGTGTCCGACAGCCTGACCGGGTCGAGGTTCTTGGCGAGCTGCGGCCTGCGCAGCGTGAGGATCAGGGTGACCAGCTGCTCGTAGCGCTCGGCGCCGAGCTCGAAGAGCCGGGCGTCGATCGCGGCCCGGTACTCTGTCGCCGAGGCGTGAATGTTCGCGTCGCCGATCTCCTCGGCGAGCTGCTTGCGCGTCATCGGCCGGTCGTCGTCGGTGAGCAGCGAGAAGTCCTCGCCGACCCGGCCGTCGGCGACGAAGTGCCAGCGCACCGGCGTGTCCCGGTGCCGCTGGGCGTGCAGCCCGATGCCGACGGTCACCGCCTGTCTCGTGTCGCGGTGGCGGAACTCGAGCCAGACGTAGCCGACCGCGTTGTCCATGCCCCGGTACAGCAGGTTGGACTTCATCGTCCGGTCCTCGGCGGCGAACGGGTTGAGCCGCTTCGGGTCGATCCGGCCGTCGAGGACGAAGGGGAAGAGGACTTCGAGGGCCTTGGTCTTGCCGGACCCGTTCGGCCCGCGCAAAACCAGCCAGCCGTGGGCGAACGAGAACTCCTCGTCCCGGTAGTCCCACATGTTGATGATCCCGGCCCGGGTGGGCTCGTACCTGGTCACTTGGTCGTTTCCTTGAGCTGGGCCGTGACGCCCCGGTAGCGGGCGAGCAGGGGCAGGATGAGGGCGCCGCCGTCGGTACGGGCCACGAAGCCCACGCTGGCGAGCAGGTTCAGGGCGTCGTCGAGGAGACTGGCCGGATCGGCGATCTGGCGCTCGGACATGCCGCTGCCGAACTCCTCGACCAGCTTCGTGAGCTCCGCCCGCAGCCAGGAGTCGCTGAGGAACGGATAGGTGGCCTCGCGACCGGCTGCCTTCGTCGCCTCGGCCGCCACGTCACCAGAAGGCAGAGCGTCACCCGAAGGCAGCGCGCCGCCGGGCGTCGCTGCGGCACTGGGCTGCCCGGCGCCGTCGGTCGCTGCGGCGTCGGCGGCGTCCGCGAGCAGGGCGGTGACACCGGAGCGCGCGGGCAGCGCCGCGTCGATGCGGGCGGCAGCGTCGGCGAGCCGCTCGGCGGCCGTGGCGGCGGGCAGCTTCTCGACGCGGTGCGGGCTGAACGTCAGGTAGCCGGCGATCCGGGCGCACAGCAGCAGCGCCGCCTGGGCGACCGTGCCGGTGCCGGGGAACGTGATGTCGGTGAGTCGGCCGCCCGTGTTGATCAGCGCGACTCCCTCGGCGCGGCGCTCCAGCGGCAGCCCGGTGAGGCGTTCCAGGTCCTCGGCGAGAGCAGGGGCCCGCAGCTGGCCGCGCAGGCCCTCGTCCACGTCCGCGTAGTAGACGACGGGCTGTTCCAGGGCGAGGCGGCGGGCCCGGCGGCCGGTGCGTCGGCGCTCGGCGTTGATGCCCTGCGCCGGGCCCGCGCTCGCGGCGTCGCCGAGAAGGCCGGTCACCGAGTTCAGGTGCTGCAGGACACGGCTCGGGGCGTAGACCGCCCCGGTGATCTCCCGGTCGATGTCGTAGAGCGCCTCGGCGCGTTCGGGGTCGTTGACCCAGTCCACAGCGCTGCCGTCGGCCATGCGCAGCGCGCCCCGCGTCTCGAGCCACGCGACCGCGTCCACGAAGGCGTCCCGGTCGGGCTTCCGCGCATTGTCCATGCCGAGGCCGTCGACCCGTCCGGCCTCGGCGGCCACCGCGTCGGCGAGTTCGGACAGGGCGATCTGGGTGCCGGCGCGGCCCAGCACCGACAGAGCGAGCACAAGGTAGGCGTAGCGGCGGCGGTCGAAGGGCTTCCTCGCCCGGGTGAACGCCGGGTGCGTCGCGTCGAGGGTGTCCTGGACGCGGCGCAGCCGGACCGTGTCGCCGTCGCTGACCAGGGTGTACCCGAGCGTCTCGGCGAGGTCCACGCGCAGCTGCGATGCCCACTTGCGGACCAGCGGAAGTGCGGTCCTGTCCGGGTAGGACGCCGTGATGAGCGGATGGCGCAGCACCTGACGGGCGGCCTGCTGGTACTCGTCGAGATCCAGGGCGCTGACGTTCTGAGCGACCCTCACGCCGGGACCGCCGCCGCAGGCGCGACCAGCCCCGAGCCGGCGCTCCTGACCTCGATCGCCAGCCCGTCGAGGTGCAGCCTGCCGCGGACCGTCCGCACGGTCGTGACGCCTGGCCCGGGGCGCAGCGTGAGGCGCACGCCGTCGGAGGAGCCGGTGGCGACCGGGCCGGGGCCGGAGCCGACGGTCCGGCTGACCGGGACCCGGGCGACCAGGGCGATGCTGAGCAGGCCGAGCAGGGCCTCGGTCTCCGCCTCGTCGAGGACGCGGTCGTGGACGCCGTTGCCGGCGAGCCGCGCCATCGCGGAACGGCGCTGCGTGGTGGCCTTGAGCTGCTCGGCGCGCAGCCACTCCTTCGCCGCCTCGTCGCGCTGGAGCCGGCCGGGGCCCTGCAGCCCGGCTCTGCGGCCGACCCGCACGAGGGTGCGTGAGAGTGCCACCGGCTCGGCCTCCCACCAGGACTGCCTGCTGGGGATCAGCTCGGGGTCCTCGTAGCCGGCCGCGACGTGCCGCGGCCCGCCGAGACCGAAGACCGCCTGGTACAGCGCATGCGCGTCGGTGTCGGCGGGCAGGCTGGCGAACCACTGCGCGAGGTGGCGCAGCTGGCTCTCGCGGCTGACGCCGCCCCTCCTCGACTCCGTCACCCGCCGCAGCAGGGCGGTGACGTTGGCGATGGCAGTGATCGTCGCGTCCTGTAGCCGGTCCGCCTCGCTGGCCCGCTGTGCTCCCCCCTGGGAGGTGCCGAACCACTGGACAAGGCCGGCCCAGCGCCGTCGCCACTCCGCCGTCCCGTCGCGGGAGCGGAAGAGGGAGTCGTCGGCCTCGGCGGCCAGCGCCGCGACCCGGTCCGGGCCCTCGGCGCCCACCGCCTCGACCGCGTCGGCGAGCAGCGGCGCGTATCTGCTGAGCTCGGAATGGAACTCGCGCATATGGGCGAGCAGGGCGTCCTTGTGCGCGAGGAAGACCTCGGGGCGTGTGTCGTTCGTCCGCGACAGGTCGCCGAGCATCAGGTAGAATCGGGCGGCGCGCTGCGCCATGTCCGCGAGGACGCCGTCGAGGCGGGACAGCTTGCGGTACACCTCTGGCGCGTCGCCCTCGCGCACCGCCTCGGCGAGCGCCTGCAGGTCCGCCAGGATATCGGGGAAGACCAGCCGCGACAGCTGCGCGTCCTCCAGGCTGGCGGACAGCACGTCCTCCACCGCCCGGTAGGCGCGGTAGCCCGCCTGGGTGAACTGGTAGACGTAGTGCCGGTTGCGGTACTCGGCCAGGTTCGCGGCCCGGGTGCCGTCATAGGAGCGGTCGAGGACCTTCCAGTCGGCGAGCGAGTCCAGCAGGGACTGGACGTCGGGCACCCGCGCGTCCGGGCGCTCCTCGGCCAGGGCGTCGAGCGCCGCCTGGGCATCGGCAACGTGTACCAGCACCTGGTAGTCGGCGCGTGCCCGGTCGAGGGCACGCATCAGCCACAGGTATTCGTGGCGCTTCTCGGTGGCGGCGAAGTGGAACAGGCGCAGGCGGTCGTCGGCGGTGAACGCCGCGATACCGAAGGCGCCGCCCGGCACGCCCGGCGCGGGAATGCCACCCGGCGTGGCCAGTGAGTCCTGGGCGCTTGTCGTTGTCATGGGTTTCGGTATCCCAGCGAATACGCGGTCGGAATGGCTCAAGACGGTGCTCGGTATGCTGCTCAGTCATCTCGGTCATCGTCGGCGTGCAGTCCGGACAACGACCGGAGAATTGCCAGGGCCGCGCCGCGTGACAGATCTTCATGGTAGCGCTCGTTGCCGGCGGTCCGTAGGCAGCCGTAACAGGATGTCTCGAGGCCACAGTCACACGCGCTTACCCGCCGCAGAGCGGAGTCGACGACGATATCCAGCGACGCGGCGATACGCGCCGCGCTGCCCGCCCCGCCGGGGACGGTGTCGAACAGCACCAGACCACTGCGTCCGTCGGCACCCGCGTGCACGACGCCGTCGATGTCGCTCCGGCCGATCTCCAGGCCCTCGGCGCAGCCTTCCAGCAACGCGTAGAGCAGCGAGTGCCACCGCGCCCGCTCGTCGGTGCCGGAGCCGGTGGCGCCCAGACCGGGCGCGTCGACCTGGACGCGCAGGATGTCGGTCTCGTAGGTGTGCGCCAGCGACCGCCAGCGCAGCGGGCCGGTACACGGCTTGCCGCGCAGCGGGTTGATGTGCGACTTGGGTGCGCGGCCGTGGTTGGCGCCGCCCCAGCCGCACCAGTCGCAGAGCAGGAAGCCCGCGCCGCCCGGCCCTTCGGACAGCGACACGAGCCGGCCCCGCGTGCCGCTGTGGCACCAGGCCATCGCGCCGTCCGCCGACCGCCAGCGGCTCTCGCTGAGCTCCGCACCGAGGGACACCACGTGGACGCCGCCGTTCCAGACGCGCAGCGGCGGGGCGGTGCCCGGCTTGGCTGTGCGCGGGTCGGCCACGAAGCCGAACTCGGGCACGCAGTACTCCCGCACCGGCCCGTCGGCAGGCCGCCCGCAGGCCGTGCACGCCGGTTCGAGGTCGTCGCCGCCCTCGCGGTAGTGCTGGCAGCCGCGGCAGACCGTGTAGGAACGGGTGATGAGCTCCCGGCCGGGCAGCCGGTAGATCCCGGCGCTGCGCCACAGCACGCCGCCGGCGACCAGCTCGGAGCCGGGCGCGTACTCGTGGATCGCCATCGCCAGGTCACGGGTCAGTTCGAGGCGCGCCCCCACCTGGGAGTCGCAGTGCGCCGTACGCAGCTCGACGGTGTCGACCGGGAACCCGTACTTGGGCAGGATGTTGCGGTTGGCGAGGAACCCGATCAGCGACCGCCGGGTGATCGTGTTGATGGACCGCTCGAACCGGGCGGCCAGGTCGCTGCGCCGGGACTCGAACGCCTCCTTGCGCCGCTCCTCGAACAGGGCGACGTCCTGGGCGAGCTCGGCGCGGACCGCCGCCAGCAGCGCGTCGAGCTGGTCCACCCAGGCGCCGGAGTCGAGGCCGATCTGCTCGTGGACGGACTTGGGCAGGACCGCCCTCAGCGCGGCGTCGACATCGTCCGGTACCGGCGTCAGGAAGCCGCGGACCAGCTGTGACGGCGCGGAGAGCGGGCCCGGCCGGCCGGTAGCCCCGCCCCGCTCGCCGAGGAAGAAGGCACCCGCGGTCTTCCATTCCTGGCCGGCGTCCTCCTTCGCGTCGCGGAAGAACGCCGCGAGCGCCACCGAGTGCGCGTGGCGCCGGTCGATCCTCGGGTTCCCGAGCGGCACGTAGGGGGCGCGGACCTGGCCGGTCAGCATCGTCTCGGGCGCGGCGTAGCGGGACAGGTCGTGGGAGCGGCGCTGCGCGTAGGTCAGCACGAGGGCCGGCGAGCCCGCGCGGCGGCCCGCCCGCCCGGCCCGCTGGATGTAGCTCGCCGTGGTGGGCGGCATGTTGCGCAGCAGCACGGCGTTCAGCGCGCCGACGTCCACGCCGAGCTCGAAGGTCGTGGAGCAGGACAGCACGTTCACCTCCCCGGCCAGGAAACGCTGCTGGATGTCGGCCGCCTCCAGCCCGGTCCACTGGGCGGTGTGCTCGCGGGCGGTCAGGGAGACCGGCGCGGTGCGCTGGTAGAGCGCCCGGTAGTGCTCGTCGTCGTTGTCGGTGGCGGCGGTCACCGGCGCCAGCCGGCCGGCGCAGCGCAGTGTCGGGCAGACGCCGCGCACGGACACGGAGACCCGGCGGCGGCACACGTCGCACTGGTGCAGGTCCCCTGCGCCGCCCGGCGCGAGCGTCAGCCAGGTGTGGTCGACCTGGTAGACCTGGCCGGCCTTCGGCAGCGCCGCTCCGGCGAGCCAACCGCCCCGGACGGCGGTCAGCGCCCGCCAGCAGCCGGCCAGCGTCTCCCGCGGGTCGGCACCGCCCGCGCCGAGCACGCGGCGAACGTAGTCCAGGCGCCTGTTGACACCGCGGGTCGGCAGCCAGCTGAGCACCTTGAGCTTCGCCTCGGCGCCGTCGACGCGGACGTAGATCGGTCCCCGGCGCGGGTCGAACATCTCGTCCGCCGGGTCGACCTCTTCCGGCATCGACAGCGCGCCCTGCAGCCGCAGCGTCCGCGCGAGCTCGCCGAGCAGCAGCCAGCACTCGTCGGCGGTGAGGCCGAGCGCGAGCAGCGGGGCCGGCGCCCGCCACGCCGGGTCGACGTCGAGGGCGACACGCAGCAGGCCAAGACCTTCCAGCGACTGCCTCTCGTCGAGGGCGATCAGTTCGCGCGCCACCCAGCGGGCGGTCTCCCGCCGGCGTGCCTGCCGGGACTCGCGGCGCCCGAACACCCCGGCGGCCCCGGCCTCGGCGGCCACCGCCTCGATCAGGTCGTCCACGGAGCACGAGGGGTCGGACGCGGTCGCCCGGGCCAGCCCGTCGAGGATCAGGCGGCGCTGCTGTACCAGCGCGTGGCTGGACTCGAGATACGGCGCGAAGAACGCGGCCGCCTGCCTGCTGTCGCTGAACGCCAGCAGCTTGCGGCCGCCTCCTGGCCGCCCGGCGAACTCGTCGTCGGCGGGCAGCGCCTGGTAGAGAGCCGTCGCGAGGACGGCGGCGGAGGCCTCGTTGCCGCTCTCGAACAGCCGGATCATGCCGGTGCCGCGCGCGCCGCACGACAGGCAGCCACGCGGCGTCCCGGACCGGCCCGGCAGCCGGCGCACCGCACGCAGGTACGCGGCGGAACATCCGCACGGGGCGACGGCGCCTGTCGCGGTGGGCGCGTGCAGCGCGCCGCACCTGCCGCACAGCAGCGCGTCCTTCGCGTCCTTCGCGTCCTTCGCGTCCTTCGCGTCCTTGGCGTCCTGCTCGGCGGTCTCCTCGAACGCGGCGTCGTCCTCGTCGGCCCCCTGCGCCGCGTCCTCGGGCTGCGCCGCGCCCCGCGGCCGCGGCGTGTCTCCGAGGACGAGCCAGGCGCGTCGGTCGCCACGCGCGACCCGGGAGGTGAAGTACTCCCCGGATCTCTCCTTGCGGATGACGCCGGTGAGATGCACAGCGCCGCACCGCTTGCAGCACCCGAACTCGAACACCGCGGCCGAGCAGTCGGGGCAGACCTCGCGCCGGGCCAGTGCGACGTGCGGCCCGCCCCCGCTCCCGGCGTCACCCGCGAGGCAGGTGAACGCGCCCTCGGTGGCGCGGGCGAACAGGTGGTAGCGCGCGGACAGCACCGGCGCGCCCGAGGCGTCCCGGGTCGCCGTGCCGAGCGCGACCAGTTCCGCCAGCCGGGCCCCGGAGATCCCCGCGGCCGCGGCCAGATCGGTGGACAGGCGCGGCCCGCCGGCGAGGAGCGCGCGGACCTGGCCGAGGCCGGCGGCGTCGTCCAGCCCCAGGCCGGGGGCGTCCCGGACCGGGCCGTCCGGCGCCGTCACCCGGGTGGCCTGGACAAGGTCCTGGCGGGTCGGGTTGCCGGGGCTCCACTCGAACGGGGCGTCGAACAGCTTCGCGGCGAACTCCATGACGGCCGCCGGGCTGTCGCCGACCGTGGCGGACGTCGCGATGGCCTGCAGCGAGCGGGCGGAGTCCGCTCCCTGGAAGAAGACCTTCTGCTTGAGCCGGCGCAGCAGCATGCCGACTTCCTCGGCCTTCGCCCCGTCGTAGACGTGCGCCTCGTCCAGCACGACGAAACGCCAGTGCCCGCCGTGCGGCCCCTCGAACAGGTCCATGTCCGCGGGGCGCAGAAGCAGGTACTCGAGCATCGCGTAGTTGGTCAGCAACAGATGCGGCGGGCTGTCGCGCATCTCGGCCCGGGAGAGCAGCTCGTTCGGGAGCCTGGCCTCGCCCGGGTTCAGGGCCTCGAACAGGGAGGCGCCCTCGGCGGGCCGCTCCGGTGTCTCCCCGGTGTACCGGCCGAACGTGATCTCGGGTGTGCCCGCGAGCACCTGCCGCAGGCGGCGCACCTGGTCGTTGGCCAGGGCGTTCATCGGGTACAGCAGCAGCGCCCGGACCCCTGGGCCCAGCGTCCCGGCTTCCCGCTGTCGGACGAGCTCGGAGAGGACCGGCAGCAGGAAGCTCTCCGTCTTGCCCGACCCGGTCCCGGTCGCGACGACGAGGTTGCGGCCCGCGGCGGCCTTGCGGATCGCCATTTCCTGGTGCGCGTACAGCGGCCGGTCCAGCGGCAGCGCGGGCCCGCCTAGCCGGGCGAACCCGCTGGGCAGGACACCGTCGGCGATCAGCTGCCGCAGGCTGGCGCCCGCCGCGTACGGCGGTGTCGCCTCGAGCACCGGCCCCTTGGTCAGCAGCGGGCTGGCGTCGATCGCGTCCCGCAGCGCCCGCGCGAGCTTCGGGTCGCGCACCGGCAGCAGCGACCGCAGGTAGCGGCGGTACGTCAGGCTGAGGTGCTCGGCGGTGGCGATCACGTCCATCGCTGAAGGATCTCGCGTCGGGATTTCCCGCTGTTCGGGGCCCTCGCGGGTGGCCCGCGCGAGGGGGAGGCGCGGTGTCAGGCCCGTGTGACCGTCCACGGATCATTGGCCGGGCCGGCGCCGGTCACGGTGGCGAACGTCACGACGGTTCCGTCGTCGACGGTGATGGTGAGCTCGGTGTCGCCGTGGACGGCCGCCGTGTCCAGGATGCGGCGCAGCGGGTAGCGGCCGTCGCGCAGCGCCCCCAGGACCTGGACGGGTTCTCCGCCCGCCATGACCGTGATCGCCGGTGGCGTGGCGGCGCCCGGCAGGTCGATGCGCAGCAGGCCCCCGCGCCACAGGTCGTCGTGGGTGAGGCGCAGCGGGCCCGTGTGGTGCCACCCGGTCCCCTCGGCGCCGCTGCCCGGTTCGGGATCGATCCGCAGCCGCAGGTGCGGCGGGGTCACGGCCAGGCGCTGGACCACCGCGCCGGCGACGCAGGTGACCTCCCGCGTCACCGTCTCCTCCTGGTACGCGGCCGCGGCCGGGGAGACCGTCATGCCCGGCGGGGCCGAGATCACCGCCTCCGCGGGCTGGAGCCCCCTGGCGCTGGTGAGCCGAGGGGCCGGGTACGAGGTGACGCCCAGGCCCTCCGCGAGCACCACGGTGCGGCGCAGCCCGGGGATCACAGAGATCACGAGCTCGCCGAGCAATGGCCGCCGCACACCGCGCCACAGGACGTCCGGTCGCCACGTGTCACCGGTCGTCGTGACACTCGCGAGGGCGGCCCCGGAGTCCGTCCGCCGCGCCTCGACCCGGAAGGTGGCCTGACCGGGTGGGAGCAGAACCTCGGGGGGCGAGGTGAGGACGGGCCTGCCGGCGGCGGTCGTGACGCCGGGGATCGGCGGGCCCGTGCGCAGCACCGGCCTGGTCCGGCCGCGCACGAGGCGACGGCTGTCTTCGGCATCGGCATTGTCGCCGAGGGCGATCCAACAAGCCCCCCGCAGGTCCACCTGGATGAGGCGCCAGCCACGCCAGGCCAGCGGGAGCGTGCTCGTCACGAGGGTCCGAACCGGCATGTCGGAGCGCAGTTCGGCGCCCGCCGGGCAGAGCACCCAGACGGCGTCGGCGGGCAGCGCCCCGTCCACGAGTGCCCCGTCCTCGTCGAAGGCCAGCAACGTGGCGCCCTCGGCGGTGATCTCCTCCGGCAGCGCCGCGCGGGCCTGTCCCGATACGCCGTCCGTCAGGAGGACCCCGCCGCCGAACGGGTCAAGGCGCGCCTGGCCCACCCCGTCGGAGCGGTCGCCCTCGGAACCGGCGTGGTCCTCCGGCGTGGTCGCATGGGCGAGCACGGCCACCTCCGCGGTGGGCTCGGCAGGCAGTCCCAGCGCCCCGAGCGCCGCGAGGAACGCGTCGCCCCACTCACGGGCGGACCGCGCACTTGACCGCAGCCCAGCGGCCCGGTGCCAGGCAGGCCAGAACGCCGTCGGGTCGGACCCGGCCGCGGCGCGGGCGATCCCGACGACGACGCAGGCCGGCCACCTCCGCGCCACCCCGCCGGCCCTCAGAGCCCGGGACTGTGCTCCCAGCGCCGTGGCCACCGCCTGCGCGAGCCCAGGCTCTGCCTCAAGCCGCCCGGCGACGGCACCCGCCCGGAGCTCTCGTCGCCAGCCGGACTCGAGCAGGTCGAGCAGCCTGTCACCGGCGATGGTGCCGCTGATGGCTCTACCTTCACTGGGCACGAGGGCCTCCGAGGAATCGCTTGCGCTGTTTGTCCCGCGAGGACTGGCATGAGACGGCGTCCTCGAAGGCCTCCGGCGCAGACCTGACGCCCACGAGGGTGACACGCTGGCCGTTCGTGGACGCGCTGGCCGCCGTGCCCTGCGAGGAGATCGTCGCCTTCGCCCGCTCCGCGGACCACGGCTGGCCGGAGAGGTTCGCGAACAAGGCCAGCACCGCGCGGACGGACCGCCGGCTGACTGCCCGCCCGGAACTCGGGCCGGTGCTCCACCCGGACGACGTCATGGCCGGCAAGGTCGACGCGCTGTGCAACCGTGCCGCCGCCCGCGACTTCCTGGACGTCGACGCCGCGATCAGCGGCGGGCATTACACCCTGGATCGCCTGTGCGAGATCGCTCATGAGGCTGACCCCGGGTTTGACCGTCGGAAGTTCGCGGCCATGCTCGGGTTGATCGGCCGGCTCGATGACCACGACGATTTCGCCGTCTACGGTGTGACTCCCGACTACCTGACCGGCCTGCGGCAGCGAGTCGCGGACTGGCGTGTTCGCTCACCAGCGACTGACCAGGACTTGGCCGACCGACCGCCCCGGTGGGCGGCGGTGCGGACCATCAGTAGCCATTGGCGCTGACTCCGTGGCTGCCTACGCACACTGCATGTGATCCCCGTGCGGACCTGATCGCATTGGGGTGAGCGTCCAACTGGACTCGCGGAGAGCCTCGGGCTGGCCCTCGCGTCCAACGGCCGGTCCTCGCTCTCCGTCTATGGCTGGCACTCTGCCCCGGCCACCCCCCGCGACGGGTCGGAGAGCGGTCGATGCGAGGTGGCCGCCGCGATGGCCGCGCCACATGCCGGCGCTCCACCGACCACATACCGACCACAACGACCTTGAGGTCATTTTTAGAGCCCCAGCACGGGAAGATGATGAAGGAACCGGCAGGTCACGGACCTGTGAACGGGTGGGCCGTCAGGGACTCGACCCTGAACTCGCCGGTTAAAAGCCGGTCTCAGGCTCGGCCGGGTACGGACGGCCAAGAGTGAAAGTGCCTACGCCGCAGCACTTTCCGGCTCGGGCGCGACCGGGTACGAGTGATCCAAAACGGGCGCGATCGGGCGCCGTGTGCTTGTCGTGTGCTAGGCGGATGGCACGGCCAGCCAGCCCGTTTGACCGTGCCGAGTGCTCGGTATGCCCCGAAATTCGGCTACTGCCGGTAGCTGCCGGCCCGTGGTTCGCGCGGCCCATTCCACCCGGCTCGGCCGGGCACCCGGCCGCCTCGACGTCCGGCGCTGCCTGCATCCGATCCCGCCCGTGTGGTCCGGTCTGGCGCGGGTTCGCCGGCCGTGACCTGCGGACCACCTGCTCATGAACGGAGCTTTCCTGTGCCCATCGTCCGCACCCTGCCCGCGTCGGTTCGGCCTGCGCCTCGTCTCGTCGGCTCGGGCCGGTCGGGTGGTCAGGTGACGCGGCCGGTCCTCGTCGCGGCGCCCGCCGAGCCGGCCGGGCCGGTCGTCAGCGCCGTTCGGGACGTCGAGGCGGACCGGGCCGCATCCTCGTCGGCGCCGGCCGGTCCGCTGGTCCGAGTGAGTCTGCCGGCTGGCTGCACGGTGGCGGAGTTGCGGGCCGCTCTCCGCCGGTTGAGCGGGACGGATCGGCTCACGGACGTGGTGCTCACCAACCAGTTCGGCGACGTGTCGTTGACGTTGTTGGACACGGTCACGCTGACCGTGCAGCCGTCCGGGACGGGCAGCGCGCCGACGAGGCGGACGGCCAGCCCGGGGCGTCTCGTCTAGCCGGGATGGCGACCACCGGGCGCCCGAGCAGGTAGCGGCGCCCACCTGCACAGCGGCCCGCTTCGTCCGTCGAGGCCCGGCCGCTGTGCAGGCCATGGAACTGTGGTGGATCGCTGTAGGCCATGGAACTGCCGGCTGCGTGCCGGCCCGTCAGCGGACCGGCGGGGCGTCCCGCCAACCCGGGCGGTAGGTGTCTAGCCAGCCGTGGACGTCTGGCCGAAGCCAAAGACGGGTCTGCCCGTCGGGTCCCTCGTACCACGGCGCCGGGAACGAGCGGTCCCGCGTGATCGTGTAGGCCCGTGCCTTTCCGACCCCAAGAACGGCCCGGATCTCGGCCATACCGATCAACTCATCCGGTGTCGCGGCCCGTGGCCCGGTGCTGTGCCCCACGCGTCTCTACCCTGATTGCAGATGGGTCGATGCACGACCGGGTCTGTCGCGGTCGATGCAAACGCGCTACCGTTCCCGATTGGACGCGGGCCGCCCGAGTGGCCGGGTCCGCCGGAACGAGAACGGCCCGCCCGGTGTGGCTGCACCGAACGGGCCGCGACGCTATAGGGAGCGCCGATGGTGTCATCCTGCCCGACTGCGGGCGCCGACGTCGCCGAGCCAGTAACCGAGCCGCTGGCCGAGCCGGTTCGGTGGGCCGATGTGCCGCGCGGCCCGTGGATCGAACCGTGCCGGGCGTGCATCCTGCGCCACTGGAACCGGCGCGCCGCTGGCCAGCACGGGTCGTCCGGCCGGTGAGCGCCACCGAGCGGGCCGCCGCGCGCCACCCAGTCATGGCCGCCCGGTACGGCCAGCGCGGCGCCGGGGCGGAGTTGGACGGTGCGGCGTGCCGGGTGCGGATCGTCGGCACTCCGGCCGACGTCGCGGCGATGGTGGCCGGTATCCGCCTCGTCGCTGACGTGCAGCAGGTCAGCCCGCACTTTCCCGCCCCGGCAGACGAGGACGTGACCGTCTTCGTTCACTGCCGGCCGGTGGATGGGGTCGAGGCGCTTGCCCGCGTCGTGACCACCTGAGCCGGCGCCGGCCGGCATCCTTCCTGCCCGTCCAGCCGGCGCCACCCGACCCACCGCCCCCGGATCAACGGCGCTCCGGGGGCGGTGGCACGTTTCAGCCCCAGCGTTTCCGAACCGCCACCCGTCGCGGGCCTCCATGGGGTAACCGGCGTTCATGGGGTCGGCCGGGTTCGGGGTGTTCATGAGGTCGGCTGGGGTGGCGTCGATGGGTATGCCGGTTCGATGGGTCGGACCGGTGGGCGCCGATCGATGGGTCTGCGTCGATCGACGCCCGCCGACGGGTCAGCCCCGCGCGCCGGGGTGGTCGATCGGCTATGTGGTCGAACGGTGGCCACGGTGCGTGGCTCGGGCGGGCAGGCACGCGGGCGGGTAACCGATCGGTCAGGCGGTCGATCGGCGCGTCGGCTCGGGCCAGGTGACCGGGTGCGGGTTGCAGTCTCATGCTCGGTCGGTGGATGCTCGGACCGAACCATCGGTCAGCGTCGAAGGTGCGGGAGTTCTGGCGCCGATGGCATGCCGGGTGCCCGCTGGGTACCTGTTTGTCGTCGGTTTTCGGCGCGGACATCGGCGGTTACGGAGCCTGCCCCTGTCCGCAGCGTGGACGAGGCAACCGAGACTATCTGGTCCGACGGGTGACCATTAGCCATGGCGGTCGATTTCAGATGATTCAGGATCTAGCACGTAATCGGGCGGTTGCTCGCGCACCCCTCGCCCCACAAGACTGATCAATTCGGCTTCCTCATCGATGACCCCCGTGGCGTCTTCCCTAACCACCATCAACGCGGGGCTACTCAACCCACCACCTGGAATGGACACATCACGCCCACAACGATCTTGCTGTGTTGCGCCCTGTTGGGTGTGCTGGACTGCTTCCTCTGCCCAAACGGCGGGGGCCCGCTGCGTAGCCTTAGCCCGTGTCGGTTGCCTCCGGCCCAAGCGTGCGCCGAGCCGACTCCAGCAGTCGCGGGCTCGATCGGGCGGCAATCCGGGCAACACCGCGCAGGCCGATCGACGCCCTGCTAGCCGGCCGGGGCGTCGTCGTCCGCTGAATCGAGCGCGCGAGGGGTGCGAAGTGCTGCGACCGAATCGACAAGCCCCGCACGTTCCAACTCGTCGAGCACCTCATCGACCGACTGCGGTGGGCGCGTCCTGGAGTCGACGATCTGCTGGATGGCCCCGGCTACCTTCGGCATCGAGATGCCCATCTGGTCCAGCACGAACGCGTCAGGCGACTTGGCCTCGATGTCCCACTGCGCCAGGTATTTGGCGGGGAAGTCCCTGAGGTTGCTGGTGACGATGACCTCCGCGCCGGCTTTGATCGCCGCTGCGAGGACATGCCGGTCGTCAGGATCGGGCAGATCGAGACCTTCGACGAGCGGTTCGTAGTCGGTCACCAGGACGTCCCTGATGGCACCGTTCATGCGCTCGCGCAGGATGCCGAGCTTCTCGCCTGTGATGTCCGGGCGCTTGCGCCCGAGATTGTCGAGCATCTCGTCGAGGATCTTGTCTGTCCACTTGGCCTGGACGAGCTCTGACTGTGCGATCCGGATCAGCAGGTCGCGCACCGTGGTCCCATAGAGGGCGTTGGCGTCGTAGACCACGACGAAGGCCATGGGTCAGTACAGCCCCAGCTCTTCACCCAGCGCCGTCAGGCTGTCGGCGGTGCGTCTCCGCTGCAGGTCGTCGCGGTTCTTGTACTCGCGGAGGTCGCGGAACCTGATCCGTCGGTGGGTGCCGACCTTGCGGTACGGGATCTCGTCGGACTCCAGCAGCTTGATCAGGTATGGGCGGGAGACGTTGAGGACGTCTGCGGCCTGCTGGGTCGTCAGCTCGGCCGAATCGGGCATGACGGTAACACCCTCGCCGCGGGCGAGGGCTCCGAGGATCTGAGTCAGGAGGACGGTTGCGCCCCTGGGGACGACGAGAGCCTCGTCGCCGACCAGTTCCGCGTTGATCGTGTCTTGGTCGTCGTTCGGATGCGCTGAGAGGTATTCGCGGATGCGGCGGTGTGCTCGTCGGGCGACCTCTCGGTCGCGGTCCGTCGGTCTGGTCTCGCCGTCGACCTGCGCGGGCATGCTCATCACCTCCGGGGCCATCGGACTCGCCGACCCGCTCAACGCGTTGGCGCGGTCCTTTATTCGCATCATCCGCAGCAGCCGCAATATCCGCAAGCGTTGTGGGCAGGCCGACACGGGCTGCCCATGGCCCGCCGCGGACATCGCTGTGGTGGCTCTACGTCAGGGCATGCAGGAGGCGCCGAGGCCCGGCAGGTCGAAGGTGCCCTCGGTAGCGGTGCGTGACGCTGCGAGGAGGGGTTCGGGAAGGTTGCCCGTTCAGCGGGCCATTGGACCCACTCGGGGAGCAGGGCGGTGGCCGCCTTGGTCACGGGGCCGTCGTCCCAGTCGCCGGTCAGGCTCCGGATGGGTGAGGTCCCGTGCCAGGTTTCTGGCCGCGCTGGGAGTGGCAGGTGCAGGTCTTCGCGCGGGCAGCGCAGGGTCGGGCGACCGGCATGCGGTCACTCGTTCCAGCCGCCGACGCCGCCGAGCTGTTCGATCCGTTCTGCTGACAGGCCGGTCAGTGCGGCCACGCTTGCGGACAGGGAGCCGTCGAGGACCTTCATCGAGGCGGCCATGCCCCGGCGGATCTCTTCGCGGCGCTGGTCAAGGTAGACCCGGACGGCATCGGCGACGAAGTCCTTCTTCGACACGCCCAGGAAGCGTGCGGCCGAGGCGGCCCTTGACCAGCTCGTCGCGGACGGACATCTGGACGCCTGGAGGCCCGGGGTCTACGAACCGGAAACCGCCGCGTTCGGTGGCGGCATAGCCATGGACATCGCGCATGCCCCTCTTCGCCGCCGACAGCCGTGGCGCGCTCGATCTAGCCACCACGGACGGCCGCGGTATCGGGCGACGCGAGTTGTCGCTCCTGCTCGTCAGCGCGCTACTGCGCGGCACCGGCCTGGAGTGGTATGAGCGCGGAGACCTGTTCGACCGCGTCTGCACCGAACGACCCCTACCCCACGACGTGCCCACTGAGAAGATCGCCGATCTCAGCGAAGCTCAATCACCCGCGCGCACCACGCAGGGAAGACCACCACCGTCACGGCACACCCGCACCACCGGGAACACCGCACTACCTGATCTTGAAAATCGACCCGGGGTCGAATTTCACGGACCCCCAGGGGGTCAAATTTCGGAAACCGTTGACAGGCCAGATCACCCGAAGCGACGCGGCGAACCTGTGCGCTCTGTCCTCCAGCCAGGCGTCCCGGTTGCTGCGCGACATGGCACGCGATGGCGGACCACTGGTAGCCGCTGGCGCAGGCCGTGCGACCGCCTACGCACGCCGCGTCTGATCCCCACGCGATCTAATCGCGCATACGAGAAATCGATCGCGCGCGCGCGAAAATGCGCGCATGCCTCCGGCGTCGGTCAACAGCGTCGGGCGGCTGGGCGCCCGGGCGACCTGGCAGGCGATCTCATGGCGCCTACCTGCCGTTGCGGTCGAAGCGGCTCAGCCATGACTATCGGTCTATCACTGGCACTCTGTTCGTCCATCGGCTCCGGCCCGTCGGCGTGCTCTATGTCAGGGGACCTGAGCCGGGAAGTGGTGTCGGAGATGAGCGGTTCGTGGTCCGGGGGCCCGCCGCCTGGGTCGCGGTACGCCGACGTGCGCCCGTACGCCGTGGCGGACTCCCTCGAGGATCTTCATGTCAACGACACTTCATGGTCCGACCGCTGGAGTGGTCGTCCTGGACCGGTGGCTGGACTGGTCAGGTTCTGGCCGGTACGACCTGGCCAGCCAGGGCAGGCTGGTCCGGATGTACGAGACCGTTCTGCGTGAGGCGTCGACGAAGGCGGACCTGTCGCGGTGGCTGGATGGGCGCACGCTCGCGCAACTGTGGCGTGAGCTGGTGCTGCCGCCCCAGGTGCGTAGCCGCTGGGAGGCGCGCTTCCTCGAGTTGGCCAGCGGGCACAGGCCTGGGGCGTAGCGGCACGCGCTGTGCAACCGCGCGGCCGCCCGCGACTTCCTGGACATCGGCGCCGCGGTCACGGGCGGGCACTACACCCTCGATCGCCTGTGCGAGATCGCTTACGAGGCTGACGGCGGGTTTGATCGCCGGCATTTCGCGGCCATGCTCGGGTTGATCGCCCGGCTTGATGACGAGGACGACTTCGCCGTCTACGGTGCGACCCCCGACTACCTGGCAGGCCTGCGGTCGCGAGTCGCCGACTGGCGTGTCCGCCTCACCGCAGGCTGATCGCGACCGGGCGGGCCGACCTGTTCCTGCGGTGCTGACTGGCATCATTGGTGTATGGACCTTGACCATGCCCTACGGGTTGTTGACACCGAGATTCAGTTGTCCGGAAGCAGCGACGACGAACTTGTCGGCAAGATCCAGAGTGTGAAGGGCTTCAACGCCGACAAGGACCTCGCGCCCGCCGTCGGGTTGGAGTCGGGTGTTCGCCTTCGGCCGGTTGAGGCGCTTCACATGCTCTCCTACGTGACTCGCTCTCGCTATCAGGATGACCTTCTCGACCTGTACCTGCAGTGGGGTCGCCTCCGCTATCTCGGCTTCTTCGAGCTGACCTCCGATGAGGTGCCGCAGCTGTGTGTCAGTGAGCCTGGTCGCGGGGTCGTCGGCAACCAGAGGCGGGTCACGTCGGAAGAGCTGGGTATCGGCTTCGGCGCACTTCTCGGCCAGCGCTGGTTCGAGCGGTCAGGCGTTGCCGGCGAGGTGATCCGAGTGATCGACATCGATGTTGCGTTCCGTGACGGCCACGTACGCGCAGGCGGGGAGCGGTACCCGGTGAAGAAGGCTGGGGTGCGACGCCCTGACTATCTGCTGCTCGCGGACGACGCTTCCGTTCCCTCGCGGTACCGCGTGCGGGCTGTCGAATGTAAGGGCACCAAGTACCCCGCACATGCGATCCAGCAGCTGGCGAGTGCCGTCGAGCAGCTCGGCGGGATCAGAGTGGACGGCCGAGTCCCAGCTGGCGTGGCCGTGAGCACCATCCTGGCCGACAACGGGTTGCGATATCTCGCGCTGGATCCTCAAGATGAGGACGAGCCCAGTTACGGGGTACGAGCCGAGCGTGTACAGCAGATGCGAGGCTTCCGTATCGCCGACAATACTCGCGATGTCGACTCACGAGATCTGGTGGACGCTGGGCTGCCTGGTTCATGGGCGATGCTCGCGGACTTCGCGGGCAACCTGCCCGCCGTCGAGCGCTGGGCGCCGAGGGTCATGCGACAGCGGTTGGACCGCAGGCCACGAGAACGGCCGTTCTATGAGACCCCGTTCGGCACAGCACGCGGGACGAGCGCCACATTCGCCTTCGAGGGTCAAAGGCTGACCGTCCGCTGTGGAGTCGAAGCGAACCTCGACCAACAACTGTCCACCGGCGACATGGGCGCTGTCCTCGAAGTCCAAGCGGCCTTCGCCCGGCGTCTCCCCGCCTCGGACGCGCGCTCGCGGGCGAGCGCCAGTCCCGACCGTGCCGAGCGGGGAGATACACGCGAGGTCCATTCCGCGATGCCCGACGGCTCGATCTACTCGCTGATCGCGACCTAAGGTCGGCGAGCTTGCCGCGGACGGTATTGGTCGCGAACTCGACCTCGCGAGCATCGGCGCCCCTACGCCGCCTAACCCGCTCAGCGCGCGCTGCCGGAGTGGCTGGTGGTCGGGTTCGCGTCGATCCTTCTTTCGTCGGCGGTGACATCGGGGGAATCCTGGGGTCATCAACGCGGGGCTGGGGGCGCTGGTCGCGATCCGGTCGGTGCTGGGGATCTACACGTTGCTGAAGTTGCTCGGCGGTGCGGGGCGGCGGCGGTAACTCCGGTCGGTCGAAGGGCGGGACGGGTGGGCTTGTTGTTCGCTACCGTGGCGGAAAGATAGCGGCGGGTCATGACCCCACACGCCGGGCGGTGGAATGGCTCGGTTCTCTGCTCAGCCCGCCTGGCGGGTCGTCCGCTGGTACTCGGCGTTCTTGCCACTTCTTGCCGCGCTGGTGGCGAGTGCCCTGGGCACCGTTGCCTGCACTCCGCACGTTCGGTTTAGGTCTCTGACCAGCCCGTTTTCTTGATCACGGGGGTTTGGTCGGGTCGACTCCGAGGAGGTCGAGCACGCGCTGCTGGAGCGGGGTGGGCCGGGGGATGTAGGCGGGCTGGCCGCCGTGGGCGGGCACGAGGCGCAGGTCGGCGAGGGCTTCGAGGATGAGCCGGCCGGTGGGCCTGGCCGGGCGGCGGGCGTAGAGGCCGGCGACCGTCCCGGTCGGGCCGGCGGCGCGGCGGGCCTCGCGCTCGATCAGCGAGAACAGCAGCAGCGCGAGGCCGACGACGTGCAGCAGCCAATGCCGTTGTAAGGCGCTTGATCGCGAGGTGTGAGGTACCCGGCCGCGCCTGAGCTAACGGTGACGTTGGGTGACGGTCGGGGGTGGGGTGGGAGGTCGCCGGAGCGGAGGATTTGGGTGCTGGGAGTGCCCGGATTGCGGGGTTTGAGCGGATCTCCGGGTGAGGTGAAGGGTGTCGAAGCCAGTTCCCTGACCCGGAGTCCGCCGTGTCCTGTTTCTATCCTGTCGTCCCGTCGGTCGCGCTGCCCGGGGTGGCCTTCGGCCGGGTCGGTGCCGGGCTGCTGGCGGTGCGTGCCGAGGACCTGGCCGCGGGGCCGGTTCGCACGGCCGGGCGCCGCGGCGGCGGCCGGGCGCCGGCCCGCGACCGCCGCGGCCTGCTCACGCTGGCTGAGGGCGCGCTCCCGGCCCGCCACGGCGACCAGGTGATCGTCTACCGGCCGGTGCTGGCCGGGACGCTCAGGGCCTACGACAACGGGGATCTGGCCCTGTCGGGCCGGGCGGCGGACCACGTGTCGCTGGGAGCGGCGGAGGCCGAGCTCGACCGGCGGCTCGGCCCCGGCGCGCTCGACCGGCTGATCGCCGAGGCGTTCACCCAGTTCCAGGCGACGACACCGCCCGGCAGCGACGACGCCGCACCTGATGACGCCGTGCGCGGGCAGGAGACGGCGTTGGCGTTGACCCGGGGGGTCGTCGTGCGGGCGCTGGTCCTGGGGTCGTGGATGGCGGGCACCGGGTGGGACGACGTGCTGGCGGCGTTGTTCGCGCCGGTCGCGGACGTCCCGTTCACCCGCTGCTCCGCCACGCCCGGCGGGCCGGCGTTCTCCCGGGCGCGGCGCGGCGTGCCGGGGGTGGTGGTCGCCGCGGTGTGCGAGGCGGTCCTGGTGGTGCTGCGCGCGGAGCTCCTCGACCCGCACGACCCACAGGCGCTGGCCGCGGGAGCGTTCCGGGTCGCCGGCTTCGACGGGACCCTCCTGCGGCTGCCCGACACGGCGGCGAACCGGGAGCGCTTCGGGGCGGGCACCGACCCGGCGCCGTTCCCGCACGTCCGCCTTCTGATCGACGTCGACGCTGGGACGAAGACCCCGCTCGGCTACGCCCACGGCCCGTCCTCGGGCGCGAAGGACGCCGGTGAGCAGACGCTGCTCGAGCAGGTCGCGACCGCCACCCCGGCGATCTGTCACCCTGGGCTCCTGCACGTCGGGGACCGTAACTTCCCCGGCGCCGAGCGGCTGAGGCGGCTGACCGGCGCCGGGATGAACCTCGCGGTGCGGCTGCGCGCCGGGATCACCGTCGACGTCGACACGTGGCTGCCCGACGGCTCGGCGCTCGTCGACCTCGGCACCGACGACGTGCTGCACGGCTGGCGCGACGTCGAGTGGGACGTGTTCGCCGACGGCGTCCACACCGGTGAGACGTTCGCCGTGGCCACGAACATCACCGACCCCGCCGCGCTGCCCGCGCTCGCTCTCACCGCCGGCTACCGGGCCCGATGGGGCGCGACCGAGACCCCGATCCGCGAGACCAAGGCCACCCTGAACGACTCCGGACCCGGAGCCGGGCCGATGCTGCGCGCCACCGACCCGTTCGAGGTCGACCAGGAGATCCCCGCTCTCCTGCTCGGGGCGGCTCTCCTGCGCGCGGTGCAGCGCAGCGCCGCCGCGCAGGCCACCCCCGCCCAGCGCGGCGCCCGCGCCGGGCAGCCGGTCCTGGCCCGGGAACTGTCCACCAAGGCCACGGTGCTCGCGCTCACCCGCCACCTCGGCGCGGCGACCCCCGGCCTGCCCGACGAGGTCGTCGCACACCGGCTCGCCGCCATCCACAGCGCACTCAGCCGGCGGCGCAACACCCCCGACCGCAACCGCACCCGCGAACGCCGGGCGAAGAGCGTCTCGGAGTTCCCCCACGCCGGACCCGGCCTCACCACCCGCAAGGTCGTCTACGAGACCCGGATCTGCGGACCGATCACCGACACCCTCACCACGGCGGCCCCAACACTCACGCTTCCCGATGTCACCGAACGTGACCACACCCAGCCAGCCATGGCAGCCTGACCCACGCGATCAAGAGAGTTTCACTGGCATTGGGTCAGCCACGCCCTCCTCGACAGCTACCCCCAGACCTACGACCTGCACCACCTGCGCGGCATGCTCGTCCGCGCCGGTGTCCTGCCCGAACGTCTCGAGTACCTTGAACGCCTCGAACCGTGGCTCGACCAGACCCTCAGCGGCTGCCCTAAAGCGCACGCCCGGGTCGTGCGCCCGTTCGCGCAGTGGCACCTCCTACGCCGCGCCCGTGCCCGAGCCGCCCGCCAGGGCTTCACCTCACACGCCGCGCGCTGGGCGCGGACCCACGTCCTCATCGCCCTGGAGTTCCTCGCCTGGCTCGATGAACGCGGCACCAGCCTCGCCGACGCCCGCCAGGCCGACATCGACGACTGGCTGCACGACGCCGCTCAAACTCGCTACCTGGTGCGCGCCTTCCTCGCCTGGACCAGGGCCCGCCGACTGACCAGCGACCTCCAGGTGCCGACGCTGCCCCACTCCGAGCCGGACACCTTCCTCGACGAGGCCAGCCGCTGGCAGCTACTCGAGCGCTGCCTCAACGACGGGCAGATGCCCCTCGATGTCCGCACCGCCGGCGGACTGCTCCTGCTCTACGGCCAGATGATCTCCCGCCTGACCCGTCTGACCAGCGGCGACATCCACCACAACCAGGCCGAGACCTACCTGCGGCTCGACAACGTTCCGGTGCTGATCCCTGGCAAGCTCGCCACCGTCGTGCGCGCACAGCAGGACGCAGCCACACGACGACGAAACTCCGCAGACCCCGACCGGCCGCTCTTCCCCGGCCGCGCCCCAGGAGCACGAGCCTCCAACGAGGTCCTGACCCGCCGGCTCCGCCAGCACGGCATCGAACCTCGCCACTCACGCAACCGCGCCCTCGCGGACTGGGCCAGCGAACTCCCCGCCCCGGTCCTCGCAGACCTCCTCGGCATCCACATCACCACAGCCGCCCGATGGGCACAGCGCACCCGCCACGACTGGACGAGCTTCATCGCCGCCCGAGCCGACCAGGGGATGTCCACCAACCAACGAAGATCGACATCTAGGAATACCGCATGGTCCGATTAAGTGATCTCCACCAGTGATCCCCGGCGGCACCGTCGTGATCCAACCCTCCCCGGACGACACCCCGCTCACCGCCCGCGTATCCAGCGCGATACCGGAGCCCAACTGGCCAGTCGTGTTCCGAACGGACGAGGAAACCCTGCGCCGGGTCGCCGAACGTCTACGCGCCCTCGATACCTGGCATGACAGCCCGGTCCTGCCCTGCCCTGCTCAGGCCTGGTATCCGCCTCCGTCATCTGACAGACCCACGAGGGCTACTGCGTCAAACGCATGACCAAGCGCCGCCACCAAGGAGGAGCACCGCCATGAGCACCGGCACGAGCACCCGGGCTGAGGATCTTCGTAACACTCTCGTCGACAAGATCGTCGAGCACCATGTGCGGCAGGGACTGACGATGCGCGCCGACGTGGAGCGGGCGTTGCGGAAGGTGCCGCGCGAGTTGTTCACGCCGGGCGTGCCGCTCGAGGAGGCATACCGGAACGGCGCGGTCATCACGAAACGCAGCCCGGACGGCGTGAACCTGAGTTCGGTATCCGCGCCTCATCTGATCGCTGAGATGCTGGGTCAGGCGAAAGGCCGTCACGCCCTTGAGATCGGCAGCGGAGGGTACAACGCCGCCTTGTTGCGTGAGATCGCCGGGCCAGACGGGTTGGTGATGACTGTTGACATCGACCAGGAGGTCACCGACCGGGCTCGCGCGTGCCTGGACGCAGCCGGCTATTCCGACGTCGAGGTCGTGTGTGCGGACGCCGAGTTCGAGATCGAGCCTGGCCGCGCCTTCGATCTCATCGAGGTCACGGTCGGTGCGTGGGATATCCCGCCGGCCTGGATCAGCCAGCTTGCGGACGATGGCACCCTCGTCGTCCCGCTGCGCACGCTGGGCATGACCCGGTCGTGGGCGCTCCAACGCGCGGGGAATCACCTCGTGAGCAGCAGCAACCTGCTGTGTGGATTCGTGCCCTTATGCCGACGTCGGCATAACGGAACTTATGTGGACTCGAATTTTATGCCGACTATTGTAGGCAAGTCGTTGCTGGCACGTGTTTTGTGTGATGAGTTGTCGGCATAATCTGCGGTCCAGGTACGGTGGCTTCTCCCGGTTCGTTCATGATTCGCGAGGGGCTGAGCTTGGTTGACGTGTCGAGTGTCGCGGTGTCGGGGCCGTTGGCTCCGTTCGTGTTGGGTTTCGCCGGCGAGTTGGCAGGTCGGGGATATGCGGCGAGGACGGTGGAGCACCACTGCCGGCTGCTGGGCCAGGTGAGTCGCTGGCTGGAGGACCGGGATCAAAGAGCTAGCGCGCTGAGCGTCGATCTGGTGAGGGATTTTCTCGCTGAGTGCCATGCCGCTGGCCGGTATGCCTCGGTGCGGGTCGGTTCGTTCGAGCCCCTTCTGGCGTATCTCCGCGCCTTGGGCGTGACCGATGCCCAGAAGTCCGCTGGCCCGGTCGGCGCGGTCGATGCTGTGCTCGCTCGCTTCGCGAATTATCTCGCCGGAGAACAGGGCCTCGCGGAATCGACTGTCACTTTGAGGGTGAAGCTTGTCCGTCCGTTCCTGACGAAGCTGGCGGCTCGCGACGGGGTGGATCTGGGGTCGCTGACCGCGGAGGAAGTAGCTGAGTTCGTCGTCAGGGAATCCCGGCTTCGGCCGGCGTCGTTACCGCCGACGGTGACCGCGCTGCGCTCGCTGCTGCGTTTCCTGCATGTCGACGGCGTGATCGCCGCCGGGCTTGTCGACGCGGTGCCGACGGCCCGCACGCGCAGACTGGTGGGACTGCCCAAGGCGCTGGCCGGTGCGCAGGTCGCGGCCATGGTGGCGACCTGCGACGAGGCGACCGCGGTGGGGCGGCGCGACCGGGCGATCCTGACGCTGCTGTCCCGCCTCGGCCTCCGGGCCGCCGAGGTCGCCGCTCTGCGGCTGGACGACATCGACTGGCGGCGCGGCGAGATCAGCATCGTCGGCAAGGGCACCAGCCACGAGCGGCTCCCGTTGCCCGCCGACGCCGGGAGCGTCCTCGTGGCGTATTTGCGGGACGGCAGGCCCAGCACCGATCTGCGCGAGGTGTTCCTCTGCGCCAGAGGCCCCTACCGGCCGATGAGCCCTGACACGGTCAGCAGCGTCACCGCGACGGCGGCCCGCAAGGCAGGGCTGGGGGTGGTCGGTGCCCATCGGCTGCGACACAGCGCCTACCGGTTTGGCCGAGGGCATCGACATCACCCTCGTCTCCAAGCGGCTCGGCCACTCCTCGCCGCACATCACCGGCCTGCTCTACACCCACCTTCTGCGCAGCGCCGGCCAGGCCGCGGCCGAGAAGGTGGCCAACGCAGTCCCGCGCCGCGTCGTGCGCCGCCACGCCCACCTGACGCCCACAACGATCAACGAGGGGGAAGAGGGCCAAGCGCCCGAGGTAAACCTGCAGGTCAGCAACCTGAAGACGGGTGGGCCGTCAGGGACTCGAACCCTGAACTCGCCGGTTAAAAGCCGGCTGCTCTGCCAATTGAGCTAACGGCCCGCTGGCTGATCGTACCCGGGCGCGCCGGCCTGCCGGTGGCTTCACCGTTCGCCTGGACCGCGACGGGGTGCGGATCGGGGCGGGGCCGGGAGCAGTGCCCGGCGGGGCCCGCGTCGACACCACCATCCGTGATGGGCGGGTCACCCCCAAGAGGTGGATCCGGTTAGTACGCGGTACTGGGGGCACCGACCGGGGTGAACCGATGCGGAGGGAGCGACCCATGACCGCGACCGGAGATACCGGATACAACCTAGCCAGAGGAGCCTGGCGGATACCTCGCAGCCGCGGCGCGGTGGCTGGCCTGCTGCTGATGGCTCTGGGCGCCTGGGGTGCGCTCATCCCGTTCATCGGACCGGCGTTCCACTTCGGGTTCGGTGGCAGCCAGACGTGGTCGTGGACGGCCGCTCGGTTCTGGCTGGAGGTACTGCCGGGGATCGCCTGCTTTGTCGGTGGCCTGATGCTCATGCTCAGCGCCAATCGGGCTACGACGATGCTCGGCGCGTGGCTCGCCATGGCCGCGGGTGCCTGGTTCGTCATCGGCCCGACCTTGGCCGGACCGCTGCACCTGGGGGACCTGGGCTACCCGATGGGTGGGACCGCCCGGATCGCCTGGACCTGGCTGCTGTTCTTCTACGGCCTCGGGGCGGTGATCCTGGCTGTGGCGTCGACCGCGCATGGCCGCCTCAGTGTGCGCAGCCTTCGCGACGTCGAGCACGCCACGATGCGCGCACGCAGCAAGCAGCTGGCCCGTCACGGTGGGCTGTTCGGCGGCCCTGGCGGCCACGGCGGCCGGGGCCGTGAGCGGGAGCCTGCGCGGCGCGACTCCGGCCGAGACGACCGGATGAACCGCGTCGAGCGTGACTACCGGGACCACCCTTACCCGTCCGACACGGCCCACTCAGACCGCGTCGATGGCCCGGCCGCGCTGCCGGTCGACAGCCGGAGCCGTCGGGACGTCCACGCGTCCGAGGGGGGGCATCGAGACCAGGACCCGGGCCGCCGTGGCGAGACGACGACCACCGTCTACCCGAGCGAGACCGAGCGCGTGCGGTCCGACACGACGGAGACCCAGCGCGGTCGGCACGAGGCCGGGCACGAGGGGTTCAGCGAGAAGATCGGGCATTTCGAGAGCGCGATCGGCCGCACGCTGGCCAGGCACGGCATCGGTGGCAGCAAGCAGGACCGCCGGTAGCCTCAGCCATTGGGCCGCGGAACCGCATCATCGGCGGCGACCGGGGGTTCGTCCCCCGGTCGCCGCCACCTTCGCCAGCGCCAGGCCGATTTGGCCGATTCGGGCGCGGGAGGCACCAGGACGCCCCTAACGTTTGCCCAGGCGGTCCCTGGCCGGGTGCTGGGGGCGAAGAAGATCCTGGGGGCGGACGTGACCACACCCGTGCGCGAAGGGCGGGGCGGGTGGCCGTCGGACGGCCGCGGCGGAACCATCAGCGCCGACGGGACCGGATTCGGTCCCTACTACGGCGTCGGCGCGGGTCAGCGGTCCCCGGACGGCAGCGCGGCCGACGACATCATGGCGGTGAAGGCCGGCGTCAAGGCGATCCAACGGGCGTTGAACTGGCACCAGGCCACGAGCAAGCCCATCCCAACCGACGGCGTCTTCTCCCAGACGACCCGTAGCGCGCTGATCGCCTTCCAGCAGCAGAAGCAGCCCACCATCAACCGGGACATGTACATCCCGGCGAATGAGCGCAGTCCGCTCGGGCTGGTGCACAAGGAGACGTCCTACGCGCTGTTCATGCCGATCGCCGACCGCTACGCGATCAAGTACACCGTTCCCCGCGGTCTGCTCCGTGGCATCACGACGATCGAGAGCAACTGGGACCCGGGCGCGATCGGGTACTACACGAACTCCGACTTCGGCCTGTGCCAGTGGAACACCACGTTGCCCGACGTCACCAAGGACAACGCGCTGGACCCCTTCTGGGCGCTCGACTCGACCGCGCACATGATGCGTACCCGGATCGACGCGACCGACTGGGGCAGGAACTGGATCTATGTGATCGCCGCGCACAACGTGCCGACCTGGGCGCTCCAGTGGGCGCAGGGCAAGCTCGTCCCCGGCAGTGCCGATGACCAGCCCAAGCTCGACCGCATGACCGGCTACGTCACCAACGTCCTCGCGCGCACCTGGTAGCCCTGGCACCCAGGGATCGCTCGCCTTTCGGGCGCGGAAGCCGTCAGAGGCGGGTGCTGAGGTTGTCGAGGACGGCGGTCCAGAGCTTGCTGACGCCGCCGGGAGCGAAGATCCGCTCGAAGAGGCCGCCGACGCCGCCCGCGCCGGTCCAGGTGGTCATCACCGTGACGTGGCTGCCGTCGCCCTCGGGCCGCACCCGCCAGACCGTCCGCAGGGTCGAGTTCTGGTCGGCCTCGACGAGCGTCTGGGGGTCGGGCGCCGACACCTCCGCCGCGACGTCGCGGATCCGCTTCTTGGTCGCGTGCAGCCGGTAGCTGATCCGGGTGCCGGCGCCCTTGCCGCCGGCGAGGACCTGGTAGTCGGTGATGTTCTCCGGCCACAGCTCGGCGCGGGTTCCGGCGTAGTCGGCGGCCAGGTCGAGGACCCGATCCGTCGGCGCTGCCAGTGACCGCTGCGTCACAACGTTGATCTGCCCCATTGGTCCTGTCCTCCGTTCATCGGGCCGCTGACCGGCCCCTCCCAGCGGATCGTCTCCGCGGTGCCCATCGCGGCCGTCGCGCCGCGGGACCCCGGGTCGGCGACCGCTTCGATCCAGGTGTCCAGGCGGAAGCCTCGGCGCAGGAGATCCTCCGGCTCCTGGACAGACGTTAGTCAGCGCCCCGGGGTGCCGCGCGGACGGCGGCGCCCGACGGCCCACATCGGCGCCTTAACGTAACTGATCGAATGCGGATAGTGATTGAAACGGCTATGGTGCCGGCATGGACTCCGGCGGCGATCGGCTGGACGGCGCTGACGGCGACAACGCGCCGATCGGCGGCGACGCCGCCGTCGCCATGGCGGAGCCAGACGGATCCCGGGCATCGCGCCGGCGCGGCCGGGGGTCGGGGGTCGGCGCCCGCCGGACCGCGGTCGACCTGCTGATCGGCTGCACCGGGGCCGACCACCGCGCGGTCACCGAACGGGACCGATCGAGATACGCCAGCGCGGGCGCGCTGATGCTGTTGACGGCGAGCCTCGCGGCCTACGCGGGATCCTCGGTCGCGGCGTTCGGCTTCCGCACGTCGACGCTGGCAGCGCTGCCTTATGGGATCTTCTACGCGGCCTTCATCTTCTGCATCGACCGGTCGGTGCTGCTGACGATCCGACCTCTGCGGCTCGCTGGAAAGGGCGGCAAGGAGCGCATCCGACAGCGCCGGCTGCTGCCGACGGGCGCGCTCCGGATCGTGATCGCGATCATCGGCGCGATCCTGGTCGGTGAGTCGCTGCTGCTGCGCTTCTTCGACGCGTCGATCGAGCCACGGGTCGCGGAGCTGCGCCAGCAGGAGCTCGCCGGGGTGATGGCGTCCTGGGACGCCGGTCAGCGAACCACCGAGGCGGGCCTGGTCGCAGCCCTCGACGACCAGCGCGCCCAGCTCGCCGCGGCCGAGAACCTGGTGACCTCCAAAACCGGCGAGGTCGACTGCCAGCTGACCGGCGGCGACGGCTGCCTGGGCGGCCGGGGGCCGATCTACCAGGTCAAGCTGGGCGAGCTGCAGGCCGCGGCCGGGCAGATCCCGGGTCTGCGCACCGCGCGCGACGCCGCCCAGGCCCGGCTGGACTCCTTCCGGGTGACCAGGGACCAGCGCCGCGCGCAGTACGCGGACACGGAATGGCGGTCGATCGGGAACGCCAACGACCTCCTGATGCGGGAGAAGGGCTTCTGGCGGCTCACCGCGAGCGACAACTCCGTCAAGGTGTGGCGAATACTGATCAGCCTGCTGATTCTCGGTATCGACCTGGCGCCGCTGCTGTTCAAGCGCAACCTCGACCGGACCGCCTACGCACGGCTGGAACGCGGCGCGCTGTGGGAGGGCGAGACCAACGAGGAGGTCGACGCCTTCCAGCTCAATCGCAATGCCAGGGCGCGGCGCGCCAAGGCGGGAGAGGTCTCCGAGCGCATGGCCGCGCGGTACGAGGAGTACGCGGCCGCCCGCGAGGAGCTGAGGCTGGCGGCGTCGATGGACGAGGACGCGGGCGCCGCCGCGCTGCGGCGCGACGAGCGCCGGCTCGGGAACGACCGGCAGGCTGCGGACCTGCGCCGGGCCTACCGGCTGCCCGCGCCGCCGCCGCGCGGCAAAGAAACGGATAGTAGTGGTTCACGTACCCCGGGTTAGTCACCGGCATGCCGGGCATCGACCCCGCGGTCGTCTCCTGAGGCCACACCACACAGGGAGGCAACATGACGAGGTCGCAACGGTCGACGACGACCGGCAGGATGCCTCCGGATGGCACAGAGCGCGCGTACCCGGACGAACGTCTCGACGGCACGGCCACCGTGGTGACCGAGAAGGCGCCGACGCCCCCCGCGCCCGGCAAGGTCGGGAATGACGGGTCGGACGTCGCCGCGATGGGTGCCACGAAGCGGCGCAACCTTGCCGGGGCCACGAGCCGCCATGGGCTGCATGACGACGACCCACCTTCTGTCGACAAGCGCGCGGCCACCAGGACTCAGTACACGGACGGCCAGTTCGACAACGGCTTGGACGTCTATCCGGAAGGCTCTTCCCGTTCGACCAGACCGGGGCACGACACCTTCCGGGACGACCGGCCCGAGGCGCACGGCGACGGCCGCCCGCCTCCCGGCGGCCAGCGGGATGTCCGAAGCACCGACGACGGCCTCGGGACCTTCCCGGAGACCTCGCGCACCGTCCGACCGGCCTCGACGACGTCCACAGCGAACGGCTCGACCGGCCGGAGCTGGCCGGACGAACCGATCATCACCCGGGCCGGCGAGACCCCGGCCAGCGTCCGGGCGGCCGCGGCACCACCGGCCACCGCCCGGACCGGGACGACGACCGTCTCGCGCACGATGACCGCCGACCGGGCCACGGCGCCCCGAGGTGGCGCCAACGGGCGCAGGCAGGGCCGCCGCGGCGCCGGGGCGCTGATGTCCGACGTCGCGAGTGACATGTCGATGCTGGTGCGCCAGGAGGTCGACCTCGCCAAGGCGGAGATCCGCCAGTCGGCGGTCCGGGCCGGCAAGGGCGCCGGAATGTTCGGTGGCGCCGCGGGAGCGGGCGTCTTCGCGGTTCTCTTCCTGCTGCTCGCGGCCATGTTCGGCCTTTCGGAGGTAATGGCGCTCGGGTGGGCCGCACTGATTATCGGTGCGCTCCTGGTGGTGTCGGCCGCGGCACTGGCGCTGATAGGCCGGGCGAACGTGAAAAAGGCGCACGCCAAGCCGGCACAGACAGTCGAGACGCTGAAGGAGGATATGCAGTGGGCGCACGGCCTGAGGAAATAAGGTCAGAGATCGAGGAGACCCGGGACCGGATCACCGCCGAGATCGACGAGCTGACCGCGCGGTACAGCCCAGGTCGGGTCGCCGGCCGGAAGGCGAGTGGCGCGCGTGACGCGGCGACGTCCATGCGGGCGAAGGTCGGCTCGGGCGCGACCGGCATGAAGCAGCGCCTGGCCCTGCGCTCCAGCAGCCATCACGAGCACTCCAGCACCTGCGGCCATCTGGGCGAAGGGCAGGCCAGTACCGGCCAGGCGCTCGACGTCGGCGCGGGACGGCCGGCGGCCGAACGGCGTGGCGAGGCAGGGCGCCGCGAGCGCGGCGGCCGGTTGCACCGGCACCGGCCGGACGCGGACGCACCGCCCGCGCCTTATCCGGCCGATTCGGCGCGGCGGTCCGAAGTCTCCTCGTACGACAGGACCGCCACGCCCGGCTCAGGCGACAACCGGCCGCCGCGACGCCAGGCCGAGTCCGACATGCCGTCACCTGATCCGTCCTCGTACCGGGCGGATGACCACGTGACGTACGCCCGGGCGCGCAAGCACCTGTTGTCGTTCCCCGGGGGGCAACACGAGCCGCATGGCCACGGCCATCGGCCAGCTGACCGGCAACGATCCGAAGAACAGCGGTCGAGCGCCGCGGACGGCGGGTCGCGGCCGGAACGCCCGGGCGGGCGGGCGCGCAAGCGCGACCTGGGCCTCGCAGTTGCCTCACTCGTGATCGGTGCGCTCGGCGCCCGGACGGTCAGCCACCCGGGCCGCCGCGAGAAGGACCTGCTGGCGGCGGCGAAGAGCAAGCGGCCCTACGCGTCGTCCGGTCCAACCGGCAGCGAGGCGGGCGGCGGCGCTCGAGCCGGCGCGATGGCCGGGCTGACGTCGGCAGCGGCGCGGGCGGCCATGAAGAAGAAGCCGGCAGCGAAGAAGGAGCGGCACGAGACCGCGTCCTGAACGGCGGACGAGATCTCCTCCGAAGTGCGACGCGCTGGTGCCCGTGCCGGCGCCGAGGCGGATGGCCGGCGCCGCGATCCGAACAGAAGACCAGCTCGCCGCCGGTTCCGGCCTCGGAACCGGCGGCGAGCTGGTCTCTACCGCCGACCTCAGACCGTGGCCAGCGACTTGCGGCCGGCTCGCAGCGTCACGCCGGTTTCGGCATCGAACAGGTGCAGACGGGCGGCGGTGACGTAGAACAGCGCCCTGCTGCCGGCGCTGACGGCGGTCCGGGCGTCGAGTGCCGCCGTGAACCGATGACGCTCCGGGTCCGTGGGCAGCCCGTCGTCCGCAGCGGTCAACGCGTGCGCGGCCTGGGCGGCGGCCCCGCTCATCGAGCTGGTGACCATCTCCCCGTGCACGAGTGTCTCGGTCCCGAGCCGCTCGACCAGGTCGACGGCGACCTCCAGCGTGAGCGCCGCGGTTTCCGGCGCCTCGGTCTGCACGTCGTGCGGCCGGACGCCGACCAGCACGTCCGGTGTGCTGGCGGAGCTGACCGCCGCCGCGAGTCCGGCCGGCAGCACCAGCGTCTGGCCGCCGACTCGCAGGGCCGTCTGGCCGTCGGCCGTCGTCAGCGTGCCCGGAACCAGGTTGGTGGGCGGGCTGCCGATGAAGGCGGCGACGAAGGCGTTCGCCGGCTGGGAGAAAAGCTCGTCCGGGGTGCCGAGCTGCTGGAGCTTGCCCTCGTGCAGCACCGCGATCCGGTCGGCCATCGTCATGGCCTCGACCTGGTCGTGGGTGACGTAGAGCGTGGTGATCCCCAGATCGCGCTGGATACGACCGATCTGCGCGCGAACCTGGGTGCGCAGCTTCGCGTCCAGGTTCGACAGCGGTTCGTCCATCAGGAAGGCCCGCGGCTCGCGGACGATCGCGCGCCCCATCGCGACCCGCTGGCGCTGCCCGCCGGAAAGCGCCTTCGGGCGCCGCTCCAGCAGTTCGGTCAGGCCGAGGATCTTCGCCGCGCGTTCGACCCGCTCGTCGCGCTCCCGGCGCGAGACGCCGGCCAGCCGTAACCCGAACGCCATGTTGTTGCGCACCGTCATGTGCGGGTAGAGCGCGTAGCTCTGGAAGACCATCGCCAGGTCGCGCTCCGCCGGCGGGACCCTGGTGACGTCTTCTCCCGCGACGAGCACCTGGCCGGAGCGCGGGCTCAGCAGCCCGGCGACGATTCGTAGCGCGGTGGTCTTGCCGCTGCCGGACGGCCCGACGAGCACCAGGAACTCGCCGTCCTCGACGGACAGGCTGACGTGGTCGAGGACCGGGCCGACGTCGTAGGTCAGCGAGACGTCACGAAGCTCGATTGTGGACATGGGCTCCCTCTTCCCTTCCACCCCGGCGGGCTCGGCGCCGGGCGCGCATGCGAACAGTGCGCCGGTGGCCGGCACGGCCTTCGGCGGGCCGCGCCGGTCAGACCGGTGCTGGACGGGTGAGGGAGGGAGTCCCCAGTCGTCCTGGTCTGACGGCGTGCCGCAAAGGGTGACACGGCGGGGCCGGCGGCGTCCAGGCGATGGCTGGATGTGCTTTGAGTAGTCAGCCGGCTTCTGAAAGTGCGCGTGACATCTCTGGGCGACTGGCCCTTGACACCAGCGCAACCACGCATCACAGTTCCGAAGCCATGAGAGCGCTCACACGCGATCAGTGCGGTGGGCGTGAAGCCAGAGGGAGGGCTTCATGAGGGCACAACGCGGTCGCTTAGCGACCATGGCCGGGGCATTCCTGGTCACGGCGCTGGTGGCGACGGCCTGTGGCGGTAGCAGCGACAACGGAGGAGGAGGCACCAAGAGCACGACGCTCGTCGTCAACGATTTCAGCACATTTGGCTACAAGGACGCCGGCCTGTACGCGGCCTTCGAGGCCAGCCACCCGGGCGTCAAGATCGTCGAGAACATCAACGAGTACAACACCCACCACAACAACCTGGTCAAGCACCTTGCCGCCGGGTCGGGTGCGGGTGACGTCGAAGCCGTGGACGAGGGCTTCATGGCCCAGTTCAAGGCGACTCCGGACCTGTTCGCCAACCTGAACGACTACGGCCTCGGCAGCCGCAAGTCCGACTATGGCGACTACAAGTGGACCATGGGTGAGTCGACCGACGGCAAGTCGCTCTTCGGCCTCGGCACCGACGTCGGCGGCCTGGCGATGTGCTACAACACCCAGCTCTTCCAGAAGGCCGGGCTGCCCACCGACCCGGCCGCGGTCGCCGCGCTGTGGCCGACCTGGGACGCGTACTTCCAGACCGGCCAGAAGTTCAAGGCCGCGAACACCGGCGCGACCTGGTTCGACACCGGCACCAACGTCTACAACGCCCAGGTGTTCCAGCTCAAGGAGAGCTACTACAAGCCAGGCACCGACGACGTCGAGGTCGGGACCAACCCGGGCGTGAAGGCGGCGTTCGACTCGACCGCGGCGGCGATCCGGGGCGGCCTGTCCGGCGGCCTCGTCTCCTTCTCGGACGACTGGACCAAGGCGATCGCGAACGGTGCGTTCGCCACGCTGACCTGCCCCGCCTGGATGATGGCGAACATCCAGCAGGCCAAGCCCGGCTCGGGCATCTGGAACGTCGCGACGGTCCCGGGCAAGGGCGGTAACTGGGGCGGCTCGTGGCTGACGGTTCCCGCGCAGAGCAAGAACAAGAAGCTCGCCGCCGAGCTGGTCGACTTCCTGACCAGGCCGGAGAACCAGGTCAAGGTCTTCAAGTCGATTGGCAACGTGCCGTCGACCGTCGGGGGCGTCAACGACCCGAGCGTCCAGAGCTTCACCAACCCGTACTTCCTGAACGCCCCGACCGGCAAGATCTTCGGCGAGTCCGCGCTTTCCCTGACCCCGCAATACCAGGGCCCCAAGCACGGCGCCATCCGGGCCGCGATCGAGGCACAGATCCAGAACATGGAGCAGAAGCACACCGATCCGGCCGCCGCCTGGACGGCTGCCGTCTCGGATGCCGAACGGGCTGCCCGCTGACCCGCTGACTGCTCACCCGGGCCGTCGATCCCGCCGGCCGGCCGCGCGCACCGGGCCCCTGGTGCGCGCGGCCCCCGGCGAGGCGAAGCGCACGGCCCTCAACAGGGGCCGCGAAGCAGCGCACAAACGCCCGCTCGACCGACCGGCCCATGAGCGAAACGCAACCACTCTCCCGACCCTTGACCACGGCCAGCACACAGCCTTCCGCATCCGCACCTATCCACCTTTGGGAGGGCGCCCTAGGCGCCCGACCAGGCGGAGCGGCCCGCGGGCGCTCAGCGCCCGTTCGGGCCGACCACCATACTCGGGCCGGAGGAATCCCGGTGACCACCCTCGTAACCTCGGCGTCCACCGCGGACGCCGCGCCGCCCCGGCGCCGCCCGAGCGCGGTCCGATCCGGAATCCGGCGATTGACCAGCGTGACGGCCCCGTACGGATTCGTCGCCCCCTTCTTCCTGCTCTTCGCGGTGTTCGGCCTCTTCCCGATGCTCTACACGTTCTGGGTCTCACTACACGACCGGAGCATGCTCAGCTCGCACAGCGGAAAGATGATCGGGCTGCGCAACTACACCGAACTGATGGCGGACCCGTACTTCTGGCACGCGGTCCGCAACACGTTCCTGCTGATGTTCATGTGCACGATTCCCCAGCTGCTCCTGGCGCTGGTGCTGGCGCACACGCTGAACTCCCGCATGCGTGGCCGGACGCTGTTCCGGATGGGGGTCCTGCTGCCGAATGTCACCTCGATCGTCGCGGTGACACTCGTGTTCGGACAGCTCTTCAGCTTCCACTACGGCCTGTTCAACTGGGCCCTGCACACGGTCGGCCTGCCGCGGATCAACTGGGAGGCCGGCACCTGGAGCTCGAAGATCGCCATCTCCTCGATGGTCATCTGGCGCTGGACCGGCTACAACGCGCTGATCTACCTGGCGGCGATGCAGGCGATCCCCAGGGAGCAGTTCGAGGCGGCCGCGATCGACGGCGCCGGGACCTGGCGCCAGCTGTGGCACGTGACGCTGCCGGCGCTGCGCCCGACGATCGCGTTCACCGGGCTCGTCTCGATCATCGGCCAGATCCAGCTGTTCACCGAGCCGCTGCTGTTCGAGACGACGCCGGGCAGTGTCACCGGAGGCACCAGCCGGCAGTTCCAGACGCTGGCGCTCTTCATGTACGAGGAGGGCTTCCACCTCTACCACTTCGGCTACGCCTCGGCGGTCGCCTGGCTGATGTTCCTGCTGACGGTGCTGCTCGCCGCCGGCGCCTACCTGATCACCAGAGGCGGCGCGAGGGTCGGCGGTGCCCGGCGCGCCGGCCGCGCCCGCCGCCAGCCGACCGCGACGACCGCGACGACCGCGACGACCGCGACGACCGCGACGACCGCGACGACCGTTCACGCACCATCCGCACCTGCCCCGAGTGGCAGCGGGCCGGCCATCCTCGCGTCCGCCGCCACCGCGGCCGTCGCGGTAACGCCGCGCGAGGCCGAAGCGGACGGCACCACCGGAGGGACCCGATGAGCGTCGCGACCCAGGAACCCGCCGGCTCGTCCGCGCCCGCGGCCGACCCACCGCACCCCGCCGCCCGCGGCTCGCGGCGCCGCCGGACCGACCCGAACGAGCGGCGCCCCGGCCTGCTGCGGTACCCGTTCCTGATCACCATCCTGCTGATCTCGGTGTTCCCGGTCTACTGGACGTTCCTGATCCCGTCGCGGACGAACGCGGACGTCGCGAAGGTCCCGCCGCCGCTGACCCCGGGTGGGCACTTCTTCGGGAACCTGCTGCGGGTCTTCGACACGGTCGAGTTCGGCAAGGCGCTGGCCAACTCACTGCTCGTCGCCACGGCCATCACGCTGTGCACGCTGCTGTTCTGCTCGCTGGCCGGCTTCGCGTTCGCGAAGCTTCGGTTCCGGGGCCGCAACGCCCTGCTGCTCATCGTGATCGGGACGATGATGGTGCCGGTCCAGCTCGGCGTCATCCCGCTTTACATCGAGATGCACAAGTTCGGCTGGACGAACCACCTGATCTCGGTGATCGTGCCGACGGCGGTGACCGCGTTCGGCGTGGTCTTCATGCGCCAGTACACCGAGCAGGCGGTCCCGGACGAGCTGCTCGAGGCCGGCCGGATGGACGGCTGCTCGACGCTCGGCCTGTACTGGCACGTCGTCCTGCCCGGCCTGCGCCCGGCGCTGGCCGTGCTCGGCCTGCTCACCTTCATGCAGGCCTGGAACGACTTCATGTGGCCGTTGATCGCGCTGAGCCCGCAGAACCCCACGGTCCAGGTCGCGCTCAGCACTCTTTCCGCCGGCTACTACCGCGACAACACGCTCGTCCTCGCCGGCACGGCGATCGGGACGCTTCCCGTGATCGTCGTCTTCATCGTTTTCGGCCGTCAGATCATCAGTGGAATCATGGAAGGCGCGGTCAAGGGATGACTATCAGTGAACCTTTTCCATTGCCGGTGACGAGCAACACCGACCTGGACCAGGAGACGCATAAATGGCGAAGGCTCAGTACTGCCTCGGCCACCGGGGCGACCGGTACGCCCGAGACCGACGAGATCGCCGCCCGGATCGTGACCGGCCTGCCCGGGAACTTCGTCTGGGGCGCGGCCACCTCGGCCTATCAGATCGAGGGCGCCGTCACGGAGGATGGTCGTGGCCTCAGCATCTGGGACACCTTCGCCCGCACCCCGGGCAAGACCCGCAACGGCGAGAGCGGTGCCGTCGCCGTCGACCACTACCACCGCTACCGCGAGGACATCGCGATGATGGCCGGCCTCGGCCTCGCGGCGTACCGGTTCTCGGTGGCCTGGCCGCGGGTCATGCCGACCGGGTCCGGGGCTGTCAACCGGGCCGGGCTCGCCTTCTACGACCGACTGGTTGACGAGCTGCTCGCCGCCGGCCTCGATCCCTGGCTCACCCTCTACCACTGGGACCTGCCGCAGCCGCTGCAGGACCTGGGCGGCTGGGCCAGCCGGGAGACTTGCTACCGGTTCGCCTACTACGCCGACCAGGTGGCCACCGCGTTGGGCGACCGGGTGAAGCACTGGTCGACGCTCAACGAGCCGTGGTGCTCCGCGTTCGAGGGCCATCTGACCGGCCGGCACGCACCCGGCGTCCAGAGCGCGCATGCCGCCGTCCGCTCGGTGCATCACCTGCTGCTCGGCCACGCCCTGGGCGTCGAGGCGCTGCGCGCTCGCGGGGCCGGCGACGTCGGCATCACCCTGAACCTCATCCCGGCCGAGTCCCCCGAGGACTCGCCGGCCGCGCAGGACGCGGTTCGGCTCGTCGACGGCCAGACGATCCGGCTCTGGCTCGACCCGCTGCTGCGCGGCTGCTACCCCGAGGACGTCGTGGCGGACTTCGCCAAGGTGGGCGCCGAGCTGCCGGTCGAGCCCGGCGACCTGCTGCGGATCGCCGCGCCGGTCGACTGGATCGGGGTCAACTACTACGCCCCGCACATCGTCGTGCCCGGCCCGGATCCCGACCCGGCACCGATGCCGTTCGTCGCCGGCGACGACCTGACCCGGGTGAGGTCGACCGACGACGTGACCGCGCTGGGCTGGCCGATCCGCCCGCGAAGCTACGCCGCGCTGCTGCGCCGGCTTGACGCCGACTATCCGGGCACCTCCTGGTACATACACGAGAACGGCGCCGCCTTCCTCGACGAACCGGCGGCCGACGGTGAGGTGCCTGACCCTGGGCGGCTGCGCTATGTGGCCCAGCACCTGGACGTCGTGCGGGATGTGGTCGGAGACGGGGTGGACGTCCGGGGATACTTCGTGTGGTCGCTGCTGGACAACTTCGAGTGGTCTGAGGGATACAAAATGCGGTTCGGCGTGGTTCACGTCGACTTCGACACCCTGGTCCGCACTCCGAAGTCGAGCGCGCTGTGGTACTCCCGCCTGATCCGTGATCACCGCGCCGTAAATGGGACAGCGTGAGCGCAGGAGCAGGCGAGCGGAGGTCTCGCCCGAGGAGCGCGGACGAGGCTGTAGCGAGTGCGGCGACGGAGCGAACCCGAGATGCCGTGAGCGAAGGAGCTGGCGAACGGACGGGGGCTCGGCCGAGGTCGGGGTGGCCGCGATGGATGGGGGAGCGATGAGCGGGGCGATCGGCCTGGCCGATCCGAGCGGGACCTCCGGTGAGTCGGGCGGCCCCGGCCCGGCTCCACGCCGGGCGCCGACGCTGGAGGAGGTCGCGGAGCTTGCCGGGGTCTCGCGGGCGACCGTCTCGCGGGTGGTCAACGGGTCGTCCCGGGTGTCCCCGGAGGCCCGGGCGGCGGTCACCGTGGCGATCGCCGAGCTCGGCTACGTGCCGAACCGGGCCGCCCGCAGCCTGGTCACCCGCCGGACCGACACCCTCGTGCTGATCGTCCACGAGCGGCCGGACACCGTGTTCTCCGACCCGTTCTTCGCCAGCGTGCTGCGCGGCGTCAACCGGGCGCTGAGCCCGACCGACCTCCAGCTCGTCCTGCTGCAGGCCCAGGGGGAGACCCAGCGCGACCGGGCCCTGCGCTACGTCGGCAACGGGCACGTGGACGGCGTGCTGCTGATCTCGCTGCACGGCGACGACATCATGCCCAACGCCATCGCCGCCGCCGGGATGCCGCTGGTGATGGCCGGACGGCTGCTGACCGGCCAGACCGTCGACTATGTCGACGCGGACAACGTCGGTGGCGCCCGCGACGCCGTCGCCCACCTGCTCGCCACCGGCCGGCGCCGCATCGCGAGCGTCGCCGGGCCGCCGGACATGAGCGTGGGCGTCGACCGGTTGCGTGGCTACACCGAGGCGGTGCGCGACGCCGGCGGCGACACGGCGGGATGGGTCGTCGTCGGCGACTTCACCGAGGCCAGCGGGCAGGCCGCGACTGCCCGGCTGCTGGCCGAGCACCCGGACCTGGACGCCGTGTTCGCGGCGTCGGACCTGATGGCGCTGGGTGCGCTGCGTGCGTTGCGGGCGGCCGGGCGGCGGGTGCCGGACGACGTGGCCGTCGTCGGTTTCGACGACGCGGCGCTGGCCGCCTACGCCGACCCGCCGCTGACCACCGTCCGTCAACAGGTCGAGCTGATGGGCCAGGAGATGGTCCGCCTGCTGCTCGCCCGCATCGCGGATCCCGATGGTGACCCCAGCGAGATCATCCTCCCCACCGAACTCGTCATCCGCGCCTCCGCTTGAGACTGTCGGCCGGAACCGGGCGCTGAGCGCCCTTCGCTGACCTCCCAGATCGGCTTCGTCGATCCGGCAGGGACCCCGGCCCTGCCTGTCGGGCGCTGAGCGCCCTCCCAAGGCTTGTTCGGCTGGACGTGGAGATTGGTGGTCGGCGCTGGTAAGGGCTGGCCTCGTGGTCGGCTGCCGCTGGACGGTGGGCGCGGTGGCTGGTGTGGAAGCGGCGGGTACTAGCCTTCCGGGACGTGCGGCCAGTGACGAACGGCGCGGAACCGGACTCGGCGCAAGCGATCGAGCACTCTATGTGCCGATATCTGGCTCGGGCCTGGTGGGGCGGACGGCTGGTCGCCGCGTCGACCGCCGCGGTCCGGGTGAGCGAGCCCGCGCGGCTGCCTGAGCTGTACTTCCCCAAGGAAGACGTCCGGTTCGAGCTGCTGGGCGCGGCGGGCGGCCAGGCGGTCTGCCCGGTCAAGGGCACGGCCCAGCTGTGGTCGCTCGACGGGAAGTCGCCGGCGCCGCTGCCCGAGTGGCAGGACCCGGCGCACGCGGGTGACGGTCTGGTCGACGGCCAGGACGCGGTGTGGAGCTTCACCGAGCCGGCCCCCGGCCTGGACTGGCTCACGGATCTGGTCGCCTTCGACCACGACCGGGTGCGGGTGGAGATCGTCGACCTCGTCGAGGGGGAGGACTCCCGCGAGGCGTCGGTGAAGCGGTTCCCCATTTGGGGCGACGCCACCGACCTCATCGACATGCTGGATCTGCGGGTCGTCGGCGAGCGCCGCCAGGTGAGCACGGTCCGGCCGTTCGCCGCCCGCTCGGTCGTCGAGGCGAGCCAGATCCTCGGCCAGGCGATCGTCGCCGCGATGCGGCACACCGGCGGCCGCCGCGTCGTGTCGGCACAGCTGGTGATGTACCGGGTCGCCGACACCAGCATCCCCCTCGAGTTCGACCTTGAGGACCTCAGCTCCGGCCGGACCTTCAGCGCGGTGCTCGTGCACGTCAGCCAGGAGGGAAGGCGCCGGGCCAGCGTCAGCCTGCTGCTCGACGTCACGGCCGCTGAGGTCTTCCGGCACGAGGAGCCGGCGCCGCCATGTGCCGGACCGTACGATGCGGTTCCTTACGACATGGCGGTCACCGGCCGCGATCTGCGCGTGGTGGACGCCGCGTGCGACAACGACTCGAACGCGCCGGTCGGACCGCCGACCCTTGACGCGTGGGTGAAGTTCCGCGAGGTGCCGGCCGACCCGGCCCTGCACGCCGGCCTGCTCGCCCAGTTCACCGGGCACATGTCCCTCGCCGCCGCGATGCGTCCGCACGCCGGCTTCGGGCAGGACCAGGCACACCGCACCCTGTCGATGGGGATCAGCACGATCGCGATCTCGCTGCACGCCGATGTCCGCGCCGACCAGTGGATGCTCTACCACCACCACTCGACGTTCGTCGGCGACGGCATGGCACACGCGGAATGCCGGGTATACACCGAGGCTGGCCGCCTCGTCGCGTCGTTCACTGTCGATGCGATCCTGCGCGCTCTGGAGGCCAGGTTCCATCACAGTGACAAGACCGCGATCTGATGGCGCACCGTGCCGGCGCTGGTGTTCCGCGGCGGCGCGAGCGATCCCTTCCATCCGAGGGCGACCTCCGAGGCCGTCGCCGAGCTGCTACCGAACGCCCGCCTGGCCGAGCCCCCGTGGGGCGACCGCGAGTACCTGGAACGCCAGGCCGCGGCCGCGGCCGCCGGCAGCGCCTTCACCCGCTGGCCACTCCTCGTCCCCACCCTGCGTGACTGGGCGCGGCAAGCGCTCACCGACTAGGAGAAAAATCAGCGCGACCCGGCAACGAAGCCGGTCCAGACCTGGATCGGCTGCGGGCTTCCACGCCGCCGTGGAGGAGACGTCGAGAGGGCGCTCAGCGCCCGAGGCGGAGCCAGGGTCCCTGCCGGATCGGCGAAGCCGATCTGGCAGGTAAGCGGAGGCGCGAAGCGCCGTCGCCGGCCGATCGCCTCAGTCGGTTCGCTCTTGGGGGGAGGAGTGCTCCCAGTCGGCGAGGATCGTGCGGATGCCGGTGACCAGCAGGAGCGGCTGGTCGAGCATGACGTGGTGGCTGGCGAGCGGGATCTCGATCACCGGGGCGACCCGGCCGAGCAGGTTGTACATCTGGTCGCCGATGTCCGAGGTGACCAGGCCGTTCTCGGCTCGGAACAGGGCGACCCGGCAGTGCACCTTGTGCAGTGCCTCGGGGGCCGGGGTCCGGTTGCCGAAGACGTTCGGGTCGAACTTCCAGGTCCAGCCGCCCTCGACCGAGCCGATCGAGCCGCGCGCGATGTGCTCGATCACGTACGACAGCGAATGCGTCTGCTGGGGGACGGTGCGGAACCGGGCGAGCGCGTCGGTGGCGGTCGCGTACACCCGAAGTGGCCCAAACGCGGTGCGGTCCCGCGCGGCCACCTCCTCCGGCGTGAAGTCCGAGACGGGCGAGTCGATCAGCACGATGCCGGCGACCCGGTCAGGGTGCTCCGCGGCCGTGGTGATCGCGATCCAGCCACCCATGCTGTGCCCGATGACGACCGGGGGCGAGCTGATGCCCGCGTCGTCGATCACGCCGACCACCTCGGCGGCCCAGGTGGACAGTGTGTAGTCGTCGCGGCGGTCGCTGTCGCCGTGACCGGACAGGTCCAGTGCGACCACGCGGTACTCGGCCGGTATCAGCGGCGCGATGTGGTCCCACCAGCCGGCGTGCGCCGCGCCGCCGTGCACGAGCACGATGGCCGGCAGCTCGGGTGGGCCGCCCCAACACCGGTAGGCGATCCGCGCGCCCTCGACCTCGACCTCGAAGTGCTCGGGCCGGTCGTCCAACGCGTGGTCGAACCAGGGCGGTGCTTCCTCGTCCATCTCCCGCTGTCCGCCTATTCGGCTTGTCGGCTGCCCGCGTGACTGCTGTCCGTGCGCGGGTGGTCGGTGGCCTCGCGGGCCGGCGGCCGGGGCTGTGGCCCGGTTCCGCCGGTTCCGCGGTCCCCCGGGGCTCCGGCCTGATCGGCGACGGGCTTCCGGCCGGACCGAGGGAGTCGGTCTGGTGGGTCGTCGATCTGGGCGGTCCGGGTCGGACCGACCCATCCTGCCTGGTGAGCGTAACGCCGCCAAGCCATGGTCAACACCCTCGTGGACGGTTGCCTGACCGTCCCGTGGGAGAGGCCGCTGCCCGCCGGCTCGCGAGGAGGTCACGGTAGAGATCGGCATGTGCGCCGGCGGCCGCGTCCCAGCTGTGCCGCGCGGCGAGGGCGGCGCCGGCCGCGCGACGGGTCGGGTCCGGCGCCGCGAGGGACGCCGCGAGCCCTGCGGCCAGCTCGGCCGGACCGTCGGCGAAGCGGACCGCACCGGCGAAGACCTCCCGCAGCACCGGCAGATCGCTCGCCACCACCGGCACGCCAGCCGCCAGCGCCTCCAGCGCGGCCAGGCCGAAGCCCTCCTTGACGGACGGGAAGGCGAAGACGGCGGCCGCCGCGACCAGCGACGGGAGCCGGGCGTGGTCCACCGGCCCGAGGAGCACCGGCTCGAGGCCCACCTCGGCAGCCCGAGCGAGCACCCGGGTGCGGTAGTCCCGGTAGTCGAACAACGTCTCGCCGCCCGCGACCACCAGCGCCGGTACCGGCGCGCCGGGCGGCACAAGTCCAGGAAGAAGGGCCATCGCCTCGACGAGGTCGAGGGTGCCCTTGCGTGGCTCGATCCCACCGACCGCCAGCACGAACCGGCCAAGCTGCCCGCGCCACCGGGCTCTCGCCTCGGCCGACGCCGGGTCCGCCGCCGCGGCGAACCGCGCCGCCTCCACCCCGTTGGGGATCACGCGTGCCTCGATGCCCCAGCCGGCCGAGAGCTCGGCGGCGACCGCCGCCGACACGCAGACGTGGGCGTACGGCCGGCGCAGGGCCAGTTCGTGGCAGGCCACCAGTTCCGGCGTGCTGAACGTGTCGAGGTGGTGGACGGTGCGCACGCACTCCGGTACCGCGTTCGCGCTGATGCAGTCCTGCGCGTGGACGACGTCATACCCACCCGGCCCGGTGGCGGGATGGTCGTGGAAGGCAGCGCCGAGGACCTCGACCGAGCGCAGCACCCGAGCCCCGACGGACTCGCCCGCCCGGTCCGGGAACGGCACCCCGTGGACCGTCACCCCCGGGGCTACCGGCCGGAAGAAGCCGCCGTCGCCGCCGCGGGCGAGGGTCCACAGGTCAACCTCATGGCCCGCGCGGGCGAGCGCCTCGGCCAGGCAGAGCGTGGCGACGACGCCGCCGCGTGCCTTCGTCGAGTACGTCAGCAACGCGATCCGCAGCGCCTCGTCGGCGGTCGCGGCCCGGCTCACCGCGAGCTGTCCGGGGCCTGGCGCTCGCCCGCGCGGGCGAGCGCGGCCTCTGCCGTCGCGACGAGGTCGGCGTGGCTGGGCCCGGCTGCCGGCGCGGGGCGCCAGCCGGAGGCCTGGACGGCGCGGACCCGGGCGACGATCCCGGGGTCGGCGAGCACCTCCGACGGAAGCGCCAGCAGGTTCTGCAGCCGGGTGAAGGCCTGCCAGACGACCGGGTCGCGCGCCGCGGCGAGAAACGCCTCCCCGTTCGTCACCGGCTCGGAGCCCGCGCGGCCTGATCCGGCTCCATCCGGGCTGCGCGGAGCCGGGGCGACGGCCGGGGACGAGCGCCAGCGGGCGAGGCGCGCGGAGTCCTGGGCGCGGGAGTCGTGGTACCAGGGCAGCGCCTCGGCTCGCACGATCGCGTCGAGGCGCAGCGCGCGTTCGACCGGGTCGCGCGTGCTGGCGACGACGTCCGTCAGCCACGCGGCCGTGAGCGCCGCGAGCGTCGTGCCCCTGGTGTGGGCCGGATTGGTGATCAGCGCGGCGTCGCCGATGGGCAGCAGGCCCAGCACCGCGGGTTGGCCGTCGGCGACCCAGGGGTGGAACCGGTTGTGCAGCCCGGCCATCGCGGCGACCGGGCCGAGCGGTCCGACCGGGCCGCCGCCGGGCGTCGCCCAACTGCCGCCGGCCGGCGTCCGCGCCTCGGCGGCTGGCTCCGTGGGGTTGACGGCCGTCTTGCCGTCCAGCCAGGGTGCGATCGGGCCGATCGCCCGGACCGCCGCGTCGAACGCGACGCCGTGCCGGAGCACCCGCAGCTCCGCGTCCTCGGGCAGGACGCCGAAGGTCACCGAGAACACGTCCTTGTCGGCCGGAAAGACCAGGCAGGAGTAAAGGTCGAAGGACCCGCCGGCGGTGTGGCCGCGGTTGAGGCCGGTGGCGAGCGACCGGTCGCCGCCGCGGGCGTAGAACCGCGAGTAGTACGTGATGCCGCAGGGCGCCTCGAGCGCGGCCGGCAGCGCCGCGCCGGCCGCCGCGAGCAGGTCCCGCAGCGGCGAGCGCCGCCCGCCCGCGTCGACCACCAGGTCGGCCGCGACGCTGGTGCCGTCGGCGAGGCGCACGCCGCGCACCCACGGCACGCCGTCGGCGGCGGATGGGGCCGTCACCAGGCCGGTGACCCGGGACCGGTCCTGGATGGTGACCCCCGGCTCGGCCTGTGCCGCCGTGCGCAGGACGTCGTCGAGCAGGGCGCGCCGGGCGCCGAGCACCACCAGCTCACCCGACTCCGTCGGCAGCCCCGGAACGGTCGTGCCGGCGCCGGGACCGGTCAGCGACGACCGGATCTCGGCGGGAGCGGTCCGCGGGAGCGAGATCTCCCGTGCGCCCGCGGCGAGCAGGGCGGCCAGCAGGTCCGGTGCCCGCTGCCTGAGCAGCGCGCGGAACCGGGCCAGGTAGGCGTGCGAGTGCCGCGCCTGCGGCACCCCCGGCCGCGGCTCGCCCACCCCGGGCGGCCTGGCGGCGTCCCGGTCGACGACCAGGACCTGGCGGCCGGCGCGGGCGAGGAACACCGCGGCCAGCAGACCGCCGGCGCCGGCGCCGACGATCACGACGCGTTCGGTGGCCGCGAGGGTCATGGCGGGCATCGTCTCCCTGCTGGCGGTGGTCAGCCGGTGCGCGCCGGCGGGATGAGCCGGAGCGGCTGGTGCAGGAGCGGCTCGCCGGCCAGCAGACACTGGGTGTCGTAGGCGTCCGGGCGCCGGCCGCGCAGGTGGTTCAGGCCGCGCCGGGCGACGAAGAGCGCATGGTCGACGTCCAGCCGGGCCACGGCCAGCCCCTCCTTGTCACCGGTCGCGGCGAGCCCGGTGCCGTCGGCGTGCAGGATCTTCGAGTTGCCGACGAACGTCAGTGTCCCGAACCGGCCAACCTGGTTCGCCGACACCCAGACCACCTGGTTCTCCAGTGCGCGGGCCTCGTCGAAGGTGTCGAACCGGAAGCGCCAGCGGTCGGCGGCCGGGGTCTCGGCCGGGTTCGTGCGCGACATCGGCCAGGCCGACAGGCAAGCGATGATCTTCGCGCCGTCGAGTGCCAGGCTTCGGGCCGACTCGGGGAAGACCTTGTCGTAGCAGATCAGCATGCCGATCCGCCCGATCGGTGTGTCGAACGCGTGGAAGCCGGTACCCGCGTCGTAGGAGGCGCCCTCGGACAGGGGCAGGTGGACCTTGCGGTAACGGCCGAGCACCTCTCCGGCGCCGACGCAGACGGCGCTGTTGTAGCGGCGGGCCCCGTCCCGTTCCGAGTAGCCGATGCAGACGACCATGTCGCCGGCCAGGTCGACCAGGTGGGCGATCTCCGGCCCGTCGGCCGCGAGCAGTGGGGGCGGCTCGACGATGCCGGGGTCGTCGGTCGAGTCGAGCTCCGGGAGGTAGCCGCCGAGCGACGCCTCCGGCAGCGCGAGCAGCTGGACACCTTGCGCCCGCGCCGACTCGATGTACCGGGCCACCCGCTCGAAGCACGCGGCCAGGTCCCGCCCGAACGTGTCGGACACCGCCCCGATAGTCATAGTGCTCATCCGCAGGTCTCCTGCCCCCCACCACTGTCGTGCGCCGGCCACGAACTGCCGCGGGCCGGCTCCTTCGTTCCCGAACCCAGGTCCCGTCCGGGCTTCGGCGTCGGATCATGCGGGCCCCATCCCGGTGACGTGACCGCCGAGAACCGGGGTCCGCAGGCCGTCGGGCCACACCAGCGAGACGCCGGTCCCGGGTACCAGCCGCCCGCAGCAGGCCGAGACGGCCTGCGACAACGCGGGCATCGGCCGCTCGGGGACGTCCGCGGTGACCAGGGCGAAGCCGGGGAAACAGGTCAGCCAGTCGCCGGCCGGGACGCCCGCCGGCCGCGGCACCCGCGCCACGTCGATCTCGGCCGAGCAGCCGCTGGACTCGGCGAGCATGCCGAGGGTGCCGACGATCCCGGCCATGCTGACGTCCTTGGCCGCCACAGGTCGGTGGCGGACAGTGAGCGAGAGCATCCCGCGCAGCTCGGCGGTCCGACGGGCCGAGGTCGAGTCCCACTGCCGGCCGGTGTAGCCGGGGCGCCAGCCCCCGGCGAGATCGGCGGTGACGGTGACGACGTGTCCGGGCAGGCCGGCGCCGGCGCGGATCGGCTCCTCGGCCCGCCCGATGGCGGTGACGGCGAGCGACGACGCCACCCCGAGCTGGCTGTGCCCGCCGAGGATCGGCACCGCGAAGGCGTCGGAGGCGGCCCGCAGCCCGGCCAGCACCCGGCTGACCCGGGCCTCCGTCGGCCCGGCGACCGCGTCGAGCAGCCCGAGCGGCTGGGCGCCCATCGCGGCCAGGTCGTTCAGGTTGACCAGCACCCCGCACCAGCCGGCCCAGAACGGGTCCCGGTCGACCATCGCCGGCAGGATCGCGTCGCACGCGGCTACCAGGTCGGTTCCCGGCACCGGCGCGCCGTCGTCACCGACGAAGCCGGTGCCGCCCGGGCGTAGCCCGCCGAGCAGCGCCCCCAGTGGCGCCTTTGTGATCGCGGCGAGCATGGCGACCCGGTGGATCGGCCAGCGCATCAGCACGTGCGGCGCGCCGTTGACCGTCGTCGGCCCGACCGTCATCCAGCCGAGCCGGCCGAAGAACCGCTCCCGCGCCCGGTGGACCGTCGCGTCGAACCGGAGCGCGCCGGCCGCCTCGGCATGCGCGCACGCGACCCGGACCAGCGCGCCGCCGACGCCGGCGTAGCGCTCCCGGGCGGCGGCCGTCACCGCGAGCCGGCCGCCCTGCCACCAGCCGATGTCCGGTCCCGGCCAGGCCGCCGTCGGGCCGAGGCGCACCCCGCCGATGATCTGGCCGTCCTGTGGCCCGCCGACGGCCCAGGCGGCGAGCACGATCGTGCGCGAGTCCTCGTCGGTGGCGTCCAGGTCGCCGGTCGGCCCGTCGGCGAACAGGCCCTGCTCGTCGACGAACACCGCCCGGCGCAGCCGGTGGTAGGCGGCGATGGCGGCCGCGTCCTGCGCCCGCTCGATCCGGTAGCTCGGGCGCAGGCGCAGCGGGCCGGGATCGCCCCAGACGGCGAGGGTGTCGACCGGGCCCGGCCGGCCGACCGGGCCGGCCGGGACCGGGTCACCGGCGAGCAGCGCTGCCACCATCGGGGTTCAGCCCCCCGCCTCGGGCAGCGCCGAGCAGGCACCGCAGGCGGCGCAGCCCGCGGTCTGGTCTCTCCCGCGCATCCCTGCGGACCGCAGGGCGGCCGCGACCCGGCGGGTCACGTCCGCCACGACCGCCGGGTTCGGTGCCGCGGCGCCGTCACGGGCGGCGAGGGTGCCGGCGATCGGGCGGAACGGGACGACGAACGGGTAGACACCAAGGCCGATCAGCCGCTCGGCGCCGGCGACGAGCTCGTCCGGGTCCTCGCCGAGGCCGGCCAGCAGGTAGGTGGAGACCCGGTTGCGGCCGAAGACGCGGACCGCCTCCGTCCACGCGGCCTCGTAGGCGGCCAACGGGACGGTCGCTTTGCCGGGCATCCAGCGGGCGCGTACGGCGTCGTCGAGCGATTCGACGTGGATCCCGATCGCGCTGGCGCCGGCCCGGCGTAGCTCGGAGATCGCCGCGAGGTCCCCGGGTGGCTCGCACTGGACCTGGATCGGCAGGCCAGGAACCACCTCGAGCACGGCCCGGACCGCCTCCGCGAGCAGCCGGGCGCCCCGATCGGGCGCGGCGGTGCTGCCCGTCGTCATCACCATCTGCCGCACCCCGTCGAGGCGAACGGCCGCCTCGGCGACCTCGGCCAGCTGGGCCGGGGTTTTCAGCGCGGTAGTGGCTCCGGCCCGCAGCGACTCCTCGATCGCGCAGAACCGGCAGCGGTCCGCTTCCTGGTAGCGGACGCAGGTCTGCAGCACGGTGGTCGCCAGCACGTCGGCGCTGTGCAGCCGGGCGAGCTGGTCATAACGGATGCCGTCGGCCGTCGTCAGGTCGTAGAACCGGGGCCGGCGGACCGGCTCGACCGGGACGCCGAGGTCGGTGCCCTCGAAGAGCAGCCGGTCGCCGCTGACCTCGTACCGGCTGGTCGCCACGATCGGCAGCGCGACGCCGCGGCCGCCGAGCACGACGTGCCCGTCGTCGCTCGGACCGGCTCCGGCCCGCCGGCTCACCGGCGCGGTGAGCCGCACGCCGTGCACGGCGAGGCCGACCCGGGTCTCCAGGCTTGGCGGTCGGGGAGCCCGCACGTCGCTGTCGAGGTCCGCCGCCACGGTGAGGGCCGCGGTGGCCTTGTCGGCCGGGGAGCCGGGGAGCCGGTTGTGGCCGGCCGCCGCGGGGCGGCCGGTTCCGTCACTGGCGTTGACGCTCGCCGCGGAGGGGGTGGGCGGCAGCGTCATCAGAACATGTAGGTCGAGTTGATGACGGCGCCCTTGCGGGCGTAGTGGATCACACAGTCCTGGATGTCCAGCGGGTGCGCCGGGATGGCGCCCTCGATCAGGTCCTCCTCGCGTAGCCCGTGCAGGGACAGGCCGAACCGGCAGACGTAGACCTTCCCGCCTTCCTTGATGAAGGTCTCCAGCTGGTTGTTGATGTTGTGCTCGCCGGCGAACGCGGAGTCGCCGGTGTGTGGGAAGCCCCGGGTGGCCATCGCGTTCATCGCGCCCGGCCCGTAGAAGTAGATGACCGACTCGAAGCCCTTCCGCAGGGCGCGGGTCGCCTGCAGGATCGCCACGAAGCTCACCGACGACTCGTGCGCGATGCCGTGGATCAGGGTGAGGTAGCTTTCGCCGTTCTCGGCCTGGTAGTCGGGAAAGATCTTGGTTGAGCCGTACAGGTTGCTGCCGGGCGGCAGTGACGGGTGCGGTACCTCGGCGATGCTCTGCTGCTCCAGCTCGGTCAGCTCCATCGGGGGGCGACTTCCCTTCTACTCGTCGGCCTGGGTAGGTCTGATCCTTCTGGCACGGTCCAACTGTGAAGTGGAGATCGCTCACCGGTCTGTGATCCCGCTGTGGGCCTGATGGCCGGGCCGCCCGGCGCTCGTTCGGCGATCGCCGGTCGGTGGCTCGGTGACGGGGTTGTCAGGGCGAGTGGCAGCCGTAAAGGGTGTCGAAGTTGTCGGTGAAGACGTGCCGGGCCAGCTCCCCGTCGCCGACCGCGGCCGCCAGCCGGGCGAGCTCGCCGGGGTGGTCGCCCCAGGGCTCGTCGCTGGCGAAGAGCAGCCGGTCGTGGCCGAGGCCGCGCCGCTCGATCTCGGCGGCCAGCCAGCGGGCCGCGAAGCCGACCGCCCAGCTGGTGTCGGTGTAGACCCGCTTGCCGGCGGCGACCCAGTCGAAGAACCGGCCGCCGATCAGCTTGATGTGCCCGCTCACGCCGCCACCCAGGTGCACGAGGTGAATACGCACCTCGTCGGCGTACCGGTCCACGAGGTTCCCGACGACGTCGATGTCGGAGGCGGCTCCAGGGGAGGTATGGACATGCACCACAAGGTCGCGCGCCGCCGCCGTGGCGAAGATCGCGTCCAGCTGGGGCAGGCACTCGGCGGCGTCGGCCCGGCCGCCGAGCAGGAAGCTGAGCTTCAGCGCCACGACGCCGGGCTCGTCCGTCAGCTGGAGCGCCTTGGCGGTGTGTGCCGCGTCGGACGGCCGGGGTGACACCCACACGCCGGCCCGGATCCGGTCGTCGGCCTGGGCCGCCTCGACGCACAGCTCGTTGAAGCCGAAGGTGACCGCGACGTCCGGGACGCCGTAGTTCGGGATGACCAGCGCCCTGGCGGTGCCTTCGCGGTCGAGATCGGCGCGCAGCTCGGCGAGGGTGCCACGGGCCGAGACATCCGGCGTCACCGGCGGCCCGCCGTAGAAACCGTAGGCGGGAAGTACTCCGAGATGTCGGTGCGCGTCGCGCACCTCTCGCAGCGGCACACCTCACAGTGAAGCAGACAATCGTTTCCGTGAGGCTAGTGAGCGACCATGGTTACCGGATGGTGACCCAAAGGTGCCATCGGTGATCCGTCCGGGCCTGCCTCCGTTGTGCGATATATCCAGGTCAGGGCTGGTGGGCCTGGAACCACCGTTGCGGAATGCTGTCAAACAAATTCGGAGCGTAGAAGTGGTAGGCCCAGCTAGCGCTGAAAGTAGAGACTTTGGTCCCATCCCACCTAGACGTTCGGGGGACGTAAGGTGAACCCACGCCCCGATAGACCGGTTCTCCTGCGTTCCCCCCGTACGTCAGGAGTCAACGGACTGTCGGGGCATCCACTTTTTGTGCTGTTTGTTCGTCTCCGCGTGTTCTCTCGCTTCGCGTGATATCGCTCCCTGCCGGCGCACGGCCCACGGACCGCGCTCTCGCGCTTTCCCGGCCGCATTCGTGCCGTGGCCGGCAGGTCGAGATCGGCCGTCGGTCGCCGGCCGATCCGGAAGCCAGCGCGAGATTCATCGCTCGCTGCGCCGCGGCTTCGGTGGCCCATTCCGGGATCACGGTCCATTTGTTCTCCATCGGCCCTTTTCGGCTGAGGTGCCGGGAAAATGCCGGAACAAGACCACGAGTCTGCCGACGTGGGGACTCCTGGATCTCGTTCTACGGATACGACGGGCCGCAGTGGCCGAGAGCGGTTAACGTCTGCTGACGGCGCCGCCGCCGAATGGGCGACGGATCGGGGATCTCCCGGGTGGCGCCGCACCGTCGGCGATCCGGGCGGTCGGCGGTTCGGGAGGTTCGGAACCTGGCCGGCCCGCAGGCCCCCGGAATCGGGGCGAAGCGCGATCGGGGAGACAGGGGGAACTGGTGCAGGTGCCAGCGGCGAGAATCGTCTTCTCCGAGGCGGACCGTGCCGAGATCGCGGCGGCGACGGCCGAAGTCCTGGCCACCGGCCAGCTCACCCTCGGCACGTACACCCGCGAGTTCGAGGACGCCTTCGCGCGGGCGCAGGCCGCTCCGTTCGCGATCGCGGTGAACAGCGGCACGGCCGCACTGGAAATCATCCTGCGGGCCGTGGACGTGGCCGGAGCCGACGTCGTGCTGCCGACGAACACCTTCGCGGCGACCGCGTTCGCGGTGCAGCGCGCCGGCGGGCGACCGGTCTTCGCGGACGTCGACCCCGATACCTTCGCGCTCTCGGCCCAGACGGTGGCGGCGGTGCTGACCGACCGGACGAAGGCGGTCGTCGTCGTCCACGTCGGCGGGCTCATCCCGGCCGGGATCGACGCGCTCCAGGCTCTGTGTGACGAACGTGGCCTGGCCCTCGTCGAGGACGCCGCGCACGCGCACGGCTCCCGGCGCGCCGGTCGGTACGCCGGCCAGTTCGGCGTCGCGGCGGCGTTCTCGTTCTACCCGACGAAGGTCATCACGAGCGGTGAGGGCGGCATGATCGTCACTGCCGACGAGCGGATCCGGAATGAGGCGCTTCTTTACCGGGACCAGGGGAAGGCGGCATTCCTCGGCAACGTCCACATTCGGCCGGGCTACGCGTGGAGGATGAGCGAGATCCATGCCGTCACCGGTCTCGTGCACCTGCGCCGGCTGCCGGAGTTCCTCGCCATACGGGCCCGGATCGCGGCCCGCTACGACGCGGTGATCGACGCGAACCCCGCCCTGGAGCGCCTGCGGACACCGCCCGCGGACACGCACAACTATTACAAGTACATAGTGCTGCCAAGTGTCGGCGTCGATCGGACGTCGCTGCGCAAGGAGCTGAAGGAAAAGCATGGAGTGGGCCTTGCCGGCGAGGTCTACGAGGCCCCGCTGCACCAGCAGCCGGTCTTCGAGGGCCTCACCGCGGGGGCGCTTCCTGCCGCCGAGGACGTCTGTGCTCGGCATATCTGTCTGCCCGTCCATTCGGATATGACCGACGCCGAGGCCGACCACGTTCTCGCCGGCCTCTCCGGGGCACTGAGAGCCCAGTTGCTGACCGGCTGAGGAAACGCCAGGCAGACTCGCCAGCTGGCGGCTCGACGCGTGACGCACGCCTTCGGTCGCCGCGAGCGGGACATCTTCCGTCTCCCGCGCAGATCCGCGAGCCGTCGCCGTCACGGTCGTTCTCGTCCGGCCGTCCCGGCGGAGGTTCCCCCGTTTGGAGCACTGACATGCGAGTTGCTGTTACTGGCGGTTCCGGCTTCATCGGCGCGCACGTGGTCGACCGGCTGCTGGACGCGGGCCACGAGGTCCGCGCGCTGGATCTGGCCGTCAACGGCGCCGAGACCCGGGCGGACCACCAGGTGATCGACGTCCTCGACCTCGACGCCGTGGCCGGCGCGTTCGACGGCTGTGACGCGGTCTTCCACATCGCCGGCATGTCGAACGTCGACCTGGCCTTCGCCGACCCGGTCGGCACCGTGCGGCTCAACGTCGAGGGCACCGGCAACGTCTGCGAGGCGGCCCGCCGGACCGGCGTGCGCCGGGTGCTGTTCGCCAGCACCGTCTGGGTCTACGGCGCCGTGCCCGACGCCGACGGGAGGCCCGAGCTCGGCGCGGCGGGCGGCGAGGGGCTGACAGAGGACTCCGTCATCGAGCTCGGCCGGGCCGGCCACGTCTACACCTCGACCAAGCTGGCGGCGGAGCTGCTGCTGCACAGCTACCGGGAGACCTACGGCCTGCCGTTCGCGATCCTGCGCTATGGGATCCCTTACGGTCCCGGGATGCGCGACGAGCTGGTGCTGGCCCGCTTCGTGGCCCGCGCGGTCGCCGGCGAGCCGCTCACCGTCGCCGGGGACGGCCGGCAGTTCCGCCGGTACGTCTACGTCCGGGACCTCGCCGACGCGCATGTCCGCGCGTTGACCGCTCCCGCGGCGGAGAACGAGACGATCGCGCTGGAAGGCGCCGAACGGATCAGCGTCCTCGACATGGCTGAGGCTGTTCGCGCGCACTTCCCCGGCGTGGAGATCGAGCACGTACCGGCCAGACCTGGTGACTACCGCGGACGCGAGGTGTCTACCGAGCGGGCCGCCCGGCTCCTCGACTGGCGGCCGACGACGACGTTCCACGACGGAGTACGCCAGTACGTCGAGTGGTACCGCGCCAACCGGGTGGACGGCCAGGCGACAGTCGCCGGGTCGCCGGCCGGCCGGCCGCGCACGCCGGCCGTCCCGGCCGAGGACTCGACGGCGCGCAAGCCCGGCCGGCGGGACGGCGCTCCGGCGACGCCGTCGGCGCGCCGGGCGGGTCTGGCCGCGAGCCCGGTGGAGCGGTGATGGCCGCGGAGTCCGCCTGGCCCGCCGGAAGCGGCCGGATCGGAGACCCGGCCCAGGTCCCGACCGTCCCGTTCCGGCCCGAGGACGTGCCTACCTTGCCCGACTCGGGGCCCGCCTCGGGAACCTCGCCAGGGGCCGCGCGGCAGGCCCGGCAGGCCGGTGTGCGCGGGTTCGACGTCCCGTTCGCGCGCCCCCGCCCGAGTGGCGGCGCACTGCTGCTGACCGGGTCGCTCGGCATGGGGCACCACGTGATGGCGCAGGCCTGCGCCGCCTCGCTGGAGGCCCGCCAGATGCGGGTGCGCACGCTGGACAGCCTGCGGATGCTCGGCGGGCCGGGCGGTCGGCTCGGCGAGGTGGTCTTCCGCGGGATGCTGGAGGTCCCGGGCCTCTACGACGCGTTCCACTTCAACCAGCTGCGGACCGGCGGCCGGGTCGCGACCGCGATCGACGCCCTCTCCAGCCGCTTCCTGGTGCCGCGGATGCGCGACGAGCTGACGCGCGAGCCGGTCAGCGTGGTCATCTCCGTCTTCGCCACCGGCGCGGCCGCCGCCAGCCGGGTCAAGGCCGACTTCCCCGGCCTGGTCACGGTCGTGTTCTGTACGGACGTCTGCCCGCATCGGCTGTGGGTGCACCCCAACACCGACCTTTACCTGGTCACGTCGCCGACGGCGATGCGCTACGTGCGTCGGTTCCACCCACGCGCCGAGATCGCCGTCGTCCCGACGCCGGTGCGGGCTCCGTTCTACGAGGCGCCGACGCAGCAGGATGCCCGTCTTGCCTTCGGCCTCCCGCTGGAGGCCCGCTGCGTGCTGCTGATGTCCGGCTCCTGGGGCCTCGGCCCGCTGGTCTCGGCGGCCGAGGCGATGGCCGCGGCCGGCGTGTGGGTGTTCGCCGTCGCCGGGCACAACGCCAAGCTGGCCCGCCGGCTCGCGGCGCTGGCCGAGCGGGAGCACCGGGTGATCCCGTTTGGCTTCACCGACCGGATTCCCCAGCTCATGGCTGCCGCCGACCTGGTCGTGACCTCGTCCGGTGACACCTGCAGCGAAGCGCGGGTCGTCGGCCGCGACCTGCTCCTGCTGGATGTCGTGCCGGGCCACGGCCGGGACAACCTCCAGGGGGAGCTGGAGAAGGGCGGCGCCGAGATCGCCGGCCGCGACCCGCGTGCCCTCGTTCGCTCGGTGCTGGCCGCGCTGGACCGGGTCCGGCCGCCGACCCAACGGATCACTCGCGGGCCCCGCGACTGGGAAGACGCCTTTGGCACAGCCATGGCCCTGGTCGGCCTGACCCCAGGTCGGTGATCGGCGCTTCGCGAACGGGATCGGCGGGAGGCCGTTGAGCGCGGCAATCGGGTACGGGCTGCCGGCGACGATCGGTTCGGCGGCCCTGTACGGGGTCGCGCCGTTGGTACAGGCGAGGGCGGCGCGCCGCGAGGCGGCCGGCCGTGGTCTCGGGCTCGGTCTGCTGGCCCAGCTCGTCCGCCGGCCGCTGTGGCTGGTCGGCCTCGCCGTCGAGACGGCCGCCTTCCTGCTGGAGGTGTACGCGCTGTCGGTCGCGCCGGTGGCGCTGGTCGGCCCGGTGATGGCGCTCGACATGATCGTGTTCACGCTGCTGGCCCGCCGTGCGCTGCGTGAGCACCTCAGCCGGGCCGGGGCGGCGGCGATCTGCCTGATGGTCACGGGCGTCGGCCTGCTCGCCTACGCCTTCGCGCGGCACGGCAGCGTCGGTTCCATGGCCAGCACGAAGGTTCTGCTGCTGTTCCTGTCCGCCGGGCTGGTGTTCGCGCTGGTTGCCGCGTTCGCCGCGAACCGCTCGGCCGCGGTGGGACGGGTGACGACCGCCGCGTTCGGGTTCGGCGTCGCGGCCGGGGTCGCCTATGCGATCGCGACGCTCGCGACCCGCCAGTTCGGGCTGGCCCTCGACGAGCGCCGGTCCAGCGGAGACCCCATCGGCTCCTACCTGTTCGATCTGCTGCGCGGCCCGGCGTTCTACCTGCTGGTCGTGTTCTCCGTGCTGGCGATCGGCCTGGAGCAGCGGGGCCTGCAGGGGCAGGCGGCGGTCATAGCCTTCCCGGTGACCAGCGGCATCTCCGCCTTCCTGCCGGTGGTGCTGGGTCTGACCCTGTTCGACGAGCCGGCCCCGGCCGGTCCGCGCCTCGTCGCCTTCGTCGCCGCCCTGGTGCTCATCGCCGCCGGGATCGCGGGTCTCGCGCGGGACCGGGTCGCCGTCGTCGGACAATCGGCCGGTATGCCGCGTCCGGGGGTCACTCGTCGCGCAGATGGCACGCCGGCCACCAAAGCGTGACCGGACGTGTGCTTACTGTTATCAATGTTTCAGGCCGGCCGCCCGGGTTCACCCCCCGATCGCCCGGGCGCCCGGCCGTCCACCCGCTGCCACCTCTGCCGCTGAGGTGTCCGGTGTCGCGCGGGCGTCGGGCGCAGCATCGCCGGATGCAGCAGCGGCGCCAGGCCTGGCCGGAACAGCTCGGCGGGCCGGCCGCCGTCCACGCGGCTGGTCTGACCGGTAGGCACCAGGAACCCGGCCGACGAGGTCACCTTCCGGTGGAAGTTGCGCGGGTCCAGCCGGGTGTCCCAGACGAGCTCGTAGACCCGGCGCAGCTGGGCGACGGTGAACTCCGGCGGGCAGAACGCCGTGGCCACGGGGCTGTACTCGATCTTCGACCGGGCCCGCTCGACCCCGTCTCGAAGGATCTCCAGATGGTCGAACGCCAGTGCGCTGGGCTGTGCGCCAGTGAGCGGTGCCTCGGCGAGCAGGGGGCCGACCGGGGCCCAGCGGCTGGCGGCCGCGTCGGTACCGGCTACCGGGTCGGGCAGGTCGGGCGCGAGCGCCAGGAACGCCACCGACACCACCCGGCCACGCGGGTCGCGGCCCGGGTCGCCATAGGTCGCGAGCTGCTCCAGGTGGCCGGGCTGTCGGCGGACCCCCGTCTCCTCGGCGAGCTCGCGGGTCGCGGCGTCACGCAGTGCCTCATGCAAGCCGACGAACCCCCCGGGCAGCGCCAGTTCGCCGGCGAACGGCGGGTAGGCGCGCCGGACCAGCAGGGCGCACAGCGCGTCGTCCCGGAGTGTCAGCACGACGAGGTCGACCGCCAACACCACCGGCGCCGGTGGCTCCACTGTCATGGACCCGACCCTACCGCCTCATCTCGTCACCTTGACGATAACGGACATATCCGGCTATCGTCGTGATGACGAAAAGAGGTGACCGCATGGCCGACATCAGCCGGCGACCGTTGCTCAACCACCTGCGCGGCACGCCGACCACCTATGTGCGCTTCGTGCGCGGCGGCGCGGTGCGCCGGCAGGGCGTCGGGCAGTCGTTCTGGTACCGGCCGCGAACCGCCGTCCTGTCGGAGGTCCCGGTCGACGACCGGGAGCTGCCGCTGCTGTTCCACGCCCGCACCGCCGACTTCCAGGACGTCGCCGTCCAGGCGACGATCACCTACCGGGTCGCCGACCCGGCTCTCGCCGCCACCCGCCTGCCCTTCGACATCGACCCGGACCGCGGCAGCTGGCGGACCGGCGTGCTGGAGCAGGTCGCCGGCCTGATCACCGAGACCGCCCAGCAGTACGCCGCCGAGCTGATCGCCCGCGAGCCGCTGACCTGGGCACTGGTCGACGGCGTCGGGGCGGTCCGGGAGCGGGTCGGCGCCGGGCTCGTCGGCGACCCGCGGCTGGCCCAGACCGGGCTGGCCGTCGTCGGCGTGCGCGTGGTCGCGATCCGGCCCGAACCGGAGCTGGAGAAGGCGCTGCGGACCCCGACCCGGGAGCAGGTCCAGACCGACGCCGACCGCGCGACCTACAGCCGCCGGGCCCTCGCTGTCGAACAGGAACGCCGGATCGCCGAGAACGAGCTGCAGAACCAGATCGAGCTGGCCAAGCGCGAGGAGCAGCTCGTCATCCAGCGGGGCGCGAACGACCAGCGGCGAACGACGGAGGAGGCCGCCGTAGCGCGGATCGGCGCCGAGGCTGAAGGGGAGCGCAAGCGGCTGGCGGCGACGCTCGACGCGGAACGGGTGCGCACCGACGCCGCCGCGCGGGCCGATGCGCTGCGCGTCGTGGGTGCCGCCGAGGGCGCTGCCGAGGCAGCGAAGGTCGAGGCGCTGCGTGGCCTGGACCAGGCGACGCTGATCGTGCTGGCGGTGCGGGAGCTCGCCGCGAACCTGCCGGAGATCGGCGCGCTGACCATCACCCCGGACCTGCTGACCCAGGCGATCGGCAAGCTCGCCGGCGCGGCCGGTCCAGGCGGCGGCGTTGCGTGAGCACGCTGCCGCCGCGGGTGGTCGTCGTCCATCGTCGCTCCGAGTACGACGAGCTGCTCGACCGGCACGGCACCGCCGGCCAGGCCGCGTTCTTCCTCGCCGGGCGGGGCCGCGACCTCGCCGACGTCGTGAGCCGGCACGAGGCGCAGCTCGCGGCCCGGCGGGCGGTCACGGCGGCCACCCCGCCGGCCTGGCGGCGGGGCGCGGTCGAACGGGCCGACCTGGACCGGTTCCTGTTCGGCCCGGAGGACGTCGTCGTCTGCGTCGGCCAGGACGGCCTGGTCGCCAACGTGGCGAAGTACGTCGAGCATCAGCCTGTCGTCGGGATCAACCCGGAACCGGGACGCAACCCGGGGGTCCTGGTACGCCATGAATCCGGGCAGGTGGGCGCCCTGCTCGCCGCCGCGGCTCAGCTGCTACCGCCCGGCGCCGGCCCGGGGGCGGGCGGGCCGCAGCGGTTGACGATGGTCGAGGCGGTGGCCGATGACGGGCAGCGGCTCGTCGCGCTCAACGAGGTCTTCGTCGGCGACGTCAGCCACCAGACCGCCCGCTACGTGCTGACGGTCCCGGCCGGCGACCCGGCAGGCACGACCGGCCCGCCGGGCCGTGGCCGGGCGCCGACGGCCGAGCGGCAGGCGTCGTCCGGGGTGCTGGTCGGCACCGGCACCGGCGCCACCGGCTGGTGCGGGTCGCTGCGGCGGGAGCGGCGCGACCCGCCACCGCCGCCGGGACCCGCGTCCGGACAGCTCTTCTGGTTCGTCCGCGAGGCGTGGCCGTCGCCGATGACCGGCACTGCCTACACGGACGGCTTCCTCAGCACGGGCGCGCGCCTCGAGCTCACCGTCGAGTCCGAGCGGATGCTCGTCTTCGGTGATGGGATCGAGAGCGACGCGATCCGGCTGTCCTGGGGCCAGCGCCTGTCTGTCGGCGTCGCCGGCCGTGGCCTGCTGCTGCTCTAGCGCCCGGCCCGTGCCGCCTGATCAGGCGTGGAACCGCTCGATGGCCTTGCGGACCCGCGAGTTCGCCTGGGCGTAGGTGATCTTACCATCCACGTACGCGGACAGCGAGGCCCGTCGGACGCGCTCGGCGCGCGGGTCCTCGAGCGGGGTGTTGAGCAGGTTTGTCGTGGCAGTGGCCACGGCGATCACCTCCCGGTACCGGGGACAGATGGGGAACTTCAGGAGAGCCGTCAGGTCGCGTAGCTGGCAGAGGTGGACGGGAGCCCTCGCGACGCTGCGAGCGGGTGGCGACGGTGGGGCCGCCGCGGTGGTGCGGGCGAGGAGGTCCGGGCGAGGAGGTCCGGGGTGCCGCTACGAGGGGGGCGCGGCCAGCGGACCGACGATCGGTGCGGCGGACCGGGCCTGGCCCAACGCCGCGGCTACCCGTCCGCGCGCCGGAGCCAGCCGCGGCCCTGCGGCCGTGCGTATCCGGTTGGCGATCACGGCTGCCTGCTCCCTGTCGTCCTGCCGGCGGAGGTCCGCCTGCTTACGCCCATGCCGATCCGGTGGGCCGCCACAGCGGTGTGCGGGGAGCGCCGCCGGTGGGGGCGGCTGACCGCTCCATGGCACACCGGCAGACACAACCCGGGTGAACGTCAGATCAACGCAGCCCGACCGAACGTCTACAAGAGTGCGTGACGTTTGCCGGTCGTGCAAGAGCCAAAACGGCCGTGTTGGGACGTTCGACGCGGTGGCTTCGTTCCCCGCCCTAGCACGTCGTTCCGACAACGCGCCGTCACGTAGGGCATCGAAGGCGGCGAGGCCGGGCCTGGGGCTGGCCGAGAACGGCGGATGTGGCGACGCCAGGCGGCCGTCTGACGGATGCATTGCGCCCGCTGCGCGCCGTGATGCCTCATGGCCTGGAAATCCGCGGCTCAGGCGGGTTTGACCGGCTTCTTGGAGGGCCCGCGGGCGTCCGTTCCGTGCCCCGGCGGCCAGCCTGTCCGGGGCCGGGGCGTGCCGGCGCCGCAATGGGCCGTGGTGGCTGCCGGCCGGGCCCTGGCCGGCAGCCAGAAACGGCTGACCGGCCAGGCCGGGCGCCTCGTCGGCCGGCCACGCGGGCGTGGCCGTACCGGTTGATCACTCGTGTGCGCGGGACGGAAACCGCGGTGTTCCCGCCGGGTTCGTCGCCGGTCTTCCTGGTACTGGGCTTCCTGGTGCGGGCTCACCGGCCCCGCAGGGGACGCTCGCGTCAGGCGGTCACCGAACGCAGGTCGAACTCGCCATCGCGCGCGCCCGCGAGGAACGCGTCCCACTCGGCGGCCGAGAACGCCAGGACGGCGCCCGCCGGGTTCTTCGAGTCCCGCACCACCATGCCGTGACCGAGCGGCGCCACCTCGACGCACATGCCTCCGGCACCGTTGCTGTAGCTGCTGGCCCGCCAGCTCAGCCGGGCAGTCTCCACACCGGCGAGAGACGGCTTCTCGTATTTGTTCACTTCATTTCCTCCGCTATGGATGAAATCATCTGAATCGACTCCTCCGGACTCAGCGCAGAGGCCATCAGGTAGTCGAGCTTCACTCTATAGCGTCGGATTTCCGAAGCACGTTCCAGGTAGAGGCTTCCGGCCGCCTCCTCGATATAGACCACGTCGTGGTCGCCGGAGTCCGGAAAGCCCAAAATGGAGAATGTACTACCTAGTCCGGCGTGTGCCCCGACCGCGAACGGGAGCGCCTGGATCGTCACGTTGGGAAGCTCCGCCTGTTTGCGCAGCCATTCCAGCTGACCGCGCATGACAACTGGGCCACCGACCGGGCGGCGCAGCACCGCCTCGTCGAGGATTACCCACAGACGGGGTGGGTTCTCCCCGGTCAGCCGGCCCTGGCGGTCCAGCCGCAGCGCGACCTTCCGCTCGACCTCGTCGTCCGGGCTCTCCGGGGCCTCGGCGCGGATCACATGCCGGGCATAGTCGGCCGTCTGCAACAACCCGTGCACCAGCTGGGACTCGTAGACGCTGATCGAGGCCGCGTCCTCCTCCAGGCCGATGTAGATCTCGAACCAGGCCGGCACGACGTCGTGGTAGTCGTGCCACCAGCCGTGCCTGCGGGACTCGCGGGCCAGTGCCAACAAGGCCTCCCGGCGCTCGTCGTCGTGCACCCCGTAGAGGCTGAGCAGGTCCTGCACGTCCCGGGTGCGCACCGGTACCCGGCCGTTCTCCAGCCGGCTGACCTTGGACACCGAACAGCGCAGCAGGTCACACACCTGGTCGACGGAGACGCCCGCGGCCTCCCGCAGCCGGCGCAGCTCGGAGCCGAGGCGGCGCCTGCGCACCGTGGGACCGCCGCTGGTCGCCATGGTCGTCTCCCCTCCGTCGGGCCCGCCGGGCCGGCGTTCGGGCCCGCCGGCCGGCGGGGGCGTCGTCCCACCCTCGGGCCCGGCCGGGTCCGCCTGCTGGCCGCCGGTCGGCGAACCAGCCTCCGGTTCCGTCACGGCCGCCACCCCTGTCGGCTCGCCGCCCGCTTTGCCGGATTGGCGGCCGATGTCGATGTCTTCGCGATCAATGGTGCCGATGATGAGGCCGTCAAGGTAACGGGAGGGTAGTCGGTTTCGGCCGGCTGGCCCGATTTCGGTGGCGCAAATGTCACGCGACCTCCGGCCTTGGGTGGCATCGTGCCCGCCGTTACGGACAGACACGACGCGGGCTCGCCGGTAGTGGTGGGTCCGCAGGTGGTCTCTGAATCGAGCGCGATGACGCCGACCGGGCCGGCGCCCGCGTCCCGCCGGCTCGGTTCCGGACCCGCCGATTGGCGTTGCCACGCAGGTCGCGGGTCTGTCCGTACTGAGTCGGTCGAGTCCGACTCGTAGTTCAATCTCGCCACCGGTCCGCCACCGTCCTCGCATGCGTTGAAGCATCCCGTAGCAAAACCCTTACAGAAGCTCTTGCATATGCGCCCGGCGGGCGCCATGCTTCCGGTCTGTCCTCACCTTGAGTGGCAGGTTCACATCTCAGCGTGAGAGGTTGGCTGCAGCGATGCAGGGGGGAGTGCAAGCGATGAGCGCGAGCTACGACGCCGACCTCGTTGCCGACTTCGCGGGTCGCCGGCCTCCGGGAACGCTGGCCCTCCCGCTCGCCGATCCGGCCCGATCCCGCTCGCCGATCCGGTCCCAGGCCGCCCGCCGAGCTGGCCGGAGCACTGGGCTGACGCATGCGTGGCCACCCGTGGTGGCCGCCGTCGCGGCGTACGACGTCCCCTGGAGTACCGATGACTTCCCAGCTACGTGCGCGCACCTGCGGCGGGCTCGCGCCGCGAACCCGAATCCGGCCGGTCGAACGCCCTCCTGCCGTAGCGCCGGCCGACCCGGCGCCACCCCGGCGGTCGATGCCGGACGACGCGACGGAGAAGTTCGGCGTGATCGTCTTCGAGAGTGGCCCGTGGCGGGCGCGCCGCGTCGTGCTGGCCTTCGACACCCCGCTCGAGGCGGCGGCCTATGCAGCCGAAAACGCATTCGTGGACTACCTGATCGCGCCGTTGTCGTTTCTCGCACCAACCGGCGTACCGCGGGCCTGACGGCCACCTTCGACGCGCGACCGGGCAGTGCCGCCGGCCGCGTTCGCTTCGGCGCCGCTTTCGTCGTCCGGGTGCCGGCCGCAGCGTCGCGGTCGGCAGGACGTCCGTGGCCGGACGGCCCGGACCGCTTCGAGCGGCCGGGATCCGAACACGGCGCCCGCGCCGGGACGGTCGGGAAACCCGCGCCGCCTCCTGGAAAGGCGTGACGACGATGACCCGCCCCTACCTCGTGTTCGACGGCGACGGCGAGCTGGTTGGCAGCTTCCCGGAATGGGAGGCCGCGCACACCTGGGCGCACCGGCGCTCCGCGGAGCCGCTCACGCCGCAGCCGGTGCAGATCGAGGACCGCGTCGGCCGGCGCACCTGGACGGTCGAGGGCGGCTCATGCCGGCTCACGGTCTGGCGCCGCCGCGTCGAGTACGGCTACTGCGTCGAGGAACGCCACCCGCGCATCGTCGCCCTGCGCACCCACGCCTGGGCCTCCTGACCGCGGCGAGCCGGGCCGCCTGCCGCCGGTTCAGCCGGCGGTGCCGCGAGACGGTGCTTCCCGGTGGAACCTGGCCAGTTCGCCGTTGGTCTCGCCGTGGCGGACACGACGGCCATCGTCGCCCGCATCTCGGCCGATGGGCTGAACTCGACCACCTGGGTGCCGGCTGTCACCTCAGGCGTGTGACCGGGTGGGGCGTAGTAGGCGTCACCCGCCACGTAGGTCTCCTCCCGGTCGACGTAGCGCAGCACGAACCGGCCGGACAGCACGAGTCCCCAGTGCGGGCACTGGCAGCGGTCGTCGGGTAGGCCCCGGAACGCCGGCGCCCCGTCCGCATCCGCCTCGAATGTCTCGAATCCCACCATGAACCCGTCAAGGTCGGCGTATCGACCTTTGATGACGGGCGAGTCCACTAGCAGCGGGGCTTCGTCCCTACAGGTGCGCGGCATGACCTACCTCCAACAGTCCGTCGACGCCGTCACCTGCCTCGGCGTGGAACCGCGCGTCACATCGTGACCCGCGAGCGGACGGCACCGCACATGGCCGGTTGTCGGCGGATCGCGGCCCGTGGCATGGTGGCTACGACGGCGTAATACGCGGTGTTACGATGATGGCATGCCCAACATTCGGTTCACGATCTCGACGGCCTCGGACGTCCAGGCCGCGATCAGGATGCACGCCGAGGCGGCAGGTATGGATGTGTCCGCCTACATGATCGCGGCGGCCGTCGCGCAGATGGCGCGCGACGATGCCGCCACGGCGACCTTCGCGGCACTTGACGCGCGCAACCGGGCAGCCCTTGAGCAGGCTGGCGGCGTCCCTGAGACGGACCTGCCTTCGTTCGATGCCCTGACCACGGACGAGCAGGCGCTCGTCCACCGGGTTCTGAACAGCGCGCTTGGATCGGACGCCGCGAGTGTCGCATGATCGCGCGTACTGTCGTCTATGACGCCGGGATGCTCGTGGCGCTCCTGCGAGACAAGTCGGCGGCGCGGCTGCTCCACCACGGCCTACGCGCGGCTCCGCACCGGCCGGTCGTCATTGGCCCGGTCCTCGCCCAGGCGTGGCGACCGGACCCGAAGATGGTACCTGCCTTCAGCCAGTACCTGAAGGACTGCACCGTGCCCCAGATTCGGGAGAGCGCATCCCCCATGCGCGGCGTGTCGAGCATCCCCGCCGGCTGCGTCGCCTGCGCAAGAACCTTCACCCTCGACTCGTACAAACGGGCGGGGGCCATGCTCGCCGAGGCCAGGCTTCCCACGAGGAAGCGGCCGGACGTCATCGACGCCCTGGTCGTCATAGCAGCTGCTCTTCACGGTCCGGCCCAGATCCTCACGAGCGACCCAGACGACATAGGCGCCTACACCGCCACACTCGACCGCGCTGACATCGTCGTCGAACCGATCTGAGACGCTCCTCGGCAGCCCAGCCTGTCCGTTCGACCACCCCTACAGCGCCTCCGCCAGGCGTTCGGCGAGGAGGCAGGTGAATCGCGCGGGATCGCGCAGTTCTCCGCCCTCGGCGAGCAGCGCCGTGCCGTACAGCAGCTCCGCGGTGTCGCCGAGGGCGGCGGAATCCGCGTCCCGTTCGTGTGCGGCGCGCAGGCCCATGACCAGCGCCCGGCGACGCCTCGGGCACGCAGCGGGACGGGGAGTCTGGATCATATCGGGCGTCCGCGAACCTCCGCCGACGGATCAGTACCACGGCTGCCACTTTGTCGGCTGCGTGCTCCGGCCTCGCCCTCGCTTCGCTCCGGCGAGACCTCCGCACGCCGCCTCCTGCGTGTCAGTCGGTGGGCGGCCGTAGCATGACGGCGTTCGCGGAGGAGGGGCGATGTCCGAGTTCACGGGGTTTCCCACCGAGGCGTTGATCTTCTTTGAGGGGCTCGAGGCGGACAACAGCAAGGCGTACTGGACGGATCACCGGGCGACCTACGAGACAGCCGTGCGCGGCCCGATGCTGGCCCTGCTGGCGGCGCTCGGGCCGGAGTTCGGCGAGCCGCACGTGTTCCGGCCGTATCGCGACGTCCGGTTCTCCAAGGACAAGTCGCCGTACAAGACGGCGATCGGCGCCCATTGCGAGCGGGGCGGCTACGTCCAGGTGTCGGCGAGCGGTCTGATGGCCGCGTCCGGGTACTGGCGGACCGCGCCGGACCAGGTCGAACGCCTCCGGGCGGCGATCGCGGATGACCTGCGCGGTCCCGGCCTGGAGGACATCGTCGCGCGGCTGCGGGCCGACGGCTGCGAGGTGTCGGGCGACCAGCTGCGGACCCGGCCGCGTGGATATGCCGCTGATCATCCACGCGTCGAGCTGCTGAGATACAAGACGCTCACCGCCCACCGCGGTTTCGGCGAGCCGTCGTGGTTGGGCGAGCCGGCCTGCGCCGAGCACGTGGCGTCGGCCTGGCGGGAGATGCGGTTGCTGACCGACTGGCTCGACGAGCAGGTCGGCGCCTCCCGGCTGCCCGAGTCCCGCCGACGCTGACGAGCCGGCGGCCGGCGCGTGGCACGCACGCCGCCCGGGATTGGCCGCCGGAACCGGGGTAGCGCTTCGCCCGCCGGCCATCCGACCACGGTAGGACCGCGAACGTGGCCTGCCGGTGGAAGCTGAGACGGCCGGCCGGAACCTGACGTTCGGCGCCGTGAGCGACATCGCGATCGAGCGTCGGAGGCGGAGTTCGCCGAGATCATGGCCGCCTGGCGGGAGACGAAGCGCGGCGGCACCCGCGCCCTCCAGATGGTGGGGGGAGCTGGAGGAGGATGAGGCTGTGGCGAAGCTCCGGGCGGAGTGCAACGACTCGCTGCGCATCCACGCAGGCCCCCGCCTGACCAACGTGGCCTCGTCCTGGCCCCGCTTGGAAGAGGAGCAGGCCCGAAGCCGGGTGTCTGGTCGTGGCACGGCTTCCGTGGCCGTCCGGCGACCGCTGCCACCACTCTGGTAGACCAGTCGACCATGACCGGACATGACGCGGTGACGGAGCTCGACGAGGTACTCGGCGCTGGGGTCGACCGTCTTCGCCGCGCTGCCGAGGCGCGAGGCCAGGTCCTGCCCGTCGGACCGACCGTGACGACGGTCGCCCTTGTCGCGCTGCACCGGGACGCGCGCCTGCGGGCAGGGCTGCCGGAGATCACCCCGGCGCTGGCCCGGGAGATCCTCACCGGGACCTTGCCTACGTTCGCGGCCCCGCCCCGGGATGACGTCGCAGTCTGCCCTCGGGTGCTGAAGGCGCTGGCAGAGGAGCAGCACGATGCTCGTCTGCTGAGCGCCAAGAAGCTGGCGAAGCTTCACGCGGCGATCGATGAGGCCACCGGGCCGTATGAGAGGGCGCTCTTCGCGCCGGATCGGCCGACCTGGGAGCGTTTCTACGCCAGGCTGATGCGCGACGAGGGTGTCGAGGTCGCCGACGAGGTCACCGTACGCGCCTGGCTCGCCCGTTACCGTGAGCGCCCGCTGGCGGACCGCAAGACCGCCTTTCTCGCCGCGACGGCTGATGCGGCCGAGATCGAGCCGATGGGAACGGCGACCGCGCGACACGCGCGCGCGGTGATCGTCGGGCAGCTCTCCGAGACGGTGCGTTCCGGTCTGGAGCAGGCTGTCCGCACCTTCTACCTGCCCCACTTGTATGGGGACGACGGCGAGCACGAGTCGGCGATCGCGCGCATCCAGGACTGGGTAGATCGGTTGATCGACGGCGTCACGGCAGCGGGCCTCAGCACGTTCCTGCGCGAGGAGTTCCGCGATCTCGCGCCCTCGGACGACCTCCTGCTCCGTCCGATCGTCTGGGAGCTACGGGAGAAGCGGGAAGACTACGGAGGCTGCTTGCCGCCGGTCCTTGACCTGGCACCGCTGGCGCCACGCCTGCCCGTCGCGGAAGTCGACGGCGGCGGCGTCCCGGGCCCAGCGGCGACCGCGGCTCTCATCCGCTCGGCTCCGCTGCTCTCAGCCGCGGCGGGCCTCGCCCGCTGGGTGGACGAGCGGGGCGGTGTCAGCGCGGCGGAGTTCGCCCGTCACCACCGGGAGGCGTCCGCCCGCCTCGGCGTGTCGGAGTCGGTGGTGGAGCGAGTCGCGGAGTTCGCCTCAGCCGTGTCGATGCTGCGCGTCCGTGAAGACCGCGTGGCCGCGGGGGAAGCGTGGCAGCTATGGCGGGAGGGCGACGCCGACGACCTGCTGCACCTCGCGGCGATGAGCTACGGGGCCATCCGGACGATGGCGGTCGGCCTGGCGGAAGACGGTCACGGGCCGCACGGCGACCAGGACGGCGACCCGCCAGCCGACGGCCCTGGAGGCGATGACCCTGAGCCGGACGAGTCCGAGTGGGACGAGTCCGAGGTTAACGATCTTGAATCTGGCGATCGTGAGTCGGACGATCTTGAGTCGGACGAGCTGGAGCTGGGCGACCCCGAACTGGGCGAGGCAGACGTCTCGCTGCTTTTCGAGCTGTTCGGGGGGCAGGGGACGGTCTCCGTCGCGCGTCGTGCGGCCGCGAGCCTCGACTGGCGGATCCGGCGGGCACGGGAGCCGATCCCACCGATCCCGCTCGCGGCCGCGGACGGCCCGGACACGGCACTCGCCCTCGCCATGCGGGCACCGGACCCGCTGGACTCGAAGGCATACGCCCTGCCATCCGACGGCGAGCTCGATCGCCTGATCGGCCTCGACGAACCTCTCGGCGCGGACGAGCGGGCCGAGCTCACCCGGCAGGCGCATGTGACGGCGCTTGTCGCCGACCGGATGGCGGGGCTGGGCATGGTTCGCCGGGCCGGCGACACGGTCGTGCTGTCCAGGCTTGGCGAACTGGTCATAGGTCATCTCGCGGGCCAGGCTGGCTGGGACGTTCCGAGGCTGAGCGAGGTCGCCAGCACCGAGCCGGCGCTGATGGTGCGGTGGCTCGGGTCGTGGCCGGCCTGGGCTCGGGTGTCGGGCCTGCTGCTGTGGGCAGGCGCGCGTGACCACGAACGACGCTGGCGGGACCTGTTCACGGCGAGCGCGGCGAGCCCTGGGCGCTACCAGCCCGTCTTCGAGCTGCTGGGGATCGACAACAGCCGGTGGGCGCGGGAGCGGATCACGGCCGGCCGGCGTTACGAGGCGCCGTTGGATGAGCTGCTTCCGTCCCCACTGCCCGACGCCGAGGCCGAGCGGTCGTTGCGAGACGCGCTGCGGGCAGCCGTCGCCGACCCGACGATCGGCGCCTACGCGCTGGCGGCCTGGCGGTCGAGGGGAGGCCACGAGGCGCTGGACCCGCCGCCGCGTGCCCGGGCGATCCTGCTACGTGATCGGCTCGTCAGCCTTGAGATCGGCGCTTTCTGGTCGTTGCTGATCAGCGACGCGTCTCCTGAGTCCGACGGGCCACGCGGACCGGGCGAGCCGGGCGAGCCGGGTGGCGAGACTGACGATCCGCTGGGCCGAGCGGTCGTCGCGGCCTTCGACGAGGAGGCCGAAGGGTGGCCGGGCGGAGGCGGAGAACTGCTGCGAACGCTGCGCGAGCTTCCCGGCACGCCGCTCTCGCTTCTGGCCGGCGCCCTGGCGACTATCGCCAGACGCCGGCCGCACGCGGTCGCCCAGGCCGCGGGGCAGGCGGCGGAGCCGGCGCCGCGGGCGCAGAACGCTCCGGGCCGCCCGAGACCGCCGGCCGGCGGCCGCGTTCCGTCCCGGCGGGACGTCGCCCGCCGCCGCGAGCTGGCCAACAAATCCGCGAAAAGGAAAGGCCGCGGCTGAGCATGGCGGCGCTGTCGCCGAGCTGGCCGCGCGCGGCTTCGACGACGTGCGTCCGTCGCACGACTTCGCCATGCGTGCCATCGAGTCCGGGGCTGACAACGCCTCCGAACTCGGTCGACGCATCTCGGTGACCAAGCAGGCTGCAGCCAAGATCATCGAGATTCTGCTCGAGCGGGACTACATCACCCGGGACCCAGCACTACTTCCGTGCCAAGGACGAGATGCTGCTGTTCGCGCTGGACCACAGCGTGACCGGGTCGCGGGACGTCTTCAGGCGCGGATCGCGGGTCAGCCGGACGCCACCCCGCGAGAGCTGGCTCGTGCGGTGCTGACCGAACTGCTGCCCACCGACGAGGACAGCCGGGCCGAAGCCGCCGTGTCAGTGGCGTTCTACTCCAGAGCCGCGGCCAATCCCAGCTACGCGCTCGCCTTGCGCGAGGGTCTACGCGGGCTGCTCGACGTCACGGCTCAACACCTGCGCACGGCAGCAGCGCGTCGGCCTCGTCGATCTGACTCAGGTGACCAACGACCCGCTGGCGCTGCTGATCGGCATGGTGCTGGACCAGCAAATCGGACAAACAAGGAACGAAGTTTGACGATTTGTCCAGATGAAAACGCGGAGAGTGTTCGTGTGGACGCGGTGGGTGTCCGCCCAGCCGGACTGTGTGCTCGGCGTGCTCTGCGCCCTCGTCCGTTTGACGCCGTGACCGTCGGCCGCCTATGCTGACCTCACTTTCTCCCCGCCGTCCTCCGGGACTGGCGGGGTTTTTTCTAGATCGGCTACGTCATGACCCCACGAGTCGCGGTCTTCATCGACTACCAGAACGTTCACTTTTCGGCGTGAACCAGGTTTCTGCCGGCCGACGCGCGGCGTCAGCTTGGTCATGTTGGTCCTGGCCGGGTGGCTGAGCGGATCGTCGCCGGTCGGCGCTTCGGCGGTGAGTTGACGTCCGTCCGTGTCTACCGTGGCCGTCCGAGCCCGGATCATCAGCAGGCGGCTGCCAGGGCCAGCGACAGGCAGGCGGACCAGTGGGAACGTGACCCAAGGGTGACGGTGGTACGTCGACAGTTGCGGTACCCGAAGGACTGGCCGGTTGAGCCTGCCCAGGAGAAGGGCATCGATGTGGCACTGGCTGTCGACTTCGTACGTCTCGCGTGCGAGAACACCTACGACGTCGGCATCCTGTTCAGCCGTGACACCGACCTGGTACCTGCCCTGGAAGCAGTTCGCGACCTCGAATCCGGCCTTGTCCACGTCGAGGTCGCCAGCTGGACTGGCGCGAGCCGGATCCGCTTCCCTGATTCGCAGGTTCCGTGGTGCCACTACCTGGATGCCGACGACTACGAGGCTTGCCGCGACGACACTGATTACACGCTGATCTGACCGGGAGCGCGGGTGGATGCTCGGCGACGTCCCTCAACCTGCGGTAGAGCGACAGGCCGGTCAGGAAGAGCGCGAGAATTGCGGGCCCGACGTGCACCGTGATGAACCCGATGTAGTGAGGGCCGCCCCACGCGTGTCGGTATGTTTCCGGCCGGCTGGGGTGGCGTTCCTCGGCGTCGAGCAGGCCGTCGTCCTCGACCCCGACGTCGAACGGGCCCGTGAGGTGTCCACAGCGCACGTCGGTGCCTATGTCTCCATGGCATCGCACCACGCGGCGAACATGCGGCGGATGGGTTTTGACGAGGGCGATCTCGGCCGGCCGAGCCGCCGGCTGGTTGACGCGATGGTCGCCTATGGGGATGCCCCGGTAATTCGGGACCGGGTGCGTCAGCACCTCGACGCGCGGCGGCGGAAGTCTCGCGAAATTCCGATGTCACGTTCGTGGCATATCTGATCATCAAGGCCCTGGCCTTGCTGATTCCTGCGCGAACGTGATTAACGAGGCGCTGTTCGTGGCTGCCGGGTGCCAGGAGGTGAGGTGTGGAGGTCGAGGCACTCGCCAGCCCTGCGGGCGCTGCTGTCACCGTTGGCGCCGCTTTAGTCGAGGTCGGGAAAGAGCACTCTGGCGGCGTAGCGGCTGTCGAGGTACTCGCGTACTGCGGTGATCTTGCCGTCGCGGATGACGAAGATGCCGCAGTAGTCGTTCTCGTAGGGTTCGCCGGTGGTGTTGCGGGCCGAGACGTGCCACTCCAGAGCGACGGTGTCGCCGTGTGCGATTATGGTCGGGAACGTGAAAACGTGACTGCCGGCCTCGAACCGCTCGCCCATCACCGCGGACAGGAAGTCATCGACGATCTGGTCTCGGCCGTGCCAGGGTCCCGCGGTCGGTAGATCGGCCTTGACGGTCCACGTGGCGTCCTCAGCAAAGCTGTCGCGGATCGTGTCGATGTCTCCGGCGACGAGCGCGTCCAGGTAGCGCTGGAGGACCTGCTCGGGTTCAGTGTCGTTGCTCATGCTGAGTTCCTGTCTGACAGCGGCTCGTGCGGTCGATGTGGAACGGTGGTCTGAGGTGAGGGGATAGTCAGGACCGCGTTGCCGCGCACCGTCCGGGCGACCATCGCTTCGATGATCCGCGGCGTGTCCTCCCAGCCTGCGACCACGCCGATCTCGGGGTGCAGGCGTCCGGCGGCAGTGAGCCGCACGAGCGCGGCCAGGTCGTCCGCGACTGGCGTGTCATCGTCGGTGTAAAGGAACTTTGCGGATCGTTGCGCTTGATCCGCTCCGATGCGCCGAGTTCGAGCAGTCGGCGGGCGCGTTGGTCGGTGGCGGCTACGACTGTGATCTGGGTGCCCTGGGATGCGGCCAGCTCCACGAAGTAGTGGCCGACACCGCCTGATGCCCCGGTCAGTAGCAGCCGGCGGGAAGCCACCGGGCCGGTGGCTCTGGTCAGCCGCAGCGCGGTGACACCGGCCAACGGCAGCGCGGCGGCCTCCTCGCTGCTGATCGCCTCGGGGACCACGGCGAGCCGATCAATCGGCACGACCGCCCGCTCCGCCCAACCGGAGTGATCCAGGTGCGCGACCACACGATCCCCGACGCCCGGTCCATGCCCTGACCTTGCGGGCTTGACGATGACGCCGGCGATGTCCTTGCCCGGCCTGAAGCCCCGCTCGGCCCGTTCGAGCACGAATGACTCGCCGCGGTTCGGCGAAAACGCCTGGACCGCAACCACCGCCTCGTCCTGCCTCGGCTCGGCCTCGTCGACCTCGGCGAGCCTGAGCGATCCATGTCCTGTCGCGGTCCATGCCTGCACGCGGCAAGCGTGACAACTACGGGCACCTGTCGGAAGTAGGCAGCATTAAGTGCTATACACACCTTGTGGTGACTAATGGCGTGGGCTTGAAGTCCGAGGACGGTCGCTTCGACGTGATGGCCGCGGCGTGCCCGACCCGCCAAGTGATCGGTCGGGTCGGTGACAAGCAATGCCAGTGAAACTCTCTTGATCGCGTGGGTCAGGCTGCCATGGCTGGCTGGGTGTGGTCACGTTCGGTGACATCGGGAAGCGTGAGTGTTGGGGCCGCCGTGGTGAGGGTGTCGGTGATCGGTCCGCAGATCCGGGTCTCGTAGACGACCTTGCGGGTGGTGAGGCCGGGTCCGGCGTGGGGGAACTCCGAGACGCTCTTCGCCCGGCGTTCGCGGGTGCGGTTGCGGTCGGGGGTGTTGCGCCGCCGGCTGAGTGCGCTGTGGATGGCGGCGAGCCGGTGTGCGACGACCTCGTCGGGCAGGCCGGGGGTCGCCGCGCCGAGGTGGCGGGTGAGCGCGAGCACCGTGGCCTTGGTGGACAGTTCCCGGGCCAGGACCGGCTGCCCGGCGCGGGCGCCGCGCTGGGCGGGGGTGGCCTGCGCGGCGGCGCTGCGCTGCACCGCGCGCAGGAGAGCCGCCCCGAGCAGGAGAGCGGGGATCTCCTGGTCGACCTCGAACGGGTCGGTGGCGCGCAGCATCGGCCCGGCTCCGGGTCCGGAGTCGTTCAGGGTGGCCTTGGTCTCGCGGATCGGGGTCTCGGTCGCGCCCCATCGGGCCCGGTAGCCGGCGGTGAGAGCGAGCGCGGGCAGCGCGGCGGGGTCGGTGATGTTCGTGGCCACGGCGAACGTCTCACCGGTGTGGACGCCGTCGGCGAACACGTCCCACTCGACGTCGCGCCAGCCGTGCAGCACGTCGTCGGTGCCGAGGTCGACGAGCGCCGAGCCGTCGGGCAGCCACGTGTCGACGTCGACGGTGATCCCGGCGCGCAGCCGCACCGCGAGGTTCATCCCGGCGCCGGTCAGCCGCCTCAGCCGCTCGGCGCCGGGGAAGTTACGGTCCCCGACGTGCAGGAGCCCAGGGTGACAGATCGCCGGGGTGGCGGTCGCGACCTGCTCGAGCAGCGTCTGCTCACCGGCGTCCTTCGCGCCCGAGGACGGGCCGTGGGCGTAGCCGAGCGGGGTCTTCGTCCCAGCGTCGACGTCGATCAGAAGGCGGACGTGCGGGAACGGCGCCGGGTCGGTGCCCGCCCCGAAGCGCTCCCGGTTCGCCGCCGTGTCGGGCAGCCGCAGGAGGGTCCCGTCGAAGCCGGCGACCCGGAACGCTCCCGCGGCCAGCGCCTGTGGGTCGTGCGGGTCGAGGAGCTCCGCGCGCAGCACCACCAGGACCGCCTCGCACACCGCGGCGACCACCACCCCCGGCACGCCGCGCCGCGCCCGGGAGAACGCCGGCCCGCCGGGCGTGGCGGAGCAGCGGGTGAACGGGACGTCCGCGACCGGCGCGAACAACGCCGCCAGCACGTCGTCCCACCCGGTGCCCGCCATCCACGACCCCAGGACCAGCGCCCGCACGACGACCCCCCGGGTCAACGCCAACGCCGTCTCCTGCCCGCGCACGGCGTCATCAGGTGCGGCGTCGTCGCTGCCGGGCGGTGTCGTCGCCTGGAACTGGGTGAACGCCTCGGCGATCAGCCGGTCGAGCGCGCCGGGGCCGAGCCGCCGGTCGAGCTCGGCCTCCGCCGCTCCCAGCGACACGTGGTCCGCCGCCCGGCCCGACAGGGCCAGATCCCCGTTGTCGTAGGCCCTGAGCGTCCCGGCCAGCACCGGCCGGTAGACGATCACCTGGTCGCCGTGGCGGGCCGGGAGCGCGCCCTCAGCCAGCGTGAGCAGGCCGCGGCGGTCGCGGGCCGGCGCCCGGCCGCCGCCGCGGCGCCCGGCCGTGCGAACCGGCCCCGCGGCCAGGTCCTCGGCACGCACCGCCAGCAGCCCGGCACCGACCCGGCCGAAGGCCACCCCGGGCAGCGCGACCGACGGGACGACAGGATAGAAACAGGACACGGCGGACTCCGGGTCAGGGAACTGGCTTCGACACCCTTCACCTCACCCGGAGATCCGCTCAAACCCCGCAATCCGGGCACTCCCAGCACCCAAATCCTCCGCTCCGGCGACCTCCCACCCCACCCCCGACCGTCACCCAACGTCACCGTTAGCTCAGGCGCGGCCGGGTACCTCACACCTCGCGATCAAGCGCCTTACAACGGCATTGCGGTGACAAGTGGTCGCTGCTGGTGCTCTACGCGCTCTCGACCGGCACCAAGCGATTCTCGCAGTTGCGCTCCGAGGTCGAGGGCATCAGCCAGAAGATGCTCACCCAAACCCTGCGAGCGTTCGAGCGAGACGGACTCGTACATCGCCACGTCTACGCGACGATCCCACCTAAGGTCGAGTACCGGCTCACCCCGCTTGGCCAAGGCCTTGAGGAGGCGATCGCCGTCGTCCGCAAGTGGGCCTACACCCATATGGACGAGATCACCATGGCCCGCGACAGCTACGATCGACAGCCGGTCCCCAGCGACGCCGGATAGACGCCGCCTCGATCTGTGGGCCGCGACGTCAGCGACTGACTCGAGACCTGCGGACGAGCTGGGTGGGCGTGCTTTCCCGGTGATCGAGGGAGGTCTCAAACGGGCCGGCGTTACCTCGTCGGTCGGGAAGGTCGCGGCGTCCGCCCGCCGGAAGCAGGCGCCCGGGACCGAAGCGCGCCGGGACGGCACCGATCCACTGCGAACCCGGCGATGTGACCAGCGGCGCGACGGCCCGTGCAGCGTGGTCGGCTACGGTGACGTCGTGGGACTGCATCTGAGTCAGGTCGACGAGGCCGACGAGCTGCTGACCAAGGACCCGTTGGCGCTCCTGATCGGCATGGTTCTGGACCAGTCAGTCTCGGAAACATGGAGTGCCGCCCCGCCGGCCTTCGCCCGGAGGAGCTTGGCTCCAGGCCCACGGCTGCACGCGCGATCAGATGACTGCGCCCCCGTTTGACGAGCCGGAGCCTGCACCAGTACTGTGGGTTTCACTTACTCCCCGCCGTCCTCCGGGACTGGCGGGGCTTTTTTCTAGATCGGCTTCGCCATGACCCCACGAGTCGCCGTCTTCCTCGACTACCAAAATGTCCATCTCTCGGCTCGCACCGCGTTCTTGCCCTCGGGCAGCTCGGGCCGGCATGGACATGTCGATCCCATGCGTGTCGCGCGGCGGATCGTCAGGGGGCGACGGTTCGACGGTGAGCTTGCGACCGTCCGGGTCTACCGCGGGCGCCCAAGCCCCGATCATCAGCCGGTCGCCGCGAGGGCCAGTGACCGGCAGGCCGATCGTTGGTCTCGCGATTCCCGCGTGGTCCTCGTCCGCCGCCAGCTGCGCTACCCGAAGGCCTGGCCGGCTGAGCCCGCGCAGGAGAAGGGCATCGACGTCGCCCTCGCCGTGGACCTCGTGCGACTGGCCTGCGAGGGCGCCTACGACGTGGGCGTTCTGTTCAGCCGCGACACGGACCTTGTACCGGCGTTGGAGACCGTCAGGGATCTTGGGTGTCACGTGGAAGTAGCGAGCTGGAAGGGTACCAGCCGGCTCCGCTTTCCCGACTCGCAGCTTCCGTGGTGCCACTACCTGGACGCCGACGACTACGCGGCTTGTCGGGACTACACCGACTACACGGCGGCCTGATCGACAGCCGCACGGGGGATGCGCTGGTCCTGTGATCCTCGTGTTGCCGTCATCCGTCGACAGCTCCGCCCACCATCGCGCGCCTGGCCGGCCTGTTTGACGGTCCGTCGCGGCTGTAGGCCATACTGCTCTCCTCGTTGATCTACCGCCCAACCTCCGTTGGCCCACCCCAGCCGGGCCACTCGGCGGAGGCAAAGGGGAGTTCTCCTCGGATCGCTGTCAATCCGCCCGCCGTCGGCGGCGTCGCTGGGGGACGGTGCCGGTGGTGTGGGTGTCGGATGACGGCGAAATCGGATGACGGCGAACAAGGAATTCAAGCGGTTGGTGCGGGCGCGGATGCGTCGCACCGGCGAGTCCTACACGGCCGCGCTCCGGCACCTGCGACGGATCTCCACCGAGGGGCCCGCGATGCCCGAGCCTGTCCTGCCCGAGATTGTCTGGCGCCGCGTCGCCAAGCTCGAGTTCGCATATGCCGTCTGGGTTCCTGACGGTTGGGACGAGCGGCCGCCGAACCCGAAGAACAGCCCGTGGGAGACGGCCCGGTTTGGTGCGGCCGACGACCACCGGCGGATCGCCATCGTGCTCCGGATGCCGATCTTCCGGTCGCGGTCGGCCACCGAGCTGGCCGAGTCAGCGAGCGTGTCGCTCGAAGGGGCCGGCTTCGGTGAATTCGAGGTGACCGCGATGCCGGTCGGCGGCCGGCCGGGCGCGCGGCTCGACTGCATGCGCCGCGATGCCGGTCGCGTCTGGACGGTGCGCGAGTACATGGCGGTGACCGAGGAGGCCAGCTTCTGTCTCGGCCTCGGTTCGGCGGTGCCGGATGAGGATGCGCGGCTGTTCGACGAGATAGCCGACCGCTGGGAGGTGCTTGTCGCCTGAACTGCTGGAGCCCGGTCGGTCGTGGCGCCGACCGGGCTCCAGCCGGCGGGAACCGGTGTCGTCCGCCCGGCGCGGCGCGGCCAGCCACTGTCTGGTTGCCGTTGTCTGCGAGGCGTGCCGGTACGACGTCGACCACATGGCGATCAGACCGACTGCCTTCCACTGGTCCCGCCCCCGGTTGCGGGCGACGGTCAGCAGCCACGCGCTGGGATTGCCTGGCACTCCCTGCGACGGCCACGTCCGGTCGAGGGCGGTCACACAGACCCGCTGCCAACCTTCCCGATCGGCGTGTCCGCCATCGTCGACGGAACCGACCTGATATTCGAACAGCCAGCAGTAGCCGCATGACTATCTGACCGGCGACGCGACGGTGCCGCCAGAGTCCGCACGTGCTAGCATTGCTATCGGGAGGTGGTCCCGATGGCGGCGGTTAGTATCCGAGACCTCGACGACGGTGTGCGGGAGCGACTGCGCATACGTGCGGCGCACCACGGCCGTTCGATGGAGGCCGAGATCCGTGCGATCCTCACCGAGGCGGTCAATGAGCCCGAGGACGCTGCCGGTTTCGCTCAGACCCTGCTCGCCCGGTTCGGCGCGCTTGGTGGCGTCGACCTCCAGCTGCCAGCGCGGATACAGGCACCGCGGGCAGCGGACCTGTTCACGTGACCGGGTGCCACCCTCAGAATGATCGTTCTCGATACCAATGTCATCTCCGAACTCATGCGAGCAGTACCAGCAGATCGCGTCGTCAGGTGGGTAACCAGCCGACCCGGTGATGCCTTGAACACGACCTCGATAAGCGTGGCCGAGGTCCGTTACGGCATTGTCCGACTGCCATCCGGTCGCCGCCGCGAGTCGCTGATGGCAGCCGCGGACGATGTCTTCTCGGCGTTCCAGGACAGAGTCCTGCCCTTCGACGCCAAGGCGGCCCGCCACTACGCCAGCCTCGTGGCCGAGCGTGAACAAGCCGGGACTCCGATCAGCGGCTTCGACGCCGAGATCGCGGCTATCTGTCGATCCCGCAACGCCGTCCTGGCTACCCGCAACACCAGCGACTTCACCGGCCTGGGCTTGGAGCTGGTCAACCCCTGGGAGGCCGATGTACTGCCCGCCGAGTAGACCATCACCCGGCGTCGCCCATGGCCGAGCGGCCGCTACAGCGCCTCCGCCAGGCGTTCGGCGAGGAGGCGGGTGAATCGCGCGGGATCGCGTAGTTCTCCGCCTTCGGCGAGCAGCGCCATGCCGTACAACAGCTCCGCGGTGTCGCCGAGGGCGGCGGAATCCGCGTCCCGTTCGTGTGCGGCGCGCAGGCCCATGACCAGTGCGTGCGTCGGGTTGAGCTCAAGGATGCGCTTGGGGTGTGGCATCTCGTGCCCCATCGCCCGGTACATTTTCTCCAGCGCGGGCGTGATGTCGAAGGTGTCGCCGACGAGGCAGGCCGGCGACTTGGTGAGGCGGCTGGACAGCCGGACCTCCTTGACGTCGTCCGCGAGCTTGGCCGTCAGCCAGGGCAGCAGCGCGGCGAAGTCCTCGCGCAGCTGTTCCCGCTCGGCCTCGCTGCTCTTCTTCTCGTCGTCGGTGTCGAGGTCGACTTCGCCCTTCGCGATCGACTTCAGCGGCTTGCCGTCGAACTCCGCCACCCGTTCGACCCAGACCTCGTCGACCGGGTCGGTCAGGATCAGGACCTCGTAGCCCTTGGCCCGGAACGCCTCCATGTGCGGCGAGTTCTCGATCATTCCGCGCGAGTCGCCGGTCAGGTAGTAGATCTCGTTCTGGCCGTCCTTCGTGCGCTCGATGTACTCGCGCAGAGTGGTCGGCCGATCGGCGTCGTGCGTCGAGTCCACCGAGACGAGGTCCAGGATCGCCTCCTGGTTGTCGGCATCCTCGAGGAGGCCCTCCTTGAGGGCGGCGCCGAACTCCTTCCACAGCGTCCGGTAGCGCTCGGCGTCGTTCTCCTGAAGAGTCCCGATCGAGGCCAGTACCTTCTTGACCAGCCGGCGCCGCACCAGCTGGATCCGGCGGTCCTGCTGGAGGATCTCTCGGGAGATGTTGAGCGACAGGTCGTGCGCGTCGACGACGCCCCGGACGAAACGCAGATAGTTCGGCAGGAGCTCCGCACAGTCATCCATGATGAAGACGCGCTTCACGTACAGCTGGACGCCGCGGCGTGCATCCCGGGTGAACAGGTCGAGCGGCGCTCGCGACGGGATGAACAACAGGGCCTCGTACTCGAACGTCCCCTCGCCCTTCATGTGGATGACCTCGAGCGGGCCGGTCCAGTCGTGGCTGAGGTGCCGGTAGAACTCGTCGTACTCGGCCTTGTCGACCTCGCTCTGCGGCCGCGCCCACAGCGCCTTCATCGAGTTGAGCGGCCGGTCGCCGGCGTTCTCGGCGCTGGACTCGGTCGTCCCCTCGTCGTTCGAGTCTCGGTCGTTCGCGGCGGGGGCCGACACCAGCCGGATGGGCCAGGCGATGAAGTCGGAGTACCGCTTGACGATCTCGCGGATCTTGTTCTCGTCGGTGTAGTCGTGGAGACGGTCCTCGCCGTCCTCGGGCTTCAGGTGGACCGTGACCGCGGTTCCCCGCGGCGCGTCGTCCACCGTCTCGATGACGTAGCTGCCCGTGCCGTCGGACTCCCACCGGGTGCCGCCGCTCTCACCGGCCTTCCCGGTCAGCAGGGTGACCCTGTCGGCCACCATGAAGGCGGAGTAGAAGCCGACGCCGAACTGTCCGATCAGATCGGCCGACGCCGCGCTGTCCTCCGATTCCCGCAGCTTGCGCAGCAGTTCGGCCGTGCCGGACTTCGCGATGGTGCCGATGAGCCCGACGACCTCGTCGCGGGACATCCCGATGCCGTTGTCGCGGACGGTCAGGGTGCGAGCGTCGACGTCGGCCTCGATCTCGATGCGCAGGTCGGCGCTGTCGACCCGCGGACCGTCCTCGACCAACGACGCGAGGCGCAGCTTGTCCAGGGCATCGGACGCGTTGGAGATCAGCTCCCGCAGGAAGACGTCCTTGTTCGAGTAGATCGAATGGACCATCAGCTGCAGAAGCTGACGCGCCTCGGCCTGAAACTCCAGCGTCTCGACCCGGGTGCTCACGGGGCCCCTCCATGCGGACACGAGCGGACTGCACGACGGCTGCCCGGCCCAGCGCGCGACGGCCAGCGCCCCGGCGACGCTTCGGCCACGCAGCGGGACGGGGAGTCTGGATCATATCGGGCGTCCGCGAACCTCCGCCGACGGATCAGTACCACGGCTGCCACTTTGTCGGCTGCGTGCTCCGGCCTCGCCCTCGCTTCGCTCCGGCGAGACCTCCGCACGCCGCCTCCTGCGTGTCAGTCGGTGGGCGGCCGTAGCATGACGGCGTTCGCGGAGGAGGGGCGATGTCCGAGTTCACGGGGTTTCCCACCGAGGCGTTGATCTTCTTTGAGGGGCTCGAGGCGGACAACAGCAAGGCGTACTGGACGGATCACCGGGCGACCTACGAGACAGCCGTGCGCGGCCCGATGCTGGCCCTGCTGGCGGCGCTCGGGCCGGAGTTCGGCGAGCCGCACGTGTTCCGGCCGTATCGCGACGTCCGGTTCTCCAAGGACAAGTCGCCGTACAAGACGGCGATCGGCGCCCATTGCGAGCGGGGCGGCTACGTCCAGGTGTCGGCGAGCGGTCTGATGGCCGCGTCCGGGTACTGGCGGACCGCGCCGGACCAGGTCGAACGCCTCCGGGCGGCGATCGCGGATGACCTGCGCGGTCCCGGCCTGGAGGACATCGTCGCGCGGCTGCGGGCCGACGGCTGCGAGGTGTCGGGCGACCAGCTGCGGACCCGGCCGCGTGGATATGCCGCTGATCATCCACGCGTCGAGCTGCTGAGATACAAGACGCTCACCGCCCACCGCGGTTTCGGCGAGCCGTCGTGGTTGGGCGAGCCGGCCTGCGCCGAGCACGTGGCGTCGGCCTGGCGGGAGATGCGGTTGCTGACCGACTGGCTCGACGAGCAGGTCGGCGCCTCCCGGCTGCCCGAGTCCCGCCGGTAACGCCCGCGCTGCCCAGAGTCTCAGGTCCGGAGGTTGTTCGGGCCGCAACGGTCCGTGTCAGCTGTTCGATTCGGTGATGGTGCTGCCTCGACCGGTGACCCAGCGGACCGGGCGGCCCGGGTCAGGGTCGTAGCGGCAGGCAGTGCCGGTGTGCACAGTGTCGCGCAGCAGCCCGGCGACCTCGGGGTCGATCCGGTCGATGCGGTCGACGGCCGCGACGATCGCCTTGCGGACGGCGACACGGGCTCGTTCCCGGATGGAGCCGGCACGGCGGCGGCGTCCACCGAGCCCGGTGGCGGCGGCCAGCTCGTCGAGGAGGGCCTGCCGTTCGAGGCGTGCTCGCTCCAGCCGTACCGGGTCGGCCCACGCGTCCGCCTCGGCCAGCTCGGCGTCGATCTCGGACAACCGGCGTCGGTACGCCGCGAGAGCCTGGGCGTCGAGAATCTCGCCGGCGTCCGAATCCCCGATGCTGACGCCAGCGTGACCCGTGACCGTGTCGGACAGGACGAGCGCGCTGACTTCCTGGCCGGGCCGCTCGACAAGATGGCGCAGATAGTGCAGCCCTTTGACGCCCGGCATCGCGACGGTCGCGCCGGGCTGGCCGACGGTCCAGACGTCCGCGGGGCCCGGCTCGAGATGGATCACGAGAAATGGGCGGGCGGGCGCCGCGGTGCCAGGCTTGCTCGGGCCGCTGACGTACCTGTCACCGGCCACGGGACCGGGCTCCGCCAGGCGGCCGGCCCACCATGCGGCGCCGACCCGCCGGTAGGCGGACAGGGCACTGTGCCTCCACCGGGCGGCATCGGGCCGGCCCAGTCGACGGCAGGCCTGGTGGAGATAGTCGTCGACGACGCCGTGGAAGGTCACCGCCCCGGCGTTGATGACGCCCCGGCCGGCGTACGGCTCCAGCAACGTGACACCCTGCTCGCAAAGATCGTCGAGCCGCAGCGCCGCGGCGACCTGCAGCAGGCACCCGACGGTGAGCAGGAAGTCGACGTCCCTGGCGACGGTGTGCAGGCCGGGCCCAGCCAGCTGGAGGGCCAGCCGCTCGGCACGGTCGGGCTCGCCGGCTTCCAGCCAGAGCACGGCCGCCTCGGCGGTCACCGATGGGATGCCCTCGTTGGTCCCGTACGCCTCGAATGCCGCTGCCTCGTGCCGCAGCGCCTCCGCGTCACCGGCCTGCAGGGCGCGGTCAGCGGCGAGGCTGTGCAGCACAGCCTCCCGGTCCGGCTCGGCGAGCGAGGCGCCCAGCTCGCGCGTCCGGGCGATGAAATCGTCGGCACGGGTCAGGTTCCCGGTGGCCAGGGCGTGCATGGCTCGGCGGGACATGGCGAAGAAGGCACAACGTGGCGCGGCTGCTTCCGTGGCCAGGACGTCCATGGCCCGTAGCTGCCGCTGGACCGCGATCACATCCAGTGCTTCCCAGGCGACGGTCAGCCGCCACAGGTGCGCCGACAGCCGCGTACCCGAATCCGTCTGGTGCGCGGCGACGTCCTCCAGCCTGGCCGCGAGCCTGGCCCGTTCTCGGTAGTCGTCGGGCCCCCAGCGCGCTGACAGTGACGCGTCGAGCGCATCTGCGAGCAGGACCGGGTCGCGGAGGTCCGTGGCGAGCTGTTCGGCGTCTCGAGCGAAGCCGCCGGCCCGGCCGGCATCGCCGCCGTAGACCCAGGTGCGGGCGAGTGCCGCGGCCAGCCTGCAGCGGGTCGAAGGCGCGACGGCCGCCGCGTACGCCTCGTGCAGCAGTGCCGGCAGCTGTCCCGGATGGCTGCCGAACCGCTGAGTGGACGGCAGCCCCAGCGCCGCCGCGGCCATGGCCTCGACGTCACCCGCCGTTCGCGCCGCCGTGAACGCCTCGACGTAGGACGCCCGCCGCACGTCGACGTCATCCTCGCCGCGGGCAGCGGTGCCGTCCGCCGAGGACGGCACCGCTGCCCGCGGCGTGGCGGCGGAGTCGTTCCGCGCCCCGTCCACGGCCGACCTGCTCATGGCCGAGAGTGTAGAGCGGCCGATCCGCCGCTTCGACCTCGTCAACCGCCCGGTGCGGATCGGCGCAGGCCGTCAGGGCCGGGCCAGGCGCACCTCGGCCGTATGCCGGGCCACCAGCGCGCTATCCCAGTCTCCGGTGCAGTAAACGGTGACGGAGCTGACCGCGCCGTCGGTCACGTCGGCTCTGATCAGTTCGCGGCAGTACCAGGTGTCCCCACCCTGTTCCCATTCCTCCTCGACCTCGAGGAGGAAGCCGCCGCTGGTCACATCGAGGCGGGAGCGCGGAACCCGGCCTGACATCGGGTGCCCGGCCTTGCGTAGCGCGACCGACTCCTCCAGACCGAGGGCCTGCAGCCGCCACTGCGGCACGTTCAGATCACAGAGCACGTCCGGCGTGAACAGGCCGTCCGGCGGGGTGTTCGTCTCCAGGAACACCACAAGCTTCTCGGCCAGCTCCCGGGCGGTCGTCTCGTCGGGACTCATCGTTCACTCACCGTGCCCAGGCTGCGCCTGCATGTTCGCGTCAAGGTCGACATATCGACCCTCGACGACGGGTGAGTCCACCAGCAGTGGTGCCTCGTCCTTACAGGTCCGCGGCATGATCTACCTCCAACGTTTCGTCGATGCCGTCACCTGCTCCGGCGTGAAGCCCGGCGTCACACTCGTGACCCGCCGCCGCACGGTGTGACCCGCCACGGCACGACACTGTCCTCGACACCTCAGCTGGCAGGGCGTTGATCGCGTGGTGGACGACCGGCGCGAGCCACTGGGCCGGCCCGGCCTGGTATCGGATTCGCGACGCTCGGCTGAGGTTGTGCCGTAGGACTGCACCTGAGCGCGACGTGGCTAGGATCTTGATATGCACCTTGTTGACATCGGGTGCTCCTAGTCACCGCTTGGCGGTAGGACCCCCTCATCGGCGGCGAGTCGGCAGGACGTCAGAAAACCGAACATCCCCGTGCCGTCCTTGCGTCGGAAGAAGTCCACCATCTGGGTGTTGAACTCGTTGCGACGGGCGGCCGGGACGCTGATGGAATCCATGCCATGGGACATGAGGTGGCCATTCATCATGTAGCGCGCGGTGCGTTTGTTGCCGTCGTAGTAGAACTGCTGAAGCGAACCGAGGAGAAAATATGCGATCGCCTGCTCGAACTCGGCGTCGATCTCGGTTGAAAGGAATTCCAGGCCCTGAGAGAAAATGCGACGCAGGTTCTCGCCGCCGCGCTCGGTGGCGGGTGGTAGGTAGCGGCCATGCTGTCCGAGGCTGACGCCTGGGGTGAGTGTCTCCTGTCCCTCGCCGCGGAAATGGCCTGACTCCAGCGCCTCGTCTCGGGCGAGCAGGAACTGGAGCCTGTCGGAGATCTCTTTGGAGAGCCGGAACTCGTGCGTCCGGACGAGCTGGGCGAGCTCGTTCGCGGCCTCCGCGAGGTTCAGGATCTGACGTTCGTCGCTGATCTTCCGCCCGCCGACCGTGATCCCGTCCAAGAGCGTCTGGACCTCGGGGTAGGTGAAAGGGTTTCCCTCAAGTACCGCGGCATCCCACACGTACTCCGGCAGCGAGCGGTGAAACCGCCAGACGGCGCGCTCGACCGAGAATCGTGGAATATCCCGGCGTACGGCGGACCGGTCCCATGCGAATCCCAGGGCGCCTAGCATCGCCTTACTCGTCGCCATGATCGCACCTCCTCGGGACCGAGTGCCACCGGCATGTACCGCGAGCCATGCCTGTGATCCAACGATACGGGACCGCGGGATCTCGGAGCTTCCTACCGTGCGGCACGCTGTAGCTGGTGGTCCGCACGTCGACGGCGCGGCGATATGGCCAGCGGCGAGCCCCTTACGACACGCCGGATGCGTGTCCTCCGCCGCTCATCGTGACGGCTTGGGCGAGCGCGTCGCAGGTGCGTTCACGCGCGATGCGCTCGACAGGACGCGATGCGCGCTCGACAGGACACAAGGACTCCGCCCGCACCGTGATTGTGCTGCTTCATCGTGATCTTGCTCCGGAGTCTGCTCAGCTGAGCGGCGTCCCGACGGCGTCACTGGCGACGGCCGAGCGAACGATCACCTTATGATCATGCCACCTCGGGCGGCTGCGGAGCGTTGATCTGTCCAGGTGGGTGTCCTGGTGCGCTCCGCCAACGGCTCCTTGATCGGGGCGGGGCGTCCCGCTACCCAGGAAGAAGAAAGGCTTTCTTTCAGGGCAGATCCGCGTCGCCGCCGAGGTTCGCGATCAGGCGTCGTAGCACGTTGAGTGCGGCCACGTACTCATGCGGGGCGATGCCGTCATGGAGCTAGAACCTCTACCGAACTTGAGGTCAAGGTGGCAGGCGCGCCTCGCTCCCGGGGCCGGCTACGGTGATGGCGTGGGACTTCACCTGAGTCAGATCGCCGAAGCGGACGAGCTGCTGATCAACGACCCGTTGGCCTTGCTGATCGGGATGGTGCTGGACCAGCAGATCGGACAAACAAGGAACAGATGACGGACGCCGTCCTGTGCCGGTCGGTCTGTTCTCATCGCCTCAGTGCCGCCGTCGCGTGACGAAACGCTGCGACGCCCTTAACGCGATCATTGACGGTTGCCCTGCCCCCTCCCGCCCGACATGGTCGACGAGCCATGTCGAGACGACATACCGCAGTAGTTGCTACTCTGGTATTCTGAAGACGTGAAGGTTGACAAGTTGAGCGTCTCGTTCGACGGCGATCTGGGCGACGCGGTGCGGGACGCCGCCCGGCGCGCTGGCGTTGGGCTGTCGGCCTGGCTCGCGGTCGCGGCTGCCGCGAAACTTCGAGCCGATGCCCTCGCCGAGTTCCTCGACTCGTGGGAGGCGACGAATCCGGCGTTGACGCCGGAGGAGCTGGCGCGGGCCGAGCGCGAGCTGAGCCTGCGCGCGGATCAGTCGGCGGCGTGAGCGCGCTCGTTCTCGATGCGGGCGCGCTCCTGGCCGTCGAGCGCGGCGATCGGGAGATGGTCGCCCGGCTCCGGATCGCGCAGCAGCGGGACATCGGCCTACGGAGCAATGCCGTTGTCGTCGCCCAGGTCTGGCGGGATCGCGCCGGGCGACAGGCCGCGCTGGCCCGCCTGCTGCGCGCGGTGGAGGTGCGCGCCGTTGATGAACGGACCGGCCGCGATGCCGGTGTGCTCCTCGGCCGGGCCGGGACATCCGATGTGGTTGACGCGACGGTCGTCCTGCTCGCCCGTCCGGGCGACCGCATCCTGACCAGCGACCCCAAGGACATCACCCGCCTGGTTCAAGCGGGTGGCGTACCGGCCGTGGTGGTGCCTTGCTGACGATCCCAACGCGGTCAGGGTGTCGTGCATGTCTGTCCGCATCGGGCTCCGCCCCTTCCAGCATCTGACTACGTCGGCCTAGACCAGTCGTGGAGTGCTTCTTCCACCGGCCTTCTCGGGGGACGGGCGTCGCGCCGTCGACTGGCATGCCTCCCACACATCGCGAGCGATGGTGGCCCACAGGTGCTGGGGAAACTCGTGTCCCATACCGGGGTAGACGACCAGCCGGGCGCCAGGGATCGCCCTGGCGATGGCATGAGCCGCTCGCGGACGAATCCACGGATCGTCCTCACCGTGAATCACGAGGGTCGGCACGCGTAGCTGTCGCAACCGCGCACGGATGTCACCGGCGGTGCGGCTTGCGGCGAGTTGGCGGTGGGTCGCGCCGGGATCGTGGTCACGGTCCCAGGACTGCTCGGCTGTGACGCGCACCCACTCCTCGTCGACCGGGTGCCCGGTGGAACACATGATTGTGTAGGTGTCGATCAGCCGTTGTACGCCGCCTTCGCGCGTGTCGTCGTACTTCTTGCGGGCCAGCCGGAGCAGCGTGCCGATCTTCACGTTGCGCAGGTTGCCGATCGCGCCCCCGGTGCCGCCGGCCATCGCCGAGACCAGACTGCGAACCCGGTCCGGGTTCCGGATGGCCACCATCTGCGCGATCGTGGCGCCCAGGGACTCGCCCAGCAGGTGGGCGGAGTCCCAGCCGAGTGCGTCCAGGACGGCGGTGGCGTCAGTGACCATGTCGTTCATCCGGTAGGCCGGGCCGCGTTGCCGTCCCAGGAGCGTCCGGACCGTGCCGCTGGCCGGGGATGTGAAGTGGGTTGACAGGCCCGCGTCGCGGTTGTCGAAGCGAGCGACGGTGAACCCGCGCTCGGCGAGCTGGTCGCAGAACCCGTCCGGCCACCAGAGCATCTGGAAGGTCAGGCCCATGATCAGTAGGAGCGGCTCGCCGTCGGATGGACCGAAGGTCTCGTAGGCGATCTTCACGTCGCCGTTGCGGGCGAAGGGCGTGGTCACGGGTATCTCGGCCTTCCTCGGGCGGTCGTCCAGGTCTTGGGGCTCTTGGCAATGCAGCTGACATGCTATGGGTGGCGGGATGTTATTGCAATGCGGTCGCATTGCCAAAGGGGGTCGTAGTGCCGAAGCGGGTGGACTCGCTTGAGAGGCGTCGCGCTATCGCGGAGGCCGTCTTCCGGGTGTCGGCGAGCCGTGGTGTGGAAGCGATCAGCCTTCGTGACGTCGCCGCCGAGGCCGGAGTCTCGATGGGGATGGTCCAGCACTACTTCCGTACCAAGGACGAGATGCTGCTGTTCGCGCTGGACCATATGCGTGAGCGGGTTGCCGGCCGTCTCGGAACGCGGCTGGCGCGCCTGCCGGAACCTACTCCGCGTGACCTGGCACGCGCGGTGCTGACCGAGCTCCTGCCCACGGACGAGGACAGTCGGGCCGAAGGGGCCGTCTCGGTCGCGTTCTACTCCAGGGCGGCTGTCACACCTCGTTACGCCGAGTCGCTGCGCGAGGGCCTGCGGGGGCTGCTCGACGTCACAGCCCAGCACCTGCGCGCAGCGGCCCGCGATGGCCAGCTGCGTCCGGGCCTCGATGCCGAACAGGAAGCGGCGTCCTTGTTCTGGCTTACGCACGGGTTGGTAGGACCACTGCTAGTCGGCCTCTACACGCCCGATGCCGCTGCGGCGATCCTTGACCATCACCTTGACCGAATCTTCAGCTGACCGTCCGGACCGTTACCGCGGGAGCCGTCGGGAGTCATCGGCAACTGGACCTGGCCGATGCCACGGACCGCGCAGAACACCATCGCCGTGCGGCTGTCTGACCTGCGGCGCGACGGGCGCTACGCTCAGGTCGGCTACGGTGGGGCCGTGGGACTGCATCTGAGCCAGATCGACGAAGCCGACAAACTGCTGACAAATGACCCGCTTGCGCTGCTGATCGGGATGGTGCTGGACCAGCAAGTCGGACAAACAAGGAACGAATTTGGACGATCCGTTACGTCATGAACACCCATCGTGACGTTCGGGTCTGGATTTGATGGATCAGAGTGCGCCTAAAGCAGTGCCGAGCGCGGGGAAGCGGTTTCCATAATCTCGTCTGCGGCCCTCAGCGCTTCCCGCGTCTCATCCACGCTTGGCTCCTGGCCTCCGTGGATTGCTCTGTTCCGGAGGGCCGTCCCTGGATGCCCGCAACCAGCTAGCCCAAGATCAAACCAGAACCTGACCAGCCAGTTACTCCTGGCCTACCTACGCAAAGTGCCCTTGGACTGCTCTCTTTAGCCATAGCCTGTAGCCCGACGGCGTGATTTGCGACTTCGGAGGCATCTGTTGCGCGAGAGTACTACCTAAAGTGTGCCGTGCGGATCGGCCTGATCTATGGCTCACGAACGGACCGATGCGGAAATCGTTTGTCGGCCGCGAATCCGAACTCGCCCGCCTTCGCCTCCTGATGGAGCGAGCCCGGGCGGGGCAGTCCTGCTTGGCGTCGATTGAGGGGCCGGCGGGGATCGGCAAGACGGCCCTGGTCCACGAATTCCTCGACGCCGCTGATGCAGCGTGCGTGCTCTGGGCCAGCGGCGACGAGAACGAGGATGGAGTGCCGTTCGGAGTTGTCACGCAGCTGGTCAGCCGCGTGCCGACCGCAGTTATAAATTCTTTCGCCGCGGCGGTCAAGGGTGGCGGGAACACAGTCGACCCGCTGCTGGCCGGTGCCGCGCTGATAGGCCTGCTCGGCGAGGTTCAGCGACTGGGGCCGGTTGTGCTCGTCGTCGATGATGCGCACTGGGCCGATCGCCTCTCCTTGGTGGCGCTCACCTTCGTGCTACGCCGGCTGCACACCGATCAAGTGTTGGTGCTAATCACCAGTAGGGATATGTCCGACTCGCGCCTGCCGGAGGGCCTACGACGCCTGCTCGCCGACCGGCGCCATATGCTGCGGTTGTCCCTGGTCGGGCTCACAGTTGGCGAACTTCGTTCCCTGGGTGCCCAGCTCGGTGCCGTACCGCTGTCCGCGCGAGCGGCTGTGCGGCTGCATGCCCATACCGACGGCAATCCGCTACACGCATGTGCCTTACTCGAACAGCTTTCTGCCAATACCCTCGACGACACGGACGTGCCGCTGCCGGCCCCCCGCTCGTTCGCCCTGCTGGTGCTCGCCCGGCTGGCCGAATGCAGCCCCGACGCGCTGGAACTGGTCACGGCCGCCAGCGTGCTCGGATCACGCTGCCCGCTCCACCTTGCTAGTGGAGTCGCCCAGCTCGCTGAGCCGCTACCCGCTCTGGAGGAAGCGATCGGGGCCGGCCTTCTCGTCGAGGAGCCCGGCCGGGGGTCGGTGCGATTCGCGCACCCGCTGGTCCGTGCCGCCGTCTTCGAGCAGCTTGGTCCTGCCCGCCGCGCGACCCTACACAGGCGGGCGGCAGGCCTGAGTGAGGACGAGAATACGCGGCTTCGTCACCGCGCCGCCGCGGCCAGCGGCCCGGACGCCGCTCTTGCCGAGAACCTGGCGCGAGTGGGACGGCAGGAGGCGATCAACGGCTTCCCCGGGGCAGCCGCAGACCACCTGTCCACGGCCGCCCGACTCGCCCCCAGCCGAGCCCATTTTGGGCAGCTCACCTTGGAGGCGACCGAGTGCCGACTCCTCGCGGGCGACATCGTCGACTCAGCCGACATGAGCATGCGGCTGCGCACCCTTCTTCCGTCCACAACGTGGCGCAGCTACGTCCTGGGACGCCTAGCGCTGGTTGCCGGCCGCTTCACCGAGGCCGAGGCGCTTCTCCAAGACGCCTGGAAGCGATGCAGTCCCGACAAGGAGCCGGTACTCGCCACCAAGGTGGCCGCGCAGATGGCGATGCTGTGCGTCATGCGGGCACGCGGGCAGAGCACCGTCGAATGGGCCGACCTGGCGCTGCGGCTGGCGCCGGAGCAGAGCGGCACCGACACCCTCCGCTTCGTCCGGCTGGCCGGCCTCGGTATCAGCGGGCATGCCGATGCCGCGCTCGCCGCGCTGCGCACCGCGCCGGACCCAGCAGTCGCGTCAGACTTCGAGCTGGACGCGCTGATGGGCCGCGGATTACTGCGGATCTGGACCGACGACCTCTCCGGGGCCCGGCAAGACCTCGCTGGGGTGCTCGCCTCCGGTCACGATCGCTCTGTGGTATTCCGCTTGTCAGCTGCGGACCTGCTAAGTGAGGCTGAATACCGGCTCGGCCTCTGGAACGACGCCGCTTTCCACAACCATCTCGCGATGTCGATCTCGGCAGACGCGGACCAGCCCTGGCTCGCACCGCTGTGCCACGCCACGGCAACGCTGTTGCTGGCCGGGCGCGGCGAATGGGAGCAGGCTAGCACACACGCTGAAATCGCGCGCGCCATGGCAGTGGCCTCAGGGAACCTTATCGCCGGTGCCTACGCCGCCGCCGCCACCGCGCAGCTGGCCCGGGTCCGTGCCGACCCCGAGGGCGTCATCGCGGCGCTCGAGCCGCTGCTGCATCTGAAGCACGGCGATGGCATCGACGAGCCCGCTCTGATTTGCTGGAAGGATCTTCTTGTCGACGCACTCGTTGCGGTTGGCGACCTCGACCGTGCGGAGCTCGTGCTCGGTGATTTCGAGGCAGAGGCCGCTGATCGCCGGCGTCACTCGGCCATGGCCGCCGCAGCGCGGGCGCGCGGCAATCTCGCTGCCGCCCGCGGTGACACCGTGGCCGCAGCAGGCGCCTTCACGGTCGGCCTAGACCACGCAGCGCAGGTCGACATGCCGTTTGAGCGCGCCGTCCTCCGGCTTGCTTACGGAGCGTACCTGCGACGTGCCGGCAAACGCGGTGCGGCCGGAACTCAGTTGGAGGCGGCCCAAGCGATCTTCGAGCGGCTCGGGGCACGACCGCATCTGGAGCGATGCGAGCAAGAACTGGCCGCCTGCGGCCGTTCACCGGCACGTAGGAAAGCCGCTGACCCAAGCCGTCTTACTCCGCAGGAACAGGCCGTGGCCCGATTGGTCGCCCGGGGATTGACCAATCGGCAGGCCGCGCGGGAGTTGGTCCTCAGTGTCAAGACCGTCGAGTACCACCTCGGCCATGTGTACACCAAGCTCCAGGTGACCTCCCGAGACCAGATCGCGAGCAGGCTCACCAATACCTAGGCGGACCCTGGGTTGATCCCTGATGCGACCCTGGGGTCCCGGCCTCTAGCGTCCCACTCGACCGGATAAATACCGGGGAGGTCAGGTGCGCTTCGTCGTGGAGATCCGCCATACCAGCAACGGTGTGGAAGGGGAGATAACGCAGGCGGACGCGACCGAGCCGCAGCGATTCTCCGGCTGGCTGGAACTGCTGCGACTCCTGGAGCCAGCACAAACCTCTGATCCGGTGCCGGGCGGCACAGCCGACTGAAGGAGATGAAATCATTTGTCCGGATCTGAACAACGGGCACTTTACGGCTACGACCTGGCCGCATTTGATCGTGTGGTCTGCAGGGCCTGGGTGGACGACGATTTTCGAGTCTTGATGCTCTCGGACGCCCAGTCGGCCTTTGAGCAGGAGGGTGTCGCCTTCCCCCAGGGTGTGCGGGTAACAGTTCACGAGTTCAATCCCGACGACCGTCACTACTTCTTGCCGCCGAAGGGAAAGGCGCCCGAGGAGCGTGCGCAACCTGCTGAACGTCCGCCGGGCGCTCCCGAAGATCCCCCAGCTCCTGTTGGGGGAATCCACTACGCGATCGCTCGCCCGTTCATGCTCGGACATCGTGGCGACGGCGATCCTAACTGGGGGGATATCGATGGCTAGCGTGGCAGTCAACGGCGCCGGCCTGGTATTCGTTTTCGACCACGACGAGGTGGACGGAGTAGCCAGCGGCGCCAAGGCGCTCGGCGGTTCGGGAGGGCTGGTTACCGGTGCCCTTGCGGCGGGCGGAGTGACAGCTCCCGCGGCGCTCGTCACCGGCGTCATCTCCGCCTATTTCGGCGCACAGGCTTGGCTGATCCAGCGGGTGGATCGCGGATGCGGCGTATATTTGACGCTTCCGTGGCCCGCGATCTGGTTCGGCCAAATCTATCTGATCATCCCGACCACACACCCCTGCGAGGGTCCGCTCCCGCCTGCCCGCTGGTCGGAACAGGACAGCGGAGAATTCGGCACCGAGGACCCAGTCGATCTCATAAATTGGAACATCATCCGCAGTTCGGTGGATCCCCAGATCGTCGTCTTCGAGCTGCAGCTCGGCTACAACTCCTCAGGCTGGAAAAAAATCTTAAACATGCCCGACGGCGCGGGAAACAGCTGGGATATCACCGCAGATGGAAAGGGGGTAATCGCCAGCAATAGCCTGTGGGCGAACCAGACGGGCCAAGGACAACAACTCACTTTCCGCAAGGCGAAGTTTCTGGGCATCATGACGGACGTTCTCCGTCTGGGTGACCTTGGTGGCCTGCGCGGTGGTGATTCCGTCCGCTTCACTTGGCAGCGCGACGAGTAGGGGGCGGATCCGGCAACTGCATCAGGTTCGCGGCAGGGGCGGCGCCAGGGCTGCGGCGAGACCGCTCTCGGTAGCGTATGGCAACTCAAGGTAGTCGGATTCGGTCGGCACGGATAGGCCGGCAGCGACGTGAACCGCCTGTGGTTACTGGGTTTCCGGATCAACTCAAAGTACTTCTCCAGGCCCGACCAGACTGGAAGCGTAGTTTGATCAATCCGGACTGTTATCTTGCCGCAGCCCTGGGGCGGCGCGGCGGGACACAATGCGCACCTACTTACCTATTTCGCGCCAATCCGGCATCCCCGCCGCCACCGTCCATGGTGGGGCGACCACGAACTCCACTTCGAGTACACCTGATCGATGGGATGGCCAACAGCTGCGCGAGAATCGGCGCGCAGCTGGCTGGCCGCCACCGTGGCCAGACCTTGCTAACACCCAGGGCTGCGGCGAGATCACTCGCGGTAGCGTATGGCAACTCAAGGTAGTCGGATTCGGTCGGCACGGATAGGCCGGCAGCGACGTGAACCGCCTGTGGTTACTGGGTTTCCGGATCAACTCAAAGTACTTCTCCAGGCCCGACCAGACTGGAAGCGTAGTTTGATCAATCCGGACTGTTATCTTGCCGCAGCCCTGGCTAACACCCGGTCTCGGACCGGGAGCAGTTCGGCAGATCGGTTCGTTGGCCGTCCAATGTCACGCACCGTCACATCCGGCGAGTCGCTAGACGATCACACTCCGTACACCACGTCCGTGGACTCCGCTAAAGAAAAACCGGGCGGGTGAGCCATATCGTGACCCTGACCACCCGACCACACCACCCACGCGGCCGCCACACCGCAAAGACCAGAACAGGACACACCCGGCCTACACCAGCCAAGATTCAGGACAGGCGCTGAGTCCCATCAGGCCGCACCCGGCCGCTTCAACGAGTTTCGCCCAACCGGTCAGTTGTCCGAACTCCTCCGCTCGGGAGAGTTGCTGGGGCACTTTCTTCGTCCGGGCCGACAGCCTCGTCAGTGGACGGCTGCCGCGTAACCGAAGCGGCGTTCTGATCTCCACCGTCAACACCGAGGCCGCGCTCTACGACTCCACCGCCGCCTGGCGCGACCGCGCGATGGCGGGCGTACTCCGCAGCGGAACGCTCGTCCAGGACGCCCGCTCCGCGGAGCGCACCCGGTTGTGACCGGGCGACAGCCACGAGTCAGAGATGCGCGGCCGGTCCGCTCGACGATCATCAGCGAGTCCGCAACCGCAGTGGTACCGCCTCCCCGCAGGTACGGCCTGAGCGCGACATCCTCGCGATCGTGTCGTCGCGACTTCTCGATCAGGCCGGCCTGCTCCGAGAAATGGTGTGGAAATCATGCCGGCGGTCTGGTGAGGCGGTACGCGGCATTCGGGTCGCTGTAGGCTTCGGTTGTTCTGGCGACCAGGCCCTCGGTGATCATCTTGGTCAGCTCATAACTAACCTGCCGATCGCCCAGGGAAAGGCGGACGGCGATCTCCGCGCGGGTCAGGGGCGACTCGACGGCCAGGAGTTCCAGAACACGTTGTCTCCGTGTGGCGGACCCGCGAGTCTCCCTGTCGCGGGCGGCTCTTGCGCGTTGGTGACGCGGCTCGTGCCCAAGGAGTTCAGAGAAAAGTGTTGGGTGTGGATCCTCGGCCGCGTCGTCAAGGACGTACCTTGCCCATCGGCGCTGGTTGACCGTCCGTACCAGACCCCGTTGGACGAGATCCCCCAGCTCTCGACGGGCGACCTTGCTGTCCACCGCGAGTTCGATGCGGTACTCGTCGCTCGTCAGCGCCCGGCCAGTCCGAAGTACCGCGAGGGCCATCTCCTGTGTCGGAGAGATGCTCGGCTGACCCAGAGAGTACAGCCAGGCGCGGGTGCTCTCGTCGAGCAAGGCCCTGTTTGGCACGATGACTCGGAAGTCGCTTATGTTGTCCTTGAATCTGGGGGGCACGAGCCCTGCCTGACGCAGGCTGTTGAGAACCGTGGGGATACCGGTCGCCCGCCCCTCGCACAGGGCCCTTCGATCGCGGTGGAAACGAACATTTTCGAGGATGTCGACGAGCACCCGGTTACGAGCGGATGCGATGCTCTCGTCTCCCAGCCGGTCGATGGTGACGGGCCCGAAGAGCCCGCCCGGTGAAACTACCTCAAGGCGATCGGGGTACATCTCTACATGGATGCGCGTCCCCCGGGACATTGGACTGTAGTCGCGGTGGGCCACGGCGTTGACCAAGATTTCCCGAAGAGCCTCCAGTGGATACTCCCAGTGATCTTCCCTGCCGATGCCCTCCACTATTCCGCTCCGGCTCATGCGCGCGTACAGGACGTCAAAAACCTCCGCGAGAAGAATCGGCGCCGGGCCTTCAAGGATTTTGTCATCCAGGAATCGCTGGCCGTCTGGACCGGTCTCGCCCTTGCGTGGCGTAGGGTACGCGGTCACCGTGATCGCGCATCCGCGCAATGAGTCGAAACTCTGTGGATCCCGGCCCAGAGCGAGCAGTCCACCCAGTGACGGTACGAGCCTTTGGTCATCCAGCGCACTTCTTACCAGCACTCCGCAGCGGCGAAGTAGATCTTCGTCGTCCCGGCGGGCCAAGGCCGGTCGGGACCGGCGGAGGTCTCGCAGATAGTCCGCGACGAGTTCGTCGTGCAGATCGACTCCGCCTGCTTCTTCGACGGGTTCCATGTCGAAAATTGGCTGGCCTCGGTTGATCAGCAGTTGGCTTACCTCGTACGACGTGAGTCGATGATCCCCGTCCGAGATGCGGATGTACGAGCCGTTAGGCTGCCCTTTGCCCCGGAGGTAACAGGGCTTGTCGGCCGGGTCGAGCTCCGGCACCTCGGCGACGACAAGGGTCTGATCCTCGAACTCCGGAAGGCTGATCAGTGGCATGAGCGGCGGAACGAGACCGTCCCGACACAGCCCCGCGAGGTCCGCGGCGAGCTTCGCGGCATGCTCGCAGCCAGCCGCCGCGAACCCGCGCGCCTCGTCGAGACCCAAGATCAGGATGCCGCCTCCCGGAGTATTCGCAAATGCGCATAGTGTCTGCATGGTCTCGCTGGGTAGCTTGTCGGTTGCGGCCAGCTTGACCTCAAGGCCTGCGTCGTCCCGACCGATCCGGCGAAGCGAGACAACGATCTCGGCCAGTCCGTCCGCATCCATGCCGTAGCCTCCCGGAGAGCCTGACGTCAGCCTAACACGATGTTGTAAGGCTTCCCAGATTTTGTTAGGCTCTGTTAGGTACGGTACGTGTCGGCGCTCGGATGCTGGTGCGACGTCGGGTCCATCCGCCCGTGGTGGACCTCGGGAGGGTAGGCGAGCCGGCGGTCGTACCCATCATGTGCACGATCGAGAACCTGGTTTGCTGGCGAAGGGAAATCGACCGTGGGACTGTATCTGAGCCAGATCGCCGAGGCCGACGAGCTGCTGACCAACGACCCGCTTGCCCTCCTTATTGGCATGGTCCTGGACCAGCAGATCCCGCTGGAGCGGGCGTTCGCGGCGCCGTTGGAGCTGACCAAGCGGCTTGGTCGGTCGCTCGACGTCACGGAGCTTGCCCAGTTCGACCCGGACGAGCTTGGCGCGATCTTCTCCCGGCCGCCGGCGCTGCACCGCTTCCCCGGTTCGATGGCCAAGCGGGTGCAGGCGCTGTGCCAGCTCCTCATCGACCAGTACGACGGTGACGCGGCCACGGTTTGGACGACGGCCTCCGACGGCGAGGAACTGCTCCGCCGGATCAGCAAGCTCCCCGGCTTTGGCGAGCAGAAGGCGAAGATCTTCCTCGCGCTCCTCGGTAAGCAGCTCGGCGTCACGACACCCGGCTGGCGTGAGGCGAGTGCGCCTTTCGGCGAGGAAGGCAGCCTGCGCTCCGTCGCCGACATCGTCAGCCCCGAGACCCGTGTCCAGGTCCGTGACTTCAAGAAGGCCATGAAGGCGGCGGCCAAGGAGTCGGCGGGGGCAGCTTCCTAGGCGGCCTCACTGGCGGCGCGGTCGTAGGCCTGGGGCGCCGCTGGCCGGGAGCCAGCCTGGGTGAGCCGAGACGCCGTGCGATCCGCCGTCAGGGCGGGCCGCACGGCGCTCTTGTCTGACCAGGAGTTGGAACCGCCGCGACTATCGGCGTCTACCTCTGAACTGGCTGAAGCGATACGGGAACGCGAAGTCGGCGGCGAGGAAGGCGAGACCGAGCCACACGAGGTTGACGTCGCTGGAGTCGGCTCCGAACGCGGCGAGTAGGAAGCAGAGGGCGGCAGCGAGAGCAAGCATGATCCCGCCTTACCCGCTGATCGCCTGACAAATCAGGCGGCCCGCGTAGATCGGGCCGAGTCGGACGCCACGTCAGGTGTGGCGTCCGCGGCGAAGCCGATGGCCGCACTCTAGGCTCGGGCCGTGCGGTGCTTGTCGACGGGAAGACTGGTCAGCGCGCGGACGGCGCTGGCGACGGCGCTGGTGGTCGCGGCCGCCGCGGCCTGTGGCCCAGCCACCTCGTCCGAGTCGAGGGCTGCCGATCGTTCGCAACCGCCTTCCGCGTCCCCCTCGGTGGCTCCGTTGGCGAGCCCGGGAATCGCCGCTCGCGCCGACGGGGCGCCCTATTGCGGCGCGAGCCAGTACGTCGCGGAGATCACGGTCGAGAAGTGGTCGAACGGGGACTTCCGGGTCTCGTTGTGGCCGACAGCCGAGGGCCGGCACGCCAGCGATCGGGACGCGGCCACCAACGTGATGTGGCAGGCGATTCGGCGGTGTCTCACCCCGTCGGCCGGCTTCAGCGGCCTGGACGGCCCGGTCGGCGCCAGCCTGCAGGATCAGCTGCGCTGCCACGAGTCGCTCGCGCTCGTTCCGGCGCTGGGCGGCGGGAAGGGCTACGCCACCGGCGACACCTTCGATATCGAGAGCTGGCGGCCGACAGCCGGACCGACCCACTGGTTCTCGACGAAGTGCGGCAACACGCTCGGTACCGACCCGACCGGACCGCCGGTCAGGACCTACCGCCCGGACGGCGTCAAACCCCAGTACACCGCCAGCGGCGAGCACCAGTAGCTGCCCGGGCCTCCCCAGCGAGCGGCTGGCTGGGCGGCTGCCCGGGACGAGTGGCCGGCTGGGCGGAAGCCCGAGCGGGGCCCGAAGTTGTCGGTACCGGCGGGCACGATAGGTCTCATGGTCGGGACCGAGTTCGCGCAACCTGAGTCCGCGCAGTCCGAGTTCGCCCAGTCCGAGTCCGCGCAGTTCGGATTTGCCCAGTCCGGAGCGCGAGTCGGATTCGCGCTGTTCGAGACGCCGGTTGGTTGCTGCGGCGTCGCCTGGCGTGACGGGGACATCGTCCGCGTGGCGCTGCCGGCCCGGCCTGGAGGCCGCGACGAGGCGGCGGCCCGTGCGGCCACCCGGGCCTACCTGGCCGCCGCACAGCCCGACTCCGTCGAGGGAACGCCTCCACCCGAGGTGGCGGCGGCGATCGATGGCATGATCGCGCTGCTCGCCGGCGAGCCGACCGACCTGACAGGTATCCGCGTCGACCTTGACGGGCTGCCCGAGTTCCACCAGCGGGTGTACGAGGTGACGCGGGCGATACCGCCCGGTTCGACGCTCACCTACGGTGAGGTCGCGGCCCGGCTCGGCATGCCGGGCGCGGCGCAGGCCGTCGGCCAGGCACTGGGCCGCAACCCGGTGCCGATCATAGTTCCCTGTCATCGGGTGCTGGCCGCCGGCGGCGCGCTCGGCGGGTTCTCGGCCCCTGGCGGCGCTGCGACGAAACAGCGGATCCTGCGCATCGAGGGAGCCCTGCCGGCCCCGGCCCCGGCCCTCTTCGACGACCTGTTCGCCGACAGCCAGTAGGACTTTGTCAGGTCTCCTTGGTGGTGCTCCCGACTGCCAGTCTCGGTTACCCGGTTGGCGATCACCACCAGCCGGCCGCGCGGTAACCATCCATGATCCCCAGCTGCGCAGGGGAAACAGGCATCCGACGCCCCGATATTGACCTTTTATCCCTGCGCAACTGGCGATCACAACTGACAGGCCGACCCCAGACCGGCCGGAGATCACCAGCTGGGCCCGCAAACCGGCGCAACCACGAGCGACCTGATCGCTGACTGGGATGGAGAACGGCGCCCTGCGTCCGATTTGCCCCTGTCTCATACGTAATTCACGATCACGGCCGGCCAGGCTGCCCGTGCGGCCTGGAGATCGCTGACCGGGTATCGAACCTGGCCTACGCCCGGTCGGCTCGGGCGATGTGTGACCCGCGTCGGCCGTCACATCGGGCCGAGGGAACGGCTGGCACCGAAATTAGTTGTAGTCTGGTAACTATTAACGATCTACAACGGTCTCGGAGGCCCTGTGACCACCAGTTCCTCCATCTCCGGTCCCTCGGCGGACGCCAGTCCCGCGCCGGCCGGACCGCCTGAGCAGGCGGGATCGCGGCCTGCCGGGCCACCCACGGGGGAGACCCTGGGCAAGGGCCGGCGCTACGTTGTGCTGGCGATCTGCTGCTCGAGCCTGTTCATCGTCGGGCTGGACACGACGATCCTGAACGTCGGCCTGCCGTCGCTGAAGCGTGACCTGCACGCGCCCGACTCCGGCCTGCAGTGGACGATCGACGCCTACGGGCTGATGATCGCGAGCCTGCTGCTCTTCTCCGGCTCGATGGGTGACCGCCTGGGACGCAAGCGGGTGTTCAGGACCGGGCTGACGCTGTTCTCCGCGGGCTCGTTGCTGTGCAGCCTCGCGCCGGGGCTTGGCTGGCTGATCGCGTTCCGGATGCTCCAGGCAGTCGGCGGCTCGATGCTCAACCCGGTCGCCATGGCCATCATCACGAACACCTTCACGGAGCGACGCGAGCGAGCCCGCGCCATCGGCGTCTGGGGCGCCGTGATCGGCCTGAGCATGGCCCTCGGCCCGGTGCTCGGCGGCGTGCTGGTGGATGGCGTCGGCTGGCGGGCGATCTTCTGGATCAACGTGCCGATCGGCCTGGCCGCGATGGTGCTGACCGGGCTGTATGTGCCGGAGTCGAATGCCCCACGGGCCCGTCGCTTCGATCCGGCGGGCCAGATCCTCGTCGCCGCGACGCTGGGTACGCTGACCTATGGGATCATCGAGGCGCCGTCGGCCGGCTGGGCGTCCACCCGGACGATCGTGATGTTCGTGATCGCCGCCGCCGCGCTCATCGGCCTCGTCATCGTCGAGACGCGTCGCGAGGAAGCCTTGCTGGACATGCGGTTCTTCCGCAGCGTGCCCTTCTCTGGCGCGACCGGAATCGCCGTCTGCGCCTTTGCCGCCCTGGGTGGCTTCCTGTTCCTGAACACGCTGTACCTGCAGAACGTGCGGGGCTACTCAGCCCTGCACGCCGGGCTCATGACGCTGCCCATGGCGGCGTTCGCCGCCATCATGCCGCCGATCTCCGGCCGGCTCGTCGGCAGCCGTGGCCCGCGGCCGTCGTTGGTCGTCGCCGGTATCGCGCTGCCCGCCAGCGGTCTGCTGCTGACGTTCCTCGGCCCGCATACCAGCCTTGTTCTGCTCGTTTCCGCGTACGTGCTGTTCGGCATCGGGTTCGGGATGGTCAACGCGCCGATCACCAACACCGCGGTCTCGGGGATGCCGGTGACCCAGGCCGGGGTGGCGGCAGCGGTGGCCTCGACCAGCCGGCAGATCGGGTCCGCACTCGGCGTGGCCATCCTCGGGTCGGTGGCCGCGCACAGCGCGGCCGGCCAGGTCGGCCGGGCCACGATCGACCCGACCAGCGCCCCGGCGTGGTGGATCATGGTTGGCTGCGGCGCCGCCATCGGCGTGCTGGGTGTGCTGACGACCGGCTCCTGGGCTCGCGGGACCGCCGCGCGGACCGCGGCGCTGTTCAGCGCCCAGCCCGCGCCGCCCGAGCGGACCACGTCGCTCTCCGGGGCCGGTGCGGACGGACGGGCGGCATGACCACGGGGACGCCCGCGCCGCAGGCCGAGACGACGGTCGAGGTCGCTGGCCCGCCCGCCGTGCCGGACACCGGACCTCGGCCGGCTGCCGACGACGCCGCGGCGCGGGTCTGGCGGCGGATGCGGGAGCTGGTGCTGGGCCGCAACGAGCGGCGGCGTGAAGTCTGCGAGGCGCTGGATCTCAGCTTCATCCGGGTCAAGGCGCTGCTCAGCCTGCGCCCTGGGCCACGCCCCATGCGGGACCTTGCCACCGCCCTCGCGATCGACCGCCCGTACGCCACCGTCGTCATCGACGAGCTGGAACGGCGCGGGCTGGTCGCTCGGACCATCCACCCGAACGATCGCCGCTGCCGGCAGGTCTCGCTCACGGCTGCCGGCGAGGACGCGGCCCGCGAGGCGGACCGGATTCTCAGTGACCCGCCGCCCGCCCTCGCCGCGCTGCCCCCCGCCGATCTCGCGGCGTTCGACCGCCTCACCGCCGCGCTGGAGTCCTGGTGACACTGGTCGTCGTAGTGATCAGGCTCGCGTGACGGCTCGGGCTCGGGCCCAGAAGGCGTCGAACAGGGTGTAGGAAGCCGCCCGCGAGGTGTCGGACCGCCGGGCGATCTCGTCGCGCAGCGAGGCGAGCCGCACGCCGGCCCGGGCCAGCTCCCGGTCGAAGCCGGTCGCCTGCCAGACGCCGGCCCAGGTCTCGAAGACGGCCGGGGTGATCTCGGGGTGGAACTGGACCCCGAGATGCGGGCCGAGGCGGAACGCCTGCTCGGCGCCCGGTGTCCAGCCGAGGCGCTGGGCACCGGGCGGCACTGTGAACGTGTCCCAGTGGGCTTCCATCCACGGTCCGGCCGGCAGCTCCGCCTGGTCGGCCGTCGTGACCGAGAACCAGCCCAGCTCCGGTCGCTCGGCCCGCCGCACGGAGCCGCCCAGCGCCCGGGCCAGCACCTGGCCGCCGAAGCAGATGCCCAGCACGGGCGTGCCGAGCCGGACCGCGGCGCGCAGGAAGGCCAGCTCGCCGGCCAGCCACGGGATCGTGTCGTCGAACGCCGACCGATCCGAGCCCATGATCACGATGAGGTCGAGCGAGGCCGGGTCCGGGAACAGCCGCTCGCCCGCGGTCACCACGTCGAAGCGGATCCCGTGCTGGGTCATGCGGTCCGCGATCGTGCCGAGCTCGCCCGCCGCGGCGACGCCGCTCACGTCGTGAACGACGATGACCGCCTCGGCACCGCCTGAGCCGTCATCGCGCCGGTGGCGCCCGCCGCCGGCACGGATCCCGCCGCCCTGTCCGTCGCGCCCGGGGTGGTTGCCGTCGTAGTCGTCGCCGCCATGCTCGGCCGTCTCCGGGCCGATCGCCGTCGTCATCGTCCTCCGTCCACGGCTGTCAGCCTGCCGTTGCCATCGTCGCCGTGGGCCGGGCTGGGCCCGGATCCGCGTGAGGAGAAGGGCTCACCGGTTTCAGAGACGTACACACGATGCGCGCGGGCGGTCCGTCTGCCCCGATCGTCCTCCCACTTCGGCGTGTCGAACAGGAAACGTGACGCCTCGAACTCCTGAAGACCCTGGTACGGCCCGGTGACGTCGGCGCGGAGCGCGCCCTCGCACGGACCGCGGCTAGACGGCGAGCAGCAGGAACGGAGCGGCCAGAATGGCGGCCGCGGCGGTGTAGGCGGCGGCGGGCTGCCACCACGGGACGGCCGGCGGGTCCAGCAGCCGGACGATGCGGGCGATCACTGGCGAGCGGGACGGCGGCTCGGTGTCTGCCGGTTCGGCGCGGGTGCCTGTCGCCAGTGGGCCTGCCGGCCCGGAGGTGTCGGGGCTCCCGCTGACGCCGAGGGTGCCCGCGGGAATGAGGGAGCGCGTGACTCCCAGCTGGGCGAGGGCCCGGGCGAGCGTCCTGCCGCTGGTCCGGCGGGCCGCGGCGTCGTCGGCGAGCATCTCGACCAGGAGCGAAACCGCCGCGGTCGCCTCCCAGGCTGGCCGCAGGAACGGGAAGGTCTGCTGCCAGGCGATGAACGGCTGGATGACCAGGTCGTGGCGACCGGTGACGTGCGCGTCCTCGTGCGCGAGGACGGCACGCAGCTCGCGCGGGCCGAGCGTGGTCAGCAGCCCACGGGACACCACGACCCGGGCGTGCCGGACTCCCGGGACGCAGTAGGCGACGGCCACCGGGTGGTCCAGGATCCGCAACCCGACGTGTCCGCACAGCTCGCAGCCGTCCGAGCCACGGGCGTGGTAGCCGTGCCGGATCGAGGCCAGCGGCGTCCAGTCCTGGATGCGGTGGTGGCGCGGCCGCGGCGCGGCGGCCGGGAGCTCCACGGGCGTGGCGGCCGAGCGGCAGTCCTCAGTGTGATCGTCACCGGTCAGGTCGACGATGTGGCGGTGATGGCTGCGGCGGCGCAGCGTGGCGAAGGTCGACGAGGCGAGTACGCCGAACAGCCGGCTGGCCAGGGCAGCGACCAGGCCGAGGCCGACGACGCTCAGCCAGTCCAGCCCCGACAGCGGCTGGCCCTTGGCGAGGTTATGGACGTGGTGGGCGATTGCCCGGGGCGTCGAGCCCGACAGCGGCGCGACCGTGAACGCGATCGCGGCCAGCAGCGCGCAGACTCCACCGGCGAGGCCGATCGCCTGCCACAGCACGATCGCGGCCCGGGGGCAGCCGTGCGTCCAGCGAGCACCGGCGAGCAGCCGCGGCACCGGCCACGCCAGCACCGCGGCGAACAGCGTGAGAGCGGCCGCCGTCGTCATGTCGACGCAACGTTACCGCCATCCGCCAAATCGGGCGACGATGCGGAATCGCGTCGGTTAGGTCGCACAGCGTCAGCTCAGGTCGTCACTGTCAGTGGTAGTCGGTTCCGTGGCCGTGTCGGTCGGGCCATGGGGCCGGTCGGTCTCCGGGCCGGTCCCGATGGCCTCGGCAAGGCCCAGCTGCGTGGGCTCCGCCTCGGTGGGCAGGGCGAGTGCGCGGCGCAGGATCTCGGCTTCCTCGGCGGAGACGGCGCCGACGAAGCGGACCAGCGCGGAACCACGGTCGTCCGCGGTGCCCAGCGCCTCCAGCATCGCGTCGGCGACGACCGCTTCACGCGCGTCGGCGGCCTTGTACCGGTGCGCCCGGGCCGCCCGCTGGCGCTGCACGAATCCCTTGCGCTCCAGTCGTTCGAGCACGGTGAGCACGGTCGTGTAGGCGAGGTCGCGCTCATGATGAAGCCGGGCGGCGACCTCTCGCGCGGTCAGCCAGCCGACGGAGTCCCACAACACATCCATGACCGAGCGTTCGAGGTCTCCCAGCCGCGCCATGATCATAATTTTACGCCGTGTAGAAGATCGTGTGCTGGCGAAACCAATTACTTGACCGGCCTGGACCGCCGCGGCCCTCCGCGTCGGGGGCGCCAGCCTGCTGGCGTGACGCCGCGAGGACCGGGTCATACCTCGTGGCCCGCGGAAGGGGCGCGAGTCGCGACCACGAGGTATGACCCGGCCGGGCTCGGCTGCGCTGGATCGCGAGGATCGTTCGCTCCTGGCTCAGGAGTCTGGGCTACCGTCCGGGCATGCGGCAGGCAAGCGTCCTCGGACGATCCGCGGCGCCGGGACAATTGGCGGCGCCCGGGCGGTTGGCGGCGCCCGGGCGATCGACGTCACTGCGATGACAGGCGGCACGGGGACGTCCGACGGCACGGGAGCGCCCAGTAGCACGGGGACGTCCGACAGCATGTGGGCGGCTGGCGGTCGCGTGGCTGGCCGTCATGTGGCCGGTGGTGATGTGGCCGGTGGTGATGTGGCTGGCACCATCGTCGGGCAGGCGTCCGGCGCGGGTGCGCCCGGGTCAGCGACGGCAACCGGGGTCCGGGCTCCCGCGCTGGCGGCCGGCGAACGGCTGGGGCGGCGGGATCTCATTACCGAGATCTGGCTGCTGCTCGCGGTATCGCTGGGCATGTCCGGGCTCTTCGCGCTTATCCGCTACATCGGCGCCGTTACCCGTGGCCCACTGCGAGGCCAAGTCGCCTTGCTCAACGGCTCAGCCGCGCCGGGGCGCCCGTGGCTGGATCTCGCGCTGCAGCTCGCCGGACTGTTGGCGGACGTGGCCCCGGCCTTCCTCGCGGTTCACCTGCTGTCTCGGCATTGCCTGCCTTTCCTGGCGTCGCGGCCGGTCACTGCGGGCAGCCCGAGGTCTCCGCTGCGGTGGGCGAGGTGGCCCGGCCGTGGGCGTCGTCAGGACCGGAGCTCCGAGGCGTCCTACGGGCTACGTCGCGGGTTCGCGTCGATCGGCTTCGACGGCCGCCACCTCGGTACCGACCTCGCCCTGGGTGCCGCGATCGCCGCCTGCGTCGGCGGTACCGGTCTGGGCCTGTACCTGCTGGCGTGGCACAGCGGCGCGAGCCTGACCGTCGCCCCGTCCGGGCTGCCGGAGGTGTGGTGGCGAATCCCGGTGCTGCTGCTCTCGGCGCTGCAGAACGCGGTGACCGAGGAGGTCATCGTCGGCGGCTACCTGCTGGCCCGGCTGCGCGAGCTCGGCTGGGGAGACCGGCGGTCGCTCGCCGCGAGCGCCGTGCTTCGTGGCTCGTACCACCTCTACCAGGGCCTGGGCGGTTTCTTTGGGAACCTGGCGATGGGCGTGCTGTTCGGCTGGCTCTTCCAGCGGCGCGGCCGGGTGGTGCCGATGATCGTGGCACACACCCTGATCGACTCGGTGGCGTTCGTCGGTTATGTGGCGTTGGCCGGATCGGTTTCCTGGCTGCCAACTTCCGGATAACAATAGGGGAACAGAAGGCGAACCGGGGGTGTCGTCCCGGCGGGCTGGCTCGGTGTGGGCCGTTCCCCGTCGGCTCCCGGTGGGCTGAGCGTCGCGCGTCGCGCGTCGCGCGGGCCTCGGGCCTCGGGCCCGGCCGCCGCATGCGGCCGGGGTCGGAGACGGCTACCGGGAGCGAGGGCTCCGAAAGGGGACGCGCAGTGGGCGGCCGGTTGGAGATCGAGCGCAAGTTCGCGGTGGAGCCGGGCTTCGCGCTGCCAAGCCTGGTGGGCGCCGGCCGGGACGCTGGCGTCGCCACGGTCGGCACCCCGGAGACGTTCACCCAGGAGGCCGTCTACTACGACTCCGAGGACCTGCGCCTGGCTCGTGCCAAGATCACGCTGCGCCGACGCACCGGTGGCACCGATGATGGTTGGCACCTGAAGCTTCCGGCCGGGACGAGCGCCCGCGAGGAGATCCACCGGCCGTTGGAAGCCGGCGAGCCCGACGAGTGCGGCGTGGCCAACTGTGCGCCACCGGCGGACCTGCTCGACATCGTCTTCCTGGCGCTGCGCGGCGCCCGGGTCAGCCCGGTCGCCCGTCTGGTCACCACCCGGACGGCCACCCGGCTGCTGGACGCGGCCGGCGCGGGTCTCGTCGAGATCGTCGATGACCACGTGCACGCACAGACGCTCGGCGAGCAGACCGTCCTCACCCAGTGGCGCGAGGTGGAGGTCGAACTGCTGGACGCCGCCTTCAGCGGCCCGGGCGCGACAGTCGCAGCGGCTGACGGCGAAGCCGCGGGTGGCAGGTCGGCGGCAGCAGGCAAGACGGCTGTGACCGGCAAGGTAGCGGTCAACGGCAAGGCAGCCGACGGCAAGAGGGTGCCCGGCGGCAAGGTGGCCGAGGGCAAAGCGGCGCCGAGTGGCAAGGCCGCGCCGGGTGCCAAGGCCGCGGTGAGTGGCAAGGCTACGGCCGATGGCGAGGCAGCCGACGGCAAGACGGCGGCCAGCGGCAAGGCAGCCGAGGGCAAAGCGGCGCCGAGCGGTAAGGCGGCGGCGAGTGGAAAGACCTCGGCCGGCGGCAGAGCAGCAGACGCGAAGGCCTCGGCCAACGGCAAAGCCGCTCCCAGCGGTAAGGCGGTCGAAGGCAAGGCGGTCGAAGGCAAGGCGGAGGTGCGCGGCAAGGCCGCGGCCGGGGGGCAGCCGGGCACGGACCCGGCCGGCCCGGCCGGTGCCCAACTGCTGGACGCCGTCGAGGCGGTCCTGCGAACGGCCGGCGCGACGGAAGCCCCGCACGGCTCGAAACTCGCGCATCTGCTCAGCCTCGCGCACACTGCTCCACCGGAGCCGGCGGCCGAGCCGGCCGCGCGGCCGCGCCGCCCCGGCCGCTCGGACACCGCGGGCGACGTGCTGCGTGCCTACCTGGCCGAGCAGGTGGCGGCTCTGCTCGCGGTCGACCCGCGGGTGCGGATGGACGAGCCGGACGCCGTGCACAAGATGCGCGTCGCCACCCGGCGGCTGCGCAGCACGCTGCGCACGTTCGCGGCGCTGTTCCCGGCTGACCTGGTCGGGCACCTGGACGTCGAGCTGGGCGACCTCGCGTCGGCGCTGTCCGGTGCCCGGGACAGCGAGGTGCAGCTGGAGTACTTCGGCAGCCGGCTGGCGGCGCTCCCGGCGGAGCTGGTCCTCGGGCCGATCGAGGCGAGCCTGAGCGGCCATCTGAGCGCTGGCATGGCGGTCGGTCGGGACGCGGCCCTCGCGGCCCTGCGGGACGAGCGCTACCTCGTCCTGCTGGTGGACCTGGCTGAGCTGGCCCGCGCTCCGGTGTCCGCGCGGGCCCGACGCCCGGCGGCCACCGAGCTGCCCCGGCTGGTGCGGGAGGCCGATCGCAGGCTCGCCCGCAAGGTCGCGACCGCGGCGGCGACGCCGGCCGGCCACGACCGCGACGAGCTGCTGCATTCGGCACGCAAGCAGGCCAAGCGGCTGCGCTACGCCGGCGAGGCACTGACGCCGATCTTCGGGGCGGACGCCCGCACGCTCGCGAAGCTGTCGGCCGAGGCGCAGGAGCTGCTCGGTACTCACCAGGACGCGACGGTGGCGGCGGGGCTGCTGAAGTCGTGGGGGGTGGCGGCGCAGCAGGCCGGGGACCCGACGGCGTTCACCTACGGCCTGCTGCTGGGCCTGGAGGAGCTGCGGGCCCGTACGGCCGAGCGGGACTTCTTCGACGCCTGGCCGGCCCTGTCCGCGCCCGGCCACCGCCGCTGGCTCAAGGTCTAGTCGGTGGCCTGTCGTCCGAAGGCTCGCCTAGCGTGACGGACGACCATCAAACGTGACTTGTCTCACCTTTCAGAGTGTGGCTGGATTGCGTCGACGCGTGTCGTTTCGGCATGTCCACGCGACGGTCTCGACCGATTGAGCCCGATGAGATATAGACGCCGACGCGTGGCCGCGGGTCGTCTTGTTACCGCCGGATGACGTGGACTTCGTTACCGCGAGGACTCCCCTCTGCGCCCCTCGCCGTGTACCGTCGTGCCTGGCAGCAGTTCGATCCGTGTCTCAACCGAGACGCTGCGGAACTGAGCCGGTGATGGGAATACCCCACCGGCGTTTGGCCCGGGGCCCGCGCGGTGCGGGCCCTGACTGCACCAGCAGGGAGAACGGCACGTGGCTCAGGGCACGGTTAAGTGGTTCAACTCGGAGAAGGGCTTCGGCTTCATCTCCGTGGACGGCGGCGGCTCCGACGTCTTCGTCCACTACAGCGCTATCGACATGGACGGCTACAAGTCTCTCGAGGAGGGCCAGCGGGTCGAGTTCCAGGTGACCCAGGGTCAGAAGGGGCCGCAGGCCGACGGCGTCCGCGCCATCTGAGCCACCAACAGACCTCACGGGCCACCCGGGCCAGTCGCCTTCGAGCGGCGGTCCCGGGTGGCCCGTTCTGTGCGTCGGCCCAGGGCTCTGTTCTGCCGGTGCTGTCGACATGGCAGGGAGCCCGGGCTGGCCTATCGCCGGGCGCGCGAAATTCCGAGCGCTCGTCTTGCCGCTAACGCTGCAGCCGTACGCCCGGAGTCTCCCCCGCCTGTTTCGCCGGCCGCCGATTGAGGCGCCTGGTTCGACTCCTGGTACTTGTTCGAAGTTTCGTACCCGATCGGCGCCGCGGCCGGTATTTGTATCGTGTCTTTGCGCGGAGAACCTCTTTTGTGTCGACTAGCGCTGACCGCGTGCGACGAGTGTCTCGGCGATCTGCAGCGTGTTCAGCGCGGCGCCCTTGCGCAGGTTGTCGCCGCAGACGAAAAGCGCGACCTCGTGCGGGTCGTCCGGTGACTGGCGGATCCGCCCGACCCAGGTCGGGTCGGTGCCGACGACGTCCGCCGGCGTCGGGAACTCACCGTTCGCCGGGTCGTCCAGGACGGCCACCCCCGGTGCGTTGGTCAGTGCCGCGCGGGCCTCGGCCCCGGTCACGGGCTGGCCGAACCGCGCGTGCACTGCGACCGCGTGCGTCGTGATGACCGGGACCCGCACGCAGGTCGCCGAGATCCGCAGCGACGGCAGCCCGAGGATCTTGCGGGACTCGTTGCGGATCTTGAGCTCCTCGCTCGACCAGCCGCCGTCCTTCAGCGAGCCGGCCCAGGGCACGACGTTGAGCGCGAGTGGCGCCGGGAACGGGCCGAAGCCGTCGTCACCGATCGTCTTGCGCACGTCGCCTGCGGTCTGGCCGAGGTCGCGACGCCCGCCGACGGCCGCCAGCTGGTCGTACAGGGTGTCGATGCCGACCTGCCCGGCGCCGCTCGCCGCCTGGTAGGACGTGGCGAACAACGACTCGAGGCCGAACTCGCGGTGCAGCGCGCCGACCGCGACGATCATCGACAGCGTCGTGCAGTTGGGGTTCGCGATGATGCCGCGCGGGACGTCGGCCAGCGCGTCCGGGTTCACCTCGGGGACGACCAGCGGGACGTCCGGGTCCAGCCGGAACGCGCCCGAGTTGTCCACTGCGATCGCGCCGTGCTCTGCGGCGACCGGTGCCCAGACCGCGGAGATCTCGTCCGGCACGTCGAACATGGCGATGTCGACGCCGTCGAACACCTCCGGAGCGAGCGCCTGGACGACGACGTCCTCACCGCGTACTCGCAACGTCCGGCCGGCCGAGCGGGCCGACGCGATCAGCCGGATCTCGCCCCAGACGTCCGGGCGCTCGTCGAGCAGCGACAGCATGACCGTGCCGACGGCGCCGGTCGCGCCGACGATGGCGAGAGTGGGGCGGCCCGGCGCGGAAGCATCGGTGGACTGGCCACCGGCCGGGCGCGACGGGTCACTGGGGACACGCAGATGGTCGGCCACGGCCGAAGATCCTCTCCATAACCACCGCCTCGGGGACGGTGTCGTGCGGGTTGCGTGGCGGGCTAGCGGCCGGTGCCGGCGTAGACGATGGCCTGGTTGCCCTCGTCGCCCAGCTCGAAGGCGTCGTGTACGGCCTTGACCGCGCCGGACAGGTCCGTGTCGCGGACGACCACCGAGATCCGGATCTCCGAGGTCGAGATGATCTCCACATTGACCCCGGCGTCCGCGAGCGCGCCGAAGAACCGGGCCGAGACGCCCGGGTGCGACTTCATCCCGGCGCCGACGAGGGACACCTTGCCGATGTGGTCGTCGTAGAGGGTCTTCTCGAAGCCGATCTCGCCGCGCACCTTCTCCAGCGCGGCCAGCGCCGTGCGGCCGTCGGTCTTGGGTAGCGTGAACGAGATGTCGGTCCGGCCGGTGCCGGCCACCGAGCCCACCTGGACGATCATGTCGAGGTTGACGTCCGCGTCCGCGACGGCGCGGAACACCGCCGCGGCGACGCCGGGCTTGTCCGGGCAGCCGACGACCGTCACCTTCGCCTCGCTGCTGTCGTGCGCGACGCCGCGGATGATGGCCTGTTCCACGAGTTCAGCCTCCGGAATGTCGGTGACCCAGGTGCCCGGCTTCGTCGAGAAGGACGAGCGGACGTGCACGGGAACGCTGTAGTTGCGGGCGTACTCGACACAGCGCAGCATGAGCACCTTGGCGCCGCTGGCGGCGAGCTCCATCATCTCCTCGTAGGAGATCGTGTCGATCTTCCGCGCGCTCGGGACGATCCGCGGGTCGGCGCTGAACACGCCGTCCACGTCGGTGTAGATCTCGCAGACGTCGGCGTGCAGCGCCGCCGCCAGCGCGACCGCCGTCGTGTCGGAGCCGCCCCGGCCGAGCGTCGTGATGTCCTTCGTGTCCTGGCTGACGCCCTGGAAGCCGGCGACGATCGCGATCGCACCCTCGTCGAGCGCCGTACGGATGCGGCCCGGCGTCACGTCGATGATCCGCGCTTTGCCGTGGGTGGAGTCCGTGATGACGCCGGCCTGCGAGCCGGTGAACGAACGCGCCTCCGCGCCAAGGTTCGAGATCGCCATCGCCAGCAGCGCCATCGAGATGCGCTCGCCCGAGGTGAGCAGCATGTCCAGCTCGCGGGCCGGCGGTAGCGGGGACACCTGCTCGGCGAGCTCGAGCAGCTCGTCGGTCGTGTCACCCATCGCGCTGACGACCACGCACACCTCGTTGCCGGCGCGGCGCGTCTCGACGATCCGCTCGGCCACCCTTTTGATCTTGTCCGCGTCCGCTACGGAGGAGCCGCCGAACTTCGCCACGACCAACGCCATGCCACCAGGCTACCGAGCGAGGCGGTCGGCCGGAACCGGACGCGGAGCGCTGCGCGAACCTCCCGGATCGACTCCGTCGATCCGGCAGGGACCCCGGCTCCGCCTGTCGGGCGCTGAGCGCCCGTTACCGCCTCTGGTGTCCCCTGGCGCGGATTTGGATGGTCGGGCACGATCGAGGGTCGATTTCTTGGCTGAGTTGCGCTGTCAGGGCGGACACCGCGCTCGCGAGCGCGGTGTCCGCCGCGCGTGTCGGGCGCCGGCGTCCCCCGGCCCCGTCCTGTCGCGTCGGCCACCTAAAGCCAGCCGGACTCCTCCGCTGTTCGCAGCGCCTCCAGGCGGTTGCGGGCGCCGGTCTTCGCGATCGCGGCGGACAGGTAGTTGCGTACCGTGCCCTCGGACAGAAAGAGCCGTCCGGCGATGTCGGCGACGGTGGCGCCGTCCCGGGCGGCGACAAGGACGTCCCGCTCCCGTCCGGTGAGCGGGCTCGGCCCGCTGGCCAACGTGCTGGCGGCCAGCGTCGGGTCGACGACCCGCTCACCGCGGGCGGCCGAGCACGACCGCCTCGATGAACACCGCGATCAGCGCGGGTAGCGCGAGAGTGAAGCCGCCGAGGACCTTGCAGACCAGGTACTGCGGGCCGGTGAGCGCGGTCAGCCGCAGCTGGCGGCTCCAGCCGCCGGCGCGTTCCAGCGCGATGCGGGTGCCGATCGCGACGACGGCCATCATGGCGCCGAAGCTGGCCATGCTGATCATGATGTAGGGGCCGACGGTGATCGGGCCGAGCGTGTCGGTCGGGTCCGTCGCCGTGAACGCGGCGAACATGATCACCGGCAGGGCCATGCTGAAGATGAGGAAGCGGGGGTTGCGGAAGATCCGGCCCATCTCGAACCGGGTGTAGCGGGCGATCAACAGCGTGCCGTTCATCGGGCGGTCTCCTTCGGAGCGGCGTCGGTGTCCGCGCCGGTGGGCGAGGCGGGGCGGGGCAGCGCCAGCGGCCGGTCAGCTGCCGACGCCTGGTCGGAGGTGAGGGCGAGGAACGCCTCCTCCAGGGCGGCGCCGGAGATCTCGATGTCGCGCACGGTCGGGGCCGCGTCGAGCAGCGCCCGCAGGGCCGCGTCGCTGTCGGAGCAGCGCAGCTCGATCGTGTCGCCGCGGCGGGCGGCCCGGCTCACGCCCGGCAGGCCGTCGAGCGTGGCGATCCCGGTGTCGTCGACGCCAGGCAGGGTGGCCCGGATCGTCCGGCCGCCGACGAGCGCCTTGACCTCGGTCGTCGGCCCGTCGGCGACGACTCGCCCCGAGCGCAGCAGCACGATCCGGTCGGCGAAGTCGTCCGCCTCGGCCAGGTAGTGCGTCGCGAACAGCACGGTGCGGCCCTCGGCGGCCCAGGCCCGCGTCGCGGCCCAGAACGACCTGCGGGCCGAGACGTCCATCGCGGCGGTCGGTTCGTCGAGCACCAGCAGGGCAGGGTCGGGCAGCAGCGCGACGGCGAACCGCACCCGCTGGCGCTGGCCGCCGGACAGCCGCTCGGTGCGCGCACCGGCGAGCTCGGCCGCGCCGGCCCGGCGCAGCGCCTCGGCGACGCTCAACGGGCGGGGGTACAGGCCGCGCAGCGCGTTGAGCATCGTCTCGACGGTGACGAACGGCAGCAGGCCGCCGTTCTGCAGCATCGCCGCGACGAGGCCGTCGGCGCAGGCCTGCCGGGGTGAGCGCCCGAAGAGGCTGACCGTGCCGGCGTCCGGGCGGGTCAGGCCGAGCAGCATGTCGATCGTGGTCGACTTGCCGGCGCCGTTCGGCCCGAGCAGGGCGATGACCTGGCCGGCGGGGACGGTGAGGCTGACGCCGTCGACCGCCTTGGTGGCGCCGTAGCTGCGGCGTACACCGCTCAGGGCGATCGGGGCCGGCGCGGCGGTGGCGGCGAGAGGGGCCCGCTCGCGGCGGTCGGGCGGCGCTGACAGATGGTCGCTGGGCATGTGAGCAGAGTGCCGCTTCGGGCCGGACCAAGGTCAGTCATGACCGTCACGAGCTCGGGATGACATCCGTCATCGCCGGCGGCTGGGCCGGCGGGTCCGGTCATCGACGTGGATGTGCCATCCGGGGGGACGCGCCGGCCCGGTGGGTCACGGGAGAGGTTTCGTTGGTCTTTCGGTACGGTTGCGGTTGCCTGTTTTGGTGATACGGCGCAGGTCTGGGTTAGAGCGGCCCAGACGGGTCAGTGGCGGTGTCTGGCGGGCGACGAGCGGAGAAGTCGCACCACTGCCTGTGTCAGAGTGTTCGCCACTGCCCAGTACTCACTACTGCTCAGTAGCAGCTTCTCGTCATGGCCGGCGACGCATGTGGGAATCGGCCAGGAAGGACGTCAATATGGCCATCAGTCTCGCCAAGGGCGGCAACGTCAGCCTGACGAAGACGGCGGCGGAGGCCGGCACCGGGGCACTCACGACCCTGACCGTCGGTCTGGGCTGGGATGCCCGCACGACCACCGGAACGGAGTTCGACCTCGACGCGTCGGCGATCGGCGTCAACGCGAGCGACAAGGTCTTCTCCGACGGGCACTTCGTCTTCTTCAACAACCTGAAGTCGCCGGAGGACGCGATCGTGCTGTCCGGCGACAACCGGACCGGCGAGGGCGAGGGGGACGACGAGTCGATCGCCATCACCCTGGCCAGCGTCCCGGCCGACATCACCAAGATCGTGATCCCGGTGTCCATCTACGACGCCGTCAACCGGGCGCAGAACTTCGGCCAGGTCCGCAACGCCTACATCCGCGTCGCCGACCAGACCGGCACCGAGCTGGTCCGCTACGACCTGTCCGAGGACTACTCGACCGAGACGGTCGTCATCTTCGGCGAGGTCTACCGCAACGGCGCCGAGTGGAAGTTCCGCGCCGTCGGCCAGGGCCACAACGACCTCGCCGGCCTCGCCCGCGACTACGGCGTCAACGTTTGACCGCCTCGAAGGTCGCTGGCGCGACCACTCGGCGGTCAAACGTCGGGCGCTGAGCGCCCTCCCTGCGCTCGTCCCAGGCTGGCCCGGAAGTCGGAGGTCAGCCTGGTCCGGAGCCGGGTTCGGCGCTGGGTTGCGCTGTTCGGTGGCGGGCGTTCGGTTGAGAGCCGTCGTCCGCTTCCGACAGGGGGCGGGCGTTGGCGCGCTCCTTGGCGCCGTCGTTTGGTTGGAAGGGGTGTCTGCCTGAGGGCGGGCACCCCTTCGCTTGTGGTGGGAGCCTTGGGGTGTGGTGACGGGGATGATGACCGGGTGGCAGGTCACGACGCCCGGGCCGGCTGCCTCCAGGCCGTTGCGGCGGGTTGAGGTGCCTGTGCCCGAGCCGGGGCCGGGCCAGGTGCGGGTGCGGGTGATGGCCTGCGGGGTCTGCCGGACGGACCTTCATCTGGCCGAGGGGGATCTGGCCCCGCGTCGGCCGTTCACGATTCCGGGCCATGAGGTCGTCGGCCGGCTCGACGGCGTGGGGCCGGGGGTCGACCCAGGCGAGCTGTGGCCCGGTCTCGGCCCGGGCGGCCGGCTCGGCATCGCCTGGCTCGCCGGGACCGACGGTACGTGCCGCTACTGCCGCCGGGGCGACGAGAACCTGTGCCCGGCGTCCACCTATACCGGCTGGGACGCCGATGGTGGATACGCCGAGTTTGCCGTCGTGAGCGCCGCCTACGCCTACCAGCTGCCCCCCGGTTACAGCGACGGCGAGCTGGCCCCGCTACTGTGCGCCGGCATCGTCGGCTACCGCGCGCTGCGTCGGGCCCAGCTACCGCCGGGTGGCCGGCTGGGGATCTACGGCTTCGGGGCGTCGGCTCACCTCGCCGCGCAGGTCGCGCTCGCCGAGGGGGCGATCGTGCACGTGATGACCCGGTCGGCGGACGCCCGGCGGCTCGCGACCGAGCTGGGCGCCGCGTCGGTGACCGGCGCCTACGATGCCCCGCCGGAGCCACTGGATGCCGCGGTGCTGTTCGCCCCGGTCGGCGACCTGGTGCCCGTCGCGCTGGAAGCGCTCGACCGAGGCGGAACCCTCTCCGTCGCCGGGATCCACCTCTCCGACGTCCCGACGCTCAACTATCAGCGCCACCTGTTCCAGGAGCGGTCGGTGCGCAGCACGACGGCGAACACGCGGGCCGACGGCCGGGAGTTCCTCGAGATCGCGGCCCGGCACCAGCTGGCGGTCACGGTCGCGCCCTACCCGCTGGCCGCCGCCGACCGGGCACTGGCCGACCTCGCGGCCGACCGGGTCACCGGTGCGGCCGTGCTGTTCCCCGAGCCGGACCGCTGACCGGCGGTGGCGGTCAGGCCGCGGCCAGCGCCTCGGCGGGCTCCACCTCGCTGAGCTCCAACCGCGCGGCGCGCGCCTTCCAGACCCGGAGCGCCGCCGTGCCCAGGACGGTCAGCGCCGCGGCGGTGGCGACCTCGCGGGGCAGACGGTGGCGAGCCTCGTTCTGGATCAGCTCGTGGAAACGGTCGAACTTCGCCGGCCACGGGCTCTGGCCGAAGAAGAACCGGCCAACCTTGTCCGTGTCCGGCAGGCAGGCGCCGGTCATCCCGGCGAGCACGGCCAGCCGGGCCTCGGCAGGCGCCGACGCCGTGAGCAGCGCCATCGCGGACAGCCCCGCGATACCGTCCACCTTCGCGATCGGCATCCACTCGCTCTCGGTGTTCGGCCCGAGGCCCCAGTGCGGCAGCGCGTCCATCACGAGGTGCGACAGGAAGCCGGCGGCGAGCGCCGCTCCCGGCTGGCGGACGGCCATGCCGACGAAGGCGCCCGCCCCGACGTGCGAACTGATGATCATCTGATCCGCTCCTGACGTGACGGCTCCGCGTGGCCGCATCCTCCACGCTGCCATTCGTCCCGCCGTGGCGGACGACCGGGGGTCGGTACGGGCCCTGTAGCCCCGAGCGAGAGCCGGCTTCCGGCCCGCTCGGGTTCCGCCGGGCCCGCGGCGGGCGAGAGGCGTCGTCGGTGGGCGGTGCGCAGATCGTCATTCCCGAGTTCGCGGGTCGGATAGCTCGGCTGGCCGTCGAATGCCAGAATCTGCCGCCGACATGGCAGGTATTGCATTCTGTAAGGGACGGATGGCAGACTGTCGACCCAGCCCGACGGAGCGTGCGTCGGCTAGGACCGTGCGGCCGGGCCACCGGGGGAGTGCCCCGATGCCCGCGCCGGTGACGGCCGAAGGAGGCGCCAGCGAGACATGGTCAGTCTGACCGGCGGGGAACCCCGCCCCCTGACGCTGGGCCAGCTCTCCGCCGGCTTACGCCGCCTCGCTGGCGCACAGGGCTCCCGAGGGTCCTGCCTCGCTCCCGCGATGGCCGGCGACGAGCCGGTCCCGGCCCGGCTGGTGCGGATGTTGCCCCGGCGCTGCGCCGACGGCCTGGCGCGCGGCGAGCAGGGGCTGACGGACCTGCCGGCCGGCGCGGTTGTCTCGGTTGTCTGGCAGCTCGACGGGGTGGGATCCGCAGTCGGGGCGCTGCTGCCGCCCGGGCATCCACGGGCCGGCCGGCTCGGCGCCCGGGTGCTGGCCGGCGCGGGGGTGTGGCCGGTGACGGTGTGGCCGGCGGACTCGGAGGTCTCGCTCGAGAGCCCGCTGATCGAGCTCGCGGACGCACCGGCCCGGCTGGTGGTGCGCGCCCCGGACCGGGACTTCGCCGGAAGCCTCGACCAGCCGGCCCGCCCGCCGGCCGAGGCAGGCCGGCTGACCAGGGCGACGGCCGGCCTGCGCCGGGACAACCGGCAGGTCCGCATCCGCGCCGCCGACCGGGTCTGGTGGCTACGGGCGACCGGCGTCTTCGGCGTCCGGGTCAGTCGTGGCGACCGCCCGGTCTACCTGACCCGCGGCATGGTCGGGCACTTCGAACCTGATGCCGACAAGCTCGACGTCAGCGTCGTCCTCGCGACCCTCGCGTCCCTGCCCAGCTCGACCTACGCACCCATCCTCGGCTTCTGAGCCCGCGGGCCGGTTGGTACCGCCTCCGACGAGGCTGACCCGGTCTCGGCGGCGTCCTGATCTCCGTTTCGGCCCTCGGATGGTCGCAGCCGAGGCTGTTTCGTAGCCACCAGAGGGGCGAGACAGCGATCGAGGTAACGGGGCCTTCGCGAGATCGGTGCTAGCCGGCGACGACGCGGCGGCCCTCGAAGGCGCGGCCCAGGGTGACCTCGTCGGCCCACTCCAGGTCGCCGCCCATTGGCAGACCGCTCGCCAGCCGGCTTACCGTCAGCCCCATCGGGCCGATCTGGCGGGCCAGGTAGCTCGCGGTGACCTCGCCCTCGGTGTTCGGGTCAGTCGCGAGGATCAGCTCGGTGACCGTGCCATCCGCCAGCCGGGCGATCAGTTCTCGGATGTGCAGGTCATCCGGGCCGACCCCGCCGATCGGGTTGATCGCTCCCCCGAGCACGTGGTAGCGGCCGCGGAACTCTCGAGTGCGCTCGATCGCGACGACGTCCTTCGGCTCCTCGACGACACAGAGCACGGTCGTGTCACGGCGCGGGTCGGAACAGATCCGGCACAGCTCGGCCTGGGCCACGTTGAAGCAGATCCGGCAGAACTGGACCTTCTCCTTGACCTCGATCAGCGCCTTGGCCAGCCGCCGGACGTCGGCCGGATCCGCCGCGAGGATGTGGAACGCGATGCGCTGCGCGCTCTTCGGACCGATCCCGGGCAGCGCTCCGAGCTCGTCGATCAGATCCTGGACGACGCCTTCGTACACGTGTGCCTTACCGTTCCCGCGCCGTCAGCGCCGTTGTCCAACGCCTGGTCGTCACTGCCGTGGTCCGGACAGAGCCGTCGTGATTCGGTGCCTCGGTGCCTCGGTGCCTCGGTGGTCGGTGCCTCGGTGGTCGGTGCTCTGGTGGCCGTCGGTGCCGTGGCCGGTCCGGCCTGGCAGACGCCGTCAGCCGCCGAGCCCGGAGATCCCGCCGGGCAGCCCCGGGAGCCCGCCGCCGAGCCCACCCAACATGCCGCCGAGCCCGCCGGTGACCCCGGCCATCTTTTCCTCGGCCAGCTTGTGGGCGTTCGTCGTCGCGTCCCGGACGGCGGCCAGCACCAGGTCGGCCAGCGTCTCGGTGTCCTCCGCGTCGACCGCCTTCGGGCTGATCGTCAACGCGACCAGCTCACCGCCGCCGTTGACCGTCGCCGTGACGAGCCCGCCGCCGGCGCTGCCGTCGATCCGGGCCTCGGCGAGCTCTCGCTGCGCGGCGACCATCGCCGCCTGCATCTTCTGCGCCTGCTCGAAGATCGCGCCGAAGCCGCCGAGCCCGTCGCCCGTGCCACCGGCAGGGCCTGAACTGCCAGCAGGTACGGAACCTCCAGCAGGCCACGTGTTCCCGAACGGCTCGCCTGGACTCGACATGACCATGATCCTACGTCCCGGGGACGACAGGTTCAGGTGGCACCACGTTGCTCCATGACGGTGGCGCCGAGCCCGACCCGCAGCAGCTCCATGGCGGCCGCTTCGCCGGTCAGCGTCGAGCCCGCGTGCGCGGGAGCGTCCTCGTCGTCCAGCGAAGGCTCGTCGGGCCCGCCCGACTCGGCCACCCCGGCGGGGGCTGTTCCGGGGGCGGCCGGTGCGAGGCCGCCCAGGTTGCCGCCGAGCGTGACCGGGGCGGTCCCGGGGGTACCGGCCAGGCCGGCGCCGGCCTGGTGGGCGTAGGCGGTCGTCGCGACCCCCGCGGGGGAGGCGGCCTGCGGGACCTGGGGCAGTGCGCTGCCGGCGGACGGGTCCAGGCCGGGGCCGAGCGGCCCGCGAACGGCGGTGGCGACGGCGGGGCCGGAAGCCGACGGAACCGAACCACCGCCTGGGCCGGTGGTCGCGCTGTGCCCGCCCAGGGCCGCGGGCGCGCTGCTGCCCCGGGCGGCGGCGCCGAAGCGTCCCGGGGCCTGCGGCGCGAGACCGCCACCGGGCGTGGCCGGAGTGAAGCCGGCCGGCGGCCGGGGGGTGCTGTTCGGCGGCGGGGCCGGATTGGGCGAAGCCCCTGGCATGGAGGGGTAGCCACCGCCGGACGGCGTGGCCGGCGGCCGAGCTGGCCCGCCACGAGGGCCGCCAGCCCCGGGCCGGCCGCCGCCAGGCTCGCCGATCGTCACGCGCCAGCCGCCGCCGAGCTGCTCCGCGAGCGCCTCGCAGAGCACGTCGATGTGGGTGCCCTGGCCGAACATCTGCGCGATCCGCGGCGCGGAGAAGGCGAGGAACAACTCGCTCCCGCGGACGTCGAGGACGCTGGCGTACTCGGTGAGCAGCGCGAAGGTGGTCTGCTTGCGCCGGCGGGTCGCCGCGAGCACCTGGTCCCACACGGCACGCACGGTCGCCGCCTCGGCGCCCTCGCCGCCGCCGGGAGCCTGCGGGGCGGGTGCCGCCGGGGCGGCGGGCCGCGAGGCTTGGGGCGGCGGGGCGCTGGGTGGGCTGGCCGGAGCCGTCGGGCCGCCACCCCGGCTGCCGGGCTGCTGGGTGTCGGGCGCGGGCCCAGCCGAGCCTGCCGGGGGCTGAGGCCGCGACGTGTCCGACCGGAGCGCCCCGGCAGGCTCGGGCGGGAGGGAGGCCGGGGCGGCGGGGGCGGTCGACCCGCCCGGGGCCGTTGGGGGGGCGCCAGCCCCGGCCCGCGCGACGGGTGCCGCCGGCGGCGGGCCGGCGGCGAGGCCTCGTTCCAGCCGTTCCAGCCGGGTGAGCAGGGCCGCCGGATCGGTCGCCGCCGCCGGCAACAGCGCCCGGGCCACCACCAGTTCCAGCAACAGGCGCGGACTAGCTGTCCCGCGCATCTCCGTGAGGCCGTTGTGCAGCACGTCCGCGGTCCGGGACAGCTCGGCCGGGCCGACCCGGCCGGCCTGCGCCTTCATCCGCTCGATCTGGTCGGCGGAGAACGCGTCCAGCAGGCCCCGCTCGGCCGCGTCCGGCACCGCCTTGATCATGATGAGGTCGCGCAGCCGGTCGAGCAGATCGGCGGTGAACCGGCGGGGGTCGTGCCCCGAGCCGACGACCTTCTCGACGACGGTGAACAGGGTCGCGCCGTCCCGAGCCGCCAGCGCGTCGACGGTCTCGTCCAGCAGCACGCCGTCGGTCATGCCGAGCAGGGCGACCGCCCGGTCGTAGCGCAGCCCGTCCGAGCCGGCCCCGGCGAGCAGCTGGTCGAGCACCGACAGCGAGTCACGCACGGAGCCGGCACCGGCGCGGACCACCAGCGGCAGCACCGCCGGGTCGACGTCGACGTCCTCCTGCGCGGCCACCGAGGCCAGATGGTCGCGCAGCACTCCCGGCGGCACCAGCCGGAACGCGTAGTGGTGGGTGCGGGACCGGATGGTGGCGATCACCTTGTCCGGCTCGGTGGTGGCGAAGACGAACTTCAGGTAGGCCGGCGGCTCCTCGACCACCTTGAGCAGCGCGTTGAACGCGGCCGCCGTGACCATGTGCGCCTCGTCGACGACGAAGATCTTGAAGCGCGCCGACGCGGGTGCGAAGAAGGCCCGCTCCCGGAGGTCGCGGGCGTCGTCGACGAGACCATGCGAGGCGGCGTCGATCTCGGTGACGTCCATGGACGAGCCGGTGCGGATGGACACGCACTGGTCGCAGACCCCGCACGGATCCGGGGTCGGCCCGCGCTCGCAGTTCAGCGACGCGGCGAGGATCCGGGCCGAGGACGTCTTGCCACAGCCGCGCGGACCGCTGAACAGGTAGGCATGGTGCAACCGGCCGGTCCGCAGCGCCTGCATGAGCGCGGAGGTCACGTGCTCCTGACCCACGACCTGGCTGAACGTCGCGGGCCGGTACCGGTTGTACAGCGCTGTGCTCACTGGCCCGTCTCCCCGCCCGTCTTCCCGCTTGGCCCAACGAGCTCGCCTACGTCGCGAGCGGTGCCCATTGTCCCCTCCTGCCGCGGGCGTCCGTCCGGGCCACTACGGGCCCCGCCCTCCCGAGGTCTCCCGGAGCGGCCGACCTGGGTGGCCCCGCGGCCTCGGTCAGCGGATCAGCTGGGTGTGCCCGGACAGGAGAGCGAGCAGGTGCGGCCGGTGGGCCTCCGCGACCGCTCGCAGCGGCAATGGCTGGCCCGTAGCGCCCCGGCCGGGGCCGGTCAGCAGCAGGATGAGGTCGTCCGCCTGAGCCCGATAGGGAAAGTGAGCCCACGCGAACGCCGCGGAGCTCGTCGCGGTCTGCACACGCACGCCGGCAGGCTCGACGTCGACAGTGAACGAGCCGGCGAGGCATGGGTTGTCGGCCAGCTGGCGGCGCACCGCCGCCCGTCCGGCCCGCCGCGGCGACAACCGCCAGAAGAACAAGCAGTAGTAGAACGCTCCCACGGCGGCGACCGTGATTCCGGCCGGAAACGACCCAGTCGATCCACCGACCAGCAACACGGCCACTGGTACGACCACTGCCGCGACGATGCGTACCCGCCGCACTTGGGAACGCATTCGCGAGGCAGTGGCCGTCGCGAGCTCGTCGGGGCTGAGCAGGAACATCAGCTGGATGCCACCGGCGGCCGTGGCGGACGAAGCGGGCGAGTCGAACACCGCGCCGAGTTTAGGCAGGCCCGGACGGGCCGTACCTTCCGGGCGGGGCGATCAACGAGAGGACCCCCCGCACACCCGCCAGAGCCCGCTTATCCTTGCTGCCTTCCGGCCCTGGGGAGGTTCACGAGGATGACGCCGCACGAGGGGTCTGCCACGCAGCATAGCCCGCCAGCGCCGATCTTGACGCCGAGGCTCCGAGTGCCCTGGGCCCCAGGCCATCCGTAACCCGGCAAACGCCCCGCCCGCCGGTGGGCCGGTCGTCCCTAGGCCGTCGTTTCGCCCTCCAGTGGTCGTCACCGAGGCAGAGCGACAGCCGCCGGAGGCGAAAACCACGATCAACGAGCGGCGAGGCGCGCATGGTCCGGCGCTGACCTCGCCACCCGAGGTCAGCGGTGCTCGGACCTCGTCTCGCTCACGAGAGGTCTGCCCGGAGAGGCCGAGCTGAGCTGGACCGTGGTCGACCCCTGGCCCAGACACTCCCGCGATCCGGTAGTCTCGTCGGCGGAGGACTCGCCTAGTGGCCTAGGGCGCACGCTTGGAAAGCGTGTTGGGCTTACACCCTCGCGGGTTCGAATCCCGCGTCCTCCGCCCTGATCATACGTGACGGAAGATCTCTAACGGGCCGCTGACCTGGCGCACCACCGCCAGGCGCGGCCCGTGGCATGTCCCGGACTGCCCCCGCGCGCGTGGGTTAGACCGTGGGCGCGCACCGGTCAGGACGTCGGCTGCGCGCTGGGCGCCGCGGTCTGGCCCGCTGGTGGTGTCGGCGCGAGTGAGGCGCATGCGGTGCGGGCCTTGGCCCAGGTCTGCGCGTCGACGCCGGCCGGTGCCGCGGTCGACAACGCCCCGCCCGGCCCGCCTCCGCCCGGCCCGCCTCCGCCCGGCCCGCCCGCGCGCTGGCCACCGTTCGGCATCCCGGAAGGCGGCGACCCCGACGGGCGGGCGCCCTGCGGCGGCGTGCCGCCCTGTCCCGTCCGGCCCCGCCGCCCGTCCCGGCGGACGGGGTCGGCAAGGTGACGCCGTTCTGGGCCAGGCAGGAGATGTAGGCGCTCATGGCGCTGCTGGCGCCACCGGCGGAGGCGCCAGAGCCGGCGGTGGTCGCGTTGCCTGCCTGCGCAGTGCTGGTCCCGCCGGTGCCGCACGCGCCGAGAGCCAGCACCAGGGCCGGGGCGGCCAGCCAGCGGCCGCCTTTCGCGCGTGAGGCGCGCCATCGTTGTCAGGCTGGCAATCCTGCGGCCGTCCATGATCCTCCTAGGTGGGCGTCGTCCGGATGCTCCAGAGCCATCCGTGGCGGCCACCATGGCGAGGCTGGCCGTGCTGAGGCTGTGGCGTGGCTGGGATCCAGAAATGACCGTGGGACGGCAGGCGACCCGGACCGGGTCCGTCCCCACTGTTCGGTCGAATCTGACCGAGAAACGCGTCTGAGGGGGCGGTTGGACTCGCTTCGGGGCGGGGGGCTGCACGGTCTGCGCCGCCAGATCCAAAAACGGTCAAGGGCGTCGAACAACCAGGCAACGGGCAGCCCAACCAGGTCCGGTAGCGGTGTGACGGTGGTGACATCGGGTCGTACCGGCGACCGGGCGGCGTGGATCGGCGCTGGTAGCGGGCGTGGCGGCTCGCCGGATGTTTGGGGCAAGCCGGGCACGTGCCGGTGCCGCCGCACCGTCGTCGGGCAACGCGTGGCATGCTCTGGCCCAGCCGGTTGGAACCTCGCCGTGACATTCCGTCGGAGCCCTGCCGAGGACGCCGGCCGTGCGCCCGTGGGCGTGCGGCCGAACGCCTCCCACCGACGGCTGTCGCGACGTCGCCCGGCTCGGCCGACGGCGGCTCACTGTCGCCGTTCTGAGTCTTTGACAGGTACTTCTTCGGAGGTTGTCATGAAGCGTGTCGGCATCGTCGTCCTGCTGGTCGCCCTCGCTACCGGCGGGTTCTTCCTTCGTCAGCGCAGGGGCAAGCAGGAGGCCTGAGCGAGAACCGTCCGGGATTGATTCCGGACGGCTTCGCTGAAGTGGCATTCAAATGGGTGAGCGGATGACCGGTCTGGGCTTTTTGGCCAGCTGACGGGGCCGGCCAGCCCTCGGGACAACGCGCGAGACGACGGGCCTTTCGGCGCCTGCCGGCAGTCTGCGCGCCTGCCCCGATGCCGGCTGGATGGGAAGACTCACGGTGCACCGGTACGACGCCCGTACGGGCGAGCTGGCCAGCGCCGTCATCGCCTATGCGCAGGAACGCCTGCGGCTCGATCCCGCGCCGCTGGACGCGCCGCTGTCGCCGGCGGAGCTTGCCGCCCGTGCGGGCGAGACGGTCACCCCGGATGGCCTCGGTGGCGCCGAGGCACTGCGGTTGTTCGACGAGGTGCTGGCCCGTGCCTGCATCTCCACCGACCATCCGCGCTACCTGTCGTTCATCCCGGCGGCGCCGACAAGGGCCGCCGTGCTGTTCGACCTGGTAGTCGGCGCCTCGTCCATCTACGGGGGCAGCTGGCTGGAGGGCGCTGGCGCGGTCTACGCGGAGAACCAGGCGCTGCGGTGGCTCGCGGATCTCGCCGGTCTGCCCTCGTCGGCCGGCGGTGTCTTCGTGCCGGGCGGCACCGTGGGGAACCTCTCCGCGCTGGTCGCGGCCCGGCATACGGCTCGCGCCCGCCGCTCGGCGCCGGCGGCCGCCGAGGCGAACGGCTCGTCGTCGCCACCCGGACGCTGGAGCTTCGTCTGCGGCGAGGAGGCGCACTCCTCGCTGGTTGAGGCGGCCCGGGTGATGGACGTCGACATCGTCATCGCCCCGTCCAGCGAAGCTGGGCGGTTCACCGGCGCGGCGCTCGCCGCGGCGGTCGACGGCCTGCCGGCCGATCGGCGGGCAGGCGTCTTCGCGGTCGTGGCGACGGCCGGAAGCACCCAGTTCGGTCTGGTCGACGATCTGCGCGGGCTGGCCTACGCCGCAGGCCAACGCGGGCTGTGGTTGCACGTCGACGGCGCGTACGGGCTCGCTGCCTTGGCCGCGCCATCGGCCAAGGCCCGGTTCGACGGCCTGGAGCTGGCCGACTCATTGATCGTCGACCCGCACAAGTGGTTGTTCGCCCCGTTCGACGCCTGCGCGCTGATCTACCGGGAGCCCGCACTCGCCCGGGCCGCGCACACGCAGCAGGCCGGCTACCTGGACGTTCTGGGTTCGGGTGACTGGAACCCGTCGGACTTCGCGGTCGGGCTGTCCCGGCGTGCTCGCGGGCTTCCCTTCTGGTTCTCGCTCGCGGTGCACGGCACGGACGCCTATGCGGAGGCGGTCGAGAGTGCGCTGCGTACCACGGCCTTGTGCGCCGGCCAGATCCGGGCAAGGACCTATCTGGAACTCGTCGGCGAGCCGGAGCTCTCCGTCGTGGTCTTCCGCCGGCTCGGCTGGACGTCGGCCCAATACCACGCCTGGTCCGACCGGCTGTTGCGGGACGGCCTGGCTTTCGTCACGCCGACCGTGCATGACGGGGAGACGCTCGCGCGGTTCGCCATCGTCTCGCCGCGCACGACGCCGAAGGACACCGCGCTCATCCTCGACACGATGCTCGCCGATCCCGAGCCGAAGTCGTGAAAAGGCCCTCGGAAGCCGCGCGACATTGAGCGGTCTTCCGAGGGCCGGCGGCAGTCGTCCGCCACGTCCGCGTCTCGGGTCGACGCTGACACCGGTGCCGACGGGCGCGCGCACCGAGCCGCCGCGGCGTCCGGACGCCGCGGGAGATTTTCGGGCCATCGCCGTCTTTCCGGACGTCGCTGTCCGTTATTCGCCGATGACGCCGATGGAGGACAGAAATGGCATCCGCGCGGCGCGCGTGTCAATGGCGCGCGCCGCGCGGACCTTCGGGGAGGTCGACGGCCGGCGTAGACGGAGGAACTCCGCGAAACCCCGCCCCCGCTGGCCGCCGTTCATCCCCCGGCCTGGTGGGTCAGTAGCCGATGGTGAACCGCTGGTTGACGTGCTTGGCCTTGTCGATCTCGTCGATGATGGCCACCGCGAGGTCGTCGGTCGACATCGCCATGTTGCCGCGGCCGTCCTGGACGGGCTGGTCGGTGCCGGTGCGGTAGGTGTCCCGGCGCTTGCCCTGGACCAGTTGCACCGGCGGCGGGCAGATCACGGTCCAGCGCACGTTGCCCTTGGCAGCCCGCAGCACGTCGAGGGCCTCCGCCTGGCCGAGCGCGTCCTTGCGCATGTTGTTCGGGAACTCGGGGTCGTCGAGGACGCGGGCGCCCTGCCCGTCCTCGAGGGTGCCGCCGTGACCCACGTGGATGAGGCGCGGCGCGCTGCCGCCCAGCTTGGTCAGCGCGTCGATCATCGTGCGGGCACTGTTCGCCCAGATCTTCTTGTCGTTGCCGCCGACGGCCACGACGACCGCGTCGGCACCGTCCGCGAGGCTGTGCACCGAGTCGCGCGAAGTGGCGTCACCGGCAGCGGCGTTGGCCTTCCTGGACAGCTTGCTGAGCTTCGCCTCGTCACGGGCGACCGCGGTGACCTTGTGGCCGCGCCGGATCGCCTCGTTGACGACGGACTGGCCAACCTTGCCGCTCGCGCCGAACACCACAACCGTTGCCATTCTTCATTACCTCCTGGCGGGGATAGGTTGCGCGTCACGCTCCACCGGAGAATCTATCGACAAACGCTGCCCATCGCATTTAAAAAATCATTCTCCGGGGCCGCGCCGCGACCTTCCAGTGAAGTCATGATCCGCATTCTTTTTCCTTCGCACCGACTATTGCATGCCGGCCGGCCGCTGCAACCCGGCCCATGGATGTACCCACCCGGGCGCACGCACCCACGCAGATTCCGCCCACCCGGAGCCGCACTTCCCGAACGCTGGGACGGCTGGCTACTTCTTCTCCTGAAAAGCCGGCGAATGCTCCCCGGTCCGTAAACCGTCAGGGGCGGCCCTGACGGACCTCGGTGCCCCGCCCGTAGCTGGAAGATGTCGCGGAACCGGCGCGCCGGACGGGTCGGGCGAGCAGGCATGACGCGGCGGCCGGAGGTGTTTCGGGCGCGAGTTGGCGGAGCGCCGCTCGCGGCCAACGGTCACGGGGAGTGCGCGTCGCCGGCGGCCGTGGTCGCCCACCCGAGGGACCAAGTGCCCGGGCGAGTTCACCGTCGGACGACCGGGCGAGGGTGTGCCCGACGGACGCCCGGCGGTTAGCCGGAGACTGGCGCCGACCGCCCGGCTCCCCGGCCCGAGCTGTCCGGTCTGGCTCAGTCGGATGCTGCAGGGTTCGGGGCTGGACATCAGCGACGGAGTGCTGACCGGGCCCACCACCCACGCCGTCTTCATGGACGGGGGGTAGCCCCGGCGGTCATCCCCTGGATCGTGGCCGCCGGCGACGTGGCCCGCTGGCCGAACCTGCTGTCGACCGGAACCCCCGGCGGGTCGAGTACTGGATCACCGCGTCCGAGCACGGTCAGGCGGCCGCCGACGCCCTCCTGCTCGGCCCCGACGTGGCGCCGCCGTTCACGCCGATACGCCGCTTCTGGACCGAGCAGTTCGGCATCCGGCTGCAGGGTGTCGGGCGCCCCCGCCCTCGCCGACACCTGCCGGCTCGCCGAGGGCTCACCCAAGGCCCTCGAGCTCGTCGCCGTGTACACCCCCCCGGAAGGGCATCGTGGTCGGCGCCGTCAGCGCGAACGCGGGGGCCAGGCTGCTGGAGTACGCCGATCTCATCGGCTGGCCCCTCGACGCGCCCCTCTCGGTCGACACCCCGGAGAACGGAGCCCGACTGACCCGGTCTGATCCACCGACCCGGACGAGATCGACGCCGGCCGGGCTCCATCCGCCCATCTCCGTCTAGTAAGCTCACCTGCGGTGGAGTCGCCTAGTGGCCGAGGGCGCACGCCTCGAAAGCGTGTGAGGGGGCAACCCCTCCGTGGGTTCAAATCCCACCTCCACCGCCCTTGGACCAGCACAAACGGCCGGACCGGTTGATCTTCCTACCGGGCCGGCCGTTCGCTTTGGTCTCACTTCTGGTCTCGTTCGTCCTTCCAGAGCAGCGACCCGACCCGATCGGCGACGTCCCGGCGGACGGGCTCGGTCAGGTGCTGGTACCTCGCCGCCATGGCGGTGTTGGACCACCCCATGATCCCCATCACGGTCCGATCTGGCACGCCCAGCAGGAGAAGAACCGTCGCCGCGGTATGCCTGGCGTCATGCAACCGGCCGTCGCGGATCTTGGCGGCGGCCAGAAGCCGTTTCCACTCGGAATAGTCCGTCCGGGGATTCGTCGGACCGCCGGTCGGCGTCGCGAACAACCAGCCGCCTTCCACCCACATGTCGGCGGCGTCGAGGCGCTCGCGGTCTTGTGTCTCGCGGTGCTTGCGCAGCAACGCGACCAGCTCGTCGGGAAGTCCGATGACACGCTTGCCTGCGCGGGATTTCGTCTCGGCAGTCTCGGCGCGCTTCGGGAACCGTTTCGGGCAGTAGCCGCCGTGTTTCTGACCGCAGGTCCCGCCGCACCCGTGCGCCCATTTCGGGCGCAGGCGGTTTCGACGCACCCGGAGGGCTCCCGCGTCGAGGTCGACGTCAGTCCATTTCAGGCCAAGCGTCTCGCCCTGTCGCAAACCGAACGCGAGCGCGATTGCCCATCGCGCGCTGTTCCGCCGATCGTCCGCGGCGTCGAGTAGCCGCTTGACCTCCGCGACCCCGTACGGCTCGATCTCCTCCTCGACGACGCGGGGGGCCTTGGCCAACGTCGCCGGATTCTGGGTTATGTAGCCCCGGCGCTTGGCCTCGTTGAGCGCAGTCCTGACGGTCCGGTGGGCCTGGTGCGCCGTGGCGGACTTCTTCCCGTTACGGATCATCTTCACGTAGAGCCGCTCCAGGTGCTCGGGCTCCAGCTTGTCGAGGCGGTGAGCGCCGACTCCCGGGATCAGGTGGACACGTACGGCCACCTGGTAGCCGGACAGGGTGTTGTCGGCGACGGTGCCCGGGACGATGTTCTCGATCCAGTGCGTGAGCCACTTCGTGACGGTCCAGGGCTTCCCTGGCCTCTTGACCGTGCCCGCGTCACGCTCGCGCTCCAGCTTGCGGACCTTGGCGATGACCTCGCTCTCGGTCTTGGCGCTGACGTGGCGTCGGTCGGGCTTGCCGTCGTCGCGGACGCCCAAGGTGACGCGCCCGTGCCAGCGTCCGTCCGACCCTTCGTAGATGGACGCCGCGCCGTTGGGGGCGCGGGTCCCTTCCTTTCGGTTCCGGGCCACTGGGCTCCCCTCAGGCGGCGGCGTCGAGCTGGGCGGCGTAGGCGTCGAGATCGGTCACCCGGACGCGCCGCGCCCGGCCGATCCGGACGGACTTGAGGGCGCCGGTCCTTATGAGCGCGTAGGTCGTGGTGCGGCCAAGGCCCAGCACGTCGGCGGCTTCCTCGACGGTGAGCAGGAGCTTTGGGGCGGTGGGGGCGGTCATAGCGCGGGTCCTCCTCGGAGGTCGTCGACGTCAGGCGGTGGCGGCGGTGTGGCCGTGGTCGAACGGCTCGTCAGGAGTGCCGTCCCATCCGTCCCAAGCGTCCCGTCGCAGGTCAGCGCGGGACGCTTGGTTGCGGTGGGACGGATCGATCCGTACCAGGGCCGCGATCCGTCCCGGCTCGACGTCGGGCGGGGCCTCGTCGGGCGGGGTGGGTTCGGGTGGGCAGTAGCGCTGCCAGGCGTCGGTGAAGGCGGCGCGGAGGTAGCCCTTGGCTTGGCTGTCGGGGAACCGGTGGTTGGCGCTCTGGATGCCGTATTCGCGGAGCATGGCGCCGAGTCGGTGGCTGGTGAGTCCGGCCGGTCCGGACTCGGACCACGGTGCTTCGGGGTCGGTGTTGAGGGCGTGCAGGAGTCGGGCGGTAGGGATCGCGTCGAGGCCGGTCATGGCGGTGCGGCAGTCGATGAGCAGCCGGGTCCGCAGTGAGGTGGTGTCGGCGTCGCCGGGGTTCGAGGTGAGCGCGAGGACGGCGCGGCGGGCTAGGTCGGGCCAGGGGCCGGCGGCGTGGTCGGCCACGGCGATGAGCGGTTCCCAGGTGTCCGCAGCCCGGTCCTCGACGGGCATGGCCGGCTCGGCCTTCTCGAGTACGGCCAGGCCGGGGCGTAGCCAGGCTTCGAGGTCGGCGGCTAGGTCGCGCAGGGCGGGGCGGTCGCGGCGGTGGCGGTAGGGGGCGACGGTTTCGCCGGGGGCGCGGCGGCGCATGTGGATGACCACCGCGCGGTCCTCGATCGTGTCGGGCATGGCGCCGATGCCGGCGAGGGCTGCCATGGCGAAGGTGGGGCATTCGTCGAGCTGGCGGTTGACGTGGTCCCAGCGGATCGCCGGCCGGTTGCGCTGGTGCCCGGCGTTCAGCAGCCCGCGCAGATCCTCGTTGCCCTCACCGGCCTTGCCAGCGGTGAAGATCGTGTCCGCTTCGTCGACCAGCAGCGTCGGCGGGTCCTCGTTGATGCTCCGGTAGATCGCCGCGGACGTGGCGTTGACGGTGATCAGGGGCCGGTGGCAGGTCGCCTCGACGACGTCGAGGAGGCGGGACTTGCCGCAGCGCTTCTCGGGGGCGCGGATGACGAGCCGGGGTGCGTGTGCCCAGGCGGGTTGGGCGTGGCTGGCGGCGATCCACAGGACGACTCCGGTGGTCGCGTCGTCGGACGGGAGGATGACGTAGCGGGTCAGCGCGGCCCTCAGCGCGTCCAGGAGCGTCGCACCGGTCAGGCCCGGCCCCTCGGGCTGGACGGTCATAGCGTCGCTCCTGTGGGCCGCGAGGGGCCGTAGCTGAGACGCTGAGAGGGCCGTAGAGCCACGTTTTCGACCCGGGTGGGGTGATGGGTTGGGGTGGATCGGCCCTGCCGGGTCATAGCGGGACTCCTTCGTCGCGGAACCCGCCGCCGATCGCGGCGCGGATGTCGCGGTCGGTCTGATCGGCCGCGCGGCCGGCGTCGGCAAGTGCGCCGCAGGCGTCGCCGGGGTCGAGGTGGCCGGCGGCGACGAGCCGGGCGACACCGCGGGCGGCGCCGTAGAGCGTCGTGCGGCGGCGGCCTTCGGGTGCGTGGGCGACGGCGGACAGGTGCGCGGCCATCAGCAGGTCGGGGTGGGAGATGCCCCCGCCCCCGCCACCGCGCCGCGCGCTTGGCGGGCGGGCTGGCGGTCTCGGGGTGGCCAGGTGGGACGGCTGGGCGGTGGGCGCCGATGGTCGGGTGACGGCGGTGTGGAGGGCGGGGGGCATCTCCTCGACGCCGCGGCGGACGGTCCAGCGGTAGGGGCGGTGGCTGGTGGGGTGGGTCGAGGGCGGGGCGACGACGTAGCCGCCGTCGGCCTTGACGTCGATGCCGTCCCGGCCCGGGAGCGGCCGGGACAGGACGGGCGGGCCGGGGTGGGCGTAGTAGAGGTGCCAGCCCCCGCCGCCAGACGCGACGGCGGCGGTTGGGGTCATCAGCGCCGGGTCGAGGCGACCGCCATGGGCGGGGTCGATGTCGATGACGACCAGGCCGGCGGCGGTGCCGGTCCGGATCGCCAGTAGCCCCCTTGGGACCGCGGAGAGCATGGCGGCGGCGCGGTCGGGGTCGAGGGTGGCGGCGTAGAAGCCGTGGCACGTCAGGCAGGCGCAGGCCTGCCGGTCGTGGTCGCGGCCGGCCTGGTGACAGGGCGGGCAGTTGGCGACGGGGCGTTTCGTCCGTCCCAGGACGAACACCGGCCAGCCCGTCGCCGCGTAGTGCCGCGCGGCGGCCAGCATCGCCGGATCATCCGGCCGGCGGATCACGCCGCGCCGCCGAACAGGCCGTCGAACAGGCCGGGCTGGTGGGCGCAGGAATCGCACACCACCCCGCCCGGCCGGGGGTTGGGGTCGGCGGCGGGGAGCTCGACGGGGCCGCGGCAAACCTTGCAGGGCCGGGTGGTCGTGGCCGGCGGGACGAGCGCGAGCGCGGCGCGCAGACCTCGGGTGAGGAACACCCATGACGGGCAGGCGCGTGACCCGGTCCGGTAGCGGAACCCGCAGCCCAGGCAGGTCGTGGGGCGCTTGCCGCGGGCGGCGGCGGCGGGCTGGTGGCGGTCGATGACCGTGTCGGCGTCGGCCCGGTCGAGGCGGACCCGGCCGGCGGCCAGCGCGGTCAGGATGAGCGGGTCGAGCTGGCCGGGCGGCGCGGCGGCCGGCGGCGTGGGGCGGTGCGGGGCGGGACTGGGCATGCGGGTCCTCCCGTGACAACGGGGCGGCGTGGCAGGGACCGGGCGCCCCGCCCGGCCGGCGGCAGAGGCGGGCCGGGCGGGGGCGCGAGGGCATGAGCGGGGTGGTGGGACGGATCGATCCGTCCCGGCGGGGGTATCCGTCCCGCGCTGACCTGCGGCGGGACGCTTGGGACGGTTGGGACGCTTACCCCTGGCGGGGTGTTAGAACGGCGGCTCGTCGCTGTAGCCGCCGGCCGGCGGCGCCCACGGGTCATCGACAGTCGAGCCGGCCGAGCGGGCGGCGCCGGCCCCGGCCGGGGTGCGGCCCGCAGGGGTCGACCACTGGTCGCCGGTTGTCGGGCCGGTCCCGCGGGCGGCGCGCACGACCTTCGCGGTCGCGAACCGCAGCGACGGGCCGATCTCCTCGACGTCCAGCTCGACGACGGTCCGCTTCTGGCCGTCCTTCTCATACGAGTGCTGCTTGAGCCGGCCGACGACGATGACCCGGGCGCCCTTGGTCAGCGACTCGGCGACGTGTTCGGCGGGCTGACGCCAGATCGAGCAGCGCATCCACAGCGTCTCGCCGTCGCGCCACTCGTTCGACGCCCGGTCGAGGGCGCGGGGGGTCGAGGCGACGGTGAAGCTCGTGACCTGCGCGCCGGTCGGCAGGATGCGAAGCTCCGGGTCGCCGGCCAGGTTCCCGATGATCGTGATGACGGTTTCGCCTGCCATGCTGGAAACTCCCTTGCTCTGTGATGAGGGGTGAGGGCCGGGGCGCGGCGGCTTCTTGGCGGTTGGCGCCGCGCCCCGGGCGGTGCTAACTGGCCCGCTGGACGGGCCGGGCCGTCGGGCCGTGGGCGGCGAGAGTGTGGGTGTGCAGGGCGGTGTCGGTGCCGAACCGCCGGCGGCAGTCCGGGCAGATGAGCTGGGTGGCGACCGCGCGGTTGATCGACGCGCGGACCCGGGTCGGGTTGTTACGAGCCATCAGTGCTGGGCTCCTTCCGTACGGGTGGTCGGTGGGAGGTCGGCGGCGCGGAGGACCCGGACGCCGGGGCGAAGCTGGGTGACGGCGATCCGGTGGCGGCGTAGCTCTGCCGCGACGTGGCGCGGCGTCCAGTCGGCGTAGGCGTCCGGGGCGTGCGCCACCAGGGCGGGCAGAAGCTCCCCAACCGGGATCGAGGCCTGGCCGTGGAGGATCGCGGCGAGGTCGGCCAGGACGTCGGCCCGGGTGGGGGCGGGGAGTTCGGCGTCGATGTCGACGCGCAGCTCGTCGGCGTAGAACACCGACGCGAACGGCTCCGAGACGTCCAGCACGTCAAGGTGCAGCAGCAGCGCGGTCAGGGCGCCGGAGATCTCGTCGGGCGTGCCGAAGACGCTGACCTTCACCGGGGCTACCGCCGCCGACGGGTCGTCGTCGTGGTGGTGGCGCGGCCCTGGCCGCCGCCGACCGGCCCGCGGCGGGCGGGGCAGGTGTACTGCTGGTGAGTCGCGAGGAGCTGGCTGGCCTCGCCGGGGCTGCTGAGCTGCTGCGAGGTGACCCCGCAGTCTGGGCAGGTGTACTGCGCCATGATGGAAACTCCCTTGCTCTGCGATGAGGGGTGAGGGCCGGGGCGCGGCGGCTTCTTGGCGGTTGGCGCCGCGCCCCGGGCGAGGTCAGAGGACGGTCGCGAGCAACACGGCGACCCACAGGCAGGCGTGGGTCGTGCCGGCGCGGCGGATCTTCGGGTTGGTCTTCGACAGGGGGCAGGCGGTGTTGGTACACACGCCGCTTTCGACCTTGGCGCCGCAGTGGATGCAGTCCATGTCTCGGTCCTTCCGTGAGGTGGTGGCTAGCGACTGGTTTGGTCGTCAGAGGGCGGCGATGAACTCGCCCAGGCCCGCGGTGATCTGGGTCAGGACGTGGCCGGCGACGGCGAGGTCGGCGGCGGTGGTGGTCGGGGCGGTGGCGGCGGCCCAGAGGAACAGGCCGACCGTGGCGGCGAGGGCCCAGGGCCAGCGGGCGCGGGGTCGTAGCCGGGTCTGGTGGCGCATGGAGGGTTCTCCGTTCTGTCACGCTGTGTGACGGTTGGTGGGTGTGGGTGGGGAGGGGAGGGAGGCGCAGGAGGGCGTCTCGATCGCGGTTTCGGGGTGTGGGCTGGCTGGTTGGGGGTCGGGTCCCTCGGGTCCCTTGGCTCCCCTGGGGGTGTGGCCTGCGACTGTTCGCGCTGCTAGACGGCGGTGGCGGGCGCGGGGAGGCGGTGAGGGAGCTGGCGAGGGAGAACTCCCTCGGTCCCTCGGTCCTCCCTCGCGGGTTCCCTCGGCCGGACGGTCACGCTGTGTCGAACTCGTCGGCTGGTTCGTCGGCGAGATCGGGATCGTCGGGGGTGTCGCGGTCGGCGATGGCGGCGGCGACGCGGTCGGCGTTGACGGACATCCGGCCGCGGGTCTTGTAGGGCCGTGCGGAGTCGGGGAGCGCCTCGCGCAGCCGTTCGAACGTCCACCCCCGGTAGAGCTGGGGCCGCAGCGCGGCGAGCCCGGCGAGGACTTCGAGGGTGGGCATGATCGGGTCCGGTCCGGCGGTGCGGATCACGGCGACGATGTCGGCGAGCGGGTCGACGTGCTCGACCGGTGCCGGCTCGTCGTCGGCGGCGGGGGCTGGTGGGGTGTCGAGCATGGCGAGGGCGCGTTCGACGACGGGGGTGACGTCATCGACGCCGTCGCCGCGGCGGACGTAGTGGCAGCGCAGCAGCCCGTCGGCGGGGGTGAACCCGGAGGTCATCGCGGTGCCGAGGTCACCGAGGTCGACGGTGCCGTCGGCCTCGACGGTCATCGGCCGCAGCGTCGTCGCGGTGATCCCGGCCTTGTGTTTGCCGGTGCCCAGGATGGCGTCGTTGCCCTGGTGGTCGCCGATGGCGAAGCACGCCCGGTTGGACAGGACCTTGGCGACTTTGCGGGGCAGCGAGTCCGCCGACGGGACGGGCGTGGCGAAGATCAGGGTGACGCCGTACTTGCGGGCCTTGGCGACGATCTTCTCGACGAGTTCGGCGGCTTCCTCGCCGACGTCGGAGACGAACAGCTCCTGGCACTCATCGATGACCACGACCCTCGGTCGCATGCTCGGGTCGGCCTCTGCCAGGGCCCGGGTGAGCTTCGGCTCGCCGGCCGCGGAGAGCTTGCGGCCGCGGTCGGACAGCTCGGACATGAGCCGCTTGAGCGCGCCGAGGACGGTCGGGATCTCGTCCGGGTCATCGGAGACGAACAGGGTTCGTAGCCGGGGTCGCAGCGGGTCGTAGTCGGCGTTGACGGCCATGCAGTAGACGTCGATCTCGACGAGCGGGTCGAGGATCGCGCCCAACAGGCCGGTGATGATCAGGGTGGATTTGCCGGAGCCCATCATCCCGGCGACGCCCCAGTTGGCCTGGAACAGGCGGCCGAGGACGGTGTTCCCGCGCGGGTCGACCCCGACCGGCACGCCCTTGAAGTAGTCCGCGGTACCGGTGGTGAGCAGCGGCCATGGCGCGACGGGCTTGGTCAGGCTGCCCTGGTCGGCGACCCACAGATCCAGGACGCCGGGCTTGTCGCGGGGCTCGGTCGGCCACACCTCGACCGGCAGGCGCAGCAGGTTGTGGGCGAGGACCCGCTTGTTGTTGACGATCATTTCGACGGTGACGCCTTCGGGGAGCAGGAGCCGGGAGTGCCAGCCCTTGCCGTCGTGGGCCGGCGCGTCGAGCCAGCGGGGGGTCCAGCCCTCGCGGAACTTCTTGTTCAGCGCCGGCAGGTTGAGGTTCCGCAGCGCGTTCGTGATCGCCCGCTCGTCCGGGATCACGTCCCGCCCGGCGCTGCCGTCGGGCGTGGTGGCTGACACCCAGGCGGGTAGCTCGGAACGGGAGCGGCCCAGATGCCACAGCCACGCGCCGACACCGCCGGTCGCGGCGAGCAGGAGAAGGGCGCCGTAGGCGGCGAGGAACCAGCACACGAACGTGACCAGGGCGATCACGCCGATGATCGGGGCCAGGACGTAGCCGGGGTCGTGGTGGCCCAGCGCGAGGACCACACCGAGCACGAGGAGCAGGGCGGCGAACCCGGCCAGGCCCGCCGCGGCGGCGCGGAGCAGGTCGACGGGCGAGCGGACCCAGTCCATGACCCGGTCGTGGCGGCGCTGCTTTTCCGCGACGTCGCGGAGTTCCCACTCGCGCAGGCTCTCCTGATCGCCCGCGATCTCCGCGCGGCGCATCTGCCGCTCGTACCGCGACGCCCCGTGCGTGTCCTGCCAGCGGCGGTAGGCGACACCGGCGCCGGCGACCGGGTACCACAGGTTGCGGGCGACCAGCTTCGCGCCGGTCTTGGTCTGCGGGTGCGTGGCGACCGTCCGCACTCCGGTCACCACGATCCACGTCCGCGATACCGGCTCCCCCCGGGACACCGCGGGCACGCGGGGTCGGTAGCGGGCGGGCGGGTGGTCGAGGACTTCCCCGGTCAGCGCGGGGGCGGCGGTCTCGGTGGGGGTGGTGGGGGTCCAGGGGCCGGGCAGGACCATGCCGGCGGGCGGGGTGTCGTCGTCGCGGGGGGTGAGGGGCTCGGTCATCAGGCAGCCGCCACGGTGAGTGCGGGTATCGGGGTCGGGCGGCGTAGGCCGGCGGTGTCGAGGAGTCGGCGGGCGCGGTCGGGGCCGCAGTTCAGGGCGGCGGCGGCGCGGCGGACGGGGACGGTGCCGTCGTCGTCGCGGGGCACGTCGGTCAGGGCGGTCAGTAGCTCGGCGTCGGTGCGCCGGGCGGTACGTGTACCGGTCGCCGGACGGGTGGCCGTACCGGTACGGCGGCGGGCCGGGGTACCGGTACGCGGCGCCGGGACGGTGACAGCTACGGGCTCCGGCGCGGCGGCCGGCTCGACGACGGGCGCCGTGTCGGCCGGGGCAGGCGCGGAACGGACCAGGGCGGCGAACTGCTGGCGGTAGCGGGGGGCGGCTTCGGCCAGCAGGATCAGCACCAGCGGTGGGATCGAGTGGGCGACGATCGCGCCCATGTCCCGGGAGCCGGCGGCGTCCCAGACGTTGAGCGTCCACGTCGAGCAGCCGCAGACCCAGCGCAGCGTCGCGCCCCAGCCCGACGGCCGGACCGCGTAGCGGGACAGGATCGAGTCGGCGGTGATCCCACCGAACAGGGCGATGTCGACGATCGGGGCCAACAGCCAGGCCTGCGGGTCGGCGGTGCCGTGGCTGGTCGCGACACCGTGGACGTTCGCGAGGCTGTAGGCGCAGACCATCAGCGCGACCAGCCACAGCGCACCGTCGAGGGCGCGTGCCACGCGGCGAAGCTGGCGGGGGTCGACCGGCTCCGCCGCGGCGGCCGGGTTGATCGAGGTGGACAAGAGAGGGGCTCCTTTCAGGCCGGGCGGCGGTGGGTCGAGCGGGCAGGGGTCGGGTCGGCCGGGGCGATCGGGCGGTAGGTCATGGCGTCCGGGTCGGTCAGGGTGAAGCCGGCGGCGACCTCGACCAGGCGGCGGCGGGCGACGGCCAGGCGGCGCGCGGCGAGTGGGCTCCAGCCCTGCGCGGCGATGGCGGCGTCGGCGTCGGTGACGCCCAGCTCGGCGGCGATCAAAGGCCACTCGGCGGCGATCGCGGCCAGCTCGTCAGGCGTCGGCTCGTCGTGGTCGGCCTCGACGTCCGGGCCGGTCGGCTGGACGGCCGGGGCCGGCTCGGTGTCGTCGGTGAGTTGGGCGCGGACGTCGGCGACGACGGACGGGTCCGTGACCGAGGTCCACAGGTCGATGCCGACGCCCGCGACGACGGTAAAGATCGTGAGCTTGACGCCGTCGTCGCCGGACCATGGGGTGACCAGGACGAACGGGGCGCCCAGCGCGGCGCAGGCCTGCACAATCGCGTCCAGCCGCGAGCGGTCGCTCTCCTCGGTGCGGTGCGCTCCTACGTTCGGGACGACCTGCGCGTCGAGCGTCACGGCGAACGCGGCCTCTGCCCGGCGTGGGTGGCAAGTCAGGTAGACGTCGGCGCAGCCATCGAGCCGCCGCAGCAGCTCGATCCCGGCCCGCATCGCGTCGGCCTGACCAACCCCGCGCGGTGCCTGGCGGACGTTGTCGAGGTCATCGGACGGCGACCCGGCCCGGAAACCCGGGCCGGTCACCACCGCAGGCGCTGTCACTTTTCGTAGCCCTCCTTGCCTCGTCCGTCAGCGACAACAGGAAGCTAACAGTTGAACGGGGAACAGGTCAACTGTTAGGTCACGTTGGTCTCATGGAAGGCCTCTGACCAGCCCTGACGGGCCGATCAGGCCGATCAGATGAGAGGCTGTGTCCGACGCACAGCGGTGAGGAGACGTCTCGTGGCGAGTACCGACCGGAGCACCCCGGCGACGGAGTCGCTCCACCAGCAGGTCGCGCGCAGCATCCGCAACCAGATCCAGTCCGGCCGTCTGCGGGACGGCGCGGTGCTCCCGTCTACCCGGGAGCTGGCGGCCGAGTGGAAGACCAGCGTCTATACGATCAACGAGGCGATGCGCGTGCTCGGAGATGAGGGCCTGGTGGTGTCGCAGTCGCGATCAAAGCGCGTCGTTCATGCGCCCGTAGGTGTCAATCCGGCGGCGTGGCGGCCGGAAGTGCCGCGGGCCGTTCTCATCGGCGGATACCCGGGAAGCGGCAAGTCTGAGCTTGGCCGTATCCTCGGACGGCAGACGGGCTGGGCGGTAGTCGACAAGGACACGATCACTCGCCCGGTGGTCGAGGCTGCGCTAGAAGTGCTTGGCCGTTCCCCGCACGACCGCGAGTCAGCCGACTACCTGAACATCGTTCGGCCGCGTGAGTACGATGCCCTCCTCGCAGCGACGCTGGAGAATGTCGAGTGCGGAAACAGCGTCGTGTCGGTCGCGCCATTCCTCCGCGAGTTCCGGGATCAGGCCTGGCTGGATCGGACCGTTGCTAGGCTGAACGAGCGGGGCGCCGTCGCAACGCTGGTGTGGGTGCGCTGCGACCCGGACAGCATGCAGCAGTACATACGGCATCGTGGTGCGGCCCGCGACGCGGCCAAGCTCGCGGACTGGGGTGCGTACCTCGCAGGCGTTGACACCGAGTTCCGGCCGACAGCGGATCACGAGCTTATCGACAATTCCGCGTCGTCATCGCCGCTCCAAGGTCAGGCCAAAGATCTCGTCGCTAAGATCCTGTCCCGATGATCCCCCAGGGGGTCCTCTTGTATGGGCCACCAGCGGCCGGGAAGGATACGGTTACCTTGATGCTGACGGCGGTCGACCCTCGAATTCAACTGTTCCCCCGCCTAAAATCAGGCAAGGGTCGGTCGGATGGCTACCGCCTAGTGGACGATGCGCGCATCGATTCACTCGCTGAGGCCGGGCAGATCGCTTGGGAGAATCGCCGCTACGGCTCTCGATACGCGGTCGACACTCCTGCGCTGGTCAAGGCCGCGACCGACCACGTACCCGTGGTGCACCTTGGTCAGGTAGAAGCCGTGGGGGCGATCGAGGCTGCCGCGCCAGAGGTGCGTTGGACGGTCGTCCAGCTCTGGTGTCCTCGCGAGGTCGCCGCCGGCCGACTCACCAAGCGGAATCCTGCGGACGCCGCGGAGCGCCTTGCCGCCTGGGATGCGACCGAGCGTTTGCCCACCGCGGACCTCACGTTGGACACGTCCACCGTCCTACCGGTCGACGCCGCACGCGAGATCGTCTCAGTCCTAGGATGGTGAAGAAAAGCGGGTCGGCCGCCAGATTCTCTGCCGCTCGGCGGGCAGACTAGACTGCTCGATTGGGTTGCTTGATACCCGAAGTCAGGATATTAGGCCACGCCCCAATTCGGGCCGCCCCAATGGTTCGTCTCGATTTCCGGCGCTACGCCGGACAATTCTAGGCGAACCTGCCTTCTAAGCTTCTTATCTATAGCATCGATGGCATCTTTTTGGCGTCGGACCTCGGCGTGCAGCTCGGAAATCCTCGACGCCCCGGCTTCATCGGACTCACTCGGATGAATGGCGGTCCGTATGGCTCTATCGCAGACTGCGAGATTCCACAGGTGCTGTTCGTACTCTTTAAATAGTTCCCATACTGCGTCGCCGCCGTGCAGCACCAGCGAGCCTTCGAGCCGTTGGCTTAACTCTTGGGTGGCGGGCGGTGCGGGTTCGGACTGTTCGCCAAACTTGTAAACTGGTTGAATATCGCGAGCCCACCGCCATTGCTGACCTAGCCATTCCAACAAGAGGCTGTAGGTCGGCTCGATTCGGCGCTGTTTGAGTTCTTCGGCGGCGGTCTCTTTGGCGTGCGCCCGGGCGGCGGCGGCAGCCGCGACGGCGTCTGCTCGGGCGGATGCGGCGACGCCATCAGCATGTCGGCGATCCCCGCGCGACCGAAGCGCCGTAACGGTCGTCGTGATGATCGTTCCCGTGGCGATTGCTACGGGTGAGACCCACTCCCATGCCATCGGTCAATCATGGCGGATCTGCTATGAGATCCGCGCACCGGGTGGGTGGTCGACGGGCCGCGGGAGCCGCGTATTGAGTTCGTCGAGCGCCGGGGTGCGCCCTCTCAAGGCGGGCGGCTCCACGCACGGCCCTTGCCCGGTCCACTGGTCTCACTCCTGGTCTCGTTCGTCAACGTTCGCCCCCGGTCGGCGTCGTGCTCGGGCGCCTCAAAAGCCACAGTGGGACCACGGCGAACCCTGGCGGACCACGCTGGGCAGACCTCGAAAGCGTGTGAGGGGGCAACCCCTCCGTGGGTTCAAATCCCACCTCCACCGCGCCGGCCTCCGCTGTTCGCTGCCCTTTGGGGCAGCTTCACCGGGGGCCGTGATGTCTGCCCAGGGGGGCGACCCCCTGGAACCCCCGTGTCGGGGGGCTTCGCCCCCCGACACCCCCCTCGTTCGCGTTCCGTGTTGCTCATCGGTGCGTCCTGCGTTCGCGCTTCGTGTCGTTCATCGTTCTAACTTCTGTGGTTGGTTTCTTCTGCTCAGCGTCGCCTTCTGGGGGGCGCTTTCGCGGTTGCCGTGATGTCTGTCCAAGGGGGGTGACTCCCTGGATCTCCCGTGTCGAGGGGCTTCGCCCCTGACACCCGCCTCGTTCGCGTTCCGTGTTGCTCATCTGGGTATCTGGGTGGCGTTTGATGCCGCCCTCTTTGTTGGGCGGGTTGGCTGACTGACTCATAGTTTGTGGCTGGGGAAACTCCAGATCTGCAGCCACTTGGTATGTCTGAACGCGTCAAGGCCGTGGCTGGGACCGCGGCCAGGTCTGCCCAGAATGTTGGAGGCGAACTCCGGGCCCGGCGCTCCCTACGCAGGCCCTGTGCGCCTGGCGGGAGTAGTGGAGCGAGGAGGACTCGTGATCTTTGCGTCCGCGTCGAGGTGGAGTCAGGTCAGGCAGATCCTGCCGGTCGCGGCGTACGTCTCGAGCGCCTTCTTGACGTGCTATCTGATCTGCTGGGCCTGGCCTCGCGATCGCCGCTTCACCGCGGACTGGGGTGGCTCGGTCGAGATCCGGACACACCCGGGTCTCTTCGTGCACGTGGGTCTGCTCGGTGCCCTGCCCGCGCTGGCGGGAGCGGCCATCGCGGTCCACGGCAGACGCTGGATCGGGATCGCGGTTGGCATCGCGTGCTTCCTGCTCGCCTGCCTGTTCGAGGCTGCCGTCGAGTACCTGCCCAATTTCGTGCTCACCGGCTGACTGGCCGCAGCCATTGTGAGCCAGGGATGCTCGCCGCACCCGCCGTCGACGGCGAGCCCATTCATACCCCGTGGCTCGGAAGATCCCAGGTCCACAGCCACCTGGTATGACTCAACCAGCCAAGGCCGGTGGCCGGCGCGGCACGGGTCTGCCCGAGCGCCCGGGGCGAAGCCCCGAACCCGGTGCGCCTCCGGGCCCGCGAGCCCTGGCGAGGGGTTGGCTACGGGTCGGTGGTGGCCTGGGGGCGTCGGGGGGCTCGGCGGGTGGCGAAGAAGGTGTCCAGGAGAGCGGCGCAGTCGGTTGCGGCCACGCCCGTGATGACCTCCGGGCGGTGGTTGAGGCGGCGGTCGCGGACGACGTCCCACAGCGAGCCGACGGCGCCGGCCTTCTCGTCGATGGCGCCGTAGACGAGGCGGGCGACCCGGGCGAGCACGAGCGCGCCGGCGCACATGGTGCACGGTTCGAGCGTGACGACCAGGGTCGCACCGGTGAGGCGCCATTCGCCGACGGCGGCCGCCGCGGCACGTAGGGCGACGATCTCGGCGTGCCCGGTCGGGTCGGCGGCGGCTTCCCTGATGTTGTGGCCCCGGCCGAGGACGGCGCCATCCGCGCCGATCACGACGGCGCCAATGGGCACGTCGCCGCCGGCTGTGGCCAGCGCGGCCTCGGCGAGCGCGAGCCGCATCGCCGCGAGGTCACGGGCGGGCCCCGCCGGCTCCGCGAGCCGAACCTGCGGCACCGGCTCGGCCCGCTCGGCCGTGGGCTCTGCCGCCGCGTCAGACATGGTCGCTGGACCCGGTCAGGCGTCGCGAGGCGGCGAGCCCGCGGTCACGCGAGCCGGTGGCGGTTGCGCCGGGTGATCCCGACCGCAGCCGGCGGATTCGCCGCCCGCTCGCCGCGCACCCGCTCGCCGCGCACCCGGTCAGCCGCGGACCTCGTCGAGGATCTCGCCCGCGCCCGCGCGTTCGCTGATCGCGGCGACGACGTCGCCGGGCAGCATGCCCTCCTCGGCGATCAAGGCGACGAGCGCCTCCGCCGTCGTGCCGAGGTCGTCGAGCAGGTCGAGATCCCCGATCGGCTGGGCGTGCAGCATGACGGCCTCGTCTTCGTCCTCGTCGTCGTCCCCACCGCGCGGCGCCGGCAGCGGCAGCGCGTCGGCCAGCAGGGCCTTGGCCAGGCCGGAGGTCCCGAGGACCCGCCGGTCGGAGAGGAAGACCCGAGGGTCGGACGTGTCCTCGTCGATCCTGATGATCGCCAGGTACTCGTCGTCCTCCTCGACGAAGGCGACGACGAGGCCGTCGCCGAGATCACGCATCGCGTCGGTCAGCGCGTCGAGGTCCTCGAGTTCGGTGGGGTCGAGGTCGAATGCCCTCCACCGGTCGTCCTCTCGCGCGATCGCGATGGCCTTGGTGCTCACCGTGGTGTCCTCACATCGTCAAAGCTGGTGAATCTTCAGACTTTTGATCACTACGACGTTCGCCGCGGAGGGGTCGGTGTCTCCGCATCCTGATTCTCGCGCCGTCCCATTCGCCCGGCGCACCGCGTCACCCGGAGCCCGCCGCCGCGAGGCCCGCCCAACGCGCCCGGCCCGTGGCCCGGAGCAGAGACCGCCTCGTCCGACCGGTGCCGGCGATGCTCCCCCGTGTATGTGAAGGCCGGCGGGCGCGAGGTGGGCCGGGCCGGGGGCGCCGTCGCGATGTCCGGCCGGCGGCGAGAAGGTGATCTTCCGTCGAATGGTGGTCGGTGGCCCGTCCGCCGCCAGCGGGCGGGTGACGAGGCGGGGCAAGCGCGGACAGGTCACGGGGTCGCCGCCACGGCGCCAGGGCGGCGTGGCACTGTAGAAATCGCCATGATGACTCCGTTGCCGCGCCGCCTCTCCACGAGGACGAAGGCGGCGCTCGCCGTTGAGCGGCTGGCGTCCGAGGCTTCCCGCCGGCTGGGCAAGGGATCCGGCGAGATGATCGGCGGCAAGCTCGCCCTGCAGGTCTCGCCGCACGCACTCGAAGAGGTCGGCAGCGGCAGGCCGGTCGCCTGTGTGTCCGCCACCAACGGCAAGACCACGACCACCCGCCTGCTCGCCAGGGCGCTGGGCACGCTCGGCCCGGTGAAGTCGAACAGCGGCGGCGCGAACATGGCCCCGGGCGTGCTCGCGGCGCTGGCCCGCCCGCCCTACGACGCGGCGGCCGCGCTCGAGGTGGACGAGATCTGGCTGCCCAAGGTGGCCCGCCAGGTCCGGCCCCGCGTGGTCGCGCTGCTCAACATCAGCCGGGACCAGCTGGACCGCTCGAACGAGACCCGCCGGATCGCCGCGATCTGGCGTGAGCTCGGCGCGGAGCTCGGTGACTGCACGGTCGTCGCCAATGTCGACGACCCGCTCGTCACCTGGGCGGCGGCGACCTGGTCGAAGCAGGTCTGGGTCTCGGTCGGGCAGAACTGGACCGCGGACGCGATGGTCTGCCCGCAGTGCGCGCGGCTGCTGCATCGCAACGAGTCCGGCTGGTGGTCGGAATGCGGGCTGGCGCGCCCGGAGCCGATCGTCGCGGTGACCGGTCCCGGCGAGATCATGTGGTTCGGCCACACGATCAGGGCGTCGATCGGCCTGCCTGGCCGGGTCAACCTCGGCAACGCGGCGATGGCGGCCGCGGCGGCCCGCGAGTTCGGCGTGCCCGTCGAGGACGCGCTGGCCGCGATGGCCGACCTCGGGGACGTCCAGGGCCGCTATCAGGATGTGCTGCTCGGTTCGGCCGGAACGCGGGCCCGGATGCTGCTGGCCAAGAACCCGGCGGGCTGGGTCGAGATGATGGAGCTGATCAACTCCGCTCCGCCGCGCAGCCTGATCGTCGACTTCAACTCACAGACCGCCGACGGGCGTGACCCGTCCTGGATCTGGGACGTGCCGTTCGAGCGGCTGGCCGGCCGCCCGGTTCTCGTCACCGGGGATCGGAAGGAAGACATGAGCGTCCGGCTGGCCTACGCCGGCGTCCGGCACACGGTGCACCCGAGCGCGGAAGAGGCCGCCGACGCGGCCGGCGACGCCCGGCTGGACGTCGTCGCGAACTACACCGCCTTCCGTGACCTGCTCGTGCGGACCACGCCCGCGCCGCGCCCGCCCGCCGAGCCGGCGGCGCCCGCCCCAGGCGGTGCCTGGTGAGCCTTTTTCAGCCGGAGCCGCGCGGGTCGCGTAATCGGCGCCCGGACGACGAGCACCGCGAGCCCGACCAGCCCGGCCGCGAGCGGCGGGCCCGCGAGCACCCCGGCTACGAGCCTGAGCCGGGTTACGGCCCGCCAGGCAGAGGCCCGTACGGCCAGCCGGCGCCGGCCGCCGACCCGTTCGAGCACGCCCGGCCGATCTACCAGCACCCGGACGAGCTACCGCCGGGGCCGTACTCGACCCGGGGACTGCCAGTCCGCGGCGTCCCAGCCCGGCGCGAGCTTCCGCCGCCGGCCGGGTCGTCGCCCGCCCGGGCGATTCCGCCCGGCTCGTCTTACCCACCCGAGCCGCGTTACCAGGCCCAGGTGAACCCCCCAGCGACCTACCCGGAGGATCAAGGCGTCCCGCCGGCCGGACCGCCACGGCGGTACGCGCCGCCTCAGCTCCCCGCCGCGCACCTGTTCGAGCCACCGCCGGCCCGGTCGCAGCCGGACGCCGCCCGGCTGCCGGCGCGGCGCCAGGACTCGGTCGCGGACGGGTCGCCCGGGCAGTTCTCCGCGCAGGGTGGGCAGGTTCGCAGCCGCGAGTCGACCACCCGGATCGCGCTGATCTACCCGGAGCTGCTCGGGACGTACGGCGACGGCGGCAACGCGACGGTGCTCGTCCAGCGGCTGCGCTGGCGCGGGATGGCGGCCGAGGTCGTCAGTGTGCCGGCCGGCGAGCCGGTGCCGGCCGGCTGCGACATCTACCTGTTGGGTGGCGGCGAGGACGAGCCGCAGACGCTCGCGGCCGAGGGCCTGCGGCGCAACAACGCGATCGCCCGGGCCGTCGGCGGTGGTGCGGCGGTGCTCGCCGTCTGCGCCGGCTACCAGGTGATCGGCACGACCTTCCCGGCCGGAGGGAAGATCTACGACGGTCTCGGGCTGCTCGGCATCGAGACTCGCCGCTCGTTCGAGGCGCCGGACGCTCCCGTGCCGCCCCGGGCCGTCGGCGACATCGTTGTGGAGCCGGACCCGTCGCTGCGGCTGCCGACCGTGCTTGGCTACGAGAACCACGGTGGGCGGACCAGGCCATTGCCGGGGGCGCGTGGGGTCCCGTTCGGCACGGTCCGGGTTGGTCTGGGCAATGGCATCCCGGCGGGCACCGACGGGATGGTCCACGGCACGGTGCTCGGGACCTACCTGCACGGCCCGCTGCTGGCGCAGAACCCCGCTGTCGCCGATCTGCTGCTGTCCTGGGTGCACGGCGAGCTGCCGCCGCTGCCCGGGCCGCCCGAGGTCGACGCCCTGCGTGCCGCGCGCCTGCGCGCCCTGGAGATCGCCTGAGCGAGGATCTGGCCTCGGCCGGCAGTGACGTGGGCATCCTCATGACACGGAGGCACGGCCGGGGCCACGCTGGTGGTGTAAACCGGCGCCATGGCGGTGCCTAGTGTGATTCCTTTGGTGGCGTGGCCGCGAATCCGCTCTCCGCGTGGTGGAAGAAGAACAGCAAGACAGCCGTGATCGCTGTCGTCGTGATCGCTGTGCTCTGGACCGTCGCCCACGGCAACGGATCGGCGAAGACGAAGGAGAAGGCGATCCCGGACCAGTACGCGTCCAAGGGGCGCCTGGTGCTGATCCACGCCAAGGAGAAGTCGAAGAGCAAGGTGCCGCTGGTGCTCGTCCTGTCGGACGACAACACCAAGACCAAGGTGTTCGAGACGGACAGTGGTGCCTCGACGCTGGCGGACCGCAAGCACTTCGCGCTCGTCTACCCGGAGCCGGTCGCGAGCCAGTGGCAGGTCGACCCGAACGGCGCCGACGCCCAGTACCTGAAGGACGTCGTCACTTACATGTCCAAGGACTGGACATCGGTCGACGCGAGCCGCGTCTACATCTGGGGCCTGGGCGAGGGAGCACGGCTGGCGCTCGCCCTGGCCTGCGCCAACCCGTCCCAGTTCGCGGCGGTCGGTGTCGTCGGCCAGTTCGACCCCGACCCGGGCCCGAACTGCGACACCGAGGTCCCGACCGACCGGGAACGCGTCGCCACCCTGGACAAGAACGCGTCCGCACGGTTGTGGACCTTCTCCTCGAACAAGAGGCGCTGAGCGCCCGGGATCGCCGCTGCTGAGCGGCGGAAAGCCGTCCGCCCCACCGGGCGGGGGGTCTCGGCAGGGCGGACGGCGGGCCTGGTCTCGGCCGAGGAGTCGGCTGGCGCCGCCCCCGCCAGGTGGGGGGAAGACCCGGCAAGGGCGGCGCCGCCTGGTTGGCCCGGATCCGGGGGGGACCGGCCGGGCCGCCGCCGGGCCGAGGGGGATCGGCCGGCGGTTCGTCCGGGGGCGTCAGATCGAGGGCGGGAGGGGGAAGCCCTCGTTGGCGCCGACGGACGAGCTGTGGGCGTGGCAAGGGGCTGGGCCACGCTGGTGGAGACAGTGGTCGGACGCCAGGGCGGACCCCGGCGAGCCGGTGGTCACAAAGTCCGCAGAGTGGATCCCGGCCCGGCCGAGGGAGGCCGAGCCGTGACGGGATCCCCTTGCCCGGCTTCGGACAGCGGGAGATCCCTCAGGGCACGCTCCGCGCGGAGTCAGGCCGCGACACACTGGTCTGGGGGAGCTCGCCGGGACAAGCCCGGGGTGGGACGGCCAGTCGCCCGCCGGGTGGCCGCGCGGATTTCCGCAGGGCCGGCCACCGCGACGGGTGATTCCACGTAGGGCTCGCCAAGCCCGATCGGCCGTCGCCGATCGGGCCGGGCTACCTCGCCGGTTGGCGCCGTCGGCCGGAGGACCGGCCGACCAGGCCGCCCGACGGCGGCCAGGTCCTTACAGGACGCGCCCGACGTAGTAGGTCGTGCTGTAGATAGCCTCGAGCTTGACGACGTCACCGCTGTGCGGAGCTGCCCACATCTTCCCGTCGCCGGCGTAGATGCCCATGTGGTAGATGTTTCCCGGAGACCCGAAGAAGATCAGGTCGCCGATCTCCTTGTGAGCCGGGTCGACGTGGATCGTGGCCTCGTACTGGGCTTCCGCCGTCCGGGGCAGGTTGCGGCCGAGCTGCCTGTAGACGTACTGGACGAGGCTGGAGCAGTCGAACGAGTCCGGCCCGTTGGCCCCGTAGACGTAGGGCTTACCGGCCTGGAGCGAGGCCAGGTAGACGGCCTTCGAACCCAGGTCGCCATTCGTCGGCGCGTTGACCGTGATGCCCCGGGATGCCGAGACGGCGGGCTTCGCCATGACGTTCAGCGTGCCGACGTTGTCCGAGACGGCGGACTGCAGTGCGTCGGTGCCGTCGAACACCGCTGTGATCTGGGTGGTGGTGAGGACCCGTGCGGTGTACGAGGTGTACCCGCTGCCGTTCGTCGTCAGGTGCAGGAACGTGGCGAACCCCGTAGGGAGCTTCACCTGGACCTTGACCAGCTGGTTGGCCAGCGGCTGGTTGGTGTCCTTGTTGGTCAGCTGGAAGCCGACCTCGACCGCCTGGTCCGCGTAGACGTTCACGTTCGGGTTCGTGATGTGCAGGTCGACGTCGGCCTTGGAGGCAAGCGTCGGGGCGGCCAGGTCGGACGCGGTGCCGCCGTCCGCGGACGCGAGCGTCGAGGCGAGGCTCACCGGGTGGACCATCGTGCTGCCGCTGCTCCCCCCGGCGCCGAGGGCGCTCGCGAGGTTCAGTCCGGTCGTGGTGGTGCCGTCACCGGTGAAGGCGTCGTTTGCGTGGTCCGCGGCTGGGGAACAGCCGGCAAGAGCGATGCCGGATACCGCGATGGCGCCGGTGGTGGCCGCGGCAACCGCGGTCCGGCCCTTCGCCTTTGCGACCACGGAGAGGCCGCGGTGACGGCCTCGGCTGGTAGTGAGCCGGGCGTCGGTATCCCAAACGGAGGGCGCAGACAAGTCTCGCTGGTCCTTCCCGTACGCCTACGAGGTGAGCTGTCGGGTTCGGGCTGGGCTGCCCGGCCCCCGCGCGACTGGCGCGCGAAGGGCTTCACCCCAAGGCCAGCGTTTTCACGCCGGCCGGTCTTGCACGGGTGGTTCCCCCGCTCCTGCCCGTGGTGACGACTCGGAGGGGACACCGGGACCGCGGGCAGGATTCGGCGTTCGGTCCGGTGGTTGGGCTGACGTCGTGGAGAAGACTAGTCCACGTGGATGATGACGGTAAACGCAGGTACCGCCGATACGTCTGGTCTTTCACGAAACGTCGGTTCACGGGCGGCTTGGCGCTCTGTCACTGCCCTGGTCGCGGACGGCTATTGGTGGTGCCGTCTGCCTGGGTAGCGGGCCTTGCGGTCGCCATGGTCGGTACTACCGGTAATCTCGACACTACGCGAAGATGTCATGATCGGCCCGAGAGGCCACAGGGCGAACACTTTCCGTAGCCGGCCTCGAGGAGGTGGTGACAGGTGCACCCCCTATGCCGGGTAGGCCTATAGGGCTAGACGCGCACCCCTCTAAATGTGGTTGCCGCGCAAGGCCCTAGGACTCAAACGTAAGGACGAAAGTCCTTAAATCGCTACGGATGGCCGGGCTTGGTCGCCCAGCGCAGCCGGACCGGCGACCGACCGTCGATGGCCCGGGCGCGGCTCGCACCTTGGCTGACTCCTTGTTGCCGCTAAGGCAGATCGTCCGGCTGCTGGCGCGGGGCGCGCCGGGTGAGGAAACCGGCGCGGTCGAGCACCTGCAGCTCGATCGCCAGCTCCAGCACCTCGCGGGGGAGCGTCCGATGCATCGCCTGCATCGCCTCGACCGCCGCTCTGGCCCGGTCGGCGAGCTCGTCGAGCGCGTGCTGGCGCTGGCGCATCCGGGCGCGCTCCTCCTGGATGGTGCGGACCGTCTCCTCTTGCCAGCGCCGGGTGAGCACCAGGTGCTCGCTCGCGTCGGCGGCCTGGCGCTTGGCCTCCTCCAGCCGGTCCAGCAGCTGGTCGAGCTGCTCGAGGCGGCCAGCGAGCTCCAGCATGTCGCCCCGGCCGATCCCGGGGAAGCGTTGCTCCTCCCAGCCGCCGGGTGGGGTCCTCTGCTCGAGCGGGTCCTGCGGTTCCGTTGAGGACTGCAGCACCGCCGGGATGTACGGGCCCGGGGGGAAGGGCGGCTCCGCTCCAGGGGGTGGCGTGCCGGGCACCTGCTCGAGCGGGTGCGGTCTGGTCGGGATAAGGGCTCCGAAGTAGTCGGCGAAGGATGGTGGCGTCGGGCCGGCGCTGGCCGGCGGTCCGACGGGGTCGTATCCGGCCGCGGCGCCAGCCGTGCTCTCGGGCTGGTGGCCGTCCGGCCCGGCGAACGCGTCACCCGGACCGAAGCCATGCTCGACCGCGAACCCGTCCGTGGCCGCGAACCCGTGCTCGACCGCGACGCCCTGCTCGACCGCGAACCCTGCGCCGTCCCGGGCCGGGACGGCGCCCTCGTCGCGTGCCGCGAACCCCGCCTCGTCCCTCACCGCGAGACCGGCCCTGTCTCCTGCCGCGAACCCGGCCTCGTCTCTCACGGCGAAACCGGCGGGTGGCGAGGCATCGCCGGGGCCGAGGCCTTTGGAGGTCGACGCCTGCCGAGGCCCGATCGCCGGGCCCGCGCCGCCGAAGGCGGGATCGTCGTCGCAGAGGGCGTCCGGGGCAGCACCAGGCGGCGTGTCGACGGTGCCATCGGGCACGGTGACATGGATGTAGGCGCTGTCAACTGCCCGTTCCGGTCCAGTGAGGCTGTGCGGGCCGGTCACATCCGACACGGTTCGTAACGGTAGCCCAGACCGCGCGGAAGTGCGGGCAGATACACCGTCTCGCTAGCCTGTGAGCGTAGCCAGGACGGAAAGTGATGATTCCAGCACCGATGTGGGGTGGGCGGTCCGGTCAGAGCGACAGGTCGGTGTCTCGCGGTTCGACGGCCGCCGGGCCGGCGGTGAGCGGGTCTGTGGCCCGCGGAGGGCCGGTGGGCGGTGCTCTGCCAGGCAGCGGTGGCCTGCGCGTCGATGGTTCGGTGCTCCGGTGGTGGCGGCGCCCAGCGCAGGTCCCGGCTCCAGCCGCCGTCGATGATCGAGCCGAACGCGTCGACGATCGCCCAGTCGACGACCTGGTCGGCGTCGACGACCACCGCCCGGCCCATTCGGATGTGGGCGAGCGACGGGTGCACCGCGTCGTTGAGGCAACGTCCTTCCAGCCAGGCCCGGACCCGCCAGGACCGGGTGAGCACCCAGGGCGCCTCTGATCCGCCCGGAATCGCCAGCCGGTGCCGGACGATGAGGTGGCCCAGCGGCGGAAGCCGCCCCTGGAGGAACTGCTGGCGCAGGTGCCCCAGCTGGCCGCGGGCACGCGCGACCGCGGCCTCGGTGCTGTTGTCGGGACTACGACGCCGGCCGCCGGCCGTGTCCGCGGGCTTGGCGGTCGCGTCGGCCGCCGGGCTGGCTGGCCGCACCATGACGGCCGAGCCGTCCGGCGGCGTCGACCGGTCGGATCGGCTCCTCCAGCCCGGCGGGGACCCCGGGGCAGCGGTGCCAGGCATGTCGGAAGGGTAGCCGGTATCCTCCGCAGCGTAGAAATTTAGGCCATCCTGCTTGCGGCTACAACGCGTGTCGAATGTTTCCTGCGACAGGGTTGTGGATCAGTGTCTCACAGCCAGCCGGATAGCGTCCTAGTCGTTACTTTCCGTCGCATCACGTCGATGTGCTGGCTGGTGGCCATACCGGCGTCGTGAGCGGGCAGGAAACCCCTGTTCGGCGTTCGGTCGGTTCGCGGCCGATCGAGTCAGGTCGTGGCTACCCAGGCTGTCATGGCCGCGCTCCCGCCCCAGGTGAAGCGGGCGCCGCGCCCAGGAGGTGCACATGCGCTACAGGACGCTGACGAAGCCGGCGGCGGCCACGAAGCGGCTGACCAGCCGGCTGGCGAAGCGGACATCCCATCGGCCTCGGGCCACCACCCCCCGGTCCGATCCCGCCGCGGCCGGCGCGCCGCTGGACGGAGGCTGGGCGGACGACGGGTCCGCGGCGCCGGGTCCGCGGGCCTCGGGCCCGCCGCTGACCCAGGACGGGCTGGCCGGTCTGGTCGGCCCGGTCCACCGGGACGCCACCCGGCTCGCCGCGTGGGTCGCCGACGGGGCGCCGAGCGACGCCGATCCGCGCCAGATCCACCACGCGGGCGACGCGGCCGTGGCGGCGATGTGCCAGCACCTCGCGACCATGGACCGGCTCGTCTATCCGGAGGTGGCTCGGGTGCTGCCGCACACCGAGGGCACCATCGCCCGGCTGCGCGCGGACGCCCACGAGATGGTGCTGACCATGCGCGGCGTGCAGCAGGTCGCGCAGGGGGACACGCACGGTCGGGGAAACGCGACCGACGAGCTACGCCGCCGTTTCGTGGCCGCGATCTCCGACCATGGCCAGGTCGAGGAGGAGCTGCTGCGCGAGTACGACGAGGCGGCCCCCTCCTGGCGACAGGACCGGCTGGTCGCCGAGTACGAGCGGCTGCTGCCGCGTGCGCCCAGCCGGCCGCATCCGTACCTGTTCGCGCGGGGGCCGTTCGCCGGCACGCTGGGATTCGGCGTGCTGGGCCGGTTCGACGAGCTGCTGGACACCATGGACGCCCGCGAGCTGCCCTGGGCTCCGGTCCGAGAGCCGGGTCGGGTCGGCCCGTGGGGGGCCTGGCTGCTGGGCCAGCCGCCGAGGACGGGCGGGCTTGCCAGCAAGGACAAGGCGGGCGCCGGGCCAGCGCGCCAGGACCGTGGCGGCCAGCGGCCTGGCTGAGCGCTCAGGGCGGCGCCGCGACGCCCGCCGGGCGGCGCCCGGTCAGGTCAGGTCGATCGGCCCGGCACCGGGGCCGTGCCCGAGCCAGCCGCTGACCAAGGTCGTCAGCCGGCGGGGATAGACGGTCTCGGCGGTGGCGCGCACCTCCTCGACGGTCCACCAGCGCCAGCCGAGGGTTGACCTGCGCTCCAGGTCCGTCCAGGCCGTGGCGTCGACGTCGACCCGCTCGGGGAGCCGCACCACGAAGAAGGACTCCGTCTGGACGTAGTGCCGCCCGGCGAACTGGAAGCGCGAGACCCGGGTTCCGGCGACGGGACCGACGTCGGTGAGCCGGATGCCGACCTCCTCGGCGATCTCCCGGATCGCGCCCTGCTCGGGGCTCTCGCCGGGGTCGAGGCCACCGCCTGGCACGTGCCACCAGGTCGGCGACTCGGCCAGGAACGGGTCGTGCGCGCGGATCAGCAGGAACGCGTCGGAGGGGTCGAGCAGCACCACCCGGCCGGCCACCCGGGCGGTCACGTCCTCGGGCCACTCCGGGTCCTCGGCTGGCGGGTCCAGGTCGAGCACCGCTGGAGCGGCCGGCGAAGGTTCCGGCGTCGTCGGCAGGTCCTCGCGCGAGGTGTCCACGGGACCCAGCCTGCCAGCTACAGGCCGAGTGGCGTCTTTTCCAGTGTCGCGATGAGGCCCGGGTCACCCGTGACCTCGACCTGGGCGGCGGACCGCCGGCCGAACCCGTAGAGCAGCAGCTCCGCGGCCGGGCCTCTCAGCGTCACGGCCGGTTCGCCCTTGCGGGCGACGACGCGGCTGGGACCAGAGGGGGCGGCGCTGTCGGCGCGTTCCAGCACCAGGCCGAAGGCCGCTCGGCGGTAGGAGAGGCGCGCCATCCGGCGGACCGACGCCCACAGCTTCTCGCTCAGCTCGGGGCCGACCTCCCGCGCCGGCACCGCCTCGGGCGCCCCGGCGCGCCGGACGTCCTCGCCGTGCACGAAGAACTCGACCAGGTTCGTGGCGTCGTCAAGCGCGCGGAACCGGGACGGCTGCCAGGCCGGTGGGCCTGACCGGAAGATCGCCAGCAGCTCGGGGAAGGGGCGCGCCGTCCGGGTCGCCTTCTCGGCGCGCTCCGTGATCCCGTGCAGTCTCGGGATGATCAGCCCCGGGCCGGCCTTGGGGACCCGCTCCCGGGTCACCAGGTGTGCCACGAGGTCATAGGCGTCCCAGCCCACGCACAGCGTCGGGTGCTCCGGCCCGGCGGCTTCGATGACGTCCGCGAGCAGTGCCCGTTCGTCGCGCGCGTTTCCCATGCGGGCACTGTAGATCCGCCGTGCCGCCACGTGCGTCGTCTGCGTATTTCCTTTGCCGGGGCTTTACCGGCGCCGCGTCCGGTTGTATTCGCCGGTACTTTTCGCCGGATCATCGCCGGCTGTTTCGTGGCTGCCGGGGCCCGGTGTGGGAGAGCCGTCCGAGGCTGGCCGTCAGGTCGTGGCGCGATCGGGGGTGACGCCCGCGGGTCGCCGGGTGGCCACGTTGACGCAGCCCGCGGCCGCGCCGGCCCGGACGGGCGAATATGTGCGGCCATTGGGTTGGGCAATGTGGCTGCACGGGGCCGGTCGGGCGTGGGCCGGGTTGTGCCACAATGTGCCGCGCCGCCCGGGCGGGCGGACCTGTCCGGGCGGTCGTCTGGCGGTGAGCAGGGGGAGAGCGCGATGCCGAGCCGGTTGGGCTGGACGCCGGCGGCGGGCGACGTCAGGTGTGTTGTCGACTTTCGGACATCTCGCGCCGGATCGCGCGGCGAGCCGGTAGCAGTCGACACGGATGCCTGAAAGAACCGGGCGTCGACGAGCTGGCCGACGCGCGTTCCCGTCGGCCGGCCTGGGGGCCGACCCACGTCACCGGGACCCGGAACGTGGTCGTTTTCATCCGGTTGTGCCCGCCCCGGCAACCCGGCGCTCCACGACAATCCGAATGACACCCCATGCCAGCTCGACCGCCCGGCGAGCGCGACGACCCGAAAGGCGCGGTCCCGACCGTGACGACACCACCGCCCTACGGCTCCCCCAACCCCTACGGCCAGCAGCCGGGCCCGCCGCCGGGTGGCTACGGAGCGCCCCAGGAGCCGGGCTACGGCTATGGCCAGCAGCCGCCGGTCTACGGCAGCCTGCCGGGCTACCCGGCCGGTGGGCCGCCTCAGCAGCCATACGGCGGGACGCCGATCCCGAACTACCTGTGGCAGTCGATCGTCGTGACTCTTTTCTGCTGCCTGCCGGCTGGTGTCGTGGCGATCGTGAACGCGTCCCGGGTCCAGGGCCGCCAGCAGCTGGGTGACATCCAGGGTGCGCTGGACGCCTCCCGGCGGGCCAGGACCTGGTGCATCGTCTCGCTCGTCGTCGGGCTGGTGCTGATCGTGCTCGACCTCATCCTCGTCGCCACCGGGGCGATGAGTACCAGTTTCTCGACCCACGCCTCCTACAACGCCTGACCGGTGCGGCCCGGGGTTGTCGGGCCGGTTGTCGCCGGCTGGCCATCCCATGCGGTGGGTGCGCCGACGTGGGCACCCGGTGTGCGCCCCTAGCCCGGTATCTCGTAACTTCTTTTGACCTGTCGGACGCGCCTCGGCGCTGGCCCTCTAACTGCTCCACGACCTCGATCGGTACCGAAACCGATGGCGCTCCCGTAACGGGAGCGATCAGGAATTCACCGAAAGGCGCGGCCGCGACCGTGACGACTCCTCCGCCCTACGGCAACCCAGGCGACCCTTACGGCCAGCAGCCTGGTTATGGCCAGCAGCCTGGTTATGGCCAGCAGCCCTACGGCCAGCAGCCCGGTTATGGCCAGCCCGCCTACGGCCAGCCGGCCTATGGCACCCCGCCGCCCGGCTACCCGGCACCCGGCGGTGGTTTCGGCACCCCGCCGCCCGGTGGCGCGCCGATCCCGAACTACCTGTGGCAGTCGATAGTCGTCACCCTGCTCTGCTGCCTCCCGGCCGGCATCGTGGCGATCGTGAACTCGACCCGGGTGCAGACCAAACAGCAGATGGGTGACATCCAGGGTGCGCTCGACTGCTCCAAGCGGGCGCGGACCTGGTGCATCGTGTCGGCCGTCGGTGCCGTCGCGTTCTGGATTCTGTACATCGTTGTCTTCGTCGTCATCATTGGCTCGATCAGCAGCAGTAGCAGCTAGACCATTCACCGCGGCATCCTGTCCCGCGCGGACGCGTCCGGTGGCACCCCGGCTGACCGGGGAGTCATCGGACGCGGGCGCCGGCGGGCTACTCCCAGCGGAGCAGGTCGCCGACTGGCCGGCGGGCCAGGCCACGCGCGGCGACGGCTCCGGTGGCGCCGGTCAGCACCAGCGTGCCGAGCACGATCCCGATGAGGAACGTCGCGGACGGCAGCAGCCCGATCCCGGGCCCCAGCCCGATGCTGGCGGACACCGCGTCCACCTGCAGCCTGAAGACCAGCAGCCCCACCGGGACGCCGATGACCAGCGCGAGCGTCGCGAGGAACAACGCCGCGACCGCGCCCTGCGCGACGATCTGTCGCGGTGTCGCGCCGAGCGCGCCGGTGACCCCGATGTCCCGGGCGTTCTCCCGGTTCGACGCGACCAGCGAGTACAGCATGTTGGTCAGTGCGACCAGCGCGAGCATCAGCATGATCGCCGTCGTGACGGACTCGATGACCGCCCGGCCGGTGATGCTCGAACTCTGGGTGGAGATCTCCGCCTCGTTGCCGAGCCGTCTGGCCAGGGCGTCCCGCACCGTCGCCGTGGACGTGCCCGGCGTCAGCGTCATCCGGTACTGGCTGGGTTCCGCCCCAGGCCCGAGGTCGGAGGCAGGCATGACCAGGATCTGCCCGGTGTCCTCAGTGGTCCGGTACCAGCCGACGATGTGGACGTGGTGGTCCACCCCGCCGATGTCGACGGTCGTCGTCTGGCCGACCCGCAGTCCGAGCTTGTCCAGCAGGCCATAGCCGACCGCTGCCTCGCCCGGGCCGGCCGGTAGCCGGCCGGCCCCGACCCGGTAGCCCGGCGCCTGGGGGCCGCCGATCGCGCGGACCCGGAAGGTCAGGTCGTCGTCGCTGCCGCGCCGTTCGGTCTCCGACCACCAGCCGGAGATCCCGGGCGTCTGGTTCAGCGCGGCCTCGACGGTGGCGGTCGGGACGTTGCCGCGCCCCACCATCACCCGCCACGGGTCTCCGGAGGCGGCTGGGTTGGTGAGCGCGTGCGCGACCGTGAGATGCCATCCGCCGCTGACGACGGCCCCGGACACCGCGACGAGCACCGTCAGCGCGGTGAGTGCGCCGCGGACCGGGCGGGCGGCGAGGCGGCCGACTCCGAGGTAGGCCAGCCGGCCGGGAACGAGCCCGGTCAGCCGGGCGAGCGCTCCGCCGCGCTGGCCGGCGGCCGGTGCGTCCCGCAGGGCGTCGACGACCGACGCGCGTCCGGCCCGCAGGGCGCCCGCGACGGTCGCCAGCGTGAGCAGCAGGAGTAGCGCTCCGCCGCTGACGAGCAGGTCGTGGACCGCCCAGTGCGGCGCCGGCCTGCCGGTCACCGCTGCGCCGATGTCGACGTTCGGCGCCAGCGCCTCGGCCGCGGCCCAGCCGAGCGCCGCGGCCACCACGCCGAGCACCAGGTGCTCGACCAGCAGCGCCGCCGTGAGCTGGACGGGCCGGACCCCGACCGCGCCGAACAGCGCCATCTCCCGCCGCCGCGTGACCATCCGGCTGGTCATCGAGCCGGCGACGATCACGCCCACCGCGACCAGAAGGAAGAGACCGAACGCGGAAACGATCTTTCCGAAGATCTGCTCGACCTGGACCAGGTCGCCCCGGGTGCTCGGCCAGGTGTTCGTCCCCACGACGACGGGGCCCAGCTGGGCGACGACGGTGCTCGCGACGACCTCGGCGGAGGCACCGGGGACATCCTCGATCCAGTAGGTGACGCCGCCGGCCGGGCCAATCCTGGCGAGCCCGGCGGCGGAGATCCACAGCCGGGCCTGGCCGCACTGCGGGAAGCCGCAGTCGGTCAGCTCGTTCGCGGCGCCGGCGACGGTGAACGGAATGTCGCCACCCGGGCCGCGCAGCGCGAGGTGGTCACCGGGGTGCAGCCCCAGGTCCGCGGCCACGCTGCGCTCGAGCACGACCTCGTGTGACCCGGCCAGCCACCGGCCGGCGACCAGCGCCGGGTGGTTCACGGCCACGTTCGGGTCGGCCAGGGTGGTCACCTCGCTGTGGTACTCCGCGGGCGAGCCGTCGGCCGCATCCTGTGAGGCGGGGACGACGAGCGTCGTGTCCAGGAACGGCAGCGGCCCCACGACCGTGCGGACCCCTGGGACGCGGCGGAGCTCGGCGGTCACGGCGCTCGGCGGCGGGATGACGCTGCCCGTGGCGGCCTGGCCGGGCTTGTCGAGGGTCGAGTCGTCGGCCCAGACGACGACGTCGGCGACGTTGGTGCGGGCGGCGAGCCGGTCGATCGCCTTGTCGCCTTGGCCGCTGACCGCGAAGCCGATCGACAGGCCCAGAGCGGACAACGCGAGGATCAGCACGGTGATCGCGATCCCGGTGCGGCTGCGGCCGCGCAGGCCGGCGAGCGCCAGCAGGAGGACGGTACGCATTACCAGCTCCCCAGCCCGAGCAGGTCGTTTAGGTCGTTTCCGCCCAGCGCCGAGCGCGCCCCGCCGGCGCCGTCATCGGCGTCGAGCTCGCCTGGCGTCGCGCGGAACGCGGCCTCGTCGGCGTCGATCTCGGCGTCGGTTCCGTCCGCGTCGGCGGTGTCGTGCGGGCCGGCGAGCGCGGCCACGCCGGCCCGACGGCCGGCGGGCCGGCGCTCGTCGATGATCTGGCCATCGCGTAGGAAGATCACCCGGTCGGCGGCGGCGGCGACCGCGTAGTCGTGGGTGACCATGATCAACGTCTGGCCGCGCCGGTGCTCCTCGCGCAGCAGCTCGACCACACGGCGGGAGGCTGCCGTGTCCAGCGCGCCGGTCGGCTCGTCGGCCAGCACGAGGTCGGGCCGGCCGGCCACCGCGCGGGCGATCGCGACCCGCTGCTGCTGCCCGCCGGACAGCGTCGAGGGCAGCGCGTGAGCGAGGTCCCCGAGGCCGACGGCGTCGAGGACCTCGGCGGCCCGTGCCCTCGCGGCCCGGCGCCCGGCGCCCGCGACCCGCAGGCCCAGCTCGACGTTCGCGGCGACGTTCAGGTGCGGTATGAGGTTGTAGGACTGGAAGACGAAGCCGATCTTGCGGCGGCGCAGCAGTGCGCGCTGGCCCGCGGACAAGGTGGTCACCTCGTCGCCGCCGATCCGGATCGAGCCGGCGTTCGGCGTGTCCAGGCCGCCGACCAGGTGGAGCAGTGTCGACTTGCCGCACCCGCTGGGGCCCACGACGGCGACCCATTCACCCGGCGCGACGGTCAGGGAGACTCCGCACAGCGCGGGCCTGGCCCGCTCACCGCGGCCGAAGGACCTTTTGAGGTCGGTGATGACCAGGATTGGTTCGGTCGCGGTCTCGGGGTCCGTCGTAGTCATGGATCAGGTCCTCCCATACTGGGCGAGGCGGGCCTCGACGGCGTCGAGCCAGCGCAGCTCGGCCTCCAGGTGCAGCACCGAGGCCTCGCGGAGCAGGTCGCCGATGCCGGCGACGCTGAAATGAGCGGCGGCGCCGCCCCGTTGGGTGATCAGGTCGTCCTCAGCAGGCGAGTCCTGGCCCGGCGCGGCCTCCGCGAGCGCCCGCAGCGCCCGCAGGCAGCGGGAGCGGTGCGCGGCGATCGTGCGGGCGGCGCTGCCCGCCCCGGCGTTCGGCGGCTGACCGTCGCGGGCGGTGTGGGCGTCGTAGATCAGGCCGGCGACCAGCCGCTGCACGACATCGCTCTTGCCGACCGGAAGGTTGCTGGGCTCCTCCAGCCAGCCACGCAGCGACTTGCGGCCGGTGTCGGTCAGCTCGTAGACCTTGCGGTCCGGGCCGCCGCTGCCCTCGGCGACGCGATGCGTGACGGCGCCGTCCCGCTCGAGCCGGGTGAGGGTCACGTAGATCTGCCCGACGTTGACCGGCGGGGCGACGTCGCCGAACAGGTCGTCGTGCGCGCGCTTGAGCTCGTATCCATGGGCCGGTCCGCGGTCCAACAGGGCGAGCATCAGGTACCTCACGGAGCCTTGTTGCTCGGGACGGTGGGGCGGGCCGTCTGTATAACGGTTAGGTAGATCTGCATAACGGTTATGTACATCCGTTAGCTAGTCGCCGTCAACACCCCATCGCGGACGCGTCACCGCCTGCGTCCCAGTCGATCCGGGCTCGGGACAGCGGCTGCTGCTGTGGCCGGTGCCCGCGATCACCACGCACGGGCGCGGCGGCGGGGAGGTTGCCTGGCTACGGAGATCGGGCGCCAGAGCACGCTCTCGCCGCCGTTCGAGCGTGCTGGCTGCGATCGGCCCCGCTGCGATGATCAAGCGCTCGGGTGCCGGGATAGAGTCGCGCCGTGACCGCCGCGCGGCTCCGCGAGATCCGGCTGACAAGCTTCAAGTCGTTCCGTGGCGTCACCCTGCCTCTCGGGCCAGTCACCGTGCTGACCGGCCGTAACAGCGGTGGCAAGTCCAATGCTCTTGATGCGCTCGAGGTCCTGTCCCGGCTGGCGGGTGGCGAGTTTCTGTCAGATGCCCTCGATGCGAGAGGTCGCGTGGGTGGAGCCGTTCGAGGCGGCTCGGCGGGCTGCCGGCCGCACGGCGAGCGGTCATTCCAGCTCGGCTGCACCATCGAACTCGACAGGGGACTCGTCAAGTTCGACGTCCGCGTGCAGGTGGAACCGGAACTACGTGTCGTCCACGAGCGGCTGACCGGCCCCAGCCCAACAGCGCTCTCGCCCGGAGCCGAACCGGTTCTGCTGCTCCGCATCGGTGATTCATCGGAAGGACCCGAGTCCGCCTACAGCATCGAACCCGAGATTCGACCCGTGCTCGGGTTCCGCCGCACAGCCTTGCTCACCCCGCAGCTGCCGGCCGTCATGAGACCGGGGACGCCGGCGGAGCGAGCCATCGTCGACGCCGCTCTCGCGGTTACCTCCGCGCTCCGTGGAATATTTCACCTCGATCCGGTACCGCATCTGATGCGAAACTTCGTGCCGAGCAGCGATATGGAACTCCGGCGGACTGGTGAGAATCTTTCGGCTGCCCTGTGGAGGCTCCGGACCGAGGACCGAGGATCGACCGGAAAGCTGAACGAAGACGTCATCGTCTGTTACCGAGACGGCCAGGCCAACAGTCGCCTCACCCGGATCACCGAGCTGCCGGGCTACCTGGGAGCCATGGCCGGTGGACGAATTGGAGACATCGTCACTCGTGGTGCGCTGGTTGCCCCTGACGAGGCCGAAGCGGACTACAGCGAATTCAACCGCATCCTGGGGATCGAATGATGCGCCCGCCGGTGTGGTTCGTTGACACATCGATTTTCGCCAACCTGTTGGATGTCCCGGGTCGTGCTCAACAGCGGGACCGAGTGCGCCGAGAGCAGCGGGAGTGGGCCGCCGCGCGGTGCGGACTGGTGTTACCGGTCGCGACCGTAATCGAAACGGGCAACCACATCGCCCAGCTGGCGAACGGGCAATGCCGTTGTAAGGCGCTTGATCGCGAGGTGTGAGGTACCCGGCCGCGCCTGAGCTAACGGTGACGTTGGGTGACGGTCGGGGGTGGGGTGGGAGGTCGCCGGAGCGGAGGATTTGGGTGCTGGGAGTGCCCGGATTGCGGGGTTTGAGCGGATCTCCGGGTGAGGTGAAGGGTGTCGAAGCCAGTTCCCTGACCCGGAGTCCGCCGTGTCCTGTTTCTATCCTGTCGTCCCGTCGGTCGCGCTGCCCGGGGTGGCCTTCGGCCGGGTCGGTGCCGGGCTGCTGGCGGTGCGTGCCGAGGACCTGGCCGCGGGGCCGGTTCGCACGGCCGGGCGCCGCGGCGGCGGCCGGGCGCCGGCCCGCGACCGCCGCGGCCTGCTCACGCTGGCTGAGGGCGCGCTCCCGGCCCGCCACGGCGACCAGGTGATCGTCTACCGGCCGGTGCTGGCCGGGACGCTCAGGGCCTACGACAACGGGGATCTGGCCCTGTCGGGCCGGGCGGCGGACCACGTGTCGCTGGGAGCGGCGGAGGCCGAGCTCGACCGGCGGCTCGGCCCCGGCGCGCTCGACCGGCTGATCGCCGAGGCGTTCACCCAGTTCCAGGCGACGACACCGCCCGGCAGCGACGACGCCGCACCTGATGACGCCGTGCGCGGGCAGGAGACGGCGTTGGCGTTGACCCGGGGGGTCGTCGTGCGGGCGCTGGTCCTGGGGTCGTGGATGGCGGGCACCGGGTGGGACGACGTGCTGGCGGCGTTGTTCGCGCCGGTCGCGGACGTCCCGTTCACCCGCTGCTCCGCCACGCCCGGCGGGCCGGCGTTCTCCCGGGCGCGGCGCGGCGTGCCGGGGGTGGTGGTCGCCGCGGTGTGCGAGGCGGTCCTGGTGGTGCTGCGCGCGGAGCTCCTCGACCCGCACGACCCACAGGCGCTGGCCGCGGGAGCGTTCCGGGTCGCCGGCTTCGACGGGACCCTCCTGCGGCTGCCCGACACGGCGGCGAACCGGGAGCGCTTCGGGGCGGGCACCGACCCGGCGCCGTTCCCGCACGTCCGCCTTCTGATCGACGTCGACGCTGGGACGAAGACCCCGCTCGGCTACGCCCACGGCCCGTCCTCGGGCGCGAAGGACGCCGGTGAGCAGACGCTGCTCGAGCAGGTCGCGACCGCCACCCCGGCGATCTGTCACCCTGGGCTCCTGCACGTCGGGGACCGTAACTTCCCCGGCGCCGAGCGGCTGAGGCGGCTGACCGGCGCCGGGATGAACCTCGCGGTGCGGCTGCGCGCCGGGATCACCGTCGACGTCGACACGTGGCTGCCCGACGGCTCGGCGCTCGTCGACCTCGGCACCGACGACGTGCTGCACGGCTGGCGCGACGTCGAGTGGGACGTGTTCGCCGACGGCGTCCACACCGGTGAGACGTTCGCCGTGGCCACGAACATCACCGACCCCGCCGCGCTGCCCGCGCTCGCTCTCACCGCCGGCTACCGGGCCCGATGGGGCGCGACCGAGACCCCGATCCGCGAGACCAAGGCCACCCTGAACGACTCCGGACCCGGAGCCGGGCCGATGCTGCGCGCCACCGACCCGTTCGAGGTCGACCAGGAGATCCCCGCTCTCCTGCTCGGGGCGGCTCTCCTGCGCGCGGTGCAGCGCAGCGCCGCCGCGCAGGCCACCCCCGCCCAGCGCGGCGCCCGCGCCGGGCAGCCGGTCCTGGCCCGGGAACTGTCCACCAAGGCCACGGTGCTCGCGCTCACCCGCCACCTCGGCGCGGCGACCCCCGGCCTGCCCGACGAGGTCGTCGCACACCGGCTCGCCGCCATCCACAGCGCACTCAGCCGGCGGCGCAACACCCCCGACCGCAACCGCACCCGCGAACGCCGGGCGAAGAGCGTCTCGGAGTTCCCCCACGCCGGACCCGGCCTCACCACCCGCAAGGTCGTCTACGAGACCCGGATCTGCGGACCGATCACCGACACCCTCACCACGGCGGCCCCAACACTCACGCTTCCCGATGTCACCGAACGTGACCACACTCAGCCAGCCATGGCAGCCTGACCCACGCGATCAAGAGAGTTTCACTGGCATTGGGCGAACGGGTCCAGCCGGAGCGAGGTCGCCAGTCGTTTCAGCGAGATCCTTCTCCTGGTCTCGGCAGGCAAGGCGCCATGGCGGCTGCACGGTGCGAGCTGGACGGCGCTTTCCTCGAGCGGCTGGTCCGGGGTGGCTCAACAGGTGTCTCGCTAGTCGACCACGCGATGCACGAGCTGGGATGTGGCGACCTGTCGATCCTCATGGAGCGCGAGGTCTACCGGGACCAGACCGGGATCTCCGACGTCCGGATCTGGACGCTCGACGCGGGTTTGGCCGCACACAGCTGAACCTCCGGGGCGACGGCACCCGCACCCGACAGACTGTGACCCACCGGCCACCAGTTGCCCTATGTGGTTATATGGTTGCGCAATGAGATCGATCGGCCTTGACGGATGAGATTGGTGGATTGCGGGGGTACCCATGCCGGATTTTCCCACAGGGGGGTTGACGGACGGGCAGGATCAGGTGGGTGCACACACGGCTGGCATCTGACGATGACTGGCCCGGAATCTGGCCGATCTGGCACGCGCAGGTCGCGGCCGGTGAGCTGTACACCTGGCACCCCGAAACCCAGGAGTCGGACGCTCGGGAGCTGTGGATGCTGCCGAAGCCGGCCGTCGTGCTGGTGATGGAGGACGACGAGGGCGACGGGCGGATCATCGCGACCGCGCAGATAACACCGGCGCTCGTCGGGCTCGGCGACCACGTGGCGCAGCTGGTCTTCATGGCGCACCCGGACCGGGCCGCCGAAGGGGCCGACCGGGCGATGGCCGAGGCCGCGATCGAGCACGCGACCGAGCTCGGCTACCGGGCGATGCAGTCCACCGCGGTGGTCGCCGGCAACACCCGGATGGTCGCGATCTGGCGCGTACTCGCCTTCCGAGTGATTGGCACGCTGCCGTCAGCCTTCCGCCACCCCTGGAACGGCGACGTCGACCTCTACGTCATGCACCGTTTTCTCCCCTACAGGACCTACCGTCCCCGCCGGGACTAGATGGTGTGGCGGACTCGCCTGAAGATCCACGGGAGGCGGCTCAGGGCAGCGCCGGAAAGTCCTCGTCGGGCTCGGCCAAAGGCGCGCTGCCGGCCTCATCGAGGTTTTCGGGGGCGAGAGCGGCCCAGTGTGGGTGTTCGGTCCTGGCCCACCAGCGGGGGACGTAGCCGGTGCGCATGCCGGCGCGGGCGACGGAGTCGCGGGAGGCCATCCAGAGGTGGCCGCAGACGGCGACGAAGATGCCGAGGGCGAGAAGGTCGTGCACGAACGACGCGCCGGTGCGGTAGCGGTCCTGGATGTGCAGGTCCTGGCCGAGGTACATCACCAGGCCGGTTCCGAGGAATACCAGAATCGACCCGGCGACGACCGCCGCGTAGAGCTTCTGGCCCGCGTTGAACTTTCCTCCGACGGTGAGCAGGCCCTGGCCGGCGCCGTGCCGAGAGGCTGGCGGCAGGGAGCCCGATCCGGCCCGGGTCGGCGTCAGTGGCGCTTGGCGCGCCGTGCCCCAGGGCAGCAGCCGGGCCCGTAGCCACACGCCGTCGGGGGCGGTGAAGCGGTTGAGCTCGGTGGTGTCGCGGCGGAAGCTCCGGGTGAGCCAGCCGAGCAGCGCCGGAACCGGCAGCGCCAGGCCGCAGTACAGGTGGATCGACATGATCAGCGGCCGGCGGCCGAACAGGAGTGCCAACGACGGCAGATAGAGGATCGCGGCCGTCGCCAGGCAGACGCCGAAGAGCAACGCGGTCGTCCGGTGCACCCATCGGGTCGCGGACCCGAAGCGGCGAATGTCGTCGCCGCGAGTCGCCGTCGAGTTGCGCAGGTACTCGCCCACGGACATCGGCTAGACCGGCTTGTCGCTGCGGCCGTTGGACTGGCCGATCCAGGCCTCGACGTCGTAGCCGCGGCGCTCCCACCAGCCGGGAGTGACCTGGTCGACGAGCTCGATCTCCCCCAGCCATTTGATCGACTTGTAGCCGTACATCGGCGCCACGTACAGCCGCACCGGCCCGCCATGCTCATAGCTGACCGGGCCGTTCAGCATGCGCAGGGCCACCAGCACGTCCGGCCGGCGGGCCTCCTCCAGGGTGAGGCTCTCGTCGTAGAACCCGTCGAACGAGCGGAACGTCACCGCTCGGGCCGTCGAGCGCACGCCGACCCGGTCGAGCAGGTCAGCGAGTTTCACCCCGGACCAGTGCACGCCGCCGACCCGCCAGCCGGTCACGCACTGGAAGTCGCGGGTCAGCTCGGTCTGTGTCATCGCCTCCAGGTCCGCGAGCGTCAGCGTCGCCGGCTCGTTCACCAGGCCGTGGACCTTGAGCTGGTAGCTGGCCGCCGAGAGGTGCGGCACCGAGGAGGTCACCGTGTAGATCTGGAACCCGTCGCCGGGGATCAGGTTCGTCAGGCCGGTCGTGTCCCGGGCCCGCAGCGGTGCGACTGCTGTGTCCAGCGCCCGCTGGGCGATGGAGCCGAAGGCGACCCCGACCGCGCCGAACGCGGCCACCCCGAGCACCACCCGGCGCCCCACCGGCGACCCGTCGACCATGTTCTCAGTGAACACCCGCCTCCCGGACCCGCGACCCGGCTCGGCCGGGATTTCTCTGTTTCTTAAGAACTGCCGGCCTGACCAGCGCGGCTCGGCGATTTCCGGGGGCCCGGGCGGCCGTGGGCGGCGGCGCGCCCGAATCGGGCGGCGGCGCCGCGCTCGACTCAGGCTGTGACGTCGCGCCGGGCGAGGCTGGTGGCGGCGATCACGGCCAGCAGGAAAGCTACCGCTTGATCTTTATCTCCTCGGTAGATGCGCGGCGTGTCGAACCCGTTTCTGCTCGCCCGATGAATCGGGCAGCTACTCCGGGTGTCCACCGAAGCGGTTACGTTCCAACCCGCGGCTTAGACGAGGCCAGCCTGGTTGGCGAGGACGGCTAGCTGGGCGCGGTCACGGGCGCCGAGCTTGACCATGACGCGGCTGACGTGCGTTCGGGCGGTCGCCGGGCTGATGACGAGGCGGGCGGCGATCTCGTCGTTGGACAGGCCGTGGCCTACGAGGCCCATCACCTCGCGCTCGCGGTCGGTGAGGCCGTCGAGGTCCGGCGCGCCCGGCCCGACCGGGCGGCGGGCGAACGCCTCGATCACCCGGCGGGTGACGGCCGGCGACAGCAGCGACTCGCCCGCCGCGACGACCCGGATCGCGCGCAACAGGTCGGCCGGCTCGCTGTCCTTCAAGACGAACCCGGAGGCGCCCCCGCGCAGCGCCTCGAACACGTACTCGTCGAGCTCGAACGTGGTGACCATGACCACCCGGGTGCCGCTCAGTGCCGGGTCGGCGGTGATCTCCCGCAGTGCCGCGAGGCCGTCGAGCACCGGCATCCGGATGTCGAGCAGGGCGACGTCGGGCCGGGCCCGGCGGACCAGCTCGACGGCGGTCCGGCCGTCCTCCGCCTCGCCGACGAGCTCCAGGTCGTGCTCGGTCTCGACCAGCACGCGCAGCCCCAGCCGGATCAGCGGCTGGTCGTCGGCCACCACAACTCTGATCAACGAGACCCTCCGCTGGCAGCGCCCCTGCCGTTGCCGGTCTGACCAACGGTGCCCACCCTGCCACCGCCGGCGCGTGGCAGGGGAAGCAGGGCGCGGACCTGCCAGCCGCCGGCGCCGCACGGCCCGGCGGTCAGCTCGCCACCCAGCTCCGCGGCCCGCTCGCGCAGCCCGGTCAGCCCGTGGCCGTAAGCGGCCGGAACGACGGGCACCGGGTCGTCCAGCGGCCGTTCCGGGACGTTGGTGATCTCGATCGTGACCCTGGCGGCCTCGGCGCACAGCCGGACCGCGACCCGGTCACCGCGGGCGTGCCGCAGCACGTTGGTCAGCGACTCCTGCACGATCCTGTACGCGGCGAGGTCGACGTCGGCTGGGAGCCGGTCGAGCGGCCCGCTGATGTCGGCCTCGACGAGCACGCCGCACAGCCGCACCTCCGCCAACAGCCCGGGCAGCCGGCCGAGCCCCGTCAGCGGTGCCCGTTCGGCCGGCCGCGCTCCTGGACCGGCGACCGGCGACCGGAGGCCGAGACCAGCCCCGTCGGTCCGCTGGCCGACCACGCCAGCCGAGGTGGTCGGAGCAGCCGATGAGGGAGTGCTGGCGGGACTGGCGTTGGATGGCAGGGCCACGGCGGGCCGCGGTGCGCCGGCAAGCGGTGCGCCGGACTTTGTCGCGCCGGCTGGTGATGCGCCGATGTTCGACTCGCTGACCGCTGGCGGGCCGGCCGCCGACTGGCCGGCGCGGGTCAGGGCGAGGGTCGCGCGCAGCTCGTCGAGCGCCTCGATCGAGGTCCGGCGGATCGCCTCCAGCGAGAGCTGCGCCTGCTCGGGGCGCCGGTCCAGGACGTGCAGCGCGACGCCGGCCTGCAGCGAGATGATCGAAAGGCTGTGCCCGACGACGTCGTGAACCTCGCGGGCCATCCGCAGCCGCTCGGCGTCGATCAGGCGCGCCTGAGCCTCGTCCTGCGCGGTTGCTCGCCAGCTCCGGTGCTCCCGGATCAGCGACCCCACCACGACGGGAGCGGCACCGACCAGCAGCGCCTCGGCGAGCCCGGCGAACAGTCCCCAGCCGCCGCCCGCGTGCCCGCGGTCGAAGCTCGCCACGTGCCCGGCCCCGATCAGGGAGGTCGCGCCGATCGCCGCCCAGGCTGCCTCGCGACGCCCGCTGGTCCGCCCGACCGTGAGGCCGACGATCGCCATCACGATGAAGTACGGCCCCCCGGGGTACCCCACGCCGACGAAGATCCCGACCAGGGCGGCCTCGACGACCAGCGCCGGGCGCGGTGCCCAGCGGCGGACCAGCAGGACGGCCGCGATCCCGATGAGAAGCCCGTACCCCACGGCGTCGACTGCCTTGTGCGGCGCGGACTGCGTCCCTCCCCACTTGGCCGCGCTGACCAGGAAAACGGTCGCGAACGCCGCGGCCATCAGAAGGTCGATCAGCAGACACCGAAGGTTCCGTCGAAACCACGGCCCGTCCACCAGCCGACGGTAGCGCCGCCCGGTCCCGGTGGCATCCCCTTCCAGGCGTATCCCCGCGTACGCCGCCGACCGTACCCGCGCCACCGGCGATCCCGAAAGGTCGTGCGGCGGTGCCTGCCGCGGGTGCCGGCCCGGGCGGCCGGTAGCGTGGGCGACCGGTCTGAAGCGGACGAGGGGGCCTGCGCGCGGTGATCGTCGCGATCGAGGGGATCGACGGGGCGGGCAAGAACACGCTGACCCAGGCGCTGGTGGCGGCCCTCGCCGCGACCGGGCGGCCGGTGCGCCGGCTGGCCTTCCCCCGCTACACCGTTGAGCCGCTTGGGCCGGCGGTGCGCGCGATGCTCGCCGGTGACCAGGCACTCGCACCGGTCGCCGCGTCGGTCCGCGCGAGCGCGCTGCTGTTCGCCCTGGACCGGGCGAACGCCGGCGCCGAGCTGGCGGCCGCCGCGGCCGGCGATGCGGTCGTGCTGGTCGACCGCTACGTGGCCTCGAACGCGGCCTATGGCGCGGCCCGGCTGCCCGCCGAGGAAAGGCCCGGTTTCCGCGACTGGGTGGCGTCGATCGAGCTGACCGACCTGGCGCTGCCCCGGCCCGGCCTGCAGATCCTGCTGCGGGTGCCGGTCGACGTGGCCCGTGCGCAGGCCCGCGCCCGCGCGGCGCTAGACGCGAGCCGTGCCCCCGACCAGTACGAGGCCGACGACGCGTTGCAGGCCAGGGTCGCCGCCGAGTACGACGAGCTGGCCCGTTCCTGCTGGGTCACGCCCTGGCTCACGGTCGACCGCGCCGCCGCGGCCGGTGACGCGACGAAGGCAGCGTCCGTCGACGCCGCCGTCGAGAAGGTCCTACGCAGCCTGTACTGACTCATCCCGGCTCACCGGACACCGCGTGCCGGCCGGCGCGGAGGGTGGTCAAGGCCGCACACTGGCGGACATCGGTCAGTGCCGAGGGCCGGCCCGCACAGGTGCCGACCGGGAGAGACGTATGAGCGTGGACGGGAAGAAGGCGGCTTCGGCCGCGGCGGACCTGCGGGCGCGGGGTGTGGACGCGGTCGCGCTGACCTTTGTCGACAACAGCGGGATCACCCGGGTGAAGGGCGTACCGGTCGGCCGGCTGGAGCGGGCGGCAACCGTGGGCGTCGGGGCGTCGCCGTCGTTCGACGCGTTCCTGCTGACCGACGAGCTCGCCACCGGCCGTTACGCCGGTGGCCCGGTCGGCGACCTCCGGCTGCGCCCAGACCTCGACCGGGTCGTCCCGCTGGCCGCGCAGCCCGGCTGGGCGTGGGCGCCGGTCGACCGGTTCGACCAGCTCGGGCGGCCCCACCCGCAGGACGCCCGCGCGATCCTGCGCCGCGAGGCCGAGGCGTTCGCTGACCGTGGCCTGCCCGCGCTGGCCGGGATCGAGGTCGAATGGACGATCTACCTGGCCGGCGCGGCCCGGACCGGCGGCGTTCCGGAACCGGTGGCGACGGGGCCGGCGTACGGCATGGAGCGGGTGATCGAGCAGTCGGGCTACCTGCGTGACCTGGTCCGGGCGCTGACCGAGCAGGGGGTGGCCGTCGAGCAGATCCATCCGGAGTACGCGCCCGGCCAGTTCGAGGTGTCGACCGCCCCCGAGGACCCGCTGGCGGCGGCCGACACCAGCGTGCTGGTCCGCCAGACGGTCCGCGCCGTCGGCGCCCGGCATGGGCTGCGCACCTCGTTCTCGCCGGCGGTCGTCGCTGCCGGCGTCGGCAACGGCGGTCACGCGCACGTCAGCCTGCGCCGCGCCGAGCGGGCGGATCGGCGTCCCGCCGGCGCGGCGCTCGCCGACGGCACGGGCCCGGCCGGGCTGAGCGAGCTGGGGGAGCATCTCGTCGCCGGCATCCTGGCCCACCTGCCGGGGCTGCTCGCCGTCGGCGCGCCCAGCGTCGCGTCCTACCTGCGGCTGAAGCCATCCCGCTGGGCCGGCGCGTTCGCCTGCTGGGGTGTGGAGAACCGGGAGGCGGCGCTGCGGCTGGTGACCGGGCTGGCGGCCGGCGAGCAAACGCCGGGCGCCGGGCTGAAGCCCAGCGCCGAGCAGTGGTCCCAGGCGTCACCCCACCTTGAGATCAAGTGCTTCGACCTGACGGCGAACCCGTACCTGGCGCTCGCGGGCGTGCTGGCCTGCGGCCGGTCGGGGATCGAGGAAGGCGCGCGGCTGCCCGAGCCGGTCGACGTCGACCCGGCGACGCTGCCGGCGGCCGAGCGGGACCGGCGTGGCATCAAGGCGCTGCCCGGCCGGCTCGCGGACTCGGTCGCCGCGTTCGAGGCCGACCCCGTCCTGCGGTCCGTCTTCGGCGCCGAGCTGCACGACACGATCGCCACCGTCCGGCGGGCCGAGATCGAGGTCTTCGCCGCTGCTTCCGCCGACGAGATCGTCGAGCGGTCCCTCTGGCGGCACTGAGCGGTCTGGCGGGTAACTCGAACCGGCGGAGCCGAGCCTCGGCCGTCCCGGCCGGGCTCCCGGCGGCGGCCGTCATACACAAGGGCGGCGGGTGCGTCGGCGGGCTAGCCGAACGTCGGAAGGTTCACCTTGGGAAGGTGGATGCCGTCGTCGCCGCCCGCGGAGCTGTCGGTGGAGGGCGTCGGGGTGGGGCTGAGCCTCGGTGCCGTTCCGGCGGTCGGGTGGGGCGTGGATCGGGCCGACGTGGCGGGGGCACGGGTCGTCGTCGCCGTGCCACTGGACGCGGCGTCGACCGCGGACGGGAGGCCGGCCGCGGTCAGCCCTTCGGTGCCGCTCGTCGCGACCGCCGACGTGGGGAGCTCCGCCGTGGCCGCCGGCTGCCCGACCTGGGCGTCCGCCGGCTTCGAGCCGCCCGAGTGCAGCCCGCCGAACATCAGCCCGACCGCGAGGGCCACCACGCCGAACCCGGCCACGATGACCGGGAACGTCGTGACATGCCACGACCGGCGACGATGGACGCCCACGGGGGAACACTATGGGGCATACCGCCCGGCGCGTGCGCAACGGGTTCCCGATTTGTCCGCTTGGCCGGCGGCCGTGGCGGATGCCCGATCTGAAGCCGCACCGGCGGACGCCGTCGTGCCGGCGGGCCCGGCGGCACGCCTGACCACGACGTCTGGCCGGAAGGGCCTCAGGCCTGGGCAGCCGCGCCGCGGGCCTCGCGAGCCGCCCTCTTCTCGGCCTGACGGGTGGCGAACGCGTCGACGGTCTCCAGGAACGAGGCCACCTCGTCCCTCGCCTGCGACGCGGCGGCGTCCAGGCCTTCAAGCTGGAAGAACCTCAGCTGCCGCAGGACCGGGGTCAGTACCTCGTCGTGGTGGATGCGCAGGTCGTAGATGCCGGCCTCGGCGATGCGCCGGGCCTTCTCGGCGAAGTCGAGGATCCCGGTCCCGGGCATCTCGAAACCGAGGACCTCGTCGCGGATCACCTGGACGGCCCCGTTCGGGTCGAACTCCAGCGCGGCGGCGGTCAGGTTCCGGTAGAAGATCATGTGCAGGTTCTCGTCCGCGGCGATGCGCGCCATCAGCTTCTCGGCCAGCGGGTCCTCGGCGTACCGGCCCGTGTTGCGGTGCGCGATCCGGGTGGCCAGCTCCTGGAACGTGACATACGCGAGGATGTGCAGCGGGGTCTTGCCACCGCTGTGGTAGCCGACCTGCATCTGGTGCATCCGGCCGCGCTCCAGGGTAACCGGGTCGACACCCCGGGTGACCAGCAGGAAGTCGCGCATCGCGATCGCGTGCCGGCCCTCCTCGGCCGTCCACCGGCCCACCCAGGTGCCCCAGGCGCTGTCGAGGCCGAAGCCGCCGGCGATCTCCCGGTGGTAGCTCGGCAGGTTGTCCTCGGTGAGCAGGTTGACCTCGAACGCCAGCTGCGCGACGTCCGACAGCGTGGACTGCCCCGGCTCCCACGGCTGGGAGTCGAAGTCGCGGCCCTGGCTCCAGGGGACGTACTCGTGCGGCATCCACTCGGCGGCGAGGCCCAGGTGCCGGTCGAGGTTCGCCGCGGCGACGGGCTCGAGCTCGCGCAGCAGGTCGGAATCCGAGTACGAGGTCATGGATTGACCTTCGCAGCTGAACCTGGGCCGGACCATGTCCCGGCGGAGTGGACTTTCCGTGGGCGAACTGTTCCGGGGGAACAGTCGTAGCCGGGCTCGGTCGCGCCTACCGGTGCTTTGGGTGGATGTATCCGGGCTTGGCGTCGACGCCCGGTCCTGAAGCCGAGCCTGGGTACGGCCCTGATGACTCCACATCGGCCGCCCCGCCTGTGGATAACTTGTGGATAACCTGGGGTGGGCTGTGTATAGCCGGGCCGATGGACAGGTTGACTGCTAGTCATCGGGACTATCCGCCGGCTGTGCAGCGGTTTCAGGCCGCATCGGTGACATCGAGCCTGTGGATACCTGTGGATAACCGATTGCCCCGCGAAGGCCCCGGGCCAGACTTCGGGAGCCGTTTACCGCCCGTCCACCCGCAGCGCGCGGCCCCGGATGGCCGGTTGGGCCGGCACCGGCGGCGCCCGACGCATGCTGACGAGGGATCCGGGGGAAGCACTCCGGGTGCGGCTGCCCAGGATCGAGACGCTTCCGCTCGTCGACCACCACTGCCACGGGCTGGTGCGGCGCGAGCTAGACCGGGCCGACTTCGAGCGGGCCATGACGGAGGCGGACCATCCCGCGCCGGCGGGCACGTCCTTCTTCGACAGCCAGCTCGGGCTCGCGCTGCGGCGCTGGTGCGCGCCGGTGCTGGACCTGGCCCCGCACGCCGAGCCGGATGACTACCTGGGCCGCCGGGCCGAGCTGGGCCCGGACGAGGTGGCCACCCGGATGCTGCGCGCCGCGGGCATCGAGGAGCTCTGCGTCGACACCGGCTTCGCCCCCGAGCGGCTGACCGGCGCCGCTGACCTGGCCGGGGTCGCCCGTGCCCGCGCCCATGACGTCGTCCGGCTCGAGCCGCTGGCCGAGCAGGTGGCGCTCGACATCGTCACCGGCCAGGTGGGCGTCGCCCACTTCCCCGACCTCGTCCGTTCCCGGCTCGCCGCCCGCACCGGCCGCGAGGAGCCGCCCTCCGGCGCCGCCGAACGGCCGGCCGGCGCGGCCCGGAAGACCACCAGGACCGGCAGCCCGGCCGGCGTCGGCGTCGTCGGCGTCAAGTCGGTGGCCGCCTACCGAGTCGGGCTCGACCTGCCGTCGGAGCGGCCCACCGACCGCGCGGTGATCGCCTCGGTGCGCGGCTGGGTCAGCCAGCTGCGCGCGGGCGCGCCGATCCGGCTGGCCGACCCGGTGCTGCACAGCTTCCTGATCTGGGCCGGCGCGGACCTCGGCCTGCCGGTGCAGATCCACACTGGCTTCGGCGACACCGACCTGCACCTGGCCCGGGCCAACCCGCTGCTGCTGACCGACCTGCTGCGCGAGCTGGTCCCCACCGGCGCACCGGTGCTGCTGCTGCACTGCTACCCGTACCACCGGGAGGCGGGCTACCTGGCGCAGGTGTTCCCGCACGTCTACGTGGACGTCGGCCTGGCCACCCACAACCTCGGCCGGGGGAGCGCCACGGTGCTGGCCGAGACGCTGGAGCTGGCGCCGTTCGGCAAGATGTTGTTCTCCACCGACGCCTTCGCGCTCGCCGAGCTGTATCTGCTGGGGGCGAAGCTGTTCCGCCGGGGCCTCGGCTCCTTCCTCGCCGCGGGTGTCGAGGCCGACGACTGGACGGCGCGGGACGCGGACCGGGTCGCCACGATGATCGGGGCCGGTAACGCCCGTCGCGTCTACGGCCTCGCCGAGCCCGCGCCCGACGCCGAGCCGGCCCCGCCCGTCCCGCCCGCGGCCAGGCCGCGACCCGCCAGGCCGCGGCCCGCCGCCTCGAAGGCCACGACGTCGAAGGTGGCTACGGCCAAGGCGACCAGCGGCGCGAAGGCGGCCACGTCGAAGGCCGCGAAGCCGGCGAAGGCCGCGAATCCGGCGAAGGCCGCGAAGCCGGCGAAGGCCGCAGCGCAGTCGACGGCGCCGGCCGGGGAAGCCGCTGCGGCGGACGCCAAGCCTGCCGCAGCGGGGCGGGCCGCGGCCAGGAAGGCCGACGCGTCGGATACGACGGTCGAGAGCGGCCCGGGGCCCAAGGCCGGCGGGAAGGCGGAGAGCGAGCAGCCACCGGCCACCGGCCCGCGGCCGAAGGGCCCATCGTCGGTCGGCGGGGGCGCGGGCCGGTCCCGCAGGCGGGTGCCGGGCCCGATCTCGTTGATCAAGGAGCCGCGTGGCAAGGAGCACCACCGTTCACCCAAGCCGCCCAGGTCCAGGACGCACGGGACCGCTTCGCACCCCAAGACCGGCGACACCGGCTGAGCTCGCGGACGGCCGGCGCGCGCGTCCCCGATCAGCTACCCGTGCTGTGCGTCCCCCAGGGCCGGGACCGGCGGGGCAGCCTCCGCCGCGTCCGGGTCGCCGGTCGCGGCGATCGGTTCGTCGGGACCCACGCCGACGGGGGTCTTGCCCAGGCCGGTGACCACGGCTTCCAGAACGGCGCGCAACTCGTCGAGGTCCGGGCCGGGTATCCCGGCGGCCCGGCCGGTGAGCAGGCCGATGGGCGCCAGGTAGAGGAACCAGGCGACGGCGTCCGGGGCCAGGTCGGCGCGCAGCTCGCCGTCCTCGCGCGCCTGCGCGACGGCGCCGCGGAGCACCTCGAGCCGGTCGCGCAGCACCTCGCCGAGTGCCTTGCGCAGCGTGGGCTCGCGGCGGGCCGCGACCATCGCCTCGAGCAGCAGCGCCTGCTCACGCGACAGCCGCCGCCCGCCGGCCGCTGTGGTGGTCACGGTCGCGAGCAGGGCGGGCCCGACCTCGCCGTGGCCGACGTGCGCGACCGCCTCCACCGCGTGGTCGACCGCCCGGCCGGCCGCGTCGGCGAGCAGCGAGGCCATATCGGGGTAATGCGCGTAGATCGCGCCGGTCGTCACGCCGGCTCGTTGGGCGATGTCCCGGACTCGGACGCGGTCGTAGCCGCGCTCGGCGAACAGGTCGACGGCGGCGGCGAGGAGGCGGTCACGGGTTGCCTCCGGCTGGCGACGACGACCCCCGGGGTTCTGTCCACTCGCGGGGGTACGCAGGGCCATCCCACCAGTCTGCCTGTAGGCAGGCCGGTTTTGGCCAGGCCTGACGGTAGCTTGACAGTGTGGCCCGTCGGCTCGACCGCACCTAGGGTGCTCGCCGTGGATCTTTGGCAAGATCGGCGAGAAGCACCTAGCCGGCGGCGCCGGGCGGGCAGTCGAGGGCCAGATCGGCCCGGACCTGGGCCGGCGCGACCGAGCAGCCGACCTCGTAGCTGCCGAGCTGGACGAGCTGCCAGCCGGACGCGGTGCGGTGCAGCACGCCCTGGGCCTGGTCGATCGTGTCGGTCACCGGGATCAGCCGCGCCCACGCCCAGGTCGGGTCGCCGCGGGAGAGCTTCGCCCCGACGACCTGGTAGGCATTCGCCGGAACCTGGCCGGTCAGGTCGCTGTGCCGGATGGCGGCGGCGATCGCCGCGGCGTCGTTCGGCGACGCGGCGACCGCGCCGGTCGCGGCCGTGCCCGCCGGGGTGCCGCCGGTCATCCCGACGGCCGACGCGGTGACGCCGCCGTCCACGCCGGTGCTCGCCGACGGGTGGTTGGCGGGCGCTGTGCTCGCCACGCGCTGGGTGGGGACCGTCGAGCCGGACCCGTCACTCGCGAACGCGACTCCGCCGACCGTCACCACGCTGGCGACCGCGACGGATGCCGCGGGCAGCGCGATCCGCCGCGTGACGACCCGCCGGGACAGCGCCAGGCGCGCGGTGGTCGTCGCGGACGTGGGGGCGTGCCGGCCGTGTGCGCGCGCTGATGCCCCGGTGCCGGCGGGAACAGCTCGCGGGACGGACCGGGGGGCGACGCGGTGACGGGCCATGGTTTGCACATCCCCAAGTGTGCTCGGCTCATTCCAGCAATTTCTGCGAGAAGCGAGTCAGGCTCCGGACAGGTCACGGTGGGTATTTGCCGCATGTCGGCATACGTAGCGTCGTGCACGGCGATTGCGCCGAGCAATAGTCCAGCGGTGTCCCACCGTGGCGTTCGAACGACTGGTGCGACGGGTCCGGAGTTCCTGGCCCGGATGTGCCATTGCGCCGGTCGTGGCCGGGCGATCGCCCAGGCACCGCATGGACGGGGATGGCAGCACCACCGAGATCGCGCTGGTTAGCCGGCTTCTCCCGGTTGATGCGCCTGGTGCAATGCTGGGGGGGAGCCGAACGGGGGAGGGCATGGAACCGACGCAGGAGCGGGCCGCCGAGCCAGTCGTGGCCGTGGTGGGCGCGCACCGGACGTTCAACGCCGAGAGCGGCGTCGTGGGTGACCACGACGATGGTCTGGCCGCGGGCGTGCAGCCGGGTGAACAGGTCGAGCACCTCGGCCGCGCCCGGCCGAGTCGAGCGCCCCGGTCGGTTCGTCGGTGAGCAGCAGTGTCGGGCCGCCGGCGAGCGCCCTGGCGATCGCGAGCCGCTGACGCTGGCCGCAGGACAGCGTCGACGGCAGCGCCTCGGCCCGCCCCAGCAGGCCCAGCACGTCGAGCAGCTCGCGTGCGCGGCCGACCGCGTCGCGCCGGCCAAGTCCCGCGAGCCGGGCCGCCAGCACCACGTTGTCCGCCGCCGTCATGCTCTCCAACAGGTGGAACAACTAGGCTTGCCGCTGCCCGAAGGCCCGGTGACCGCGACGAACTCGCCCGGCCAGACCGTCAGCGACGCACCACGTAACGCTCGTATGGGCGCGGCCTCGTCGTCGCCGCCGGCGCGCAGCGCATCGTCACCATGCGCGACGGTCAGCTAGAGCAGCCGGCTACGGAAGAGGAACCCGCGTGAGCCTGCCGGACGGCGCGCCGCGCGTGCGGGAGGTAGGGCCGCGTCCGCGTGGCCTGCTCGTCGCCGCCGGCGCGTTGGCCGCCGCCGGGGTGGCGGCCGTCTGCGTGCTGCCCAGGGTGCTCGGCGCGGCCTACCCGCCCTGGTCGGTGCCGGTCGTGACGACCGCCGTGCTGCTGCTCGCGGGGGTCGTGGCGGGCCAGGTCGGCGTGCTGCGCCGGCAGGCCGAGCAGGCGCTCCTGCTCGCCGCCGACGTCGCCGCGTTCGCGCTGGTCGGGGTCGGTGCGCTGATGGCCGCGGTTCAGCGAGGCCGAGGACCGGCTGCTCGCTGAGCTCGGCACCCGGCTCGGCACCGTCCTGCACAACCGCCAGCTCGACGCGAACCTGCGGGAGGCGCTGGTCGACCTGCGCCGGGTCAACGACGTGCCGGACCTGCAGATCACGATGACCTCCAACCCGGACCTGGCCTTCCGGGCGGCGGCGGTCGTCCCGGGGGTGCGCGGTGTCTGGGTGACGAGGGCGCTGGTGGCGCGGGTGGAGAACCGGCCGGACGTCCGGTATGTCGGGGCCCTTGAGGGCCATCCGGTCGGCTCGGATCCGGGTGCCTACACGCCGGTGCTGGTCGCCGGCCGGTTCTATGACCCGGCCGGGCGGGAGAGGCCGTCCTCGACGAACGCGCCGCGAGCCGCTACGGCGTCCACGGCGGTGCTGCGCGTCCTCGGCGCGACCCCGCCGCGGATCGGGGCCATCGCGGTGACTGCCGCCGTCGCCGCGCTGGTCGCGGTGCTGATCGGCGTCCCGGTGGGCCTCGGCGTCGGCCGGCTGATCTGGTGGGAGATCGCGGCCGCGGTCGGGGTCGGTACCGGCGTGGCCCTGCCGACGAGGCTGCTGCTCGGTCTGCCCGTGGCGGCGGTCGCCCTGCCCTTGTTCGTCGCGGGCGTCCCCACGGCGCGCCGGCGCTGGCGGCTCCCCAACCCGCGCAACCGGGTCGGCTGACGCGCCGCGGCTACCCCATGGTCTTCGCGCCGTCGAGGCACTCGCGGATGACGTCGGCGTGGCCGGAGTGGTGCGCGGTCTCGGCGATCACGTGCAGGATCACCCTGCGGACCGACCAGCGCGCGCCGGGCGGGAACCACGGCGCCACCGGAAGCGGCTGGTCGACGTCGAGATCGGGCCGACTCGCCAGGAAGTCGTCGGTGCGCCGGGCCACCTGCTCGTAACGCGCCAAGGCGCCGGCGAGCGTCTCACCGGCACCGAGCCGGAAGTCGGCGTCCCGCTCGTCCGGGTCCTGTGACAGAGCGTCGGGCCCGCGCGCCACGAACTCCAGCCACTGCTCCTCGACCCTGGCGACATGCTTGATCAGACCACCCAGGCACAACGCACTCACCGTCGTGCGCCCGGCGGCCTGCTCGTCGGTCAGGTCACGCGTAGTGAACCGCAGGAAAAACCGAGCCTGACTGAGCGTAGCCAACAGATCACCACACTCACCCGCCACCGCCGGCCCCTCCGCCGCCCCGACCGCCGCCGCCGCATTGCCCGGCACATCCGGCTCGGTCCCGGCCACGACACCGGCATCGCTCATCGTCGTCATCTCCAAAGCCCTCCGTCTCCCAGAAACCAACGCCACCGACGCTAGAACCGATTCCGGCCAGATCCTGACCTCAATAGCAACCATCGCGCCGCAAACCGGCGAGACGCCGACGCGACGCGAGGCGCGACGGCGATGCGAAGCGACGGCGATGCGAAGCGAGGCGCGACGGCGGCGCGAAGCGAGGCGCGACGGCAATGTGAAGCGAGGCACGACGGCGATGTGAAGCGAGGCGCGACGGCGATGCGAAGCGACGGCGATGCGAAGCGAGCCGAGGTGCCCCGAAGCGCGACGCGACAGACAAGCCGAGGCGAAGCGAGCCGCAGCCAAGATCCTGACCCTGGATAGGCGCCCGCCTCCGCACTCCAACCCCACCCCCGAACCAGGTTGGGGAGGGCGCTAAGCGCCCGACCCGGCGGGGCCGCCGAAGGCGCGCAAGCGCCGGTCCCGGCGGCCCCGCCCTGGCCGGCGAGGCGGAATCGGGTGAGGCCGGCGTCGAGGCGGCCGAGACGCTGCGCCCCGATCTCGTGCTGATGGACGTGAACCTGCGCGGCATCGACGGCGTTGTCGCCGGCAGCCAGATCCGCGCCGCGGCACCGAGCACCGCCGTCGTTCTCTGTTCGACCTACGGCCAGACGGACCTGCCCGCGACCGTCGCCGAGAGCGGCATGGACTACCTGCACAAGGCAGACCTCGCGCCCGACGTCCTGCGCGACCTGTGGCGCCGGCGCGGCCCCGAGGCTCCGGTCTGACGGGTCGCGCCCCCGCGTCGGTTTAGGGAGCCGTTCAGGAAAACCACAGCCGGCTACGTGAACCTTGATGACATGACTACGCACGAGCCGGCGTCACAGGCCGTCGACGGGAGCGTGCCGGACCAGCGCACCGACCCGGACGAGGCGGCGCCGGCCGCCGTCGGTGATCTGGCGGCCACAGCGGAAACGCCCAGCACCGGGGCATCGGCCGCCACCGGCCTCGACGCGGTCGGGGGCCAGGCGCCCCAGGCGGACATGTCCGCCTGGGCGGCACCGACGGGCGCGGCCGGCGGCCGGGACGGCGTGGGTGGGAGCTGGGCCGCGGTGGGCGGTCTGGCGACCGGCGCGGCCGCGGATCAGCGCGCGGGTGTCGTCGTGCTCGCGCCCGACGGGCCGCTGGAGCCGGCGGGCGGCCAGCGCCAGGACGACGCCGGCTACTGGCCCGACCAGGCCGGTACGGACGACACGGCGGACGGGGCCGATGGCGGCGGCCCAGGACAGCGCGGGTTCCTGGCTCGACTGGTCTGGGGCCACCAGGACGATCCACGCTGGGCCCGGCCCGGCCTGTGGCTGCTGCTCGCGGCCACGGCGCTGCTCTACCTGTGGGGGCTGGGTCGCTCCGGCTGGGCGAACGACTTCTACTCGGCGGCGGCGCAGGCCGGGTCCGCGAGCTGGAAGGCGATGTTCTACGGCTCCTCGGACGCCGGCAACGCGATCACCGTCGACAAGCCCCCGGTGGCGATGTGGGTGATGAGCCTCTCGGTCCGGATCTTCGGGCTGAGCTCGTGGTCGATCCTGGTGCCGGAGGCGCTGTGCGGGGTCGCCTCGGTAGGGCTGCTTTACGCGACGGTGCGCCGGGCGTTCAACCCGGCGGCGGGGCTGATCGCCGGAGCGGTGCTCGCGACGACACCGGTCGCGGTCCTGATGTTCCGCTTCAACAACCCGGACGCACTGCTGGTGCTGCTGCTCGTCGGCGCCGCGTACGCGACGCTGCGCGCCGTGGAACGGGCCAGCGCCCGGTGGCTGGTGCTGGCCGGGGTACTGGTCGGCTTCGGCTTCCTGACCAAGATGCTGCAGGCCTTCCTGATCGTGCCGGTGCTCGCGCTGGCGTACCTGGTCGCGGCGCCGACCACCTGGTGGCGGCGAGTTCGTCACGTCCTGGCGTCCGGGCTCGCGCTGGTGGTGTCCGGCGGCTGGTTCATCGCCGTCGTCGCGCTGGTGCCGGCGTCCGACCGCCCGTACATCGGCGGCTCGCAGCACAACAGCCTGTGGGAGCTGACCTTCGGCTACAACGGCCTCGGCCGGCTGACCGGCAACGAGACCGGCAGCGTCGGCGGCGGCGGGGCCCGCGCGGGCGCGGCGGCCGGCGGGCGGACCTTCGGCCCGCCGTCGCAGGGCGGCGGCTGGGGCCAGACCGGCTGGGCCCGGATGTTCAACTCCGAGATCGGCGGCCAGGTCGCCTGGCTGCTGCCGGCGGCGCTCGCGCTGCTGATCGCGGGCCTGGTGGTGACGGCCCGCCGTGGCCGAACCGACCGCGTCAGGGCCGCGTTCCTGGTCTGGGGCGGCTGGCTCGTGGTGACCGGCGCCGTCTTCAGCCAGATGCAGGGGATCTTCCACCCTTACTACACCATCGCGCTGGCCCCGGCGATCGGCGCGCTGGTCGGGATGGGCGCCGTGACGCTGTGGGAGCACCGGTCGCACCCGGCGGCTTCGTTGACGCTGGCGGCAGTGACGGCGGGGACGACGTGGTGGTGCGCCCGGCTGCTCGGCCGCACGTCCGGCTGGCATGCCTGGCTGCGCCCGACGGTGCTCGTCGTCGGGTTCGCCGCGGCGGTGCTGCTCATCGGGCTGCCCAGGCTGACGGCCCGGGCCGGGCTCGGCGTGGCCGGCATCGCGCTCGTCGCGGGCCTGCTCGGCCCGGCCAGCTACGCACTCGCGACGGCGGGCACCGCGCACTCGGGGGCCATCCCGAGCGCCGGACCGTCGGTCGCAGCCAGCCGTCCCGGCGGACCGGGTGGCTTCGGCCAGGGCCTGGGACGCGGCTTCGGACAGGGCCGCGGGTTCACCCCGGGGGGCGGCACGAACGGCTTCCCCGGCTTCGGCTCCGCGGGCGGTGCGCCGACGCTTCCCGGCGGTGGTACGGCCGGCCAGGGTGGTACGGGCCAGGGCGGCGCCGGTGGCTTCGGCGGCTTCGCGGGCGGCATGGGCGGCCTGCTCGGTGGGACGACGCCGGGCGCGAACCTGACCGCGACGCTCAAGCAGAACGCCTCCGCCTACCGCTGGGCGGCCGCGACGGTCGGTTCCGAGAACGCCGCGGGTTACCAGCTGGCCTCCCGCGAGCCGGTGATGGCGATCGGCGGCTTCAACGGCACCGACCCGTCCCCGACGCTGGCCCAGTTCCAGCAGTACGTCGCCGCCGGCAAGATTCATTACTTCATCGGCGGCGGGCTGTCCGGATCCGGCAATGGCGGGAGCCAGTCGGCGGCGGCGATCGCCGCCTGGGTACAGCAGAACTTCACGGCGGCCACTGTCGACGGCGTCACTATTTACGACCTCACCGCCGCAGCCACCGCCACGACCTCCTCGACCGCGGCCACCCCTCGGGCCACCTGATCTCGCTCACGCGGCCCGGCGGTGTCCGTCCTCATTGAGGCCACCGCCGGCCCGCGATCGGGAAGATGGTGCCCGACCGCGGGCGTCACCATGGGAGCGTCATTCGGAGCCTCCGGGGCCTGGGGATGACGCGTTGGATTCGGGTTCGTTTTCTGGTGTCAGGCCCATCGGTCGACCGGTGATGGTATGAACGCGGTGCGTCCGGCTCGGCCGGGGGCCGCGGGTCTGCGACAATCACCGCCGCGACGCACGGGGGCGTTGTCGCGGTCGTGACCGCGTAGGACGTAGGAAGCGGTAGTCGACGTGATCGTCGATCGGGCTCTGGTGGCGGCCGCGCTTCCGGGCTATGAGCTGGGTGCCCAGGTCGGCCAGGGCGCGTTTGGCATGGTCCTGGCCGCGAAGAACCGGCTGCGACGGGACGTCGCCGTCAAGGTGATGCCAGGTATCTCGGTGCGCGGAGAACGCGCCGAGAACGAGGCGCTCATGCTGGCCGAGCAGGACCATCCGCACGTCGTCAAGGTGTATGACTTCGTGCCAGCCGGCGAGATGGCGCTCATCGTGATGGAGCTTCTGTCCGGCGGCAGCCTGCGGTCCCGGATCGACGCCGGGCAGTCCGCGCCGGAGTGGGGCTGCGCGGCCGCCCTGGCGGTGGCCAGCGCGCTGGAGTTCGCCCACGGCGGCGGCCTGCTGCACCGGGACGTGAAGCCGGAGAACGTGCTGTTCGTGTTCGCCGCGGACGGCCGGCTCAAGCTCACCGACTTCGGAATCGCGAAGGCGTTCCAGGACACCGCCGCCTTCACCAGCACGGTCAGCGGCACGCCGCGCTACGCGGCACGCGGGCCTGCGCCGGCGCCGGGTCGAGGGCGCCTGGCGGGAGGTACGCGACCGGCTCAGCGAACGCGGCGTGCCGCGGGCGCGGGCCTGGACCAGACGAGAGGTCGTCTGGGCGGTCGCCGAGCGGCCGGCCCTGACCGCGACGGTCCGGCCGCTGGAGCGGTTCGTGGTACTTGCCGACCTGGCGCTGTACTCGCCGTCGGGCGGCGGTGACGACGACGCGCGCGCCGCCTGGCAGTGCGTCGACGAGCTGCGGGCCGCGTTGCGCGACGCCGCGCCGCTCGGCCGTCGACTGGGGGTCCTGCTCGACCCGCGCCCACTGTTCCCGGTCGGACGGGGACCGGCCGGGCCGGATCCGGCTGTCCCGCTGGCCGCGCGCGGGATGCGGAGCCCGATGGCGTTCGCCGCGCCGCGGCCGCGCTCCGAGCAGCAGGCGCGGGCCGAGCCGGCCGCGGCGGAGCTGCCGGTCCCGGTCGGTGCGCCGAGCGGGCTGCGCCGCCCCGCCGCCGTGGCCGAGCCGCCGGTCCCCGCGTCTGGTCCGGCTGGCGGCGCGGCCGGCGGTCCCGCCGGCCGGGCAGACGAGCAGACGGTCGTGCGACGCCAGCCGGGGCCTGACCCGGCCGCATGGCGGCAGCCCTGACCGGGCCCGCGTCGTGGCCCTGACGGGACGACGCGATGACGCCAGCGTCCCGGGCTGCTGACCTGGTCGGCCCCGGCGCGGGTCGGGAGCGTCACGCCCGCGCCGGCCGCCGCCGTTCGCGGGGCATGATGGCGGACATGGGTCGGAAGGGAAATCGGCTGCTGCTGGTGTTCGGCGCGGTCGTGCTCGCAGGGGTGATGGCGCTCGGGCTCGGGCTCACCGGCAGCTCGAACACCGGCGCGCACGCGACCGACCCCAGCGACGACGGCAACTTCAACACGTATGCCCTGGTCAACGACTCGAAGGCGCGGGTCATCGTCTACCTGTGCCTGGACACCCCATGCACCCAGATCAACACCCGCAGCGCCTGGATCCCAATGGCACCCGGCGAGTCGATCACCCGGAACGAGTACTGGAACCCCGGCGTCGGCTACGGCTTCAAGATCGCAACATCGCCCCGCGGCCGTCGCTGCCTGACCATCAACGCCGACACCAAGGCCCCGAAAACCGTCACGATCCCCTTGAGCACCGCAAAGTCCTGCCCAACCGCCGCGCCATAGACGGGACGGTACCGGCATCCGGAGCCGGGGCTCAGGAGAGGCCATGCCGGGCCGGCGGGAGCCTACTCATGCCCGATGGTCGGGAGAAGGCCAGAACCTGCCACCACCAGGTATGACAGCCCCAGCGCCCAGCCGTGCCAGCTAGTACGGCGCCTTCGTCAGGCGGTGTGGCGGAGGCCCGGCCGTAGCTGCTCGGCGTCCGTTTCGCCGTCCGGGGCGCGGCCGGCCCAGCTTCCGAAGCTCGCTTCGAGATCGTTCAGAACCTGGCCGGGCCTGGCGGTGCTGTAGGCGCGGCGGATAGCCAGGAGTATCAGTTCCGCGATGTCGGCCCACTGCGCTGAGACTCCGCACGAAGCCGACCGTACTGGTCGTCCTCAAGCACGATCTGAATCCGATGGCTTTGAACGCAACGCTCCATCACTCTGTGGAGGCATCCCCGGCGCGCTCAGGGCCTGATGATGGCGAGGAGGTCGCCTACCTCGACGGAGTCGCCGGATTCGTGGGCGAGTTCGGCGATCGTGCCGGCGACCGGGCTGGTGACGGCCGCTTCCATCTTCATGGCCTCGACGACAGCGAGCTTGGTGCCCTTGTCGACGGAGTCACCGACCTTGACGGAGAAGGTGACGATGCCTGGCAGTGAGGCGCCGATCTGGGTGGGGTCGCCCGGGTCGGCTCGCCGAGCGACCGGCGAGACCGAGGTGATCGATTCGTCCCGGACCCGGATCGGCCGGGGCTGCCCGTTCACCCGCAGGTACAGGGTTCGGACTCCGGAGCGGTCGGCGTCGCCGATCGTCTCCAGCTCGACGATGATCTCGACGCCCGGCTCCAGGAAGACGCTGACCGGCTCGCCGGGCCGCAGGCCGTAGAGGAACGCCTCGGTCGGGATGACCGAGCTGTCGCCGTACAGCTCGACGGCCTTCTCGTAGTCCCGCCACGGGCCGGGGAAGAGCAGTCGGGACAGGGCGGCCCGGCGTCCGTTGCCGGCCAGCGCCGCCCGGTCGTCGGGCTCCAGCTCGGCCTTCGGCGGCGCCGGGCGGCGCCCGGCCAGCGCACGCTCGCGGAACGGCTCGGCGAAGCCGGCCGGTGGGGTACCGAGCTCACCAGCCAGGTAGCCGAGCACGCTCGCCGGCAGGTCGAACTTCTCCGGCTCGGCCCGCAGCACCTCGGGGTCGATGTTGCCCGAGGCGATGAAGAGGGCCAGGTCGCCGACGACCTTGCTGGTCGGGGTGACCTTGATCGGCTTGCCGAGCAGCTCGTTGGCGATCGCGTAGCACTCGGTGACGTCCGCCCAGCGGTCGCCCAGGCCGAGTGAGATCGCCTGCTGGCGCAGGTTGGTCAGCTGGCCGCCGGGGATCTCGTGCCGGTAGACGGCGCCCGTCGGCGCCCGCAGCCCGGCCTCGAACGGGGCGTAGAGGTCGCGGACCGCCTCCCAGTACGCCTCCAGCGACGACAGTGCGGCCAGCGAGATGCCCGTGGCACGGTCGGTGTGGTCGGTGGCCGCGACGAGGGCGGACATGTTCGGCTGGCTGGTCCCGCCCGACATTGCCGCCGCCGCCGTGTCGACCGCGTCGACGCCGGCGTTCACCGCGGCGAGCAGGGTCGCGAGCTGGCCGCCGGCGGTGTCGTGGGTGTGCAGGTGGACGGGGACGTCGAACCGCTCGCGCAGCGCCGTCACCAGCCTTGTCGCGGCCGCGGGGCGCAGCAGCCCAGCCATGTCCTTGATCGCGAGCAGGTGGGAGCCTGCCTCGACGAGCTGGTCAGCCAACCGCAGGTAGTAGTCCAGGGTGTAGATCTGTTCGGCGGGGTCGGTCAGGTCGCCGGTGTAGCAGAGGGTTCCCTCGGCGAGCGCGCCCGTCGTGTTCACGACGGCCTCGATCGCCGGGCGCATCTGCTCCATGTCGTTGAGCGCGTCGAAGATCCGGAACAGGTCGATGCCCGTCGCGGCCGCCTCGGAGACGAAGGCCCGCACGACCTCGTCCGGGTACGGCGTGTAGCCGACGGCGTTCTTGCCCCGCAGCAGCATCTGCAGGCAGATGTTCGGTGCCGCCTCGCGCAGCGCGGCGAGCCGCTCCCACGGGTCCTCGGACAGGAACCGCAGCGCCACGTCGTAGGTGGCGCCGCCCCAGCACTCCAGGCTGAGCAGGTTCGGCGTGAGCCGGGCGAACGACGGCGCCGCGGCGAGGATGTCGAAGCTGCGCAGCCGGGTCGCCAGCAGCGACTGGTGCGCGTCACGCAGCGTCGTGTCGGTGACGGCGAGCCGCTCCTGGGCACGCAGCCGCCGGGCCCACTCGGTCGGGCCGGCCTCGACGAGCAGCTGACGCGACCCGGTGGCCGGCGCGTCCGCCGTCGCGAGCGGGGGCAGCAGCTTGCGCGGGTCGGTGAACGCCGCCGCCGGCCGCTTGTAGCCGTTGACCGTCGCGTGCGCCAGGCGGGCCAGCATCCGGCTGGTCTTGTCGGCACCGCCGTCACCGGCCAGCAGCCACGGCCGCTCGTCGATGAACGACGTGGTCACACCCCCGGCGAGGAACGACTCGTCGGCCAGCAGGCGGGACAGGAACTCGATATTGGTTCGTACGCCCCGGATCCGGAACTCGCGCAGCGCCCGGCGGGCCCGCCGGGACGCCTTCTCCAGCGAGACGCCCCGGCAGGTGAGCTTGACCAGCAGCGAGTCGAAGTACGGGCTGACCTCGGCGCCTGCGTAGGTCGCTCCGTCGAGCCGGACCCCGGGGCCACCGGGCGACTGGTAGTACGAGATCGTCCCGGTGTCGGGCCGGAAGTCCTGGGCGGGGTCCTCGGTCGTCACCCGGCACTGGATCGCCACGCCGCGCAGCGTGATCGCGTCCTGGCTCAGGTTGAGGTCGGCCAGGGTCTCGCCGGCCGCGATCCGCAGCTGGGCGCCGACGAGGTCGACGCCGGTGACCTCCTCGGTCACCGTGTGCTCCACCTGGATGCGCGGGTTCATCTCCATGAACGTGTACTGGCCGTCCGCGCCGACCAGGAACTCGACCGTTCCCGCGTTCACGTACCCGACATGCTTGGCGAACCGGACCGCGGCGTCGCACAGCCCGTCCCGGACCGCCGGGTCCAGGCTCGGCGCCGGCGCGATCTCGACAACCTTCTGATGGCGCCGCTGCACCGAGCAGTCCCGCTCGAACAGGTGGACCACCGCGCCCGCGCTGTCGCCGAGCACCTGGACCTCGATGTGGCGCGGCCGGTCGACCGCCTGCTCCAGGAACACCGTCCCGTCGCCGAAGGCCGCCGCCGCCTCGCGGACCGCCGACCCGACCGCGTCCGGCAGGTCCGCGGCCCGCGCGACCCGGCGCAGCCCGCGCCCGCCACCACCGGCCGACGCCTTCACGAACAGCGGGAAGCCGACCTCCTCGGCGGCCGCGACCGCGCCGTCGCCGTTCGGCAGCGGCGCCGACGCCCGCAGCACCGGCAGCCCGGCCGCGATTGCCGCGTTGCGGGCGGCGACCTTGTCGCCGGTCAGCCGCAGCACCGCGGGCGGTGGGCCGACGAACGTGATCCCGGCGGCGCCGCACGCCTCGGCCAGCGCCGCGGACTCGGACAGGAAGCCGTACCCGGGGTGCAGCGCGTCCACCTCGGCGTGCTTCGCGACCCGCAGCAGCTCGTCGATGTCCAGGTAGCCCCGCACCGGGTGGCCGGGCCCGCCTAGCTCGTAGGCCTCGCTGCCCTTGGTCCGGTGCAGGGAGGAGACGTCCTCGGGGGTGTAGACCGCGACGGTGCGCAGTCCGAGTTCGTGGGCGGCACGGAAGACCCGGACCGCGATCTCACTCCGGTTGGCGACCAGGACCTTGTGCACGCGTGCTCCTCACCGGGTGGCTGGAACGGTCGAGCAGGCCGGGCCCGCCCATTCTGACCGGCGCCGACAGCAGAGACCAGGCCAACGTGCGACGTCTCACGGCCCGGCCGCGCTCCCCGGGACCCCCCGACAGGCCACGCTCCGGCCATCTGCGCGTCAGAGCACGGGCATCGCCCCGTCAACGATCAGACAGCTCCCCGTTACCGGTCAAACGGTCCCGACACCCGGTACGGGCGCAGGGACGGGACCAGAGATGTCGACATCGGCGGGCGTGCGCCCCCGTCGTCCGCGTCCACCCGGACAAGGGCTGGGAGGGCGCTCAGCGCCCGAAGGCGGCGCGGCTGAAGGGCGCTCCGCGGCCGGTTCCAGCCGCGCGCCGGGACTAACGGGTGTAAATGATCTCCCAGAGGCGGGCGGTGGTGTCGGTGCTGGTGGTGGCCAGGAGCAGGCCGTAGGGGGCGAACGCGCAGCTCATGACCGTGCTGCTGTGGCCGGAGAGAGTCGCGACCTCGACGCCGGTGGAGACGTCCCAGAGCCTGGCGACGTCGTCGGTGCTCGCCGTCGCCAGCAACTGGCCGTCGGGGGAGAACGCGCAGCTCTGCGCCGACCCGCCGAGCGTCATCGTCGTCGTGCCGGTCGGGACGTCGGTCACCCGGGTGCCGTCGTTGGCGGTCGTCGCGAGCAGCAGCCCGTCCGGCGAGAAGGCACAGCCATTCGCGAAGTTCGTGTGCCCCGGGACCTTCATGATGCTTTCGCCGATCGCCACGTCCCACAGCAGGATCGAGTCGGCGCCGGCCGAGACCAGCAGCCGCCCGTCCGGGGAGAAGGCGCAGCCGTAGACCGAGCCCCGGTGCTCGCCGGAGAGGGTGGCGATCTGCTTACCGGTGGAGACGCCCCACAGCTTGACCGTCCGGTCGGTGCTGGTCGTCGCGATCAGCGTGCCGTCGGGCGAGAACGCGACGCCGTAGACGGGGCCCTTGTGTCCGGAGAAGACCGTCGTCTCCGCCCGGGTCGCCATGTCGAACAGCCGGGTCGACTTGTCACTGCCGGTGATGGCGAGCAGCTTGCCGTCCGGCGAGAAGGTGCAGCTGTTCGGCACGGAGCCCTTGCGTCCGGGGCCGGACAGCTCGCCCTCGACCCGGCCGGTGGCGACGTCCCAGAGCTGGATGCCGTCCTTGCTGGTGGTGGCCAGGAGCCGGCCGTCGGGGGAGAAAGCGCAGCTGGTGACGTCGCGGTCGTGGCCGGTCAGGGTCGCGCGCAGCGAGACGTCGACGAGGTGCGCCGGCCGGGCCGACCGCTCCATGCCGCCGCCGCGCAGGTCGGCGGAGTTTCCGGTGGGCGTGCCGTTGCCGGCCCGCTGGCCGAGCGGTACCGGGGACGTCGGCAGCGTGGTGGCGATCCAGTCGTGCTCGGTGATCGCCGCGCCCGGCTTCGCGTGCGTGTGCAGCAGGCTGCCGGGGGCCTCGGCGGCCAGGTCGAACAGTGAGCCGTCGGACAGGCGGACCCGGGCGAGCACCGAGCCGGCTTCGAACCGGGCGCCCGGTTCGGTGAGCCACCGGACCATCGTCGCCGTGCCGCCGGGGATCTCCCAACGGGCCGGCTGCACGACGGGGCTCGGCCGGGCGGCGACCGTGCGCCGCGTCGAGACGGACGCGGCCCAGGCCGCGGCGCCGCGGACGACGGCGAGCTCCGGCTCTGGCGGGACGAACAGCTGCTGGCCGGGCCAGTCGGTCGCCACGCCCAGCTTGCCGGCCAGGATGTCCTGGATGACCGGCATCCGCGAGCCGCCGCCGACCAGCAGCACCCCGCCGAGCTTCTCCGCGGGAACGTCTGCGGCATCGAGCAGGTGCTGGCAGCAGGCCATCGTGCGGGCCAGTGTCGGCGAGGCGAGCTGGACGAACCGCTCCCGGTCGATGCCGACGAGCAGCCCGGCCGGGCCGAACACGTCCTCGACCAGCGGGACGTCGGTGAGCTGGTGCTTGAGCGTCCGGGCGAAGTCGGCCAGCTCGAGCCGAGTCCGGCGGGCGGCGGTCTGGAACACCTCGCCGGTGCCGGTCGGGTTGAGCAGCGGCTCGAGGCTGCGGCCGTGCTGGCTGAGGATCTCGTCGAAAAGTAGCTGGTCGAGGTCGCGACCGCCGCAGTCGTGCAGGGACGAGTGGCCGATCACCTCGTGCCGGCCGGCGGAGCCGACGGCGATCAGGGCGGCGTCGAAGGTGCCGCCGCCGAAGTCGTAGACGAGCACCAGGTCGCCGGGGCGGGGGCGGTGCGCGCCCAGCGGCGCCCAGGCCGCGGCGACCGGCTCGGCGAGCAGGTCGACGTCGACGAAACCGGCCGCCTCGGCCGCGTTGATCATGAGGCGCCGTAGCGGGCCGGACGGGTCGTAGACCGCGGGGATCGTGACGACGGCGCGCGGCAGGGAGCCGCCGAACTGCGCCTCGGCCTCTGCCTTGAGGGCGGCCATCGTGGCCGTGACCAGCCGGGCCGGCGGGTAGGTCCGCCCGTCGAGCGTGACCGGCGACTCGCGGCGCAGATCCCGCTTGATCTCGCCGCGGTAGGCGGCCGGCCAGATCCGCTTGCGGCGCTCCGCCAGCGTCCCGACGATCAGAGTGTCACTGTCCGCGAACACCGACGACGGCCAGGACACCGCGCCACTGGCGGTCTCGCGGACGAGCTCCACCTGGCCGTCGGCCACGTACGCCGCGGACGCCCGGAAGGTGCCGTAGTCGATCGCGAGGATCGGCTCAGCCACCGCGCCCTCCGTCGTCTGTGTCGCCGGGCCTCGCGCACGAGCCACCGGTGATCGAACGTGTACCAGTCCGTCGCGACCGCCGCCCGCTACCGGCCGGCCAGCCGCTCCGGGCCGCTGTTGCCCTCCAACCCCGTCGGTTGGCCCAAGCTCGGCCCAAGGCCGGCCCACCATCCGCACTGGGTTGGCTGTGCTGGATTGCCCATCGTCGGCCGGCATCGTCGCCTGGAGGTCGACTTGTCCGACCGATCCTAGCCGAGCACGTCCCTGCCCTCTTCGCGCGGGTACGGAGGCCCTACGCGCCCGCCACGGGCGCCGTGCGCCCGCCAACGCCGCGTGGGTCACCGTGACGGCCGGAAGGCCGTGTCGACAGTGAAGTGGCGATCGCTCCGGTTTTTCCGTATTCGCCGGTTCTGGCCGTTTCCACGAACGAGGTTTGCGGACGGGCGGGATCGGTGCACGCTGGGTACGTGCCATGAAGGAGGCCGATATGAGCTCCACCATGCTCACCCGACGCCAGGCGCGCTCCGGGCACCGTGCCGTGCTGCCGCCGCCCGGCCCCGGCCCCGGCCCACGCCCGGGAGACCCGGTGCCGCCGATGCCACCGCCCGACCCGAAGCCGCCCGTGCCGGACCCCGATCCCATCCCGCCTGTGCCGGTGCCGGACCCGGTTCCGCCGAGCCCGGTGCCCGACCCCTACCCCGGCCCGGTGCCCGGCCCCGACATCCCGATGCCCCCGATCCCCGCCCCGGAGCCACTCTGACGGCAGTCGCCTACGGTCACCTGGAGTGTCATAAACTGTCCTGTGCGTGAGCGCCGGATCCGGTTCGTGGCTCAGAGGGCTGGGTAGAGGCCTCGTCATGAGCCACCGTCCCGACGGCATCCCCGGCCGCGACCTGTCCGACGCCGCGCTCGTCCGAGAGGTGCGTCAACTGCATCGGACCCGGCACGCGACCTTCCTCGAAGGCAGCGAAGATGCCTTCGAGACGCACACCCGCCGGATGCTGGAACTCGAACGCGAATACCTGCGCCGGTTCCCCGACGCGGTCAGCCCCGACCCGCAGCGCACCCGCGCCGGCCGGCGACGAGCCGCCGGCCTGACCGCCTGACCCGCGCGCCCTGCCGGCCCGTCGGCGCACAACCGCCGATGAGGCCGGGCGCCCTCCCGTGGCCGGCTCGCCTTGGCGAGGCGGGCGGGTTCAGTCCGGCCCGCCTGCTGGCGGGGCGCCCGCCGCCCGAGGCCCGGCGAGACGGGCGAGGTCGGCCGGGGTGTCGACGTCGTCGGGTGTGCCCAGGTCGTCGCACGGCACGACAGTGAGACGGTCCGGGTGGGCGCGCAACCAGGCCCGGGCGCCGACGTCGCCCCGGGCCAGCCGGGCGACGTCCGGCCAGATCGCGCGCGGCAACAGCACCGGGTTGCGCGGCCTGCCGCCGAAGCAGGCGACGACGGCCGCCGGGGCCGTCGCCACGTCAGGCGCTGCGCGCGCGCCGCCGACCGCGGTGGCGATCAGGCGTCTGACCAGGTCCGGTTCGACGAACGGCTGGTCCACGAGCGCGACCACGACGGCCTCGGCCGCGGTTTCCGTGAGCGCCGCGAGGCCTGCGCGCAGCGAGGCTCCCATGCCCTCGGCCCAGCCTTCGACCCGGACGACCTCGACGCCGCCAGGGGGTCCGGCCGTGGGGATAGCGGCGATCACCTGGTCGGCGGCGGCGCCGACGGTGACCAGCAGCGGCGAGCAGCCGGCCGCGTCGAGCAGCCGCAGCCCGCGCACGACGAGCGGGGCGCCGTCCCAGCCGACCAGTGCCTTCGGCGTGCCGAGGCGCCGGCCGGCCCCCGCCGCCAGCAGCAGCCCAGCGACCTTCACGCCTCGTTTCTATCCTTGAGTGGGTCTCGCGAGGCCATGGCGGGCCGCCCAGAACGCCGGCGCGCGTCCGGCTTGCGTGCTCGTGACCGCCAAGACGATGCACCTGGCGGCTCGGCGCGCGAATCTGGACCTACGGACCGGTGGTGGTGCGGCCGGCCGCCTGGTGCGTGGGCCGGTGGCGGCGACCGACAAGGGGTGGCACGCGATGCGTGAGCTGACCGAGCAACTGCGCGGGTGGCGGCGCTCCGGTACTCCGTTCGCCGTCGCGACCGTCGTCGGAGTACGCGGGAGCGCGCCGCGGCAGCCGGGCGCGGTGATGGCCGTCGATGCGAGTGGCGAGGCGCTGGGCAGCGTCTCCGGCGGGTGTGTCGAGGGCGCCGTCTACGACGTCGCGACCGAGGTGCTCGCGACGGGGGCACCGGTGCTGACGACCTACGGGATCTCGGACGATGACGCGTTGGCGGTAGGCCTCACCTGTGGCGGGATCATCGACATCCTCGTCGCACCCGCGGGCGAGCCGATGTTCGAGACGCTGGACTCGGTCGCGGCCGGCGTTCCGGTCGCCCTCGTCACCGTCCTGTCAGGCCCGGCGCCGGACGCGGGGCCGGACCGGGCCGCCGCCAGCTCGGGCCGAAACGAGGCCGGCCCCGGCCGGGGCGATGCCGGGGTGGCGAGTGGGCCGGGCGATCTCGGCCGGCAGCTCGCCGTCTGGCCTGACCGCGTCGTCGGCACGCTGGGCTCACCTGGCCTCGACCACGCCGTCGTCGACGACGCCAGGGGCATGCTCGCGGCCGGCCGCACGGGCGCCCGCCATTACGGTGCCTGCGGCGAGCGGTCTCCGGTCGACGCGGCCAGCCGGGACGCGCCCGGGAGCGACGGTGCGGGTGACGGCGCCCCAGGCGGGCAGCGCTGGAACGAAGCCTGGTCGGGCCGGGCGGCCGACGGCCTGTTGGGTGAGGCCGGGCTGCCGCCCGACGCGGTCACCGTCTTCGTGCAGGCGTTCGCGCCGCCGCCGCGGATGCTCGTCTTCGGCGCCATCGACTACGCCGCGGCCGTCGTCTCGATGGGACGGTTCCTGGGCTACCGGGTGACGGTCTGCGACGCCCGGCCGGTCTTCGCGACCGCCCGGCGGTTCCCGGACGCGCATGAGGTGATCTGCGAATGGCCGTCCCGCTATCTGGAGCGGGTCACGGTCGACGCGCGCACGGTGATCTGCGTGCTGACCCACGACCCGAAGTTGGACGTCCCGCTGCTGCGGGTGGCGCTGCGATCGCCGGCCGGTTACGTCGGCGCGATGGGCTCGCGGCGCACCCACGCCGAACGGCTGGAGCGCCTGCGCGCGGACGGTCTCACCGAGGCCGAGCTCGCGCGGCTGCGCTCGCCGATCGGCCTTGACCTCGGCGGGCGCACCCCGGAGGAGACCGCTGTCGCGATCGCCGCCGAGATCATCCAGGCGACCTGGGGCGGCAGCGGAGCGCCACTGGCGGTCACCTCCGGCCGAATTCACGAGCCGTCCGGCGTGCCGGCAGGGTCCCCTTTTGTGAACTCCGGTCGCACGTACGCGTCCGATTCCGGCCGGGCCGTGATCGTGGGCGATGCCACCAGTGCGGGAGCGGATTGAGCCAGACCGGGCGGACGGTCCAGATCTGCTCCGGCTGTTTGGCTCCCGCCGGCTCGCCCTGGGATTTCCTTTTACACCGGTGTCGTAGCCGGGAAAGCCCGGCTATGCCATTGATGGACGCTCTGTGATAGCTGGAGTTCAGGAGATTCCAAGCTTGCCGCAAGGCTTGTCCTAACCGGCGCGGCCAAGCTGTTGAGCGTGGGATGGGAACGGCGGCCGGGGGTGGCACCACGCATGTCAGGCACCCCGGGCGTCGCTCCCATCCCAGTGCCGGCCTGGTCCCTGTCGGTCGTCCCTGGGACGCCGGTGCCGACGTCCGTCGCTCTCCCCTCGGCGGCATCGTCGGCACCGGCACGGGCGCCCGGCCCACCGGAGCCGATCCCGGCCCGGCCCACCGGACCAGAGCCGGTCGAGCCCCAGCCGGCGGCCGCGCGGCCGGGCGACGGACCAGCGGTGGAGATCGTCATCCCGGTCCACAACGAGGAGGCCGACGTCGGCCCGAGCGTGCGGCGGTTGCACGCGTTCCTTCTCGACGGCTTCCCCTTCAGCTTTCAGATCACGATCGCCGACAACGCCAGCACGGACGGGACCTGGGCGCTCGCCGAGGAGCTCGCCGCGGGGCTGCCCGGGGTCCGCGCCACCTGGCTGCCGGCGAAGGGCCGCGGCCGCGCGCTGCGGGCGGCCTGGTCGGCCAGCCGCGCGGCCGTCGTCGCGTACATGGACGTCGACCTGTCCACCGGCCTGGGCGCGCTGCTGCCGCTGGTAGCGCCGCTGATCTCCGGGCACTCGGACGTCGCCATCGGGTCCCGGCTCGCGCCCGGGGCCCGGGTGGTGCGCGGGCCCAAGCGGGAGGCGATCTCCCGGTGCTACAACCTGCTGCTGCGGGCCACCCTGCGGACGCGCTTCTCGGACGCCCAGTGTGGGTTCAAGGCTGCCCGGGCCGACGTCGTACACCGGCTGCTCCCGTATGTCGAGGACACCGCCTGGTTCTTCGACACCGAACTGCTCGTCCTGGCCGAGCGATCCGGGCTCCGTATCCACGAGGTCCCGGTCGACTGGGTGGACGACCCGGACAGCCGAGTGGCCATCGTCCCCACCGCCCTCGCCGACCTGCGCGGGATCGCCCGGGTGGCCAGGGGCCTCCTGACGCGCCGGCTGCCCGTGCGGGTGCTGCGCGCCGAGCTCGGCCGAGCACCGTTGCCTGGCCGGACACCCGGCGCCATCGACGGCGCCACCCCCGCCTCTTCGCCTTCGATCACTGGAGATCGGCCCATGACGACCGTCCCTGCCGCCGACAGCGGTGACCGCCCCGACCCGGCGGACGCCGACCCGGTGGCCCCCGTCGTCCCGTCGATCCCGGCGCAGCCCGGTGGCGACGGCCAGGCCGTCGACGCGGCGGCGCGGCCACCCAGGCGGGAGGCCTGGGCCAGCCCGACGGCGGCTGCGCAGGACCAAGCCCCACCAGGCGCTCCCGGACCGTCCGTCGACGTGCTCACGGCCGACCCGCTCGCGGTGGAGTCAGCCGACACGGAGCCTTTGCCCACCGCTTCCGGCGCGCCCGCGCCCGACGAGCCGTCCCCCGCGGCCGGCGCCCCGACGGCGCTGCCGGCCGGCGCGGGGAACATCGGCTGGCGGAGCTGGCCCAGCCGGCTCGTGTGCGGGCGGCCGGGCGATCCGCGCTGGGTCCAGCCGGCGCTGGGCGTGCTGCTCGCCGGGACGGCCGTCCTCTACCTGTGGGACCTGGGCGCGTCCGGCTACGGCAACACGTTCTACGCCGCAGCCGTGCAGGCCGGAACGCTGAGCTGGAAGGCCATGTTCTTCGGCTCGCTGGACGCGTCGAACTACATCACCGTCGACAAGCCACCGGCCTCGCTGTGGCTGATGGCGCTGTCCGGGCGGATCTTCGGCTTCTCCAGCTGGAGCATGCTCGTGCCGGACGCGCTGTGCGGGGTCGCGAGCGTCGGGGTGCTCTTCGCGGCGGTCCGGCGGGTGGCCGGCCCGGGCGCCGGCCTGCTCGCCGGGCTGCTGTGCGCCCTGACCCCCGTCGCGGCGCTGATGTTCCGGTTCAACAACCCGGACGCGTTGCTCGTCCTGACCATGGTGGTCGGTGGTTACTGCGTCACCCGGGCCGTCGAGCGCGGCTCGTGGCGGTGGATCCTGCTCGCGGGTGTCGCGGTCGGGTTCGGCTTCCTGACCAAGATGCTGCAGGCATTCCTGGTGGTGCCGGCGTTCGCGCTCGTGTACCTGGTCGCGGCGCCGCCGGCGTTCCTGCGCCGGGTCGGGCACGTGCTGGTGGGCGGGGCCGGCGTGGTGGCCGGCGCCGGCTGGTGGGTGGCCGCCGTCGAGCTGTGGCCTTCCGGGTCGCGGCCGTTCGTCGGCGGGTCGCGGAACGACAGCGAGCTGGGCCTCGCCTTCGGCTACAACGGGTTCGGCCGGATCTTCGGCGGCGACGGGAACCGCGGTGGCGCCCCCCGGGGCGGTGCCGCGGCCAGCGCGTTGCGCGACGCGCTGACCGGCCACGCGGCGGGAGACCTACCGGCGTTCCCCGGCGGCAACCGCGTCCCGGGCCGCGGCGGAGGCGGGTTCGGCGGCTCGGCTGGAATCGGCCGGATGTTCTCGCAGAACTTCGGCGCCCAGATCTCCTGGCTGCTGCCGGCCGCGCTGATCCTGCTGCTCGGTGGCCTGTGGGCGACCCGCCGCGCGGCCAGGACCGACCTGGCCCGGGCCGGGCTGGTGCTCTGGGGCGGCTGGCTGGTCGGCTCCGGGCTGGTTTTCAGCTACATGAAGGGCACGATCCACGAGTACTACTCGATCGCGCTCGCGCCGTCGGTCGGCGCGACGGTCGCGATCGGCGCCCTCGTCCTGTGGCGTGGCCGGGAGGACCTGATCTCCCGGCTGTTCCTCGCGGCCAGCTTCGGGGTGAGTGGCTGGTGGGCCTACCGACTGCTCGGCCGGATCGACTGGCAGGGCTGGCTGCGCGTGCCGGTGCTGGTCGCCGGAGTGCTCGCGGCGGTGCTCACGCTGTTCCTCGCCGGCCGGCCGGCCGCCGAGGTCGTGGGCGTGCCGGCGCCGGAACCGGGCCCGGCTGGTGGCTCGCCGACACCGTCGGACGCGTCCGACGGTCAGGGGCGAACCGCCGTGCGGCGTGGCTCGCCGGTGCTGGACGTCTTCGCCAGCCGGGCGCGAACCTCGGCCGCCACGGTCGGGATCGCGGCGCTTGCGGGCGTCGGCCTGCTCGCGGGACCGACGGCGTACGCCCTGGACACCGCCGGGACGGCGCACAACGGCGCGACCCCGCTGGCCGGGCCCGGTAACCGCGGCGGGGGCGGAGCGCCGTTCGTGGCCGCCGGCCGAGCGGGCGTTACGGCCGGTGCCACCGGCCGTAACGAGAACCGGGTCGGCGGGCAGGGCTTCGGGCAGGGCGGCTTCCCGGGTCGCCTCGGCGGGTCGGTTCCCGGCGGGGGCGGTCTTCCGGGCGGCGGCCCGAACCAGGGTGGCTCCAATCGGGGTGGCGGCCTTCCCGGTGGTGGCGCACGCCTGAATGGCCGGCCCTTCGGCGGCGGGTTCGGCGGGCCGGGGGGTGGCTCGTCGAACGCCGCGGTCACCACCCTGCTCACCGAAGGGGCCAAGGGGTTCCGTTGGGCCGCCGCGGTGGCCAACTCCCAGTCCGCGGCCACCCTGGAGCTCGCGACAGGTGGCAAGCCGGTCATGGCCATCGGCGGCTTCTCCGGCGGAGATCCGGCGATCACCCTCGCCGGGTTCAGGCAGGACGTCGCCGACAAGAAGATCCACTACTTCCTGGGCGGCGGTGGCTTCGGCGGCGGCGGCCTGCGTGGTGGCGGCGGTGGCTCCGACAGCGAGATCTCGTCGTGGGTGCAGCAGAACTTCGCCGCCGTCACCATCGGCGGTCAGACGCTCTACGACCTCACCAAGCCAACAAAGGCCGGAACCGTCGCGTAAGGCCGTCCGCGGGCCCGCCAAAGCCCGGTCACCGGAACCCCACGCCGGTGACCGGGCCCCTGCTCGATCGCCGATCCGCGGATGTGGCGGCGGACTCGCGTGCTTGTCGCAATACCCGCGAACCCGCGCGAGGACGTAACGGTGCATACTGTGCCGCAACGCGGTGATCGACGGGTGGCCACGGTCGGACAAACAGATCGTGGGCGTGCGACGGGGTCGCGTCGGCATGCCCGGATGATCTGAGGTCTCAATGCGCCGCTGCCCGGCTGATGAGCCCTTTCCCGTTGGCCTGACGGTGTCGAGGACGCCTGCTCCTCGGTCAAGGCGATGGGAACGCCTCGGCCTGCTCGTGGTCGCGACGGTGGTGCTCGGTTCCGCGTGTGGACAGGCGCGGGGCCCGGCGACGGCGCCGGGTGCGCTGACAACGGGTTCGAGCCTCGTCATGGCCCATCCGACGGTCTGGGTCTGCCGGCCGGGGACGATTGACGACAACTGCGCAACCAACCTGGACGCGACCATTCTCGGCCCCACCGGACCGACCGGGACGGACGCCTACCGGGCCGCGACGAACCCCGAGGTCGACTGTTTCTACGTCTATCCGACCGTCTCGCAGGTCGCGCTGGCCAACGCGCCGCTGAAGGCCACCGACACCGAGGTCGCGGTCGTCCGCACGCAGGCGGCCCGGTTCGGCGCCGACTGCCGGGTGTTCGCCCCGGTCTACGAGCAGTACTCGGTCGTCTCCCGGCTGCAGCACGGCGGCCCGTCCGACAGCGCCCGCCAGCTCGCCTTCGCGGACGTCCAGTCCGCGTGGAACGACTACCTGCTGAACGACAACCGTGGCCGGCCTGTAGTGCTGATCGGCGACGACCAGGGCGCGGAGATGCTGCTGCGCCTGCTGCACGACGAGATCGAGCCGAACGAGGGCCAGCGGGCGCTGCTCGTCTCCGCGCTGCTGGTCGGTGCCGACGTGCGAGTCCGCCACGGCTCGCTCGTCGGCGGTGACCTGGCCCAGATCCCGGCCTGCCAGCGTCACGACGAGTTCGGCTGTGTGGTGGCGTACTCGGCGTACGAGGGAACGCCTCCCGCGGACGCCTGGTTCGGCCAGCCGAACGCGCCGTCCCGCGGCGTCGCCGCTCCGGCTGGCACGCTGAACCTGCAGACGCTCTGTACCAACCCCGCGGCCCTCGGCGGCGGTGCGGCCGCCCTGGCGCCCTACCTGCCGACGGCCGGGCTGCTGCCGGACGGGGCCCCGGATGGCGGTGACCTGCTCCCGGGGCTGTCGTCGACCGACCTGCCGGTCGCGTCGACCGGATTCGTGACCTATCCGAACTTCCTGTCCGCGAACTGTCGACAGTCCGGGAACAGGGCCTGGCTCGACATCTCCGTCCGGCCCGCCTATGTCGACCAGCGCGCCCTTCCCACGCTCGACACGCTGCCGACCTGGGGGCTGCACTTCGACGAGTTCGACCTCACTCTCGGTGACCTGGTCCAGCTCGTCAGCCGCCAGTCGGTGGCCTACCTGGCCGCGCACGGCGCCTCCGCCGGCCCAAGCTGACGGCCGGCGCCGCGGCGGAGATCGAACCGGCGAGCGGCCTGGTTGGTGGGCGTGCTCGGACCAGCCATGGGTACGCCGTGCGCATGGCCGGTTACACCGATCGGCGGGCGGCGGGGCGGTTCCTCGGCGACCTGGTTGCCGACGTGATCGCCGGGACGGTCGTCTCCCGCCGGGGCGCCGTGCTCCGCGACGCCTCCGGCGACGAGGAGCCGGTGACGGTGCTGGGCCTGCCCAGAGGCGGAGTGCCGGTCGCGGCCGAGGTCGCGCGCCGGCTGGGCGCCCCGCTCGATGCCCTCGTGGTCCGCAAGCTGGGCGCGCCGGGGCAGCCGGAGTTCGCCCTCGGCGCGATCGCGGCCGGCGGGGTCAGGGTGCTGAACACCCGGGCCGTCGAGCGGCTCGGCCTGACCTCCGAGGCGATCGAGGCGGTCGCCGTCCGGGAGGCTGCGGAGCTGGCGCGCCGCGAGCGCGTCTACCGGGAAGGCCGCGCACCGCCGCCGCTCGCCGGCCGGACGGTCGTGCTCGTCGATGACGGCCTGGCCACGGGGGCGACCATGGTCGTCGCCGCCCGGGCGGTACGCCGGGCTGGCCCGCGGCGGGTGGTCGCGGCGCTGCCGGTAGCGTCTCCGGACGGGGCGCTGGCGGTGCGCGCCGAGGTGGACGAACTGGTGTGCCCGCTGACGCCGCCGGACTTCATGGCCGTCGGCGAGTACTACCGTGACTTCGGCCCGCCGACCGACGACGACGTTCACGCTTTGCTGAGAGTGGCTCCGCCGGTGCGGTGAGCTGCGTCAGCTCACCGGCCGGAACCAGGCGGTGACCAGGGTGCCCCAAATTGTCGCGGCGATGTTACCCCAAGCGGTACCACGAGCGAGTGAGTGCCCATGAACTATAGATTCCCGGCAGATGGGCTCGTGTTTCGCGTTCACTCGCGGATGGCAGTGGAGGGGAGTTCTCGTGACCGCAGCGGACACCGCGGACCTCGTGCTTCGGATCGTCGTGGGTCTGACGATCGTCGCGCACGGCTACAACCACATCTTCGGTCCGGGTGGGATCAACGGTACCGCGGGGTGGTTCGCGAGCATGGGTCTCAAGCCGGGGATCGTGCACGCCTGGGCGAGCGGACTGATGGAGCTCGCCGCCGGGGTGGGCCTGGCCGCCGGCTTCCTCACGCCGCTCAGCGCCGGCGCGATCATCGGCATCATGATCGTTGCGGGTATGACGGCGCATCGCAAGAACGGCTTCTTCATCTTCAAGCCGGGCCAGGGGTACGAGTACGTCCTCATGATCGCGGTTGTCTGCGCGGCGATCGCGACCTTCGGCCCGGGTTATGCCTCGATCGACCACCTGGCCACCATCGACGACAACCTGGACGGCTGGCTTGGCGGTCTGATCGCCGTGGGGATGGGCGTGCTCGGCGCGGCCGCGCTGTTGGGCAGCTCGTGGCGCCCCGAGCCGCCGAAGCCGGCCACCCCCGCCACGCAGGAGGTCACGACGACGCAGGACGCCTAGCCGCGACCGCTGCTGGGACGCGGCCGAACCAACCCGGCCGCGTCCCGCGTTCGCCGGTCCGGTTGGCGAGACGGGGACACGCTGGGAGCTGCCCGTCAGGTCAGCCCCCGCGCAGCCCCGTGGCGAGTCAGTCCGGGTCGGCCTCGGCGCCGCCGGGACGGCCGGCGGGGTGCGCGTCGACGACCCGGTTGAGCAGGGTGACGAGGGCCAGCTGCTCGTCGCCGGACAGCGGCGCCAGCAACTGCTCGTTCATGGTCTGTGCGCGGTGCGCCACCTCGGTGTGGGTCCCCTCCCCACGCGTGGTCAGCCGCAGCACGTTGCGCCGGCCGTCGTGCGGGTCGCGGACCCGGCGGATCAGGCCGCGCTGGACGAGGCGCGCGACCACGTCCGCGACGGTCGAGCGGTCCAGGCAGGCCCGCTCGCCGAGCGTGCGCTGGTCGATGTCCGGCGCCGCCCGCAGGCTGTTCAGGACGACGAACTGGGGCGGCGTGGTCTCGGTGGACACCGAGGTCGTCCATAGCTGATGAATGACCTGCTGCAGCCGGCGGGCCAGGTGGCCTGGGTTGGCAGACAGGTCTGCCGCGCCGTCGACGGCAGCTCCGGACGGTACCGACACGATGGTCCGTCCACCATTCCCTGCCGAATGGTTGGGAAGTGTGTGCGTGTTCAGGGTCTGTGTCCGTTCACGTCGGGCACCGGATGGCGCGTCTCGAGCCGGGGACATCGAAGGACCAAGGACCGCGAAGGACCGTGGGATGTCGAAGGCAACAGGGGATCGGAGCCGCTCGGTTGGATTCGAGGGTCCGAAGGCTGGCGGGGGCGCCGGTGCGGCTTGGTCGTCCGTGGTCGTCGGTCCGTGGTCTAGGTCGGTGGCTGCCAGCCCGCGGTCTTGCTGGGATGGGATCATAATCATCCGCATCAGGCCATGCTGTGGCGGAATCGCCGGAGAAGCGGTGCCAAGTCCGTCGAGAACGAGGTCTGCGGGTCGAAAAAGTACCGACAATTCCGCTTTCACCCCCGACCTGACATGCGTGCGGCCAATTTGACACCGAGTGCCGTCTTCCTTGCTCGGGGTCTGGGCCATGGACCACCGTGCTTTGCCGACACCCGTCCGGGTAGGTCCCGGTCCGGGCTCGGGCCGATTTCCGAGTGGAGCCCACGACAGCTCAGCGGCCACGCAGCCCCAGGCACCCACGACCGCCGAGGCATAAGGCCCGGCATCACGTGACGGGAGCAGCCGATGGACCGAGGCAGCGCCAAGCACGGCCCGCAGCTCGATGAGGCGATGGCCGACGAGGTGCGCGACTACGTCCGAGCCCGCAGGCAGACCCACGCCGCCGAGTGGAGGTCGCCCGAGCCGTCGACCGACGACGTCCCAGTGGCGTTGGACCGCCCGGACGGGATGGGCCGCGGTAGCGCCCCGCGCGGGATGAGCCTCAGCGATGTCGAGGAACGCTCGGAGCTGGCCCGTTGGCTAGGCCGGGCCGTGTTCCCGGCCGACCGCGACGGGGTCATGGGCCACCTGCGTGACCACAACGCTCCCGACCACGTGGTCGAGGAGATCCGCCAGGCGCCGAAGCACGGCCAGTTCGGCTCCGTCGGCGAGCTCTGGCGCGCCGTCCACAGCGGAGCTCACGTGGAGAAGGCCCGGTACTAGCAGCTGCCAGGGACGACTCACGGATGCCGTCGCTTTGGCGAGGATCCCGCCCAAGGGTGCGGAGAACGGCGTGGACAGAGTGCCGCCTCCACGCCCTTGGCGCGATCAGACCAGGTTGGCCGGGCTGAAGGTCCCTGCCCCGTATTACCCCGGCGACGGTGGGCAGGAGCGCGGCATGGAACGCCGCGACTCGGGTGCGGGCGACCGGCGGCTGGTCCGAGGACTGCTTCCGACCCGCCAGCCGAGCTCCCCCGCCGCCCCCGCAACCACGGGCCCCGCGCCGTCAAGCCAGGCTCGGCGACGGCGCACCGACGATCGCCGCCTCGACTCCCGGCCAGGAAGCGGCACGACCGACGGCCAGCCCGGCCCCATCTCGCCGCGCGCGGCGCAGACCGCCGAGGGGACCGGGCCGGGGCGGCCGGCTGGCGCCGGACCGCGACGGCCTGACCCCGACGTGGGCAACGGGCCGAGGCGGACCGGGTTGCCGCGGTGGCGGGGCAGCGGGACCGGCGCCACGGACGGCCCGCCCGCGGCCGCTGGCCGGCACCCCTCCTGGTGGCCGCGGCCGACGCGGCCGGCGAGCCACGGTCTGTCCGCCGGCGTCAGCGGCCTGCTGGGCCTGATCACGCTGTGCCTCGTGCTGGCGGCCGTCATCCTGGGGCTGTCATGGCTGGTCGGCGGCCTGGATGTGATGGCGCTCGGCGCGGTGCTCGGCGTCTGGGCGCTGTGTGTGGCGGCCCGGGTGATCCTGGGCCGGCCGGGCACCGACTGGACGGTGCCGACTCTCGACCAGGTCGTCGCCGCAGGGCTCGCGGGGCCGGACGAGTGCCGGTCACCGCAGCGGCGGCGCCGGGGGCGCGGGTGGCGGGTCAGCCCGCCCGACCCGGCCGCGGGACCGCCCGAGCCGGCGGTGCCGTCGGGCTGCGGCCCAGCCGCGGTACCGGCCGTGGCTCGCTCGGCCGGCACCGAACCGGACGAGCCGCGTACCGCGCGGCCAACCGGCGGGAGCGTCTCGACCCGGGCGGACACGGACGGTAACAGGAATAGCCCTCGAATGACCGGGTAGGCATCCAGGCATGGGTGCGACGAGTGAAAACGGCCGGCGACCCGCTGCTGGTGGTTTGTTTCAAACCCTCGCGGCCGGACTGGATCAGGTAGAGCGCGAGCAGACCCTTGATCTGATCAGACAGCGTCTTTTCGCCGACCGCGCCGCGGCGGCGGCCGGACAGCGTGAGCGGCAGGTGGACGTAGGTACCCGCACACGCGCGCGCCGCCGCCGCGGCGACTCCGATGACTCGGTCCCGTCTCGCGATGATCCTGGCTCGGCTCCTGCGCGCAGCCGCGTGAGCCATCCGAAGCACGGTTCCCAGAGTTAGCTCCGTGACCGCCCGGAACCTGCCGGGACGAGGCTCGCCGCGCGGTGCATTCAACCCGAAATTCCGCCCTCATTGGCCGCGTGGCCGTTCTGCCCTGAAAGTAATGCGGAGCGCGCGTAGGTGGCCTTGTTGCCGCGAGCTGTTCGGTTCCGTCAGGCCGGACGCCGCGGGCCATGCTGACCGGCGGCGCGGTCAGCGGATGGGCGCCCAGCCCGGGGAGTGCGCGCCCAGTGAGCTGGGTGGGCGGTCGTAGCCGCGCGCGGCGCCGCCGACCACACCGGGCGCGGCGATGTAGGAGAGCTCGCCGAACTCGCTGCGCATGGTGCGCCGGAACGGGTCGACGTCGGCGTCGCTCAGGCCCGGCTGGGCCAGGGTGTCCCGTTGCCCCAGGCCCATCAGCCAGCGGCCCGTCTGGGCCAGTGAGAGCCGGACGTGCCAGCTGCCGCCGGCTCCCTCGCGGCGGGCGAGCGCGGCCAGCACCCCGTACGCGGCGAGGTGGCCGGTGGCGTGGCTCAGCGCCGACGCGGGCAGCGGCTGCGGCCGGTCCGACCCGGCTGCCCGGGCGGACTCGACCGCGAGCCCGGACGCCGTCTGCACCAGGCCGTCGAAGCCGCGCAGCCCGCTCCACGGCCCGAGCCGGCCGTAGGCGCTGATCGTCGCGCACACGAGGCCGGGTCGGATCCTGGCCAGGTCCTCCGGCCCGAACCCGAGCCGGTCCAGTGCCTTCGGCCGGTAGGCCTGGATGACGACGTCCGCCGCGGCGACCAGGTCGCGCAGCCGCCGGGCATCGGTCCCGACCCGCAGGTTCAGGAACGTGCCGCGCTTGCCGAACCCTGTGTCGATCAGGAGTGTCCGGCTGTCCGGCAGGTGCGCCGCGCCCACCCGCAGCACGTCCGCGCCGAACGAGGCCAGCGCCCGGCCACAGACGGGACCGGCGGTCGCGCGGGTCATGTCCAGCACCCGCAGCCCGGCCGCCGGGCGGGCCGGCGACGCCACCGCCTGCGCCTGCGCCGACAACGCCTGCGCCGGCGCCGACGGCACGGTGGTCCCGCGGAACCGCGCCATCGCGGATGGCCCGGCCGGCGGTACACCCTCGTCCAGTTGCTCGATCTCGATCAGCGGCAGCCCGGCGACGGCGTGCCCGGCCGGGTGGGCCCACCACTCCGGCTCGGCGCGGGCCATCGTGGCGCACATGCCCATCGACTGCAGCTCGGCCTCCAGGCTGGCCGCGTCGTGGCGGGCGATGGCCTGGGCGACGGAGGCCGGCTCGGCCCGGGCACCGAGCAGCTCGAGGACGCCGGCGCGGTGGTGCGGCAGGTTGCAGTGCACCTGGATCCACCGGTCGTCCCGGGTCGTGTAGTAGCCGGTCAGCGGATCCGACGGGCTCGGTGCCGGCTGCCCGCCGATCCGCAGCAGCCGCTCACCGCGGAACGCGGCGGCAGCGTGCCGGGTGTCGACGGTGACCGGAGGGCAGTCGTCTCCCGAGCGCGCGGCCCACAGCTCGGCGGCGCCGTGCGCGGCGGCCGCGGTCGCGATGGTCGCCGCGGCGGTGACCCGGTACAGGCTGGGCAGCACGTCGGCGGGCCCGGTCACCGTCAGGCTGGCGGCCGCCCGTGCGTCCCCGGTCAGTCGGGCGAACTCGGTGACGATTCCCGCGAGCTCCCGCGCGCCGTCGCCCGTGGGCTCGCCGACGGCCTCGGGGCGAGGGCTCGGTCGCGGTAGGTCATGCAGCTGATCCGCCATGGCTCCGTCCGCTTCGAGGCCTGTCCAGCTCGCCAATAATCAGCCCGCCTGATGCATACCGTGGGCAGTTGGCGACTCTCAGCATCGCATTTGCTCGCTAGGGGTCGGAACAACGGCCCCAACCAGGCTCCTGATGACAGAAGGAGATAGCAGTGACGCCTTCGGCGACCGATACGAACAAAGTGCGACAAGTACGCCAGTCTGGCCGGGTTCCTGCGACGAGGTGGCCCGCTTTGTCGCCGTGATTCGCCCACATCTCGCGTCCCGTTCTGTGATCATCGATCGACGGGAGGTCGAGGAGCCCTGCTCGGGTAGGTGCCGGTCAGCCGCCACGCGCCGGGTCGCCGGACATGGTGCCGGCGGGGCGAGCGGGCGGGCTGCCCGTGGGCCCGGGCGCGGGGCCGCCGTGAGAGGAGGCCGCCATGACCAGGCGGACGACGCTGTACGGCCTCCTCGGTGTCCCGCCGTCGGCCACGGCGGACGAGATCAGGGCCGCGTACCGGCACGCCGCCCGGGAGCTGCACCCGGATGCCGGGGGCAGTGCGGCCGCCTTCCAGCGGCTCACCACCGCGTACCACATCCTTGGTGACCCAGCCGGCCGGGCCGGCTACGACGAGTACCTCGCCACCAGCAGCGCCCGCGTGGCCCAGGCCGCCGACGGTGCCCAGCCCGGCGATGGACCGCCGCCTCCCGCGGCCTTCCCCGGGGCCAGCCGGGAGGTCAGGCGCGGCTACCTCGTGATGACGACCGTGGCGCTGGGGCTGTTCATCCTCGCCGGTACGGTGGTGCGGCCGGTCTCCGTACCGGCCGCCATCGCCATGGCCGTGGTGGCGATGGTGATCCCGCCGATTGCCGCGATCGTCGCGAACCGCCCGCCGCCCACCCGTGGCACCCGGCGCAAGGGGCGGTCGGCCGGCCACCGGGCGCCCTGACCTGAGATGACGTGAGGACCGGCGGACACCGGAGTCCGCGTTCCCTATTCTCAAGCCATGGCTCGTTACGACTACCGCTGCCGGGTCTGTGACTCCTCGTTCGAGGTGCGTCGCGGGATAACCGAGGACGCGCCTGCCTCGGCGGTGCCCTGCCCGGCCGGTCACACCGAGACCTCGCGGGTCTTCTCTGCGGTGGCGGTCAGCCGCGGCTCGTCCGCGCCGGTGGGTGCCTCGGTTCCCATGGGCGGCGGCGGTGGCTGCTGCGGTGGCGCCTGCGGCTGCGGCTGATCTTCCGGCGGCCTGCGGCGGCTGGCGCGGTGCCGGTGAGGCGCTCTGACCTGCCCGTGGTCCTGTGGGGCTGGTGTTGCCAGCCGGAGGCCTCAGGCCGTGCATTGTGAACGGATGCGGCGCGAAAGTGCCTGGAATATGTCCTACGTGTAACAAGAGCTCAACTGCCCTACCCGCCTGCGCTCGGGTTGGCTAGGTTTCCGCCAACTCGGCGCGGACTGCACCAGAGAGTCGGAGATCTTCCGGTTCCGCTGGTCACGGGCGTTGGGAGCAGGGGAGACCGCACCGGTTCCGATCTCCATGACCGGGCGCGCGCCTCCTCGCGTCCTTGGGGTGGCCGGCCGGATGGGCCGGGCGTCGGACGTGGGAGCGGCGGCGTTCGCGGGTGGGGGTCATGCCCGGCACACGTAGGAGGAAGTTGATGGAAAGGCGCAGGCTCGTTGGGGCGCTGGCGCTCGCGTCGGCGGTCGCGCTGACCGCTGCCGCCTGTGGCAGCAGCGGCAGCAGCGGCTCGTCCGGCAGTGGCAAGAAGACGTTCACGATCGGCTTCCAGGGCCCGCTGTCCGGTGACAACCAGCAGCTGGGCATCAACGGCCTCGACGGTGTGAAGACCGCGATCGCCGAGGCGAACGCGGACTCGTCGCTGCCGTTCACCCTGAAGCTCGTCCAGTCCGACGACCAGGGCGACCCGGCCGTCGCGCCGACCGCCGCCCAGAAGCTGGTCGACAACTCGGACGTCATCGCGATGGTCGGCCCGATGTTCTCCGGCGCGACCAAGGCCAGCGAGCAGCTCTTCACGGATGCGAACCTGCTGTCGGTCAGCCCGTCGGCCACCAACCCGGCCCTGACCACACTGGGCTTCAAGACCTTCTACCGGGTCATCGCGACCGACGCCGGCCAGGGCAAGGCCGCCGCCGACTACATCTCCAAGGTCCTCAAGCCGGCCAGCGTCTACTCGCTGGACGACGCCTCGGAGTACGGCGCCGGCCTCTCCAAGGTCATCGAGACGACGCTGACCTCTGACGGCACGAAGTTCACGCACGACTCGATCAACCCGACCAAGGACTACACGGCTGAGGCCACCAAGATCGTGGCGGCGAAGCCGGACGTCCTGTACTACTCGGGCTACTACGCCGAGTTCGCGCTGCTGACCAAGGCGCTCAAGAGCGCCGGCTTCACCGGCAAGATCATGTCAGGTGACGGCTCGCTGGACCCGGAGTACATCAAGCAGGCCGGCGCGGCCAACGCTGAGGGTGCCCTCATCAGCTGCCCGTGCCTCCTGGCCGGCGCCGACCCGAACGCCTCCGCGTTCGTGACGTCGTACAAGAGCACCAACGGTGGCGCCGAGCCGGGTACCTACTCGGCCGAGGCGTACGACGCGACCAACGGGATCATCGCGGTGCTCAAGCAGCTGGGCACGGGCGCGACCCGCGAGTCGGTCTCGGCCGCGTTCGGCAAGATCGACATCAAGGGCCTGACCAAGCAGATCAAGTTCACGCCCACCGGTGAGGTCACCGACGCGTCGTTCTACATCTACCAGGTGAAGGACGGCCAGCTGACCGTCCTCGGCCAGACCTCGAAGCTGATCGGCGGCTGACCCAGCCGCCCGGACCCGCCGCGTGAGGCCAGCGCGCCGCACGCGGCGGGAGCCGGCCCATGGCGCTCCTCGCCGCGGGGCCGGCCTGGGACCTCATGGATCGGGCGGCGGGCGCGCATCGGCCGCCGCCCGATCCGGCTTTCCGGGGGCCTGGAGATGTCTCGACGGCGCCGCGCCGCCTGCCGGACGGCTGAGCGGGCGCCCGCCTGGACGCCGGGACCGGACTCGGTCGCCGGCGTCGGGCCCCCGAGTGACCTGGCCGCGGGAGTAAGCGACCGTGATCCGTCGCTCCCGCGGCGGCGGACGATCTTCGACAAGGCGGATGCATGGGCTTCGTCCACCAGTTCTGGCAGCTAACCATCGACGGGCTGATGTCGGGCTCGTTGTATGCCGTCATCGCGCTCGGCTACACGCTGGTGTACGGCGTCCTGCAGCTGATCAACTTCGCGCACAGCGAGGTCTTCATGCTGGGCGCCTTCGGTGGCCTGTTTGCTGCCCGGCCAATCATCCACGCGTTCGACCACACCCCGTCCGGAATGGCCTCGGTCGGGATCGTGATGGTCGGGCTCATCGCCGGCGCGGCGTCCGGCGCGCTCGCCGCGTTCGTGCTCGAACGAGTGGCCTACCGCCCGCTGCGGAAGCGCAACGCGCCCCGGCTGGCCTACCTGATCAGCGCCATCGGCGCGTCCGGCTTCGCGGTGAACATGGCCGGCAAGCTGTGGGGGCACCAGAACGTGCCGCTCCCGCCGACGTTCACCAACGGCGTCGTGTTCCACATCTTCACCGGCAAGGTGAACACCCAGACGCTGGTCATCATCGCGGTCGCCGCGTTCATGCTCATCGTTCTCGACACGCTGGTCGCTCGCACCCGCCTCGGTCAGAGCATCCGCGCGGTCGCTCAGGACGCCGACACGGCGATCATGATGGGCGTCAACGTCGAGCGGGTCATCGTGCTGACCTTCGTCATCGGTGGAGCGCTGGCGGGTGCCGGTGGCTTCCTGCAGGCGATGACGTTCACCGCCGCGAACAACATGGGTTTCCTGCCCGGCGTCAAGGCCTTCACCGCCGCGGTTCTCGGCGGCATCGGCAATGTGCGCGGGGCGGTGCTCGGCGGTATCACGCTCGGCCTGATCGAGAGCTACGGCGGTTTCATCTTCCAGGCGTCGTACAAGGACGTCATCGCGTTCCTGGTACTGGTGCTGATCCTGATGATCCGGCCGACCGGCCTGCTCGGCGAGCGGCTGGGGAGGGCCGCATGAGCGCCGCGCCGACCATGTCGCAACCGTCGCCGCCCGCGTCCGCCCCGCCCGCGCCCGCCGGCCGCCCCGGGATCGGCGCTGTCGTCACCGGTGCCCTCTTCAGCCTCAAGGGCCTGCGGCTGCTCGGCACCTGGGTGCTGCTGAGCCTGGTCCTCGCCGTGATGACGGGCAAGGACGGCTCGCCGGACAAGCCGGCGCACGCCGTGGCCCAGTCCATCTTCGGGCCCAGGATCGTCACCTTCCTGGTCATCGCCGTGGTGATGTGGGTGGTGGTCGCGTTGTGGCCGCCGCTGCGGTCGCTGCTCCAGATCCCGGTCGACCAGGCCCGCGGGCCGGCCGCCGTCGTGACCGGCAACCGGTACGCCCCGATCGGCCTGAACCTCGTGCTGCTGGTGCTCGCGATCCTCGCGCCGATGTTCTTCTCGACGGCCGCGCAGCAGTCGATGGTCAACGACATCGGCATCTACGCGCTGCTCGCGCTCGGCCTCAACGTCGTCATCGGCTATGCCGGCATGCTCGACCTGGGCTACATCGCCTTCTTCGCGATCGGCGCCTACGCGACGGCCTACTTCTCGTACAAGCACACGTCACCGCCGCTGCCGGTGCACGCGCCGTTCAGCCTGAACCCGTTCTTCGTGTTCCCGATCGCGTTCGTGCTCGCCGCGCTCGCCGGCATCATCCTGGGCGCGCCGACGCTGCGGCTGCGCGGTGACTACCTGGCGATCGTGACGCTCGGGTTCGGCGAGATCATCCAGCTGATCGCGAACAACTCGTCGTGGACGAACGGGCCGCGCGGCGCGTTCGGCGTGCCGCACCTCTCGATTCACATCGGCGGCCTGAACTACGCCTGGAAGCTGGATCCGAGGCCGTACTACTACCTGCTGCTCGTCATCATCGTCGTCGTGATGCTCGCGCTCGGCCGGCTGGAACGGTCGAGAATCGGCCGGGCCTGGGCGGCGATCCGGGAGGACGAGATCGCCGCCGAGGCGACCGGCGTCCCGACGCTGCGGATGAAGCTGCTGGCGTTCGCGATCGGCGCGTCGGTCTCCGGCTTCGCCGGGGTGCTGTTCGCGAGCAAGCAGTTCTTCAACCCCGGTGTCTTCAGCCTGCAGGCGTCGTTCCTCGTGGTGACGATCGTCATCTTCGGCGGCATGGGCAACCGGCTGGGCGTGGTCGTCGGGTCGGTGGTCCTGCAGGGCCTGGCGTTCTACCTGCGAGACAAGGTTCCGGCGACGGACCGCTATATCTGGTTCGGCGCGGTCGTCATCGTGATGATGATCTTCCGGCCGCAGGGTGTCGTCCCGTCGCGGCGGCGCGGGCGGGAGATCAAGCTGGCCGAGCAGGGCATCGGCCACGCGGACTCGCTCGGTTCCGCGCCGATCTCGGAGGACCTGGCCTCATGAGCAAGCACCGTGCATCCGGCCCGGGCGTGGACCGGGGCACCGCCGAGGCCGTGGCCGTGGCGGCCACCGCCGCGACCGCGGCCTCGGCCGCTGACGGCCCCGGCGGTGACGTGGTCGTCGACGCGCAGGACCTCACGCTGCGGTTCGGCGGCGTGACCAGTCTCAACGGGGTCTCCCTGCGGCACCGGCGCGGCGAGATCCTCGCCGTCATCGGCCCGAACGGCGCCGGCAAGACTTCGCTGTTCAACTGCCTGACCGGGGCCTACAAGCCGCAGGAAGGCTCGGTGCGGTTCGCGCCGACGCCGCAGAAGGCGTACTCGATCGTCGGCCGGACGCCGCACTCCATCACCAAGCTCGGGGTCGCCCGGACCTTCCAGAACATCCGGCTGTTCCCGGCGCTGTCCGCGCTGGAGAACGTGCAGATCGGCGCCGAGATGCGCCAGCGCCACGGCGCGCTCGGCGCGATCTTCGGAACGCCGCGGGCCCGGCGGGAGGACCGCGACGGGGTGGCGCGCTCGGTCGAGCTGATGCGGCTGGTGGGGCTGGAACACCGGCTGCACGAGCTTTCCTCGTCGTTGCCCTATGGCGAGCAGCGCCGCCTGGAGATCGCCCGGGCGATGGCGACCGAGCCGAGGCTGCTGCTGCTCGACGAGCCGGCTGCCGGCACGAACCCGTCCGAGAAGCTGGAACTGGCCAACCTGATCCGCGCCATCGCCGAGACCGGCGTGTCGGTGCTGCTCATCGAGCACGACATGCGGCTGGTCATGTCGGTCGCGGCGAGCGTCGTCGTGCTGAACTTCGGACAGGTCATCGCGCATGGCACGCCCGCCGAGGTGCAGCGCGACCCGGCGGTCATCGAGGCGTATCTGGGAGCCCAGAGCGACGAGCCCGCCTCCGTCACCATCACGGGGAAGGACCAGTCCTGATGCTGCTGGAGCTCGTCGACGTCGAGGTCGCCTACGGTGCCGTCACCGCGCTGCGCGGAGCTCGGCTGACGGTCGACGCCGGTGAGATCGTCACGCTGCTGGGCGCGAACGGCGCCGGCAAGACGACGACGCTGCGTACCATCTCCGGGCTGTTGCGGCCGCGGGCCGGGCAGGTACTCCTCGACGGCGAGCCGCTGTCGCGCATCCCCGCGCATCAGCTGATCCGGCGCGGCGTCGCGCACTCACCGGAGGGCCGGCGGATCTTCCCGTCGATGTCGGTCCGCGAGAACCTGCTGATGGGCGCGTTCCACGACCGCAGACACGTCGCCGACGACCTGGAGATGGTCTTCGGAATGTTCCCGCGGCTCAAGGAGCGGATCGGTCAGGCCGGGGGCACGCTCTCCGGCGGTGAGCAGCAGATGCTGGCGATCGGCCGGGCCCTGATGAGCAGGCCGCGGCTGCTGCTGCTCGACGAGCCGTCGATGGGCCTGGCGCCGCTGATCGTCCAGACGATCTTCGAGGTCATCGCGCAGATCAACGCCACCGGCGTGGCCGTGCTGCTCGTCGAGCAGAACGCCGCTCAGGCGCTGCGGATCGCGGACAGGGGCTATGTGCTGGAGACGGGCCGGGTCGTGCTCGACGGGCCGGCCGGCGTGCTGCTCGCCGACGACCGCGTCCGCCAGGCCTACCTAGGCGAGGATGTCGGCGCTCCGGCCGGCGCCGAGGCCGCCGCGACCTCCTGACCCGGCTGGACGGCGGCACCCGTCACTGACGGGTGCCGCCGTTTTCGGATCGCCGGCGGTGTCATGCGCCGGCTCTCGGGTCGCCGGTGGCCGGGGTCACCCGAACAGGCCGCGTTCGCGCGAGCCGGTCAGGGTCTCCTGGCGGGCGTGGACGTCATGGAGTCGGGGAATGTCGCGGTAGCCGGCGGTCCAGGGATGGCTTTCGTCGAGGGTGGACGAGGTGGCCCTGCGCCAGTCCCGGCCGTCGCGGGAGTCGGCGCCGAAGCGCCGGACAGTCGCCACGATCAGCAGGACCGCCAGGGTGATGAGAGCAACGATGACCATGCGTTGAGAGTGACGGGTGTTCGATCCTCCGGTCCATCTAATTTTTCTTGCCGACACCGTTAAGCTGTTCTACGTGATCGATGTTCGACGGCTCCGCCTGCTGCGTGAGCTGGACTGCCGGGGCACGGTGGCGGCGACCGCCGCCGCGCTGCATCTGACCCCGTCCGCCGTCAGCCAGCAGCTGGCGGCGCTCGCCCGCGAGTCCGGTGTGCCCCTGCTTGACCAGGTCGGACGCAACGTCCGGCTGACGCCGGCGGCCCGGGTGCTGCTGCGGCACGCGGACGAGATCTTCGCTCAGCTGGAGCGAGCCGAGGCCGACCTCGCGGCGTTCGACGCGGGCCGGATCGGCCCGGTGACGATCTCCGCGTTCCCGACGGCGATCGTCGGAATTGTCGCCCCCGCGATTGAGCGGCTGCGCGAGACCCATCCGGGCATCGACATCACCATCGTCGACGTGATGCCACCCGACTGCTACGACATGCTGATCGGCGGCGAGCTCGACCTCGCGTGCGACTTCGTCTCCACCCACCCCGACGACGGCCGGTTCGAGACAGTCGGGCTGCTGGACGACCTCTTCGACGTCGCGCTGCCGCGCGACCACCCGCTTGCCGCCCTCGACCGGATCCGGCTCGCCCAGCTCGCCGACGAGGACTTCATCGCGAGCCGGCCGGGGACCGCCTGCTTGCAGATCATGCTGGCGGGCTGCGCGGTAGCCGGCTTCGCGCCGCGGATCCGCCACCGCAGCGACGACTTCCCGGCGGTGCTCAGCCTGATCGCCGCCGGCTGCGGGATCTCGCTCATCCCGCGGCTCGCCGGGCTGTGCTCGACGGACCGGGTGGTGCTGCGGCCGCTCGTGGACCCGCCGGTGCGCCGGCTCGCGGTGGCGCTGCGGCGCGGATCCGGCGGCGCGCCGCACCTCGCGGCCGTGGTGCGCGCGCTGGTGGACGCGGCCCGGGTCGCCGAGGCCGAGACCCCGTTGCTGCCAGGCATCTGCCCGCCCCCGGCCGCGGTTCGCCCGGGCGTCCCCCAGCCAGCCGTGATGGCGTAGAACGGCCCGGTTCTCGGGCTGGTGACGGCCGGCACCCAGGTGGCTGGAGCGGCCGGCTAATCTTTGACCTCCTCGGCGCCCGCGCCGTTCATGGACGGGGCGCGAAAACGGGGCTGGAATCGGGGGTCACCGCGCGTCGGCCATGGTTGACCAGCGGGTTATCACGCCGGGCGGGCCAACGAGCCGCGCGGAGTGTCCCTCTCGCTGTGGGACGTCATGGGCCAACGGATGACTGACGGACGCTCAGGGAACGGAGTGCCCAGCGTCGATGCGTGTGCGCGGGCCGCCGGGCCCTGATAGACCAGCACAGCACGTCCTGAATATCCGATCAAGAAGCAGGGAACGCCATGCATCCGACGGTGGAGCGTTTTCAGGAGCGCCTGCGCGAGCTGGGCGGCACTGGCGAAGCCCGTGAGCTGCCGAACAGCTCGCACACCGCGAACGAGGCCGCCGAAGCGCTCGGCACGTCGGTCGGGCAGATCGTGAAAAGCCTGGTCTTCCTGGCTGGGGACCAGCCCGTCATGGTGCTCGCGTCGGGTCTGAACCAGGTCGACACCGACAAGGTCTCGGCGCTGCTAGGCAGCCAGGTGGGCCGCGCCGGCGCGAAGACCGTCCGCGAGGCGACTGGCTACGCCATCGGGGGCGTTCCCCCGGTTGCGCACGCCACCGACATGCGCATCCTTCTCGACCGTGACCTGCTCGCCCACGCCGAGCTGTGGGCCGCGGCCGGAACTCCCAACGCCGTCTTCCCGACGAATCCCGACGAGCTCCACGCCATCACCCACGGCGAATGGGCCGACGTCCGCCACGAGTTCTAGAACCAACTCCGCCGAGGTTCGGCCGGCTTCGGCCTCCCCCAGATCGCTGTTTCGACCCTCCGGTGGTCGTATCCGGCGCTGTTTCGTAGCCACCAGAGGACGAAAACAGCGATCAAGGCGGGGGCAGACGTTGACGGTCGCGGCACCAGAACCAGCCGCACCGGCCTCGCTCCGAGCCTTTGTCTCGCACTCGACAGCGGGCCGACGCAACCGGTCCGCGACGGTACGCTTCCGCCCGGCTTCGGAAGCCGTGGTGGGCCTGGTCGTGAGACCGGACACGACGGCGGCACGGGTGAAGGAGGCGAAGGCGTGGCCCATCTACAGGATCGACTCGGCTATCCCCGCGGATGGCTGAGCGAGCCCGGCTACACCCTGCGCATCGAGCTGGAACGTGCGGAGCCGTCCGCGCCCTGGCAGCTGGACGACTGGGCCGCCGACTCCTGGGATGTCAGCGACACCGCGCTCCCCGAGTACCGCTGATCGTCGCCCGGATGTCTCGCCGCGGGAACAGAGAGGGCGAGCGCGGGATGCGCGCTGGCATTCTGGCCGTCGTACGGAACAGGCGGGTCTGGTCCAGGGCTGCGGCAAGATAACAGTCCGGATTGATCAAACTACGCTTCCAGTCTGGTCGGGCCTGGAGAAGTACTTTGAGTTGATCCGAAAACCCGGTAACCACAGGCGGTTCACGTCGCTGCCGGCCTATCCGTGCCGACCGAATCCGACTACCTTGGGTTGCCATACGCTACCGAGAGCGATCTCGCCGCAGCCCTGGGTCTGGTCCGCGGCCTTTCCCATCGGCCTGATCGCCCTGGTCGCCGGCGGGATGCTCGCCGGCTGGGGGCAACGGCCGTACGTCTCAAGCTCCGGACCGACGTCGCCCTGGCTGGTCGACGGCTGGTTCCTCTACGGTTTCCCCAACTGACGGCGTATCCCTGCGGCGCTATTCGCCGACGGGCCCCAGGACCTGGTCGAGGTAGTCGTTGGTGAAGATGCCGGCTGGGTCGCTCTGGGCGCGGACGGCTCGGAAGTCGTCGAATTTCGGGTAGCGCGGGCGGAGGGTCTCGGCGGTCTGGGTGTGCAGCTTTCCCCAGTGCGGCCGGCCACCGGCCGAGGTCATGATTGCCTCGACCATCGCGAAATATTCCTCGTGCGGGGTGCCGTGGTCGACGTGCACCGCGACGTAGCCGGTCTCCCGGCCGTGCGCCGTCGACAGCCAGATCTCGTCCGGCGCCGAGACCCGTACCTCGACCGGGAAGGAGATCCGCAGGCCGGAGCGTTCCACCGCGGCCGTCAGCTCGCGGACCGCGCCGACCAGCCCGGCCCTCGGCAGGGCGTACTCCATCTCCTTGAAACGCACCCGGCGCGCCGAGGTGAAGACCTTGTAGGAAAGGTCGGTGAAGGTGCGGGCGCCGAGTGCCCGAGAGCTGACCCTGGCCGCCGGCGAAATGGTGCGCGGCGCGTGCCGGCCGGCGGCGACGACCATCCCGAAGACCCGGTTGGACAGGAACTCGTCGGAGAACCACCCGCGTACCCGGCCCAGTGGGTCGAGTTCGCTCTGCCCGGCGGACAGCGAAATCCGGGTGTTGCGCTTCGTCAGTGTGCGATCGGTATGCGGGAACCAGTAGAACTCGGCATGGTCCGCACCGTCGGCGAACTCGTCGAGACCGTCGAGGAGCTCAGGCAGCCGGGCTGAGCCCTCCTCGGCCCGCAGCGCGAACAGCGGTACCGCCTGGAGCGTCACCGACGTGACGACCCCGACGGCGCCCAGCCCCACCCGTGCGGCGGCGAACAGGTCGGCGTGGTCATGCACCGAGCACAGCACGATCTCCCCGTCCCCCCGGACGAGCTCGAAGGCCCGTACCTGGGTCGCGAGCCCGCCGAACCGGGCGCCGGTGCCGTGTGTCCCGGTCGCCAGCGCCCCGGCGATCGTCTGCTGTTCGATGTCACCGAGGTTGGTCAATGCCAGCCCCGCCTCGGCGAGGAGCCGGTTGAGCCGGCTCAACGTCATCCCGGCGCCCACGGTCACCAGCCCGCTCGCGGCGTCCAGCGCAAGCAGGTCGGCGCACCGGTCCAGCACCAGCTGGGTCGTGTCCGGGCCGTCGGGCCGCCCGATCGCGGTGAACGAGTGGCCGGTCCCGATGGGCCGCAGCCGCGAACCGCCGTCGACGGCCTTGCGTACCAGGGCCGCGACCTCGTCGGGGCCAGCCGGGTGCGCAACCTCGGCCGGGGTCGCCGTCTGGTTGCCGGCCCAGTTCGCCCACGCCGTCGGGGTTCCCGACCGCCTTTGCCGCCAGCCGGCGGAAGAGCCCACTGATTTCCTCCGAGCGTCCGCGCCTGGTTCCCCGCGCAGCCGGGTCCGGGGCACCGGTGAGATGACTGGCGTTCGCCGTCTCATCTTGCCCTATGCGCGCCAGAGCCGGATGTGATCTTGCGGCGGTCTCGCGGGGACGGATCAGGGCGGTGTCGGCCCACCCGGCCCACCCGCCCTGTTCGCACTGCCGGTGGTGCGCCGCCCGGCGCCCGGCGCCCGGGATCGTGACGGCCGCCGGCGGTGGCTGGATCGCGTCCGGGCCGCCAGGACCGGACCGGGTGCCCCAGCCCGTGCATCCGGCCGGCCTCCGGTTCGTCGGTTCGGAGGGCGCCGGCGGAGTGCGGACCCCGCTGCGCGGCCCGGCGGCAGACCGGCTCGAGATCGGCGACCTGGTCTGGTTCCGGCACGCCAAGGCGGGCGAGCTGTGCGAGCACGTCAACCTGCCGCAGCTGGTGGAGGCTGACGGCTCGGTCCGGCCGGTCCCGACCTGTCGAGGCGAGGGCCAGGCCTTCTGACCACCGCTGGCGCGTCACGGAGTGGATCTCTGGTGTCGGCGGCGCGGAGGGTGCAGCATTCCAGCCGCGGCTGTGTGTCGTACCTCACGAGCATCCGACCTGCTGCCGGCTCGATCGCCGGTCGGCCGGGCCCGAAGGGAACGTGACGCGATGACGGTGACCGGGACCATGGCTACCGGCAGCAGCCTCGGCCTCCTGGCCGAGCTGGCCCAGGAGCGGGTGGGCGATGAGACGCTGCTCCATTTCGAGGACCAGCGCTGGACCGGCACCCAGCTGACCGAGCGGGCCGCCCGGCTGTCCGGTGGGATGCGGGCCGCCGGTCTGCGTCCGGGCGACCGGGTCGTCGTCTGCATGGCCAACTGCCCCGAGGTCGGGATCACCTACTCGGCGGTCTGGCGGGCCGGCGCGGTCGTCACGCCGGTGCTGTTCCTGCTCAGCGAGCCGGAGCTGAAGCACGTGCTGACCGACAGCGGCGCCTGTTTCGTCGTCACCACGCCGGAGTTCCTGGCCAAGGTGCTGGGAGCGGCCTCCGATGTGCCGACGGTCGCCGCCGTCGTGGTCGCCGGCGACACCGGCGGCCTCGCCGGGGGCACCGACCTCGCGGGCGGCGCCGGCCGGGTGCCGCCTGTGGTCGACTTCGCCGAGCTGGAGGCCGCCGACGCGGCCGGGCTGGTCGACACTGTGTCCACCGAGATGGCGGCGCTGCTCTACACCGGCGGCACCACCGGCCGTTCCAAGGGCGTCGTGCTCACCCACGACGCGCTGTCGTCCGCCGCCTGGGCGGCCCACCTCTCCCATGAGGAGGAGGCGCCCGAGGACGGCGGCAGGCTGGTCGGGCTGTCCCCGCTGCCCCTGTCGCACGTCTATGGGCTGGCCATCAACGTGATGGCCCTGCATGCCTCGATGCCGGGTACGTCGGTGTTGATGCGGTGGTTCGACCCGGTCGGGTTCCTGACCCTCGTCGCCCGTCACCAGGTGCGGATCAGTGCCCTCGTGCCGATGATGATCCGGATGCTGCTGGACATGCCGGTCGAGAGCTACGACACGTCCAGCCTGCGCAGGGTCGTCAGCGGCAGTGCCGCGCTGCCGCGGGAGACCGGTCTGGAGTGGCAGCGCCGGCTGCCGCACATCGCCCTGGCCGAGGGCTACGGCTGCACCGAGGCGGCGGCGATCGTCTCGTCCGCGCCGCGCGGGGCCATCCGGCTCGGCAGCGTCGGGAAGCCCGCCGCGGGGGTCGAGGTGCGCATCGAGCGGCGCGACGGCACCGAGGCGGTGGCCGGCGAGGAGGGCGAGATCTGCCTGCGCGGGCCGTCGCTGATGCGCGGCTACTGGAACGCCCCCGAGGAGACAGCGCAGGTGCTGCGCGGCGGCTGGCTGCACACCGGCGACATCGGGAAGTACGACGACGACGGCTATCTCTACGTCGTCGACCGGATCAAGGACGTCATCATCCGCAACGGCTTCAACGTGTACCCGCGCGACGTCGAGGACGTGCTGCTCACCCACCCCGACGTGGTCGGCTGTGGAGTGGTCGGCCGGCCGGGCGCGGCGCATGGCGAGGAGGTCGTCGCCTTCGTCCAGCTCGCGCCGGGGGCGACGGTGACGCCGGCGGATCTCGTCGCCTTCGCGCGGGAGCGGATCTCGGCGGTGAAGTACCCACGCGAGGTGCTGGTCGTCGACGCGATCCCGCTGACCAGCGTGCTGAAGACCGACCGCAAGGCGCTGCGGGCGCTGCTGGACGGCTGACGTGGCCGGTCGTGTCGCCTTTCTGACTCTTCAGATCCTGCCCGTCGATCACGGATCGCTGTCGGTTGTATTCCCGTTTGCCTGATGAGCAGGTCGTCACGATTGACCGACCTAGGGTGGCTGAATGTGCTCATAGGGGCACTTGACACTCCCGTAAGGGTACAGATGTAGCCACCACGTGAAGATCTACCCCCGCCGATGGCCCAAGATGGCTCTGGCCGCTTCGCCACAATCCGGAAGATGTACCGGGTTGCCGTCGAACGGCGGCAGGTGTCCGCGGCGGGAAGAGCGTGATCTAGGTGAACGACTACAGGGGGCAGACCGCCCTGGTCACGGGTGCCTCGTCGGGCATCGGTCTGGCTCTGGCGGACGGGTTCGCGAGCCGCGGCGCGGACGTGGTGATCGCCGCGCTGCCCAACGAGAAGCTGCCCGCGGCCGCGGCCTGGCTGCGGCGGCGCCATCCGGTGACGGTGCACGAGATCGCCGTCGACCTCGCGCTGGAGGAGGGCCCGGACCGGCTCGCCGCGCGGGTGGCGGAGCTGGGGCTCACGATCGACATCCTGGTCAACAACGCCGGCTTCGGGCAGCACGGCTACTATCATGATCTTGACCAGGGCCTGCACCACCGCGAGGTGATGCTGCTGTGCGCCGCCGTCGAGCGGATGACCCGGCTGTTCCTGCCCGGGATGCTCGAGCGTGACCGCGGCATCCTGATCAACCTCAGCTCGGTGCAGGCGTTCCAGGCCGTGCCGCACATGGCCGTCTACGGCGCGGCGAAGGCGTTCGTGCTCTCGTTCACCACCGCCCTGTGGGCCGAGTACCGCGACCGCGGCGTAAAGATCATGGCGCTGTGCCCGGCCCAGACGGACACCGACTTCTTCGAGGGCCTCGGTTACGAGGTCGCGACCGGAGGCCGGCTGCGGACCCCGGACGAGGTCGTCGCCACCGCCTTCCGGGGCCTGAAGCGCGGCGCGCCGTATGCCATCGACGGGTGGATGTACCGCCTGACGGCGAACGCGCCACGGTTCCTGCCGCGCGGGCTGGTCGCCCGCATCACCCAGAAGGTGCTGCACCCGTCGAAGATGACCCGGCCCGCCAAGCCCGCCCGCGACCTCGCCGCCGCGGCCGACGCCGCCCGCCCGGCGGCCTGACGCCGCCGCCCGACGTCCCGCCCTGGCTGCCGAACGGCGCCCGCCTGCCCGGCGCCGTTCGCCTGACGTCAGGAACCGTGTCGCCGCCCGCCGCCGGGCGGACCTCACCCGGCCGGGCGGGTAGCCTCCCCGACCGCGCCGGCGGGCGTCCGGGACGGCACGAGGTCCCCGCCGAGCCCGGCGAGCAGCTCGTAGGAGTGAACGCGATCTGTGTGGGCGTGCACGTTGGTGGTGACCATCAGCTCGTCGGCGCCGGTCGCGTCGAGCAGCTGGCGCAACCCGCGGCGGACCCTCTCCGGCGAGCCGACGACGTGCGAGGCGGTCGCCTGGCGCGCGACCTCGCGCTCCTGGTCGGTCCAGGGGTAGGCGGCGGCCTCCTCGGGCGTCGGGTACGTCCCGGGCCGGCCCGTCCGCAGGCGCATCATGGTCAGCCGGATCGGGCCGGCGAGCCACTCCGCCTGCTCGTCGGTGTCGGCCACCAGCACGGCGGCGGCCACCATCGCGTACGGCCGCTCGCGGCCGGCCGATGGCCGGAACGAGGAGCGGTACAGCTCCAGGGCCGGCAGCGTGTTCTGCGCACTGAAGTGGTGCGCGAACGCGAACGGCAGCGACAGGATGCCCGCCACCTGGGCGCTGTAGCCGCTGGACCCGAGCAGCCAGATCGGCGGCATCTCGGCGCGCGGGAAGGCGGTCACGCCGTGCAGCCGATGGCCCTTGGGGAACTCGGCGCCGGCCAGGAAGGTCGTCAGCTCGGCAATCTGGTCGGGGAACTCGTCCTCGACGAGGAAGCGGCCCGGGGTTCCTCCCCGATCGGCGAAGCCGCTCGGGGAGGCCTGGGTCCGGCGCAGTGCCCGCGCCGTCGCCTGGTCGGTGCCGGGGGCGCGACCGAGGCCCAGGTCGATCCGGCCGGGGAACATCGCGCCGAGCGTGCCGAACTGCTCGGCCACGACCAACGGCGCGTGGTTGGGCAGCATCACTCCGCCGGAGCCGACCCGGATCGTCTCGGTGGCGGCCGCGACCTGGCCGATCAGCAGTGCCGTCGCGGCGCTCGCGATCCCCGGCATGCCGTGGTGTTCGGCCAGCCAGTAACGGGTGAAGCCCAGCTGCTCGGTCCGTCGGGCCAGGTGGAGCGAGTTGCGGATGGCGTCCCCGGGCGTCACTCCGGTCCCGACCGGTACGAGGTCGAGCACCGACAACGGCAGGGCGAACGGCGCGGGCGCGAGCCCACCAGGCTGCGATGTCACGTCTTCGCACAACCGTCGGGCGCCCCCGCCGTCTTCCCGGACCCAGGGTGCTTCCCGACCTCGGGCCGGGCAGCCCGGACCGCGGTCCGCATTTCTCGATCTCCGTCTGCTTCCCGGCCAGCCGCGGGCCACCACCTTGGTGCTAGTGATCGTTGCTTCGGCCCTCGGGTGGTCGTGGGAAAGTCCTGATCACAGCCGCGCGAGGCGAAGACAGCGATCAACGACCGCGCAGGGCGGCGGGAGCCGGTCCTAGCCGGACAGGGCGTCGCTGAGGAACGCGAGCTGGGCGGGAAGCTGGCGGCGCCAGAAGCCGAAGTCGTGACAGCCCACAGCGAATCCGCGCTCGGCCGCGCCGAGTTGCCGTGCCAGGTCGTGGTCGACGGGGCTGAACGGATCCGCGTTGCCGCAGTCGATGCGGTAGCTGACTCCGCGGGCCGGCCCGATGCCGAGCACGCGGTTGGCCGCGAAGTCGGCGGCCGAGTCGAACGCGCCGGGGGCGGCGTCGCCGTAGCTGCGCCAGACCGCTGGGCTGCTTGCGGCGACGGCGACGACCCGCGCTGGGTGCCGCCGGGCCAGCAGCAGCCCGCCATAGCCGCCCATCGACCAGCCGAGCACGCCGAACCGGTCGACCCGGATCCCCTGCGCCGCGAGCCGGGGCAGTACCTCGTCCAGCAGCATCCTCTCGGGGTCGTCGCCGTTCGCGCGCCGATGCCAGTACGTCTCACCGCCGTCGACCGCGGCCAGCGCGAACGGTGCCACTCCGGAGGCTGTCGCCGCCGCCAGGTATGCAGGCCCGGCCAGCCCGGTGACGAGGTCGCCTGCCGTGCTGCCCAGTCCATGCAGCACCAGGCAGAGCGGCAGCGCCGCGAGGTCGCCGCCCGTCGCGGCGCCCCTGGCTCCGGCGTCGGCGCCCCTGGCTCCGGCGTCGGCACGACTGACCGGGCTACCGGCGGCGGTACCGCTGCTCGCTCCGGTGCCGGTGGTGTGTCGAGGGGCGTAGCCGGGTGGGTAGGCGACGACCAGGCTGACGTCACGGCGGCGGGCGGCGCTGGTGAACGTCGTGGTGGTGACGGGGCCGGTGGTGACGCCCGCGGGCGGGGTTCCGGGGCTCCCGCAGCCTTCGATCGTCCTGATGAGCCGGGGCCGGCCCGGCAGCCAGCCTTCGTACACCGCGCCACCGGCTGCCGCGAGGCCCGCGACGCCGACCAACGCCCCGGTGCCCGCGACCAGCATCCGGCGCCGGCTCGGGCCGGCGCCGGCCGACCGGCGCCGTTCCGCCAGGCTCGGCAGCCGCGCGGGCCAGGGAGCCCGCGCTCGCGGCCCGCGGTCCTCCTCCGGGTCCGCGCCCGCGCCCGCGGCGGCACGCGCGGACGCACCCCGCTCCGGCCCTGCCCCCGACCCCATGCCCGAATGCTCCCATCCCAGGCGGATCCTGCTGGCCAATTCGGGAGAGCCTCGGTGATCTAGAAGAGGCGCCCAGGCATACGCCGCATAACGGACGCCGGAGCGACCGCTCGCCC